>CAZQKW010000020.1:0-60668 GCA_964594075.1 uncultured Thermodesulfobacteriota bacterium | reverse complement strand
AAAGATGTTTTAAAATTTTTGATGCCCCGCCTTGTAGGCGGGGTAATTCACTTATTGCAGATGCCACTATTAATGATTTCTCAATTAGCTATACAATAACAATACTTCTTACTACATTAGAGTCCGAGTTCCTTAGTTCTCCTTGAAGGTTATTTATCAAATCCTATTTGCATTTATGAGAGGATATACTATTTTTAGTTGAAAATTGCAGAAATGGCTCCTCCGTGGCATAATCGATGGGACAGGGGTAAATGTTTTCACAAAGAAAGGAGCCACTTCAATGAAAGAAAACACCAAAAAGAGAAAAGAGTCAAGGAAAGTATTTGAGCAAGGCAACGGGGTCAGGTCTTGCTTTTTGCCATTGTCTGGATTCTTAAAATTCTGCTTATCGATGAGTAGTGCGTAGCCCAATAATCTTCAATGTCTTTCTGACTATATCCATACACCTCTATCGCTACTGGTATTTTCTGGTTTCTTGTTTGATTATCATTACTCGCGCTAAATAGCCGTTAAAGGTTGGGCCTATGAAGAAATCCTTGATTGCGAGCAATCTCTTTAATGTCTTCATGCCCCGGTACATAGTTCTTAAATCGCCCCCCTTTGCTCTGACCCTTATAGAGCGCCAATACATGGTCATCATCCCGGCCATTAGACAGCATGTCCAGAATCAGCGGTGGATATCCAAACCTGCTCAGCATTGCAGCGGCAAACACTGCGCCGTCACAACAATTAGCCATCCGATCCCGGAGAACATACAAAGGGCAACGATTAGTTTCTTCAATGCTGTAATCAATTTCATCCAGGAAGTTTTGTATCTTATTCGGTGACGTCAAGTGTGCGATTATCCGGCATTCGGTACTGCTCAGGCTCTGATCAAACGGCAATGTTACCATCTTTGGTAATACCTCATTGGCCGCCACATTGAAAAAGAGATTTTCTCGCAATTTGTCACATTACGGCCCAGTCTTTAAAAGGTCATAACTGACCTTCTGCATTATATTTTATTGCAATATTTATGCTCCCAGTTTTTTCGCAATTGCTTTCCCGTACTCCTGACATGCCCTCATTCCATCCATTCCTTCAACCAGATGTTCAAGGAGATTGAAAGAACCCAAGTCAACCATGTTCATTTTATAGACGTTCTCCATCGTATCAAAAATTATCTTTGGCGCATCCCCGCTATGGGTATAGGAACCAAACGCACCCCCCACCTTTCCGGCGAGCCCTGCTTTTTGTGCCAGAAAGAGAAACGTTTCCATGATACCCGGCAGTGCGCGATGATACGTAGGAGAGCCGAACACATAGCCGTCATATCCCTGTAAATCCTTTTCACTTTTGATGTCGGTAATCCTTTTTACCTCAGCGACATTACCGGTCATTCTGACCCCCTCGGCAATATATTCTGCCATTTGTTGCGTTTTACCAGTCCGGCTGATATAGGCTATTAATACTTTCTTCATGGCTATCCTCCTTATTAATGGTTATTTCAACGAATTGTCTAAACGGAGTTTTTCTTGGGCTCACGAGCGTAAGACATAAATACCTGAAAACGGCTCATTTTGCCAGAGGGTTATTAAATGATGTGTGCTCACTGTCAATAAATTTAACCTTGCTTATTGTAAACAAATTATTTATAAGATTCCTACTTGCCAGTCGGTATGGATTGATTAGTCTTGATAAGAAATACAGATGACCGCAAAAAAGGATCCCGAAATTCGCAAAGAGGAAATATTTGAGGCAGCGCTCTACTGCTTTAATAAAAAGGGATACTATGAAACGTCAATAGACGATATAGCTGCCAGAGCAGGCATTTCCAAAGGCGGGGTATACCACCATTTCGCATCCAAGAAGAACCTTTTTATTGACCTTTTTAAGTGTCGGGTAAATCGCTATTTTGAAGAGCTTAAAGCTAATATAAAAGACATTGCAGACCCGGCAGAACGCATCCGGGAATTTGCCGCAAAATCAGAAGAAATTTTTCAGAAGAATCTGGACATTTTGAAGTTCAGCCTGGAGTTCATAACCCTGAGCACGCGCGACCAGGACATACGGAAGGCAGTGACGCAGGTTTACCAGAACCGGGTGAGAATTTTTGCCGGGATACTGAAAGAGGGCGTCGCTGCAGGAGCGTTTAGAAAACTTGATGCCCAAAGTGTGGCGCGCACACTTTATTTTCTTTCTATGGGATTTTTTTTAACGTACTTTACGGTAGCTATTGATTTTGATGTGACAAAACAACACCGCATCAATATACAAACCATTCTCAATGGCATTGTTGATAACCAGCAGTAATTACCTGCAATTTCGAAAAGGAGGCTTTATGGAAAGGAAAAAAAGAGAAATCAGGCTCCATGGAAAGAGAACCATGTTACAAACAATAGTCGCACTGGCAGTAGTGGTCTGCATATTTCCGCTGACCGCTCACGCTGTGCTTGATCCGCCGACCGGCATTATAGAGCGTTCCTGCGGCGAAACTAATGTAGGGGGGAAGAAGATTCTTATTGCGTATGCGACCAAGCATGGCGCAACCAGTTCCATCGCAGCAAAGATTGCTGATGTTCTATGCCAGGAGGGCTTTCAAGTGGACCTCAAACTCGCACGCACGGTAACGGACATTTCAGCGTATGATGCGGTTATTGTAGGAAGCCCTGTTTATATTGGCGGATGGCTTCGCGGTGCCCGCCAGTTTCTGCATAAAAACCAGGATGTATTAGCCAACATGAAAGTTGCTGTTTTCATTACCTGTACCTATCTCAAAGATGAAAACGATACGCCCGATCGGCGGGCGCACGCAAAGGAGCTTTATATTGATCCCATTTTAGACGAGCTGCCGGATATTGCGCCGATAAGCTGCGGCATCCTTTCCGGGGAGTTTTTATACCGGGAGCTATATCCTGTGGAATATATTCTTATGAAGCTGGCTAAATTTCCAGAGGGCGATTTCCGCAACGAAGAAAAAATCAGCGCATGGGCTTTAGAAATAAGCGCATTGCTGCAGTGATAGTTCATGATGCCAAATGTTAACGCTGAAAGGAGCAGAGGATGAAAAAATTAATCATAGGGTTTATTGGGGTAATAACGGTCATCTGGATTCTGGGGTATTGTAGAGCGATAGCAGCAGAAAACAAGGAGCACAAGAAACAGGAAACAGCGACCAAGGCAAAAAGTATAGATACCAAGGCAACCCTTGACAGCAATCACCCCGAAGTTGAACCCGGCTATTCCTGCAATGACTGCCATGAAATAAAGCTTGATGCAAAGACGACTGCGACCCAGGTGTGGCTCAGCGGCGAATCCCCCGGCAAGAAGGCAGGCGAAGGTGTCATGCCGAAAGAGCAAGTGTGGGATGCAATAGTAAAAACTATTGGCGGCAAAAAGCTGGATACAAAAACCTTTGTGTTGGGCACCTGCCTTAACAATGTGCCACTTACGACAACTGCTGAATTTACCCTCAATCCAGAACAGAAGGTGTTATATGGATTTCACGAGCAGGGAACAGAAAAACTGATACATATCAAAAATAACCCTAAAGTGAGCCTTAACTGGCATCGTGAGTTTGAAAGCTTTACAGATTTCTGCTGCGTACAGATAAGAGGCCGCGCAGAGCTGATTGATGGAAAAAACCCGGAATTTGAAAAAATACTGATGGAATTTTTGCCTTACGAGAGCGGTGCGCGAATTCCTGCTGAGGCAACCCCCGAGCAACGTGAACTGCGGCTTAAACAATTCCGAGAAAGTCTCAAGAAGGCAGGCTTTGTTATTTCTAAAATTTACATTGATCAGGCAACTATTGCCAACTATGATTTTACCGATCAGGGGTTGCGCAGATATCAGCGCTGGGTGCGCTAATCAAACTGCTATGATTTTTTTGTAACAGGTAACAGGCAAGAGCAGGAAGCATATATGAAAGTAGCCGTCATAACCGGCAGTACCCGTGGTATTGGACGCGGGCTTGCGGTAGAATTTTTGAAGCGGAGTTGTGCTGTTGTTGTCAGCGGGAGGGGCATCGGTGCCGTTGAGAAAACCGTGCAGCAATTATCTGACCTCTACGGCCATGAAAAGGTTGCGGGTTTTCCCTGCGATGTAACCGTTCTGAGTCAGGTGCAGGCTTTATGGGATCGAGCTCAACAGAAATTTGGCTCAGTAGATATCTGGATTAATAATGCCGGCGTAACCCATACGACAAAACTGTTCAGAGATTTGGATCCTGCTGAGATAGCTCCCGTTATTAACACAAACATCACTGGCCTTATTTATGGCACCAAAGTTGCGCTGCAGGGCATGATTGCGCAACGGCACGGGCAAATTTATAATGTCAAGGGGCATGGCAGCGATGACCGCAAGCGCCCGGGACTGCTGGTGTATGGGACGACCAAACGTGCGGTGCGATATTTTACCGAGGCCTTAATTGAAGAAACCGAAGGTGGTCCAGTCCAGATCGGTTTTATTAGTCCCGGGATTGTGATCACCGATTTTCTGATTGATGATATGCGCAAGATGTCCCCTGAGGAACGGGAAACGGTGAAAGCGGTGTATAACTGTCTTGCCGATACGGTGGAAACAGTGACGCCCTTTCTGGTTGAAAATATCTTAAAGAATGATCAGCATGGCGTTGAAATAGCCTGGCTCACAGATGAAAAGGCTCAAGAACGTTTCAATTCTGATGAGTACTGCAGCAGGGATTTTTTCAGTAAATATGGTTTGTAAATAATTCATGGGAGAGGGTGTTAAAGACACGGGGTTCTCTCCAAAATCATAGTATTGCCAAAGAAACGACATAAATCTCACTGGTATTCATAGTGAAAACTGCTGAGGAAAAAGTGGCTAACGATTTTAATAATAAAAAACTCTGCAGTCTGTGCGGCCTCTGTATGGTCAAAGACTGGTCTGCACAAGAGGTGGTTCAAGGCTGTGTATTTAATATCGGCTGGCTCGGCAAACAGGAATTGTTAGTATTCGGGCGGGAGCGCTGTCAGGACGATACTGATGAACTGTTTTTTGGCATGTGCAAAGAACGGTTTGTAGCCCGCATGAAGAACCCGCTCCCTCAAGGCCAGTTTACCGGCATCATCACCCGGATAGCACAAAAGGCATTTGAAACGGGTCTGGTTGAAGCAGTGGTAACGCTGCACCGCAGTAAAAAGGATTATTTTTTGCCAGTACCCGTCCTTGCCCAATCAACAGAAGAGATTTTAGCAGGGGGTGGCAGCAAGCCGGTTTTGGCGCAAACGCTTAGCGCGCTCGAAGAAGCCTTGCGGAAACGCATAAAACGATTACTGGTTATTGGCGCGTCATGTCACGTCCAGAACCTGCGAGAGTTTCAGCGCCGTTATCCTTATATAAAAGATGTAGATTTATATGTGGTCGGCATTCCCTGCACAGACAATGTTCATCCGAAAAACTTTCGCTTAATTCTGAGCAAAATTTCCCGTTCCCACGAGACCGTCAGACATTATGAGTTTATGCAGGACTTTACGGTTCATCTTAGGCATGTTGACGGAACATTAGAACGCGTGCCGTTTTTCTGTCTGCCTCCGGAAATATCAAGTGCAGAACTTCTCACCCACTGTTGCCGCTGCTGCTTTGACTACGTGAACAGCCTGACAGATATTACGGTGGGCTATTCGGGAGCGCCGCTAAACATAGAAAAGATGTATCAGTGGGTGCTGGTAAGAACCGCGAAAGGAGAGCAGTTGCGGCGCTTGGTGTCTGACGAAATGGAAATATTCCCTGAAGAGTCGGCAGGAGACCGGACAGCCTTTGTAACGCAATATGCCCAACGGTTTATGGAAACCAAGGTTGATGATGCAATGAAAATGTCGGGCACAATGCCATTAGAAAAAGGCTTCATGATGGCTGAACATCTTTATAATACCGGCCCGCGGGGTGTTGAATTTGTGCGATATGCCATTGAGACCCATCTGATTCGAAATTACTATTTTGTCAAAGCTACATATCCTCACCTGCTCTCGATCCTTGTGCCGCGGCATGTATATCGCATCCTTGAGGCATACAATTTGAAAGCCTAACAACATCAAAAATATTTCATTGTTTTCCCCCAATACGCGGCAGACGTTCAATACAATCTTTATTTTAAAGCACTTTTCAGGTTTTTAAATATCAGCTATGTAATATAGAAGTTAGAAGTTATAATAATAACCTATAATACCGGAGGACGTATGAGAGCAAAAGGTTTGGTAGTAGTTATCTGCATAGTTCTTTTTCCCCTTATCGCTCAAGCGCAGGAGACGGAGAAGATAGGTGTCTTGATTACCGGTTGGGGTATGCCGGCCGGGTATAATTTCGGTTATGCCTGGGCAAGCCCTGACCTTGCGCAGATAGGAGACAAGACTGAATATGAGGGGCAGCCGTGTAAAATCGGGCATGTGGGGGAATTTCCCTATCTGTCGCACCAGAACTTTATCCCATGGCCAATACTATTCTATGAGCCGGGGGCAGAGAATTTTTATGACTCCTATGGTGTTTACCAATTTGAAAATGGCCAGTATGTCAGCCCGAATCCTGATGTTCCGCCGGTCAAGTCGGAAAATATTCCAACCGGAATACCCATCACTCCCTTGAAAGATGTTATTGAATCCGGCGCGCAGAAATATCCGGTTGACCCGAGAGAGGGCACTGATTATCTGGAGGGTTGGTTCCAGATCGGAACCTTTAACAATCCCTGGCCGAATGGCATTCATGATTTTAAAGAATCTATGCCGGCAATTTATACGCGTTATTACGGCAATCTGGGAGTGCCGGTTGAAGCAGCGGATCCGAATGAACAGCATCCTGCAGTGATTGCCCAGGATGAATATCTTGAACAACTTATGGGGGAAGCCTTTGGCGACCGAATCGATCTTCGCTATGGATTTTATACCCCCATCCCCGGCTACACCAAACGCATGGATGACGTTGCCGAGGAGTTTGCTCGTAAAGGCTTCACCAAGTTATTGCCGGCGCGTGAGACAACCGACCATAACCGCTACGCCAACGAATTCATGACTGGCAATTATATCAAGGAGCGGCTGTGCGAGATCGGCAAGCTGGACAGTATGCACATTGAGCAGACCCGTCAGGTAGGCAGAACTCCAGAATTTAATACTATGAACCTACGCAATCTTAAGCCGTTCATTGAGGTCTACCCTGCAGGCAGCACTATCGGTATTATTTATGTTACCAGAGGATTGCCATGGGGTAAAAGTGAAACGCCCGGACCGTTCGGCACTGCGCATCCCTGGAGCAAAGAGGTTTATCACGAGAATGCGTATCTCAATTATCTTTCTTTAAAAAAAGCGCTGCAAACAACTTTTGGCAGCCGTTATAACCTTATATTTACCAGGGCCGGTGTTGCAAGTGATCTCAGGGAGGATAATTTTTTTTCTTACGGCATTAATAAACCATCTGAAAACGGTGGCGTCTTTATAACTATTCGCAATGCAATTGAATTATTGAAAGAAGACGGCATAGATAAAATAATTATTGCCCCGTGTCACTGGAATTATGACAATCTTGATACCATACTTAATATGAAGCTCACAAACAATCTTCCTTTAACACCCAAGGCGGATATACTGGCGAAAAAATATGACTACACCCACTGCGAAGACGCAGAAGGAAAAGTTGTTGACTGCGAGAGTCCAGATAAAGTGGCGACCATAACGGTGGCGCCTTCCTATTCCAATCTCCCGGAAGAATTTGCCATAGCATATTTTGTAGTGCTGAGAGGCACGCTGGAACGGTTTGGCCTTTATCCACAGGATGTTGCGCTGGGGAGCATGGTTTCTCAGCTAATAACCAAACGCGAGGGCGACGTAGTAAGGGCTGAACTTTTCACTCCCATTTCTGGTTCAAAAATAGAAATCCCTGCCGATCCATATCCAGACCGGCCCGAAGGTTTTACCAGAGAAACAGCGGTTCCCATTAATGATCCGGCAGAGACCATGGACTGCCTTTGGGAAGACACCAAAATAACTATTGCCCAGCAGCTAAATCCGCCGGAGATGAAAACTGTCCGGCCAATTGGGCCGGCTGTCCATTTCGGTCCCTACAGGACTTTTTTTAACCGCGACGTCACGATAACAATCCCCTACCGTCGATTACTGGCTTTGGGGAAAAAGGTGCAGGTTAAGGCTTACATTTATAATCATATTACAAAGGACTGGGAGTCAATCGAGCCCGAACAGGTCGCACATGGGAAGATAACGTTTAAAACTAAGGTGCTTGGACTGTTCAGAGCTGGTATTGCCAAAACGATTTAATTTAAACAAGTTTGTCAATTTCTCCGTTTTCGGATTAGTCAAATTAGAAATACCAATTCCTTGATTTTTCTTTATTATTTTATTTTTATCAAATTTATATGAAAAAAATCTTGACATTAATAGTTTGTATGTTTTAATATATGTCAAAATTAAAATTAAATCATAAAATATCGTATATCAATAATCTGATAAAGCCAAACCAGTTGAAAGGCTGGGACGGAAAGCCACGGATCTTAATTTAATAAGAAATAAGATAGCCGGGTTGCCAGGATATAGGCAACCCGGTTTTTTATTGGGCAAAAAAGGCAAAGGCGAAAAAATAATTTTTTAAAGACGTATCAAAGGAGGATTAAGTATGAAAAGCAACAAAACAAACAGCACAATTAGTAGCATCGGGCTAATTTTTTTAGTTTTAAGTTTTTTCCTTTTTCTGACAGGTGCCGTGCCCCCTTCCTTACATGCCCTTCAAGGTTTTAATATTAATGTTACCGAAGATGATTCGGACGGCGACGGGGTTTCTAATGACCAGGATGCCTGCCCCGATTCAAATCTTCTTCCGACCATTATTGTGAAGGGATGTGACAGCGGGACACCTAACATGCTGTTTCCCGATGGCTGCACCATGAGTGATCTCATTGCAGCCTGTGAAGTAAACGCAAAAAGTCACGGGCAATTTGTTTCCTGCGCAGAGGATCTAATAAATACCTGGAGAAGCGCTGGGCTTATTCTTGGTTCTGAACAGCGGGACCTTAAAACCTGCGTGTCAAATTCCAACTTGCAATCCGACCGCGCCTTTATTGCCGGCACGGTTTTCAATGATGCAAATGGCAACGGCAAGCAAGATGACAATGAAAACGGTATCGCGGGAGTAACAATTACGCTGGATGGCAGCGTAACAACAGTAACTAATGGATTGGGGCAGTATTCATTTCGGATCAGCCAGGCAGGAACCCATACCGTTGAAGAAATAGATCCGCCTGGATTTTTTTCAACCACGCCGAATAAACTCAGCATTTATGTGGTACTGGGCCGCTATTATATAGCAAATTTTGGTGATACTAATCAATTAATTGATCGGGCAAGTATTTATGGAACAGTATTCAATGATGCCAATGGAAACGGTGTGCTGGATGATGGTGAGGTCGGCATCCCGTGGGTGAATGTTGCACTGAACGGAGATTCACGCATTACAAACTCAATGGGACAATATACCTTTCAAATTACTGAAGCCGGTGTTTATACAGTTGTGGAAACCGACCCTGCCGGCTACCGATCAACCACACCGAATGAAGTCAATGTTGCAGTTGCGCTGGGCAACAGTTATCAGGTGAACTTTGGCGATACCAACGACCTTTCTGATCGTGCCAACATCTACGGGACAGTATTTAATGATGATAATGGCAATGGTTTGCAGGATCCCAATGAAACCGGCATCCCTGGTGTGAGTGTCAAACTAGACGACAACATTATTCATTTCACCAATAATCTTGGCCAGTATACCTTTCAAATTAGCGAGCCTGGTCAGCATACAGTTACAGAAAATGATCCAGAGGGATTCATTTCAACCACACCAAATGAAGTAACCGTAGATATTATGCTGGGGAGCAGTTATGTGGTTAACTTTGGCGATTCAAACAAGCTGCGCGCCACCATTTCGGGAATGGTGTTCAAAGACGCAAATGTAAACGGAACCATGGATCAGGGCGAAGAGGGCATTAAAGGAGTTAAAATAGTGCTCAGTGGTAATGGATTAGCTATTGAATCCACAACTGATGATTCAGGCTTTTATGAATTTAAAGTTGCACTGGCCGGCACCTACACCATTACCGAGACAGATCTTGAAGGCTATATTTCAACCAATGCCATACCCGGCAGCGCACACGTAGTCAGAATTGACGTTAATACACTGCAGGCAACAGTTGTTCTTGATGACATTAAAAACCAGAACACTATTACTAATAACCTTTTTGGCGATGCGCTGTTATCATCGGTGATAGAAATTAGTGGAAAAGTCTGGGAAGACAGCAATGCAAACGGTTTGCCTGATATTGATGAACCAGGGCTTGCGGGAGCGACTATTAAGCTGAGCACAGGACTGGAACAGACAACTGCATCCGACGGCAATTTCATTCTCTACGGGCCACCTGACACAAGGATCATTATTTCCAGAACCAATCCCTTGGGCTACAGTTCAACCAACGCTATCCCAGGAGACGCCGCACGCAAGATAAACAACGACAATATTGAGGTCAGCGGTTCCAGTGCACCACAAAATCCGGAATCGGGCAATTTTTACTCAGCCAACAACCTGTTTGGTGCGGTGCGAACAGACCTCGTGGCTATCGTGAGCGGCACGGTATTCAATGATGAAAATGAAAATGGAATTTTAGACGACGGAGAAACCGGGTTGCCGGATGTTTTGATCACCATGGAAGATTATACCGGCGGCAGTAACAGCATACACAGCAATAGCGAGGGATACTATCAGTTTGTTGTCCCCACCGGCAAGACGGTTTCCATCTCATCCCAGGGCCCCGGCAGCGGCTTCTATCCTACCACGCCGGAACGAATAGTCATAACGCCCCTGCAAAGCATTGAGTATCAAAATAACAATTTTGGATATTCAAATGATACTGAGACAGCGGTTATTTATGGAACGGTCTTTGATGATGCAAATGCAAACGGGGTGCAGGATGGAAATGAGACTGGCATTGCAGGTGTGACGATCACGTTGGATAGCAGCACAACGCGTGAAACCAATCAATTGGGACAGTACACATTTGCCATCGCTGAAGCAGGGGTACATACGGTTATGGAAGCTGATCCCCCTGGTTATTTTTCAACAACCCCGAACCAGGTAAATGTTTCTGTTGCCCTGGGTAATGGCTACCAAGTAGATTTTGGCGATACAAATAATATTACCGACCGCGCGTTAATCTATGGGACCGTCTTTAACGATTCCAATGGAAACGGCGAGCTGGATGCAAATGAGACAGGCATTGGCGGGGTAACCGTCACCCTTGACGGCAGCGACACCGCAGTCACCAATCTATTAGGCCAGTATGTATTTCAGGTAACTGTGGCAGGGGTTCACCGGGTTGTGGAAACCGATCCGGCCGGATACCGCTCTACCACCCCAAATGAGGTCAATATAGAAGTTTTGCTCGGAAACACCTATCAGGTTGATTTTGGCGATACCGATGACCTTACCGAACGCGCGAACATTTATGGCACCGTTTTTAATGACATAAACAGAAATGGCATACTGGATGCCGATGAAACCGGTATTGCCGGCGTGAAGGTTACTCTGGACGAAAATACTGATTATTTCACGAATAAATTTGGGCACTACACATTTGTAATAAATGTAGCAGGCCTACATACGGTTGTAGAAACTGATCCAGATGGCTTTATATCAACCACTTCAAATGAAGTCAACACGGACGTTGTCCTTGGCACCAGTTATCCGGTAAATTTTGGCGATGCAATAGAAATCATTACCACAACCACAGTGCAACCTACCACGACTACGTCTATCATAGTGCTGCCTACTACGACAACGACCTCGGTACTACCGGTAACTACGACGACAGTGATTACCACAACCACAACGATCCCAGTCCCACCGCCAGCGTGTATTACTGATGCTGATTGTGACGACGGAAATTTCTGCAATGGAACTGAAACGTGCGATGAAGGAACATGCCAGAGCGGACAAACCCCCTGCAGTCCAGAGCAAATCTGCAGCGAGTCATTGGATGCCTGTGTTGACATAAAGAGAATTGAGGCATCAACAGCTTTTCTTCCGCGAAAAGATGAAAGAAAACTGCGGTCACCGGTTATACTGCCGAAACTGTGCTACTGGTTGAGAGTAAAAATCAAAGCAGAAAATAATGTCGATTTGGCAAAGAGTTTGTTCAGCGTTGAAGGAACTAACCAGACTTACAGCGGTGTTACGATCGACAATACGCGGTTTAGAAAGATTCGCCAGGCTGTTCTCAAAAAGAACCGGGAACGCGTCTTCTGGGTGCCGATTAGTGTTGCAAAAAATGCGACGCCCGGAACCTGGAAAATAATCATTACAACCGATAAAACGGATGCAGCAGATCCCTTTATTGAGATTGTGGAAGGCAGGTTTATAATACGGGAAAAATTATTTCCAAAGTGATCGGAAAAAGATAAAACAAGATATATAGTTAATGGAAGCACGACAGGGTACATTCAGATAACCCTGTCGTGCTTTTTTGTAATTATGCAACTATGGGGATATTCTGGCAAATTTAATGAATCATTAAACGGGAAATAAAAAAAATTAAGTAAAATCAATATAATAATTACGATAAAGATTATCGCCTTTAGTACGATATTTTATAATTACAGTTCAATTTTTCTGAAAAAGGCAAACTGTACCGAAAGGATAGGACGCAAAGCCTCCGGTCCTCAAGCATTGAGCTCAGGATAGCGGGGTTGCCAGAAAAGAGCGAGACTGCTTAAAGAGTCTGTCCTTTTGGTACGAGGACAGATTCTTTTATGCTCAAAAAAATAATTTTACTTTCCTTTATAAGTTATTGCTTTTTTGGCCTCTGCTGTAATTCTACCTGCCTTAGCCAGTCCACAGAGAAATTCTTCATTTTAAATCTTAACTGGAATAACAACACCATACGTCTTAACGCCTGCCACGTTGCCGAAGGCATGTTAAAAGCCAGGAGAGTAACTCCTAACGGCAATCATTTTTTTTATCGTGTTCTTTCCCGCAACCAAACTGTTTTGGATCAGAACTATTTTGAGGTACCCCGGATTCTTCATTTTGATTATGCACACGACGGAAGCGAAGGCATTGGCGGAGGCAGTTTTGAACGGCCGGCAGTTGATTTTATCCTAAAAATTCCAGCGCGCGAACATTCCTCCCGGATTCTTTTTTACCGGTTAAAAGATAGGTATCATACCCCATTATTCAGCACCACGCGAGTTAACGAAACCCAGGGAGAAATGGTTGGAGAGATCAGTTTACCCTAATGTGATAGTGCTATGAAAAGACTTGCAGCTATATTTAGCATCGTTTTGATATTACAAGCATTTGCAACGAATTCGTGTTTGGCGCAGGATGTAATTTTAAAAATTATTGATAACGGCGACGATAACGCGCGGTTCGTGTGCGTATTGTTAGCAGAAGGCTATACGGCGGAAGAATCAAAAAAGTTTACCGATGATTACACGCGAATTGTCAATCATATTTTTTCCACTTCACCCTGGAAAGAATATAAATCATTCATAAATTTTTACACGCTGTATAGGCCTTCAAAACAATCCGGAGCAGATCATCCATCCCAGAATGTTTATGTTGATACCGCGTTTGATGCAACGTTTGACAGTTACGGTGTTAGCCGGCTGTTAACCGTAAATGACAGTAAAGCATTTGATGCAGCCGCACAAATCCCGTCATTTGATGCAGTCTTTGTTCTGGTCAATGATAGCGTCTATGGCGGAAGCGCTGGATCAACCATAGTTTTTTCCTGCACTGAAGCGGCTGGCGACATTGCGTTGCATGAAGCCGGACACTTTATTGGGCATTTGGCGGATGAATATGAAACTGCATATGTTGCTGATCCTGATATAACCGGGGTTCCCAACATTACCAGACAAACTGCTATAGAAGCAATCCCGTGGAAAAAATGGATTGACCCTGAAATTCCTTTGCCGACACCAGAAACGATAACTGACCGGATTGGGCTTTTTGAAGGAGCGGGATATTCTGCGGTGGGCATTTATCGCCCGAAACACACCTGCAAAATGCGCACCCTGAGCGCACCCTATTGCGAGATCTGTGCTGAAGCGATTATTCGCACGCTCTATACTGTGGTAAGTCCGGTAGATACGTGGGGACCGTTAGAACCAGAAATAACGGTCATTGACCAGCCCCTGATGCTGTGGATAGAACCCATACCGGTTAACGACGGTTCCTTTGAGGTGACCTGGGAAGTAGATGGCGAAATAATAGATAATAATGGCCAATTGAACTATGGGGTAAATCCTGCTGCACTTTCACAGGGAACACATATCGTTCGCATTTGGTTTAAGGATACAACTCCTCTGGTTCGCGCTGAGGCTGATGGACTTTTAACCTTTCAGCACGCCTGGCAACTGCACCGAACTGAATGCAGCGGGGATATCGCGGGCACCATACTGCAGGACGATTCCAGCACAGGTGTAGCCAATGCAAGGGTAGAAGCCGTGCCGTCTTCTGCCATTGCATATACGGATGAAAATGGCTGGTTTCAATTTAACAATCTGCCCTGTGGAACATATACGCTGATTGTCAATGCCCCACATTTTGATAAAGCAGAAAAAGAGGTTGCCGTAACCGAGGAAGGTGGAGGCATGGTAAATATTTTCTTGCATACAAAGCGCCCGCCTTACAACATCACCGGAACTATCTGGGGAAGAGTTCCTGACGGCGTTACTCTCCATGTGTACGGCACTGTTTCATCAACAATGCATATTAAGGGGTCCAGAAATTTTAACGTATCTTCATTGGCATCGGGCAATTATATTATTATGCCGGAAGCCGCTGGCTATATTTTCTTCCCCGCCTATCAACGAGTCACCATTAAAGACGCCAGTCCCCAGCGGATAAGATTTTTTGCGATAAAAAAGCTTTTTTGATAATTAAAACCTGCCGGTCGCTTTCATCGCTTGCCCTGTCTGGTGTCTAATTCCGCGCTTTTTTTGCAGTCTTTTCTCTCTTGCACCAGGAGATTTCATCCTTCTCCGACAAATTTTCCGTTTGCTTAAAAATATTTGCAATGCCCCAGGTTCTTTCATTGTGTTATAGATAAAATATAAAGAATGGTTGAGCCTCATTGTGAGAGGAGAATATTTCAGTGTTTATAAATAATATTTGACTAACAATATAAATATCAATAAAGTTTAGAGTGTAAAGGATTATGAGGTGCAAGCATTTTAAACTCTATGGATGCAGCACGAGTGCATTCATACTGCACAGCGCGTCCGGCGAATGAAGGCATTATATGAAAAAAATAACTATTCTTGATTTACAAAAGATGAAAGACAATGGTGAGAAAATTACTATGCTCACTGCTTATGATTATCCCACTGCGCGAATACTTGATGAATCCGGTGTGGACATCTTGCTTATCGGTGATTCGGTGGGAAATGTAATGATGGGATTTGACAATACTCTGCCCGTGACCGTGGATGATATTATCTATCATACAAAAGCAGTGGCAAAAGCGCGCAAAAAGGCTCTGGTGGTTGCTGATATGCCGTTCATGTCCTACCAGGTCAGCATTGAAGAAGCAAAAATAAACGCCGGGCGTATGATACAGGAAGGCGGTGCCGAGGCAGTAAAGCTTGAAGGTGGCGAAAATATGGAGGCCGTTATCCGCGCCCTGTCTGACATTGATATCCCGGTAATGGGACATATTGGCCTCACGCCGCAATCTATTCATCGCTTGGGAGGTTACAAAATTCAGGGTAAGGAAGAACGCCAACGCCAGAAACTTCTGGCGGATGCCCGCGCCGTGGAACGGGCAGGGGCGTTTTCTCTGGTGCTTGAGGCAATACCGGCTGACCTTGCGCAGGAAATAACCAGCTCCCTGCAGATCCCAACCATTGGCATTGGCGCCGGCATGCACTGTGATGGACAGGTGCTGGTGATTCATGACGTGCTTGGTCTGAGCGGTTCCTTTCGCCCCAAGTTTGTCAAACAGTATGTGCAGCTTGAGCCGCTCATAAAAAAAGCAGTTACGGCGTTTATTTCAGAAGTAAAGGAAGAAAAATTTCCCACCACAGCACATAGTTTTTAATACGATACCGCCATGAATATCATACAATCTATTGCGGAGATGCAGGCTTTTTCAGAGACGGCCCGCATGCAGGGAAAAAAAATCGCTTTTGTTCCTACCATGGGGTTTTTGCACGCCGGGCATCTGTTCCTCATACGGCATGGACGGAGTCTCGCGGATGTCCTTATCGTGAGCATTTTTGTGAATCCCATCCAGTTTGGTCCGGCAGAAGACTTTAACCGGTATCCACGCGACTGGGATCGGGATGTGCAGCTATGCAAATCCGGCGGTGTGGATGTTATATTTTCGCCGAAGGCAGAAGACATGTATCCGGAAAGTTTCCAAACAGAGGTCAGCGTGCCTTTGCTCAGTAAAAATCTTTGCGGCATTTCCCGACCAGGGCATTTTCAGGGAGTAGCCACTGTTGTGGTCAAACTATTCAACTGCACAAAGCCACACGTTGCCATCTTTGGAGAAAAGGATTTTCAGCAGCTTGCGGTTATCAAACGACTGGTGCAGGATTTAAATTTTGATATTCAAATCATTGGTATTCCCACTGTTCGTGAAGCAGACGGGCTCGCCATGAGTTCCCGCAATACTTACCTCACTGAACAGGAACGCCGGTCTGCAGCGAGCCTGTCCCAAGCATTATTTAAAGCGCAGGAACTTTTTCAAAACGGCGAACGGGATGCGCGCATCCTCATACAAGCTGCCGAGACAATTATCACGAGACAAAAAAATGTCAGCATAGACTACATCAAAATTTGTGACATTCAGACTCTGCAGGATGTTAACACAATTGCGCAAGCGGCAGTGATGGCGCTTGCAGTGAAAATAGGCACGGCACGGCTAATTGATAATGTGGTGTTGAAGGAATAGCCTATAGTTCTGAGAAGCGAGTGCTTTACCGGTATGTGCTGGAATGCACCGCGCGTGGAGCATCACTCATTGCGGGCAAAAGAGCTGAACGTTCAAAGCTGACGGTTGCATTTAAGGAGTTTCTTTATGAAATCAACAATAAAATTTACAGTTATAATAATTGCGGAAATTGCGTTTGTTTTAAGCACCGGGTGTGCATATGTTTCAATACCGCTGCGGCAGGGCGTTGAGCCGCTTGAGGAAAAGACGCTCACGGGAACAGGTAAAAATAAAATTCTCTTGGTAGATATTTCAGGTGTCATAACCGAACAGGAGAAAAAATCATTTGCCGGTTTTGGAAAAGAGGTTGGCGATGTGGCGCGCATAAAAGAGGAACTTGAGAAAGCAGCTCAGGATAAGCACATTAAGGCACTCATTCTGCGCATCAATAGTCCCGGTGGCACCGTAACCGCATGTGATATCATTCATCAGGAGATCATACGCTATAAAAAGAAACATAATATTTTTGTTACGGCATCACTCATGGATGTAGCCGCCTCGGGCGGGTATTACATTGCCACTGCCGCCGACCGGATTACTGCCCATCCGACAACGATAACGGGGAGCATTGGCGTTATTGTCACCAAGCTTAATGTTAAAGGGCTCATGGACAAGATCGGCGTGCAAGAAGAATCTATCAAGTCAGGAGATAAAAAGGATATTCTTTCGCCGTTCAGGGGTTCTACTCATGAAGAGCGAAAATTAGTCCAGGAGATCGTAGATTCGTTGTATCAAAAATTTCTTGATGTGATCGAGCAGGGCAGACCCGCCGTGTCGCGCTCCGAGTTAAAGACTATTGCTGATGGCAGGGTATTTACGGCTCAACAGGCTCTTAATGCCAAACTTATTGACGAGATTTCCTATCTTGATGATGCACTGGAAATGATAAAAAAACAAGCCGGTCTTACCGAAGCGCGGCTGGTTACCTACCGTCGCCCATCAACCTATAAAAATAACATATATTCTCAGGCCACTATACAGCTTCTTAACATAGACGGAGAGGGATTTAACGGATATTTCCCGGTTCAGTTCATGTATCTTTGGAACCCCTGAAACAAAATATCTTTTTTTTACTCTGAGTTTGTTTATCCCGCTCTGCTCTTCCAATCTTTGCGCTTTACAATACGCCATGGAACCTTCTGACATTTTAAGTTTCGTTATTTCCTCTGAGTCATAATCAGAGCAGCGGCTCAGTGGGTTTTACCACATGCCATGATATCACCGCGTTGTTTATGGCTCCTGTTTATTGGGAATTGTCTATAAAAACGTGGTCTTTTTGTAATGTTATGAAAAAGTTTTGGCGAGTGACATTTCTTCCAGAAAACAAAATTATATGCGTAGAAGACCGCAAGACAATCTTTGAGACTATTGAGTTGGAAAATCATCATGACATTCAGCTTAATTTTTCAAGATGTTGCGGCGCTGAAGGCATTTGCCAGAAGTGCAAGATTCGGGCGCTGCAAAAAATGGGGCCACTTACGCTTATTGAAAAGAGTTGTCTTTCAGAGGAAGAACGGGCCCGCGGTATCAGACTTGCCTGCCAGGCGCGGGTGATTCAGGACACGCAGGTAGAGATTATCTACAAACAGCACTTTTCGGTCCGGCTGGAGGATGAACAGCCAGCAATTACTTTTGAACTGCGGCCGCGGGTCACAAAAATGTTTATCAGCTCTGCTGATGAGCCAGCGTCACTGGAGCTTGCGAAATCAGCACAACAGCAGATTGCTACATTTTTAGAAAATACTGCTGCGGGGTGTACTGCGGTGCTTATAGACGGAGAACTAACAGCGCTTGAAGAAGGGGATACGATCTCAGCGCTGTTTGCCGCGGCAGTTGACCTGGGCATAAATACCCTGGTGATGTCGCTCATTGATTTAAGCACTGGCAAGAGCATTGCAGTCGTTTCCGATACTAACCCCCAGCATTATATTGAGCCTGATCTTGAAAAGCGGATAAACCTGGGAAACAATGATAGCCTGCACCTTGAGATGCTCAGCGAGGAAGTGCTTTTGCGCATAGATGTGTTGCTCCGTGAGCTATGCCAGGCCAAAGGCATAGCGCCGCGACATATTTATGAAATAACGCTTTCCGGAACCACTGGCATGCTGCATCTTTTTCTAAAAGGCCTTCCCGGTGTGCTTGAGCAGCACGCAGAGGCGGAGGAAGGCAAGCGCATCAGTTTCACCGCGCAGAACGCATCCATCAAAGCTTCCCCCGGCGCACGGATGTATGCGCTGCCCGTCATTTCATCCTATGTTGGCGCGGATATAACCGCGGGCATTATTGCAACGCAGATGCACCGGTCGCAGGAGACCGTGCTCTTTTTGGATATCGGATCTACCTGTAAAGCGGTTCTTTACCACCAGGGGAAACTCCTGGCAGCAGGCATTGCCAACGGCGCGGCGTTTGAAGGTATTGGCATTCGTTTTGGCATGCGGCCTGAGGCAGGAGCGATAGAGAGCGTTACCATTAATGGTGATATTCATGTGGAAGTGCTTGGCGAAAGTCTGCCCCGCGGCATATGCGGCAGTGGCCTTATTGAATTAACTGCAGAACTCATTAAGGGTGGTCTTATAAACAGTGATGGTGATTTTACTGAAGCCAGCCTCCTGCCGAATTTAAGTCGGCAGGTTGCAGAAAGGCTCATTATTGCGGATGAGGGAAAGGCGTTCCTTCTGTATCGCGATCAGGGAGAATTTGCAAGCGACATTTATGTTACGCAGGATGACCTATATGCACTGCGGCAGGCCAAAGCGCACCTTGCAGCAGCCATAAAGCTGTTGTTACAGAAGGAGGGTATTTCGTTTTGCAGCGTGAAAAAAATTCTTGTGGGCGGTGCGTTTGGCTATCATATTAATCCCGAATCATTTATACATATCGGGCTGATACCGCAGGAACTCAGCGGACAGGTCTTTTTTGTGGGGAACACGTCAAAAGCAGGCGCACATCTTGCGCTGCTTGACCGGGAAATACTTGCAGAGGCTGAACGGATCGCACAACGTGTTGAATGCTTTGAGCCGCACCAAGATCCGCATTTTGAGTCAGCCGTGCAGGAATCCCTGCATTTTTGAGGTCCTGCCGACTGACGCGTCGTTAGGCCCGTGTGTAAAAAAGAATCTTGTCTATTCCATGTTCCGCATCGCGAGCACTTAATTGTTTTAGAATGTTCCCCGCAAGGTCATCTCTCGATTCTTTTTTATCTTCTCGTGAAGCGAGGGTCGTTCTTTTGCAATCCGGTCGTCATGTTCGAGAATTGCCTTCCACATCAACCGCGGCGCCCGATACTGGCCATAAGCGCCGTCAAGCGTTTGCCCCTCAATTAAAGAAAACAAATAATCAAGTTCATCATCAGAGTAGGTAGGAACTAGAGCGTATCCCTGGGCAACCAGCAAGTATTCATCGCTATTAAACTCAAACGATTTTTGCCACCACGCTGCATAACGTGCGAAGCCCTGCGTGCCATTCAGTTCCTCAAAAACTGCATTGCCCGCATGGAAGCCGCACATGAGTGCACCCTGGGTTTCAACCTCTACATAGGCTGCAGCATCGCCGATTACCAGCGCATTGCCCACATAGGGAACCTTTATGGACATATACGCCCTCACCATACAACCGGTTCTGGCGAGCACTTGTGCTGTTTCATACATATACGCCACCGGGCTTTGGGTAGTGAAATTACGAAAAATCTCCTCGGGCGGTTCGCTGCTGGTTCCCATGACCACAAGGTCTGCGATGTCCGTTCCTTCAAGAGAAGGGGTAAGGATGACCGGGCCTTTTGACCGATAGGCGAGTCCCATGTGCCACTTCAATGCTTTTGGGTCAAAATCTTTTACGCCGGCCAGCGTATAAATTATGCACAGGGCTGCCGTGAACAGCGGGCGGTTGTTATTTATGCCCAGCGCCTGCACCATGCGCGAGTTTACACCGTCGGCGGCAATGAGCTTTTTTGCCGTGATGGAAGAATGAGCCCCCCTGTAGCTCAGGGCAAGTTCAACAGCGTCTGCGTTCTGTTTAACGCCATAAGCGACCGAGCCAAAGCGAATTTCTACTCCTGCCTGTTCGCATTTTTTTAAAAGCGATTGGAGCAGCACCGCTTTATCAAATTTGATGGCAACGGGTCTTCGGTCCTCATAGGCAAAATGAATTTTGTGCCCAAGTGGTGATAGAAAATACGTGTCAGTTATATTCCAGACTGGACCAGGGTAGTCAACTGAAAAGCCATTATGGGGAAAGATAAGTTTACCGTTGCGCAACGCGATGTTTTCCTGCTCATAATTTTCATCCATGACGAGTTGCTGGCAGCACGCACGGCGTATTTTTGAAATATCCGGCTGCTTCTCAACAACCACAGTCTTCAGCCCTTTTGCTGCTGCTGTTTGTGCTGCCATCAAACCGGCAGGACCAGCCCCGACGATGATTATGTCATACATATTCTTTTGTCTCCCTCGTAAATGAATTGCCTCAAAGCGCCCGGCATGGCTATTATTTAAAGGTTAAACCCGAAGCCCTCATTGCTGAATTTTGCACAGCGTTACCAACCGTCGTAGGAATTCACGCTGTGCCTCGTTTATTATATCCATCGCCTCAGCAACAGGGAAAAAACCAGCTCGATCTATTTCCGGAAATTGCTGCGTTTTCCCAGAGTGTGGCGGCCATTCCATCTCAAAAGTATTGCTAACAATTGGTGTGCGTTCATCCCAGTCACCAGCAAACGCCCAGGCATGAACGATTTTACCGCTCTTCTGAACTACCGAGCCCAGCGGAATAAAATCGCCTGCGGGGATGATGCCGGTCTCCTCTGTGAATTCGCGTATTGCCGCATCCAGCGCCCCTTCTTCTGAATCTATTTCACCTTTGGGGATTGACCAATATCCCCTGTCTTTATTTTTAAAAAATGGTCCGCCGGGGTGGGCAAGAAATACTTCCAGGCGGCCGTTTCTCACTCTATACATGAGCAAACCGGCGCTTATCGCAGTGGATGTCATAACTTAACGAGATTTAACTTTTCTTTCAAAAGGAATTTTAAGGCATAGTGGACAATAAGCCCTAGTAAAAAACCAACGGCCATATTGGTCAAAAGAGCCCCGATCACCGTCGCAAAGAGTGGAATGAGCTCTTTATTTAGGCCAATATCTCGTGAAAATCGGGTAAGTTCAATGCCCACCAGCAACAACATGGCGCCGATGATGGAATTTGGGAAAAAGGCAAAGAGACTAGCTATTGAACCGGCAAGAAACAGCCCCAGAGATATTTCAATGAGACCTTCAATTATATTTGCCCCTCCGGTGCGCGCGCCGAAATAGTATTGTCCGGCAAGCCCTCCGGCACCATGGCATAGGGGCATGCCGCCAAAAAACGGCAGCACTACATTCATGATTCCCATATTAAGCGACAATTTATGCTCGCTTACCTGTTTCCCCTGCCAAAAAGTTTTAATAAGAGATGCAGTGGCTATGACTGCATTGGTTGCTGTGAGCGGTATCTGTGCAATGCCTGCCATCAAAAAAGTCTCCCAGACTTCAGCAAGGCTAAAGCTGGTAAACGGCGGAAGGGTAAGCGCAGGGGATGAAATATTTTGCAGTTGTCCTTTAAAAAACATTATACCAATACCCATAAGCATGAGCAACACGGCGGCAGGGGTATAGCGATTGTCTTTAAATATCAGGATAATAATAATGGCAACAAGTCCCAGAAGCCAACCGCCGACAATTAATTTGCACGCCTCAATGGCAAGCAGGACGCCCAGCGACGCCTGAATGCCGCGCGTGACCGACTGCGGCGTGATGCGTGCAATCCAGGTTATAATACCGGAGATTGCAAAGAAAAGCCAGACTACCCCCATGCCAAATCCGGATGCATAAACCATTGATGGCGTCCAGTGCTGGGCAATGGCAACTACCGCCAGAACCTTCATGGGCTCAATAGGCAGGGGAAGCCGATAGATGATGCCCGTTGCGATGTTTGCCAGCCCCATCATCACCAAAAACCCGGCAGGGTTGAGACCGCAAACGACAATGTAACCGATAGCGAGCGGGAAAAGCGTCCCGAAATCACCCATAGAGCCGGCAAGCTCGCGCAAATTAAATTCAAAAGATTTTATTTTCACAATCTTCAGCGGCGGCTTAATGCATGCAAAAAACCCTTATTTTATAAGGTGTTGTATACCATAGCTTTTTTTGGAAATAAAAGAACAAAAGATTTGCCATAATAAAAAGCACTTTGTCTAAAATTTCTGAACTAAGTGCTTGAAATGCTGGCCGGCCATCAGCAGCTCGAATGCTAAACAGTTCGTGTAAGAGCGATGATTATTTTGCGGTGAGTGTTACTGGGGGTGTTATTTACCAAGACCGCCAAAAGAAGAGGCGATCAATCTACTCGATGTTTCTTCTTGGTGTGACCTGTTTGTGGTATTTTAGGTAATCGCGGGGGTAATACAGTTAAAATGCTTAATTAGGACTTAATTTTTGTTTTCCACCAACCTCGGTTGAGCAGTTATTAACATGCTTGTAATTCCAAAAAGATATACAAGAATTGAAAGATAGGAAACAAATTTAAACCCTAAACACATAGCGATGAGAATAGCTCCAATAGTGCTTACCACAGAACTCATTGCATTGACACTCCAGGCCCACGGCACCATCCGTGGATTAACTTGGTG
The DNA here is from genome assembly GCA_964594075.1 of uncultured Thermodesulfobacteriota bacterium. Classification (GTDB taxonomy): domain Bacteria; phylum Desulfobacterota; class WTBG01; order CAIYCZ01; family CAIYCZ01; genus CAZQKW01. Next base: position 37,026 of record CAZQKW010000020.1, on the reverse strand, counting down.
TATAAGTTTAATTCCCAGCGGAAAAAACATCCCGAGAACACTCCCCAAAGGCATTTGAATTAATACAGTAAGTAGTACTTTGATTGTAAATCGCTCTCCCATAAAATAATCAAATATTGTGTCTAAAACCACGGTGTAGAGAAAAATGATGCAAGCCAAAGGAAAAATTAATTGCTTAAGCAACGCTTCCGGTTTCTGTGCGATTTTGCTTGTCCAATAACTGCCGATCCCGGAGAACAGAAGGAGAGCAAAAAAGGTAATTGCAAAGGCGTATGCAGGGTATCCCAAAAAAAGAACAAATTTTTGAATAAAACTTATTTCAATGAACATAAAACCGATGCCCAACGAGGCAAAATAAAACAAATATCCAAGGGAACACGCTCGGGGAAAAGTAGTGGATTTGCTTACCAGAAGCGGCAAAATAATGCAAATAAACGAAAAAATAATAGATTGGAAGAAGAGGAAAAGTAACACCGCTTGCCCAAATACCGGGGTGTAAAAGATAAACTTTTTCTGATTAAACAAATCGATAAGCGCGTTCCATTTAATAAAATTGTAAAAAAACGGGTTGTCATCTGTGCACGGCGTAACGTTGTATGGCAGCTTTTCGAGAATCCGTTCCCTTTCTATACCGTGCGTGGTTAAAATCTGCGATAAAATATTCTCCGGTTTATTATGTGCGAGGGGATCAAAGACAATAGAAAACCCCATCCTTGATACAAAGGATCTGATTTTTTGCATTTCTTGTTCAGTAAAGGGGGTCTTTTTCAGCAACGGAGCATATCCCATATTATTTCCTGGCACTTTACTGTTCATCCCTATAACAGCAATATGACTCAACGGCGATTTTACGCCTTTTGATTGTAAAACATTGAGAAATTCCAGGACTAGTCTTGTATTCAGCGGGGCTATTTCTGAACTGCCCTGAAAGACATGGTCTCCCGGAATAATACACAAGACGCCATTTTCGGTTAGATGGTCAAAATACCTTGAACATGCATTTTCGGTATAAATATAGCTTTCCATCAAAAGATATGCACCGGTATTAATTGCAGCAAAAGTATCTGTGACGGTAATCTGAATGAGATCGAACTGTTCCCGACTGCTATTAATGAAATTTCTGCCTTCAGCAGGAATAAGATTAATATGACTATTTTTATTAAATATATTTCCCACCCATTTAGAGAAATGTCCTTTCAAAATCTTAACCGCAATAGGCTGTAATTCTACAGCTGTGATGGAAGAAGCATTGTTTTTATAAGCATTAAAAACGTCTATGCCGCCGCCCACGCCTATAACGAGCACTTTCGGCCTTTCTAAAAGAAGATAGGGGATTTTTAAAATGCTGTAATCAAGAAATCCATATTCGTTTAGATCATCTGTGAAATGAAGAATGTTGCTTCCATTATGTCCATCATATTGCATATAATAAAAATCAGGGTAAGAACCAGAATAGATATGGCTCACTGTAAGGTGAACAAAGGGATTATATTTATCTTTTAAACTTTCATAGACATCAACACGATTTATTTCATTCCACTCAGTAAAAAGTAATTTAAATTTATCAGGATTTTTAAACACCTTTGATAAAACTTTTGAACTACAGGGAACAATAGTTATTGTATCTTTCACATATGGAATCAGGATAAAAACCGTCAGGGTAATGAGGCCTATGACAAGGCTGATTCGTTTTGAGATCAACGTCGCAAAGCAACAACTTGCCCCCAAAAGAATTGCTGTGCAGACAAGAATGCCGCCCGGTGCGCCAACCTTATTCATAAGCAGTAAGGAAAGCAAAGCGCCCACAGCAGCACCGCAGAGATCCCAGAAATAAAGCTGCGATACCTTTTCTGAAAATATTGCAAGTGAAATAGCAATAGCCGAACCTGCAAAGAAAAAAGGCAGGCTGACGCCTATATAGTATAGTATCAGCGTAAAAGAAAATCTTAACGGGGTGATAAAAAAGGTTTGAGGCTGGAGAGGATGCCTGGCAAAAATAAGCAAGGAGGTAACGGTTGAGACAGCACAAAATATGGTACAAAGAATGACAACTATTTTCCATCTTTCCTTTTTAATAATAGCGGGATACGCAGCAAGTATTGCTCCGCTTGACCCAAATCCCAGTAGTGCAATATTTATGGTTAAATAGGAAAAATGATACCAAATAGAGAACGAAAAAATTCTAGTTAGTATAACTTCAAGACACAATGTTGCCATGGCAACGAAAAAAACCCCTAAAAATACCGGATGAAAAAGTTTGCCTTTATAACGCGTCTGCATTTTTATAGAATTCTTTTGAATGGTTATAGATCATTCCTGAACAAACAGCACTAGATGGGCATTACGATGGCGGAACAAAAAACGAGGGAAAATAGCTAAAAGGAACTTTTTTAACTATCTTGCTATTTCCCTCGCACGAGCAACAAGCAGTCTGATTAAAAGCCTCTCAATAACCACCACTTCTCATCTCTGCACCTCAGGGCAAAATTTTTAGGCATCGGAATTGAAATAACGTTTTATTGCTCCTCAATGCTCCCCTCCTTCATCTTGGGACAAGGGATGATGTTTTCACTTTCATCATAACAGGTAGCCGTTGCAAGCTGGCCGTCTTTGAAATACGCTTTTACTTTTAGCTTGCCGCTCGCATAGAACCCCTTACTGATGCCGTCAAGCCGTCCTTTTCGGTAACGCATCTCAGCCTTGACTTTGCCATCGGGATAAAATTCCTTTTTTACTTCAACAGAACAACCTGATAAGAATAGGAATAGAAATAGGATTGTTACTCTATGGATTTTCATGACATTCTCCTCACAGGATAACACGTAAGTTTGATATTATAAAATCAAGGAATAACAGTCAAACGTAATCTTTGAAAAAAATTATTAGCGGTGGTAAGAAATAAAAAACAGCTAAAAAGAGGCAAAGAATGGTTTAGCTGTTTTTGTAACATGCTGATTGCTGAGAGTTTTAAGGATTTTCGCCATGTACACGGTGTTTTCTTCGAAGATAAACTTTATAAAGGAGGTTTAGCAATGGGGAAAAAGAGGCTTGTTATGAGAAATTTTATTTATGTTTTAGTGCTTTACTGCGTTGCCCTGTGGGCATCTGCCTGTTCAAGCGGTGCAATGCTAAAGGAGGGTGAGAGGGCGCCAGACTTCAAGCTAAAATCTCAGGATGGTTCCGTGGTGCAGCTTTCCAACTTATTAACCAGCGGGTTTGTGGTGCTGTATTTCTATCCAAAGGATGATACCCCGGGCTGTAAAAAACAAGCGTGTTCTTTCAGAGATTTAAGTCAAGAATTTCGTGCTGAGGGCGCTAAGATAATTGGCATCAGCGTGGATGATGTGGCATCGCACAAACAGTTTCATGAAAAGTACGGTCTGAACTTTACTCTTCTGGCTGATCCGGATAAGAAAGTTACTGAAATGTACGGAGTAAAATCCACTCTTGGGATGGCAAAACGCGTTACGTTTGTAATTGATCAAGGGGGCATAATAAAAAAGATTTATCCTGATGTAGATGTAGCGGTGCATGCACCGGAAGTGCTTTCCTTTATCAAGTCATTAAAAAAGAAATGATGAGGATTTGGCGGCTCTGGGAGTTTTCCACAGGTTTTGTGGAAATCCTGGTGCAAATCATGGTGAAAAATGCTGCAGATGTTGATGGACAGATAAGATCAATCAGATTGCGCAAATTTTTAGCAGTAGCATTCAATTTAATGAGAGAGCATTATGACATTCAGGCAGCTGCTGTTCAGGATTATGGCTACGTTATCCATTGTCAACCCGGTGCTTTTTTCCGCATATATTTTGATAAAGGTAGATTTTAATCGGCGAGATACAAAAGAGTGGTTATTGTTATTTCTCTACATGGGTATTGTGTGCGGTGTAACCTGGGGTATATACTGGGGAATACGATACGGTCTGGATGTTTTTACCGCACTGAAAAAGCAAAAAACTTCGTATTAAGCATGCCCTTCCTTTTTGCCCACTGAACGGTCGGCAATTTGGATGAGCAGATTTTCGCATTTCTGCATGCGCTGCTCACATTCAGAAAGGGTATAAATTAACCGGTCGAAAAATATGATGAATGCATTTGAGATGTCTGGCCCAAAGGTGGTCGTCAACTTTATGAGCCCTTCATAGACTCTCCGATCCTGTTGATTATCAAGATCAAACGTTAAGGTAATTTTTGTTTTGTTCATGTCGGTTCCTTTTTTAAACCAGAGAGATTAACAAAAGCCCTCAGTAGAGCGCCGGCAGATTTTTACCGGTATGTGCAGAGAAAGCCCACCGTGCAGGCACGGATGAATCGGCACGAAATGAGATATCAATCATAACTGCCGGGATGCCCCGCTCTGCTGGCAGGGAACATTGCAAACGCACCGCGACCCGGTATGTGTTCTGTGGTTTAATGTTTGGCAGTGGTTGAACCGGCGTTAATTATTTAAGCGCTTCAACGCCTTCCCGCTCAATAATGGATCTGAGCGTCTCCCCCGGTTTTGCAGCACGTAATTTTTTGATGGCATTTCTAAGCAGGAATAGGACGCGTTCCTTAGTAGTAAAATGCTCAATGGGAACTGCAATTTTAGGCCGCCGAGATCCGGCGCCGCCGGCAACCACCAGAAATCCTCTGGCACCGGTCACTAGAGTGCCAGTTGGGCAATCGCGGGCACAGAGCTCGCACAAAATACATTTTTTACGATCAATAACCGGCCCCTTATCAGAAAGAGTAATAGCCTTGTCAAAGCACATTTTTAAACATTCACCGCACAGGTTGCACACTGCATCAGTGATATCAACACGGTGTTGCATGATTATGCCAAAATCCTTCAGGTAGGGACTGACGCAGCAATTGGGGCAACCGGTCATCACCATGCTGAAACGGCTTGCACCATGCAGGGCGACCGGAGAGAGATCAGCCATGATTTCGGTAAGGTTTTCTTCTTCGCACAAGGCGATGATTGAGCGCAGCATGTCCTTTAAAATATTCCGCACCTCTTGAGAATTTTCTCCATATTTTGTATAACACAGGTCGATGTGATACAGCGCATTCTCATCAGAAAAAAATAACTCGTCCTCTATTGCCGGCGCTGGCCCACGGCCGTCAATAAAAGCTTTAAGCTCTTCTGTTTTTTCTTTTCCCATAAAATCGCGATAAATCGTGGCGGTCTCATTCACCACCTCAACAGTCACGCAGTCAAGCCCGCGATGCCGTGCTATTTTTTCCGATTGGAGGCGGGCAAACGGTGCCATCATGGGTGGTATTGGAAGCATTTCTTGTGCTTTTTCTGCTGCTTTATCCCATTTCATAACTCTCTCCCTTGCATGGTGTTGGTTTGTCAAAACAATGCCTGTCGGCTGCAAGCGGCAAGCATTCAATTATTTTTTTTCTCACATTGCTTTGCCTCTTCCCACAGCGCATCCATTTCTGCAAGCGTTGATTCGCGGGGAGTTTTTCCCTGCTTCTGGAGCTTCTGTTCAACATAGGAAAAGCGCCGGCGGAACTTCTCATTGCATTTGCGCAACGCCTGCTCTGGGTCTATACCAAGATGTCTGCTTAAATTTGCAATACTGAAGAGAAGATCGCCTATTTCATGTTCTTTTTTCTCGCGGTCAGTTCCCATCAATTCTTTTTCAAACTCATGGAGTTCTTCTTTTACTTTATCAAAAACCTGGGCGGCATTTTCCCAGTCGAAACCGACTTTAGATGCTTTCAGGGTCATGCGAAATGCTTGGTACAGGGAAGGAAGATGGGATGATATGCTTCCCAAAAGCGATTTTTGGGAAGGTTTGCCTTCTTTTTCCTTGAGTGTCTGCCAGTTGTTTCTGATATCTTCAACGGTTTCTGCACGCGCATCGCCAAATACATGGGGATGGCGATGGATCATTTTCTTTATGATTCCCTCTAATGCTTCGTGGAGCGTGAACGCATTACGTTCCTCATAAAGGTTCGTAAGAAAAAGAATCATGAACAAAAGATCGCCAACCTCTTCCTGCAAATGTTCCTTATTGCCCTGGTCGATCGCTTCAAGCACCTCATAAAGCTCTTCTACAAGATATGCTTTAACATCTGCCGGTGTTTGCTTTCGGTCCCACGGACAGCCATGAGGGCCGCGAAGTGTGCGTATCAAATCAACAAGTTCAAGGAAACGGTCGGTCGTTTTCTGCATGCGCGCCTTTTAACGGAATAGAGAAACGATACTGTTTTCAGGACGTTCCCCAAATTACCGGCGCCTTGTCTCATCGCCGCCAGTGAAATATTGGGGAAAAAGTCCTAACTGTTTTCAATTGAAAAACCTTTATGTTTATGTTTAATTTGTTTTTGCTGGGTTTCTAAAAGCAAAACAGGGTCTCCGACAGGATAACATTCTCGTTTTTTCAGCGCAATAATGTAAAACATACATAATTATAGATATAAAGCAATAAATTAAAACATTCGTGTTCCCTTTTCTCCCAGTTCTTTGAAGCTGATCATAGCGATTTTTTATGCCACGTTTGCGGGCACGGTTTAAATCTCTAAGAAGAATACGGAAACCACAGAGAAATATGTTTTAGATTTTCTGCTCTGAAGATATGATTTTAATGTGTTCTGGGCGATGCTTGATAATAAGAAGACGTAGATAATTATTAACTATTGACGATCCCCCGTTTACAAAAAAGGTGATAGTTATGAAAAAAATAGGTATTCTTACCGGTGGCGGAGACTGCCCGGGACTCAATGCCGTTATACGGGCAGTGGTCAGACGCGCATCAGGCACTTATAACGTAGAAACTTTGGGCATCCGCGAGGGATGGCGCGGACTGGTATCGGGCAACGTAGAGCCGCTTACCAACTATTCGGTAACCGGCATTCTTCATCGGGGGGGAACTATTTTAGGCACCTCCCGCACAAATCCATATAAATCAAGCGAAGACGTGCAGCGAACCCTTACCAATATCAAAAAATTTGGTGTTGATTCCATCATAGCAGTCGGAGGAGAGGACACGCTGGGAGTAGCCTGCCGGCTGTATAAAGATTACCAGCTCAATATTGTAGGTGTTCCCAAGACGATTGATAATGACCTGCAGGGAACCGATTACACGTTCGGGTTTGATACAGCAGTGCATATAGCCACTGAAGCTATAGACCGGATTCACACCACGGCCGAATCTCATCATCGCATTATGGTGGTTGAAGTGATGGGACGGCATACCGGCTGGATTGCAACTGTTGCCGGCATGGCTGGTGGGGCTGATTGCATTCTCATCCCTGAACAACCCCTGACTATTCAGGAGGTGGCAGATATTATTGGAAAGCGCCATAGCACGGGCAGAAAATTCAGTATTGTGGTTGTCGCAGAGGGGTTTGTACCGGCCGGGATGGAGGTCAAATATGAGAAGGAAAAAACCGATGATTTTCAGCATATTCGGCTCGGCGGTATCGGAAATCTGATTGGTCAGAAGCTTGAGGAATTGACAAACATTGATACCCGGGTTATTATTCTGGGTCATATTCAGCGTGGCGGAACGCCGACCGCCTATGACCGGGTTCTGGCCACGAGATTCGGCGTGAAGGCGGTAGATATGGTTATGAATGGCGAATTTGGGAAAATGGCAGCATTGAAGGGCAGTGACATTGTTTCCGTGAGTCTGGAAGAGGTGACCAAGGGCAGAAAGAATGTTAATATGGAACTGTATGAAATAGCAAAGGTTTTTTTTGGTTGATTCATGGTGTAACGAGTAGAACTTACAAGGGAGAGTTGACTGGATGGCCATAAAATATATTGATGAATTGGATCTGAAGGGAAAAAAGGTTTTTATCCGTGCGGATTTCAATGTGCCGCTTGATAACAATCAAAACATTACCGATGATACGCGCATCCGAGAAACGATTCCCACTATAAACTATGTGCTGGACAAAGGTGGCGCTGCCATTGTCTCCTCACATCTTGGCAGGCCCAAGGGGAAAGTGGCAAAGGAGTTCAGCCTTCTGCCCGTACAGAAACGGCTCAGCGAGCTTTTGGGAAAGGCGGTTTTATTTGCTGATGATTGCGTCGGCATGGATGCGCAGTCCAAGGCGCGCAATTTAAAGCCGGGCGAAGTGCTGCTTTTGGAAAACCTGCGTTTTTATGCAGAGGAGGAAAAAAACGATAACGCCTTTGCACAAAAGCTTGCGCAGCTCGCCGATGTGTACATAAACGATGCGTTTGCGGTATCGCATCGCGCCCATGCTTCAGTGGAAGCGATTACCCATTTTTTTAAAGAATGCGGCGCAGGTTTTCTGATGAAAAAGGAAATAACCACGTTTGACAGGGCGATGATCAATCCGCAGCGGCCTTTGGTTGCAATCATCGGCGGGGCAAAGGTTTCCGGAAAGCTGGAGGTACTGCAAAATATTCTAAAAAAGGTTGATGCAATACTAATCGGCGGGGGGATGGCGTTTACCTTTCTCAAAGCGCAGGGCTGTGAAGTCGGTAAATCACTGGTTGAAGATAATCTGCTTGAAACGGCAAAAACAATACTTCAGCAGGCGCAGGAACGGGGTGTGAAGGTTGTTCTCCCAACGGACTGTGTGGCTGCGCGAGAAATGAAGTCCTGTGTGCCGTATAAAACGGTGTCAGTTACAGAAATCACTCCCGACCTGATGGGTCTTGATATTGGCCCTGCTACCATAGATGCATTTAGCGCAGTGATTAAAACAGCTAAGACAATTGTCTGGAACGGTCCCATGGGAGTATTCGAAATAGAGGAATTCAGCCGGGGCACTTTAGCCCTTATCAATCTGATTGCTGAATCCGGCGCGCTGAGCATGGTGGGTGGCGGAGATACGGACGCAGCACTGCACAAGTCCGGCAAGGCCGATAAAATGAGTTTCGTCTCTACGGCCGGCGGTGCATTTATGGAGATGCTCGAAGGCAAGATTCTGCCTGGCATTAAGGCGCTGGATAAATAAGCAAGCGCTTTAATACGCTGCGCTTTAATGTATTGGTTAAAAATCTGCGAGCGATTATGGAGGATCATTTCTGTCCAAAATACGGCATTACCATTTTGTTTTCACATAATTTCTAAAAACGGGATTGCTTCGTCATCCTGAGTCCCGCAGCGCGGGACGTGGCGATCTCGTATTTTGGACAACATTGATGGAGGATATTGAATGAGAAAACCAATTATTGCCGGCAATTGGAAAATGTATAAAACCCTTGCCGAGGCACGGGATCTCGTGCGTGAGCTGAAACAGTTACTTGCCGATGTTGATTCTGTTGAGATTGTTGTCGGCCCCCCCTTTACTGTGCTGGGAGCAGTTGTCGCAGAACTGCGAGGATCAAATATCAGCGTTGCAGCACAGAATATGTATTGGGAAGAATCCGGCGCGTTTACCGGCGAGATTTCCCCCCCAATGATTAAGGATATTGGCTGCACGTTTGTTATCATCGGGCATTCAGAGCGCCGGCAATTTTTTTATGAAACTGATGCGACGGTAAACAAAAAAGTGAAGGCCGCCTTGAAGGTTGGTCTCACGCCCATTGTGTGCGTAGGTGAAACGCTTGAGGAGCGCGAGTTTGGCACCACAACAAAAATAGTGGAGCAGCAGATTCGCGAAGGGCTGGAAGGATTAAGTTCTCAGGAGATGGAAAAGATAGTGATCGCATATGAGCCCGTGTGGGCGATTGGGACTGGCAAGACCGCAACGCCGGAGCAGGCTGAAGAGGTGCATCAGCTTATCAGGTCACTTATTGCCCAGAATGCCGGTGCGGCGGCGCACGCTATCCGCATTCTCTATGGGGGGAGCGTTAAGCCGGATAATATAGACGATCTCATGGCACAGCCGGATATTGACGGTGCGCTGGTGGGTGGCGCCAGCCTTAAGGCAGATTCCTTTGTGAGGATTGTGAGATTTAAGAGGAAATAACTGATGTGCCGTTAGTGAGTGTATGAGGAGTTTTGCTTGAAATTCTTTTGGTAATAAAATTGATTTTTTTGTAAATTCATGTATATTAATAATGCCGGAGCATTAAAATTAGCGACATAACTTACTCTGTAATTAAATTCTTCCCTGTTTAAATCTGAGAAATGTGCTCTCATATGGGTCTCTTTTGGCTTTTGGTGAGAGCAGAAACGGGTGGTGTGAGCGATGGCTGTCGCGAACCCAACTACCTGTTCCAGCGGGCACTGAGCCCGAACAAATGAATCATAAGCCCATAACTTTCAAATATCGTTGTATAGTTTTACTTCAATTATTTTATAAAAAGGAAAACACGCACCCATGTATATTTTATTTGTTTTGATTCATGTTATTGTATGCATTGCGCTCATCCTTATCGTTCTTTTGCAAACCGGTAAAGGTGCAGAGATGGGAGCTGCATTCGGCGGTGCATCCCAGACTGTTTTCGGCGGCGCAGGACCTGCGCCATTCTTGACTAAGATTACCACCGGGGCTGCTATCATTTTCATGATTACCTCTCTTGCGCTTGCCTATCTTTCAGCCAAACCGACCACCAGTTCAATCATGAAGGATGTTAAGCCCGTTTCTGCTGCACCGCAGACAGGCACGCAGCCCGCGGGAAGTCCTGCGGACACGGCGGCAAAGACTGCTGCACCGGCAGCTAATGCTACCGAGAATGTTAATGCCAAAACACAGCCGGCACAGAATCAATCCGGCAGTGCCTCAGAGCAACAAACGCCAGCACCCGAATCAGCAAAAAAACCGTAAGACTGGATATTCGTTATAAATATAATAAAGTTAATTCAACTGCTATTGTGCCGAAGTGGTGGAACTGGTAGACACACCATCTTGAGGGGGTGGCGGGGAGACCCGTGGGGGTTCGAGTCCCCCCTTCGGCACCATAAAAAATTAAACCAAGCCGGTCATTAAAGCAAAACAACCAGGCTTGGTTTTTATTTTGGATTGTTGAGGTAATGTAAATGGCGAATGCATCAACGCTTTAATGGATAATTTTGCCAATGCGGCTCCAGCGAATATCCTTGAAAAATCCTCCCCACGACCAGTAGATGATAAATGCCTTGCCCTTCACCTTATTAAGGTCCACATATCCCCAGAAACGGCTATCATAACTTTTATCGCGATTGTCTCCCATTACAAACAGGGAATGCGGCGGAACGGTTATAGGGCCAAGATTGCCACGGCTCATTTCGCTTCGCCATTCAGACGTTGTCGGCGAATCCCGATAAACGCCGTAGGGATCATCAATCTCCTTATTATTAATAAAAATTTTTTTATCTTTAATTTGTAATTGCTCTCCTTCTACTGCAATCACCCGTTTAATAAAATCCTTACTGGGATCTTCGGGATAGATGAACACGATTACATCGCCACGCTTGGGCTTTACCAACTGAAGTAATTTTTTTTCGGTAAACGGAATAGTAATGCCATAAATAAATTTATTGACCAGTATGTGGTCGCCAATAAGGAGCGTTGGTTCCATAGACCCGGAAGGAATTTTGAAGGCCTGAATAACGAACGTTCTGATAAACAGTGCCAAAATTACGGCAATAACAATTGCTTCAACATTTTCTTTGTTGAAGGTGCTCCGGAGCAGTCTCGTTTGCATTGATTTTTTTTCATTTCTTTTTGCGGACATAAAATTACCTTTGTTCGAGGGTGTCTGAATATAAAAAATAAATATTTTTCTATAGCATATTTTTATTTAAAGAGGAAAAAAAGAATTGAGAAAACTAAAAACGCATTTTCCTTTCCTCTTTTCTTAGCCATTCTTATTTTTATGTTCTCATGCTGGATACCTGAATTTATGGATACATTGTGGCGAAAGTCCTAATAAAAAAACATTGACACTGCGCGCGTTGGCAGTATAATTTATTCACAAAGCGGGCATAGCTCAGTTGGTAGAGTACAAGCTTCCCAAGCTTGGTGTCGCGGGTTCGAATCCCGTTGCCCGCTCCACCTTGATCCAGCACAGGTAAATTTTACTTTTTATTTATTTGAATCTGTGTTATATAAATTTTTTAAGCAGGATCTTAAAAAGTGGGCATTGCCCACTTTTTTTGTTCACGTATAAAATTATACTGCTTGTAAATGAAAAATACTGCAGAACCGGTAAATGCCGATCCGCTGATACAGGAAATCAGTCGTCTGGCAGAAGAGATTCTCACAAGCGAAAAAATGGAATTGGTTGATATCACGTTTCGCAGAGAAGCACCGGGGTGGGTATTACGCATTCTTATTGATAAACCGGGCGGCGTTTCTATTGATGACTGCACCTTTATCAGCAGACAACTCGGGGATGTGCTGGATGTAAAAGACCTGATTCATTATCCGTATCATCTTGAAGTCTCTTCGCCGGGGCTTAACCGCCCCCTCAAAAAGGAAGCGGATTTCAAGCGTTTTATCGGAGAATACGTTGTCATTAAAACGGCAGCGCCCATTGATGGAAGAAAGACGTTCAAAGGAAAGTTAAGTGCATTTCAGGATAACATCGTGCACTTGATCGTTGAGGGTAACCCGATTACCATTCCATATGCTATGATTGAGAAAGCAAACATAGAATATCGATTGGGAACGAAGGGTAAACAATAAATAAATGGTTCGTGTAACTTATTGCTATACAAAGGTTTTATCATGTTTTCAGAATTAAGCAGGATGATTGAAGAACTGGGGAAAGACAAGGGTATTGACAAGCACGTAATTATAAATGCCCTTAAAGAAGCGCTCCTGAAAGTGGCAAAAAATAAGTATGGCCACACCATGGCTATTGAAGCAAGCTTTAATGAAGAAGCGGGAGAAGTTGAGCTGTTTAGTTTTAGAACAGTTGTTGAAAAGGTGGCCAACATCAACAAGGAAATGAGTCTGGAAGAAGCACGAAAAAAGGATCCCGGTGCCGAACTGGGAGACATCATCGGAGAAAAAATTCCCACCTCAGAGTTTGGCAGGATTGCTGCGCAGACGGCTAAACAGGTTATTATGCAAACCATCCGAGAAGCTGAACGCGAAAATATATTTCAGGAGTTTAAAGATAAAAAAGGCGAACTGGTTACCGGCATTGTGCAGCGCTTTGATAAGGGGGATGTCATTGTTTCGCTGGGAAAGGCTGAAGCGGTGTTGCCGGTTCAGGAACAGATACCGCGGGAGTCTTTCAATCTCAGGGAGCGGGTAAAAGCTTATATTCTTGATATAAAAAAGGGCACCAAGGGTCCCCAACTCATTCTGTCGCGAACGCATCCCGGATTTTTGCAAAAATTGTTTGCACAAGAAGTTCCAGAAATCAGCGAAGGTATTGTGAAGATTCGCAGCGTTGCCCGGGAGCCCGGCAGCCGGGCTAAAATTGCCGTTGAATCAACTGATCCACGGGTTGATCCGATAGGGGCCTGTGTGGGCAACCGGGGCAATCGGGTGCAAAATGTGGTGCATGAGCTGCGCGGGGAAAAAATTGACATAATCCACTGGACCTCAGACCCGGCAAAGTTTGCCAGCAGAGCACTGGCCCCCGCTGAAGTATCGGAGATTTTAGTTGATGAAGAAAATCACAGCATGGAAGTTATTGTTGAGGATAATCAGCTCTCCCTTGCAATAGGTAAAAAGGGGCAAAATGTCCGGCTGGCAGCAAAACTCACTAATTGGAAAATAGATATTAAAACCAAATCAAAGGTTGAAAATGAAACCACAACTCCTTTTGACCAGTTGCTTGCGATTCCCGGCATTGGTAAATCCACGGCAGAAATATTATATAAACAGAACTATCAGACCGTTCAGGACGTGGCAGCAGCCAAATTGGAGGATTTGATTGCCATCCCGGGCATCGGAGAGAAAAAAGCAAAAAAGATTCAGGAGTCTGCTGAAAACGCACTTAAGGCAAACGAACCGTAAACACACCGGTCAACGTGCCCACAGCAAACAACATGAGAGTTTACGAGTTAGCTAAAGAATTACATCTGGAGAATAAAGAGCTCATCGCTAAGTTAAAAGAAATGGGTATAGAAGTAAAATCCCATGCAAGCAGCTTAACTGACGAGCAGGTGAGAAGGGCCAAGGAGCGCCTGGTAAAAGTGGTCAAAGAAAGTGTCATCGAGCAACGGGTGATGCCGACCATTATTCGCCGCCGCAAAATGGTTGAAGTTATTGAACCGACACCCGAGCCCATACCCACGCCATCGCCACCGCAACCTTCTCCAGAGGCACCGGCTGCGAAGAAAAAACCAACGGAGAGACAGACTGCGCAAGAAACGCCAGCTGAGCCGCACCCCGCTCCGCAGGTTCAAGAAAAGCCGGCGGCAGTAGAACCGTTGGCAGATAAAATTCCGGCAGAAAAGCCGCCGGCAGAAACATCCGCGCCTTCGGAAGCGGTTCCCAAGAGAGCAAAAAAAACCAAAAAAGATGTCCCTGCGCGGATTATCCAGCGGGTTGAGCTTAAGCCAGAGGCGCCGATTCAAACACCAGAACCTGTGGCACGAGAAGAAAAACCGCCGGAAAAACCGATAAAAGTCGTTCCTCTTGCAGAGGAACCAGAAGCGATGCCCAAGGCAAAACCGAAGAAATGGAAAACCCGGCGCGGCAAAGAAACTCTCTATGATGATTTTGAATTAGACAGTATCCCGGGTGTTGAATATTTGCCGGGTAGATTTCGCAGCGAGCTGGGCATTAAGCGAAAAAAGTCTCAGCCCTTGCAGATAAGTCCGGTTCCCAAAAAGTCGTTGGAGGTTGTTAAGCCGAAAAAGACAGAAATCACCGTACCCAAAGCAATAAAAAGAAAAATTCGCATTCAGGATGGCATCACTGTTGGAGAACTTGCCCGCAGAATGGGCGTCAAGGCCGCTGAAGTCATAAAGAAGTTGATCGGTTTGGGTTTAATGGTGACCATAAATCAATTCATTGACGTTGATTCAGCAACGCTGGTCGCGCAGGAATTTGGTTATGAAATTGAAAACGTCCCCGTAGCCGAAGAGAAAATTTTTGAAACCCGCGAAGACGCACAGGAGGATATGCAGCCGCGTTGTCCCATTGTTACGGTCATGGGGCATGTTGATCATGGCAAAACATCCCTGCTGGATGCTATCAGAGAAAGCAATATTGCAGAAGGCGAGAAGGGGGGCATTACGCAGCATATTGGCGCCTACCGTGTTTCCACTCCCAGCGGAGACATTGTTTTTATTGATACACCCGGCCATGAGGCGTTTACATCAATGCGCGCGCGCGGCGCACAAGTGACTGATATCGTCGTGCTGGTGGTTGCCGCAGAAGAGGGCGTCAAACCCCAGACAATTGAAGCCATTAACCATGCTAAGGCGGCGAATGTGCCGATCATAGTGGCTATCAATAAGATTGATAAACCCGAAGCTAACCCGGAACGGGTTAAAACGGCGCTTTCTGAATATGGACTAGTAGCAGAAGAGTGGGGAGGCGACACGATCTTTGCGGAAATTTCAGCAAAAAAACGCATCGGAATTGAAAAATTGCTGGAACTTATTCTACTGCAGGCGGAAATGATTGAGCTCAAGGCTAATCCCCACAAACCGGCCAAAGGCACCATTATCGAAGCAAAAGTAGATCGCGGCCGCGGTCCCATTGCCACGGTTCTGGTGCAAGAGGGAACGTTGCGCATCGGCGATTCTTTTGTTTCAAAAAACAACTTTGGCAAAGTCCGCGCCATGCTTGACGATAAGGGAAACAGCATAGCGGAAGCAGGGCCGGCAACACCGGTTGAGGTGTTGGGCTTTACCGGTGTGCCCCACGCAGGGGATATTTTCCTGGTGGTAGATGAAGATAAGAAAGCCCGGCAGGCTGGACTGTACTGGCAACAGAAACAGCGTGAAGACGCGCTGCAAAAGGATGTTCGCATCTCCCTGGAAAGCTTCTACAAAAGCCTGCGCGAAGGAATGGTTAAAGAACTCAATATTATCATAAAGGCAGATGTGCAGGGCTCGGTGGAAGCACTGAGCAAGGCTCTCACCGATTTAAACACGGAAACCGTCAAGGTCAACATTATCCATGCCTCAGTCGGTTCCATCAGCCTTTCGGATGTCATGCTCGCTTCTGCCTCTAAGGCTATCATTATCGGGTTTGGGGTTAAAACAGAGCCGAAAGTAACCGAAGAGGCTGAGCAGGCTCAAGTTGACATCCGCCTGTACTCCATTATCTATGATGTTATTGAGGATGTTGAAAAGGCGATGGTGGGTTTGCTGGCACCGACCGTTGTGGAACGACTGGCAGGCAAAGCGGAAGTGAGACAGGTATTCACAATTTCAAAACTGGGCACCGTTGCCGGCTGCGCTGTTACGGAAGGGAAAATTATCAAAGGCTGTCTGGGGCGGCTCGTCCGCGATAAGAAAATGATTTATGAAGCCCCCATTACGTCGTTAAAGCGCTTCAAGGATGAAGCCAAAGAAGTGCTTGCCGGTCAGGAATGCGGCATTTATTTCGGCGATCCAAAGGATATAAAGCCCGGCGACAGTATTGAGTGCATTATCCGGGAAGAAGTCGCACCAACATTGCGCTAACTATGGTGGTCGGTATCTGTCAGATCAGGCTGATTATGCATGAAGCATTTTCCCTGAAGGAAAAGCGCAGAATACTCAAAAGTATTGTAGAAAAAGTGCGCCACCGGTTCCCGGTATCCATTGCCGAAGTCGGTGATCATGAATTGTGGCAAAGCGCCTTGATAGGTATGTGTTTGGTCAGCAATGAACAGCATTTTACGCGATCGTCACTTGATAAAGTGATCAATTATATTGAAAACCTGTGCCTTGCAGAAGTCATAGTTTCCCATACGGAGATTATGCATATATAGGGATACGAAGTGACCTGCGAGGTAAAGGAAATCTAAAACCAGGGTGGTGAGCATGAAAAGTGGCCACAGCAGAATTGACCGGCTTTCTGATCTGATTAAACGGGAAGTTTCAGAAATTTTATTGTTTGAAGTCAAGGATCCGCGTGTTGCCATGGTGACCATAACCCATGCGGAGGTCGCGGGGGATCTCAAACACGCTAAAATTTTTTTTAGCACGTTTAAGCAGGGCACGGAATTATCCGAGACGCTCCAGGGGCTGAAGCAGGCAACCGGTTTTGTGCAGAAGTGCCTCGCCCAGCGAATACATATTCGCTATGTTCCCCATTTATCGTTTCAGTTTGACCATTCTCTGGAATATGCCGCGCATATGGAGCATGTTTTCAGAGAACTGGACGAAGCAGAAAAAATCTCAGACTAAAACATCATGGGCTTGGACGGGGTTATCATTATTGATAAACCATGCGGCGTGTCATCCAGCGCGGTTGTGCTACAGGTGAAGCGTATTATTGGCGCCCGCAAAGCTGGTCATGCCGGCACGCTGGATCCGCTGGCAACCGGGGTGTTGCCGCTGTGCATCAACGAAGGCACGAAACTGGTCCCGTTTTTTATGCAGGGTGAAAAAGAATATATCGCCACCCTGCGGTTGGGGATCGAAACCGACACACAGGACCGAGAAGGGACCGTTATCCGCCGATCCGAAAAGATTCCCCTGGATCAGTCTGAGGTTGAACGCATTTTTAACGAATTTCAGGGTGAGGTGCTGCAAACACCGCCCATGTTCTCAGCATTAAAGCATAACGGCATCCCGCTCTATCGCATAGCGCGCCGGGGCGAAAATATACCACGCCGGGCACGGCGGATAACCATAGACCGTATCAGGGTGCTCAGCTTTGATGCGCCGTATATAAGCTTTTTTGTGCGCTGTTCGCCGGGAACCTATATCCGCACCCTCTGTGCCGATATCGGTGCACGACTGCACTGTGGAGCACATCTGGTAGAGCTGAAGCGGGTGCGCAATGGGGCATTTCATATTACCCGGTCGCTGCCTTTGGAAGACCTTCGCAATGCAGCCCGAAACGGTTCCGTCGGCAAACACCTTATCCCGCTCAATGAAGCGTTGCCGGATCTGCCGGCTGTTGTCATAGATCGGCAACTTGGCAAAAAAGTTTCCCACGGCATGCCGTGCAGCGCCCGCGATGTGGCCGGCATGGCTCTTCCACAGTTCGCCGCCGGCAACCGGATAAAACTGGTTACTGCTGATGGCAGGCTGATTGCGATTGCAGCGTGCTGTATTGAAAGCGATGCGCTGCCATGGTTAGCGCCGCATCAGCTGGTTTTTAAAATTTTGAGGAATTTTCAGTTGCAGGAATTTGATTGATATAATTTCACTATAAACCAGATACAAGGGGGTTGTTATGGCCTTACAGGTAGAAAGAAAACGTGAAATCATTAACCGGTTTAAGATTCATGAAAAGGACAGTGGCTCGCCGTCGGTTCAGATAGCGCTGCTTACGGAGCGGATTAATTATTTGACGGAACATTTTAAGGTTCATAAAAAGGATCATCACTCCCGGCGAGGGCTCCTCAAAATGGTTAACCAGAGAAGGAAGCTTCTCGAATATCTGAAACGAAAAGATAACGATGCCTATAAAAAGGTCATTGATGAGTTAAATCTAAGAAAATAGGCGCATCACGCTTTTCTGACCATTCATTTATGCAGAGGTAAAACATATGATAGAAAAAGTAAGTACAACGTGGGGTGGCCGCACACTCACTTTGGAGACCGGCCGCTTGGGAAAACAGGCAAACGGCGCAGTGCTGGTCTGCTATGGAGACAGTGCTGTTCTGGTTACGGCCGTGACATCGAAAAAACCGCGCGAGGGACGCGATTTTTTCCCGCTGACTGTTGATTATCTGGAGATGACCTATGCTGCCGGGAAAATACCGGGCGGATTTTTCAAACGCGAAGGCAGGCCCAGCGAAAAAGAGATTCTGACCTCGCGTTTCATAGACCGGCCGCTGCGGCCGCTGTTCCCTAAAAACTATTTCAATGATGTGCAGATTATTGCCACGGTGCTCTCGGTGGACAGTGAAAATAATCCAGACGTGCTGGCCATTATCGGCGCCTCTGCCGCACTTGAAATATCAGACATACCGTTTTTTGGCCCCATAGCGGGCATGCGGGTTGGTCGCATTAACGGTGAATTCGTTGTCAATCCATCGGTTGAGGTATTAAAGGACAGCGACCTGGAAATTATTGTGGCCGGCAGCGAAGAAGCGGTAGTTATGGTTGAGGGCGGTGCCAATGAGCTTCCCGAAGAGGTGGTGCTTGATGCGATCATGTTTGGCCACCAGAGCATGCAGGAAGTGATACAGCTTCAAAAACAGCTCAGGCGCGCGGTCGGCAAGCCCAAGATTGAAGTGGCCGACGATATGCTTGAGCCAGAGCTGGTAACAAAAGTTGAACAAGCGGCCCTTGAAAAAATGCGCGCCGCGATCTCCATTGTCTCCAAGCAAGAGCGCTCCAGCGCGCTCCACGAGCTGATGGAAGAGACCCGGCAGAATCTGCTTCCGGAGTACGAGGAAAAGGATGAGCAGATCCGCATTATTTTTGACCGCCTGGAACAGCGCATTATTCGCGAAAAAATTACCACTGAACGCAGGCGCATTGACGGCCGGTCATTTACCGACATCAGGCCGATTACCTGCGAAGTTGGTGTCCTGCCCCGCACCCATGGTTCCGCCCTCTTTACCCGCGGCGAAACCCAGGTGCTGGTCTCCACGACGCTGGGCACCTCGGCTGATGAGCAGCGTATTGATGCGCTCATCGGCGAGACCACCAAGTCGTTTATGCTGCATTATAATTTCCCACCTTATTGCGTAGGCGAGGTGCGACCGCTGCGCGCGCCATCGCGCCGGGATATCGGGCATGGGGCGCTGGCAGAACGCGCAATCGCCAAAGTGCTGCCGCCAGCAGAAGAATTCCCTTACACGATACGCATTGTCTCAGAAGTGCTTGAATCAAACGGCTCGTCTTCAATGGCAACCGTTTGCGGGAGCAGCCTGTCGCTTATGGATGCCGGCGTGCCCATTAAAACGCCGGTAGCGGGAATCGCCATGGGTCTTATCAAGGAGGGAGAGGACTTCATTATCCTGTCGGATATTCTGGGCGATGAAGATCATATTGGCGATATGGATTTTAAAGTTGCAGGAACCCGCGAAGGGGTGAACGCCATTCAGATGGATATCAAGATAAAAGGGCTGACCCAGGAAATACTGGCTTCTGCGTTGCGTCAGGCCCGAGAAGGGCGCCTGTTTATTTTAGACATCATGCAGCAGACCCTGCCGGCGCCGCGTCCGGCACTTTCGGCCCGGGCGCCAAAAATTTTCACCATGCAGGTGAAACCGGAAAAAGTGAGAGAAGTTATAGGTCCCGGCGGTAAAAATATTCGCAATATTATTGCCCAGACCAATGTGAAAATTGATGTTGATGATGATGGAAAAGTCAACATTGCCGCCTCTGACACGGAATCGCTTGAAAAGGCAGTGGCGATGATCAAGGAATTGGTTCAAGAGGCTGAAGTAAACCAGATTTACATGGGCAAAGTGAGAAAGATTATGGATTTTGGTGCGTTTGTTGAAATTCTGCCGGGCATAGACGGACTGGTGCATATTTCCCAACTTGCTGATACCCATGTTAAGAATGTGCGGGATGTGCTCAAGGAAGGGGATGAAGTGCTGGTAAAGGTTTTAGAAATAGATCCCCAGGGGAAAATCAAACTCAGCAGAAAAGAGGCATTAAAGGGCCAGCAATCGTCCGCGCCGCACAAATAGAGATCTGACTGCGGACGCGCTAACATTTTCCTGTCGGCCTGCGGCATCACGATAGAATCTGCTTTTTTCTGTTTGTGCATGCTCCCGCGCGGGTGGGCGCGGAGCTTTATTGTCTCTCGCTATGCTTAACACGACACTTCTCAGCAATGGCATAAAAGTAGTCACTGAAAAAATCCCCTATTTTCATTCTGTTTCTATAGGGATATGGGTTAAAACCGGCTCGCGATATGAAAAAAAGGAGCATCAGGGGGTCTGTCATTTCATAGAACATATGCTGTTCAAGGGCACTGCCCGCCACAGCGCGCTTGAGATAGCCAAATGTATTGATTCTGTTGGTGGCCTTCTCAATGCGTTTACCGCCAAGGAATACACCTGCTTTTATGCCAAGGTCCTGAAACAATACCTACCCCTCGCAGTAGAGCTTCTGTCGGATATTTTTCTCAACTCTCTTTTTGCCCCTGAAGATATTGAAAAGGAGCGCAACGTTATCCTGCAGGAGATCCACATGATCAAAGACACCCCTGATGAATACATTCAAGATCTCTTCAACACCACCTATTTTTTTGGCCACCCCCTGGGCTACCCCATCCAGGGAGAACTTGAGACGATCCAGAACCTTGATAGAGACAGTATTGTAGCGGTTTTTAACAGTGAATATTTGCAAGCAAGCCGCATTATCGTTGCAGCTGCCGGCGATCTTGAGCATGATCTGTTGGTGGAAGAAATAAGCCGCTCATTTGCAGGGCTTACCTCTCATCAGAATGTGCCTCCCCGCGATTCTTTTACTCCCCAGAAAAAAGCGGATTTTCATCATCGCAAACTCGAACAGGTGCATATCTGCATGGGAACAGCCGGATTGTCACAGCTCGACCCGCAGCGCTATGCGCTCTATATTTTAAATGCGCTGCTGGGTGGCAGCATGAGTTCGCGGCTGTTTCAGGAGATACGTGAGCGCCAGGGACTCGCCTATACGGTGTACTCTTTTGTCACTTCTTTCTTTGACACCGGGCTGCTGGGAATTTACATGGGCGTAAAAAAGGATGCAGCCCAGCAGGCGTTAGCCATTGTTTTACGGGAACTGGACAAGCTCAAGGATCATCCCGTTGAGGAGCTGGAATTAAACAACGCAAAGGAACAGTTGAAAGGCAATATTCTGTTATCAACTGAAAGCACGGATAATCGTATGAGCCGGCTGGCAAAAAGTGAAATCTATTATAATAAATATCTGCCACTTGAAGAAGTCATTGCCGAGATTGACCGCGTAACCGGCGACGATATTCAGCAGCTCTCACGCGCCCTGTTTGACAGCGCGCACATCACCTATACCTTTCTGGGGCCGCTTAAAGAAAAGGAGTTGCCGGTAAATTTTTTGTTTCCGGCATGAGGTGTGGTCCGCGATGAGTAGGCACGCTTTACGCCTGCTTTATTGCGTATAAAAAAAATTCTCGATTTCCCTTCTGCCCGCGAAGCGGAGATTCCATGATGCCCACAATACGCAGCGACAAATCGCGCGCGACTATGATCAAAGACTGCATGACATCCTGAAATGTTTTAATGCTGCGCACTACCCCCCCCGGGGCAACCTCGTCTTTTTTCGCCTCAAACTGTGGTTTCACCAGGCTCAGCAGTTCTCCACGGGGTTTAATGAGAGCGATGACTGGTGGCCAGATTTTCTTAAGCGAAGTAAAGGATACATCAATAACGGCAAGATCAGCGGGCGCTGGTATGTCCTGTTGACTGAGGGCGCACATATGGACTCTTTCAAGAACAACGACACGCGTATCGTTACGGAGCTTCCAGGCAAGCTGGCCATAGCCAACGTCAATCGCATACACCAGCCGTGCACCATGCTGCAGCAGGCAATCAGTAAAGCCGCCGGTTGAAGCGCCGACATCCAGCACCGTTTTATCAGCCACGGAAATATTAAAGGTGGCGAGAGCTTTTTGCAGCTTGATGCCCCCCCGGCTTGCATATTGTTTTGGTGGATGTTTAAGCCGTATCTGGGCGGCAGGGGAAATAAGGGTTTTTGGCTTATCAACAGTGTGGTCGTCAACGATTACGCTGCCCGCCATGATTCGTGCCTGTGCTTCGGCTATGGTGAAGGCAAAGCCCCGGGCGACCAGAAGCTTATCCAAAGGCACTTTTTCTATTCTGGACACAGCGGGTATAATCCCCGTTAACTATTTTTTTAACTGTGGCGCTAATTCCCTCGGCATCAATGCCGTATTTTGCCCGCAGCATCTTTTGTGTCCCGTGTTCCACAAAGGTGTCAGGAATGCCCAGACAGCATACGCGAACATTTTGCATCTGGCGGTGGTTGAGCACTTCCAGAACCGCAGAGCCAAAACCGCCAGGCAGCACATGCTCCTCAACGGTGATCAGCGTGCCAATGGTTTGTGCCATTTGACAGATGAGTTCCTCATCAAGGGGCTTGACAAAGCGACTGTTGACAACCGCGCAGGATATGCCCTCTGCCTGAAGCAGCTCGGCGGCCCGGCATGCCGGGTAAACCGTATTGCCCAGAGCCAGAATGGCTGCAGTGCTGCCGTGTTTTATTACTTCTGCTTTGCCCACAGTCAGTGTTTTGAAGCACGTGTCCAGCGGGACATTCACGCCGTTGCCGCGGGGATAGCGAATGGCGACCGGCGCTGAGAGGTGCACTGCCGTATAGAGCATATGTTGCAGTTCGTTTTCGTCCTTGGGCGCCATAAGCAGCATGTTCGGAATATGCCGGAGATATGAAATATCAAATAGACCATGATGTGTTGGACCATCTTCGCCGACAATGCCGGCCCGATCCAGCATGAGAACCACCGGCAGATTCTGCAGGCAGACGTCATGCACGATCTGATCGTAGGCGCGCTGCAGAAATGTGGAATAAATTGCCACCACCGGACGGTATCCGTCTATACTCATACCGGCGGCAAAGGTTATTGCATGCTGTTCGGCGATGCCGACATCATAGAAACGGTCGGGAAATTCGCGCGCAAACTGGTCAAGACCGGTGCCGCCAATCATGCCGGCAGTTATGGCTATAATGCGGCTGTCGTCGCGGGCAAGGCGCGATAGCGTGTCGCCGAATACTTTTGTATAGGATGGGCCCGCGGCATTCACCACTAACGGCTTACCGGTATCTTTCTCAAAAGGTCCCAGCCCGTGAAAACTCACCGGATCAGTTTCAGCCGGCTTATACCCCTTGCCTTTTTTAGTAATAATATGCACCAGTATCGGGCCGCGCAGCTTTTTTATATTTTTGAAGGTGTCAACCAGATGGTCAATGCGATGGCCGAGAATGGGCCCCATGTATTTGAACCCGAGTTCTTCAAAAATAAGGCCGGGAACAAAAATGCTTTTGACGAACTCTTCCGAATATTTTGCCAGGCGGTACATGGATTGTCCTATGCCAGGAATCCGCTGCAGGATCGCCTTAACATCCTCGCGGACGGCATTATAAGCCTGGCCGGATATAAGCCGCGACAGATAGGATGAGAGCGCGCCCACGTTGGGCGATATGGACATCTCGTTGTCGTTCAGGATTACGATGAGGTCGCGCTTCAGGTGGCCGGCATGATTAAGGCCTTCAAAGGCAATACCGGACATGAGCGACCCATCGCCGATGATAGCAATGACCTTGTGTTTTTCGCCCGCGAGAAAACGCGTTTCCGCCATGCCTAACGCTGCCGATATTGATGTGCTACTGTGGCCGGTGCCAAAGGTGTCAAAGGGGCTTTCCTCCCGTTTTGGGAATCCGGAAATACCCCCCTGCTGACGAATGGATGAGAAGCACTCTTTTCTGCCGGTAAGAATCTTATGAGCATACGTCTGATGGCCAACATCCCAGACTAATTTATCAGCCGGTGTATCAAAAACATAATGCAGTGCAATCGTCAGCTCAACCACGCCGAGACTGGCTGCAAGATGGCCACCGGTTCTGGAAATGGTGTCAATTATGAGTTCGCGGATTTCTTCTGCAAGGCGGGGCAGTTCCTTAAGATCCAGTCTTTTCAGATCGTCAGGAAAATTAACTCGGTCTAATAATGTTCCCATAGTGCCAGCGGATTCCCTCAGGCAGTTCGTTCAATGATATAGCGTGCGATATAACGCAGCGCGTCTGCCTTTTCATCAAATGGCTGCAATGCCGCCAGGGCCGTTGCATAGAGTGCGTGCTGTCTTCTGCGCGCCTCTTCAATACCGTGAAGCGCCGGATAGGTTGCCTTTTTCTTTTTCTGGTCGCTGCCCGCGGTTTTCCCCAGCGTCTGGGTTGATTCGGTAACATCCAGAATATCATCGGTGATCTGAAATGCCAATCCAATCGCGGAACCGTAATCGCGCAGACGGCTGCGCTGCTCTGGGGTGCCGCCGGCAAGCGTTGCTCCCAGCAGGATAGAGGCGGTTATCAGGCAACCGGTCTTGTGTGAATGGATATATTCAAGCAGGTGTTCATCTATATCCTTCCCCTCTGATTCAAGATCCACAACCTGCCCCCCGATGAGACCGCGCGAACCGGCAGCCTCGGCGATAAGTTTTATTATTTCAATAGTTGGTTGCGGGTTGCTGCAGCTGTTTAGACAACTGGAAAGAATGACAAACGCTTCGGTCAGAAGAGCATCCCCGGCTAAAATAGCAAGGGCTTCGCCAAACACGGTGTGCGTAGTGGGCATGCCGCGACGCACGGCGTCATTATCCATTGCTGGTAGGTCGTCATGAATCAGGGAATAGGTATGAATGAGCTCCAGCGCACAGGCTTCTTTGAGAATGGCCGCGGGATCGCCGCCAACAGCCTCGGCAGCCGCCAGCGCCAAAATGGGGCGCAACCGTTTGCCTCCGGCGAGCAGAGCATAGCGCATTGCCTGATGAAGACGGGGTGGGAACTCTGCTTCTCCGGGCATAATCTGCTCCAGCATGCTGTCAATGGCTTGCTTTTTTTTTTCCAAATAGGGCACGATATCCATGTGTTACTCGTCGGAGTTCTCTTCTTCCGGTTCAAATGGCTGACGGGTAAACGAACCATTTTCGTTCCTCAGAAGAATTTCCACCTTTTTTTCCGCCTCGTCAAGGCGCTGGGTACACAGGCGTATGAGCTTTATCCCTTCCTCAAATAGTGCCAGTGATTCATCCAGCGACAAATTACCATCTTCCAGTCTCCGGACGATCGTTTCAAGCTCCTGCAGCGCGTCTTCAAATTTTTTCTTTGCCACAATTTACCTCGAACTTCATTATAATATTACTTTATCAACAATGCAATAGGCTTCCCCTTCACTCAAACGCACATCCACGGTATCCCCCTGTTGAATCTGCTGTGAACTTTTTACGATTTCTCCTGCCGGCAGCAGCCGCGTGATACTGTAACCGCGCTGCAGAATATTAAGCGGATTCAAGGCGTTTAATTTTTCAAAACAGCTTGCAAGCCCCGTTCGATGTTTTTTGCATACGGTCTGGGTGGCGCTTATGAGTCCCTTTTTAAGGAAACCCAGTGACGATCGGTACTGGTGGAGTGCGCTGCGTGGTGCATGGAGAAACATGAGCTCTTGGTAGTGATACACGTCACCTTTTCTCTGCCGCAGGAACCGCGGCAGAGTATTACGCAAACGGAGGCGCAAATCATCGCACTGGATGTAATACTGAGTAATTCGTCTGGTTGGGTCGCCCAGCCTGCGGGATAATGAGGAGATGCAGTTTTTATTCTGTATCAGGACGGCGCGCAGCGCAAGGTTCAGACGATTGCGATGATGTGACAACGTCTGCAGCAGTTCTTTTTTATCTTTGACGACCAGTTCTGCAGCCGCCGAAGGGGTCGGTGCTCTAAGGTCGGCAACGAAGTCGGCGATTGTAAAATCTATTTCATGGCCCACGGCAGATATAACCGGTATTTCAGAGGTAAAAATGGCCCGCGCGACTAATTCAGTATTGAACGCCCAGAGGTCTTCCAGTGAACCGCCGCCGCGTGCTACTATTATGACATCTGCAGTATGCTGCTGATTAACAAGGCAGAGGGCCCGCGCAATTTCTTCGGCAGCTTCATCACCCTGGACTTTTACGGGCACAATAAGAATCTCAAGGTTGGGAAAGCGACGCCCCAAAATTTTTAGAATGTCGCGCACGGCGGCGCCGGTCGGGGAAGTAATTATGGCAATGCGTCCGGGAAACGGAGGTATTGGCCGCTTGCGGGCGTTATCAAACAAGCCTTCGGCTTCAAGTTTTTTCTTAAGCTGCTCAAAGGCAAGCTGCAGAGCACCTTTGCCCTTCGGCTCCATCGTTTCTATCAGAAGCTGATACTCGCCGCGCGGTTCATAGACGTTTATTCTCCCGCGGCAGATAATACTTAATCCGTCTTCCGGAGTAAATTGGAGGCTGCGGTTTTGAGAGCGAAACATAACGGCGCGGAGCTGGCTCTGGCTGTCTTTGAGTGTAAAATAATAGTGGCCGGAGGACGGAATGCGCAGGTTAGAAATTTCGCCCTCAACCCAGATGTTGGGGAAAAGAGTTTCAAGTGAATCTTTTATTTGGGCGGTTAATTCAGAGACCGTGTATATGAACCTGTTTTCCATGGCAGGCTGTCATAGTCCAACCGGTAGTAAGGTTTATTAAAAAAGAAGGTTTCTGACAACAGAGAGTACCAAACCTATTTTTATTTAATTTATATTTATTTTGCAGGTAAAGCAACAGGCAAGTGAATAATAACGAACATATAATCTTAACAAAGCTGTAAAAAAGGCTTGACAAAAAACTTCATACAAGTATTGATTTAAAAATAACAGGAGCCACCTTGCGGCTTAAAAGGGAAGACGGTGTAAATCCGTTGCGGACCCGCCGCTGTAACCGGGGACGAAAGCCATAAGAAAGCCACTGTGCCGTTTAGCGACACGGGAAGGCAATGGTAAGTAGAATGATCCGGGAGCCAGAAGACCTGCCTGTAAATATATAGTGTGATGCATCCCCGTGGTAAAGAGACTGCATTCTATATCAGTGGATAAAAAACGGTATTCCCTGATCTGCATTATAGCGGGTCAGGGGATTTTTTTGTTTTGACAATGGAGAATAAAAAATGATCGAAAGAATATTCTGTTCGATGATGAAGAAAAAGTTTTCTAAAATTCGCTATCAGTTCACCGACCTTCCCGTCGTGTACTTTCCAGATAAATTCGGCGTCTATGTAAATATACCTCTTTGCATTCAGCGCTGTTCGTTTTGTGCATTCTATAGTGAACCGTTTCGCAAGTATAACGAATTCGAGTATACGGCATCTGTAATAAGGGAAATTGAGTTGAGCAAAATATCAGGCACTGCCGAGTGGGTATATTTCGGCGGTGGTACTCCAAATTGTCTTTCGATTTCTTCACTCAATGAGATTATTTCGTGTCTTAAAAAGCATATTTTTGCATCTTACTATGCCATAGAACTGCTGCCATCACTTTTAAGCAAAGAGTATTTAGCCGGTTTAAGGCAAATCGGTTTTTCAAAAATCAGTATGGGCATTGAGTCCTTCTCAGTGGATTCCCTGAAAAAAACAGGGAGAAAAAATGAACCATCTTTATTCATAAATGAACTTGTTCAATATGCCCAATCAATAGGGCTTTGGACAAGCCTGGATTTTATGGTCGGCTTGCCCGGACAAACAGAGTCATCCCTTGTATCGGATGTCTCGGAAATTGAAAGCATTGCACCCGATCAGATCGCCATTTATCCAATAGTAAACGTAAAAGGCAAACGCGTGCCGTTCACGCCCTCATTTTCCTCCACAGAGCAATTTGAGCATATTGAAGCTATATGCGAAAGGCTTGCTCAGCGGGGTTACGTAAGAAAAACAGCATGGATTATGAGCAGGCAGGACGATCAGGCGGTATATGATTCATCCGGGAATGAACTGGTTATAGACTATGTTGGCTTTGGCGCGGGTGCATATTCAACATATAGTAATGCCAGAATGATGAATCCGGAAATTCCTGCATATTTAAAGGCGATTGCTGAGAACAAACGGAAAGGGTTTTTATCGATGGGCAGTGGCAGCAATAAGGAAATGCGCAAATTATCAAAAATGATTTATGATCTGCACATTGATTCTTCAATTGGCTTACCATTTTATCTTCTTATATTTGTAGCGTTGTTGGAATTATTCGGCTATAGCAGGAAAGGTTATTTTACAAAGAAAGGAAGATTCCTCTCACATGAAACCAGTAAAACTGCCATGGAGTCATTGCCTTTTCCCATTCAGTACCCCGAATGCATAAAGAATCTTGATATTTATAAAAAATATAAAAATAACTTATGAGAACAAATGATGCAATCAATTTTGCATGATTTGAATCAATACGTTCTAAAAACTACTGGCAGAATTTTAATTGTTACCAATCTAATAGTGTGCTATGTTTCATTAAAAAAATAACACTAACGTAAAGAGGACCCAGCCAATGCTCATTCGGTTTGGGATATCGCTTGATAAAGAGCTCCTGAAGAAATTTGATCAGCTTATCCGGGGCAAGCATTATTCTAATCGTTCTGAAGCGATTAGGGATTTAATACGGGAGAGCCTTGTAAAAAAGGAGTGGGAGGGGAGCAGGGACATCGCCGGTGCGATAACGCTGGTATATAATCATCACAAACGCGAACTGGTCGGAAAACTCATGGGGGTCCAGCATCACTATCATGACATTATAATTTCTACGCAGCATATTCATCTGGACGAGCACAACTGCATGGAAATTGTTGCCGTAAAGGGCACTTCGAAAGAAGTGGAGGGCCTGTACTGGAAACTTAAATCAGCACAGGGAGTGAAACACGCTGGTTTTACGTTGACAACGACCGGGAGGGATCTCAGTTAGGGGTATTATTTTTTTTACCCCACGGTAGCACAAAAATTTTTAACGTAACACTAACGATGGTTGTAAAGAAAGGTTTGCTATGTTTAAGAGAATTCTTAGCTTGATTTTGCAGATGTCATTGGCAGCAGGCATTCTGCATTACCCACTTTTTGTTTATGCAGCGGACATTTCTTTTCCTCTCGCCGCCTATAGTAAAGAAGAACTGGTAAACGTGCGGGAGTGGGAAAAGAATATGGCGGGAAAGAAAATTACAACAGAAAATGTTGAACAGGTTAAAGAGTTTTTATCTGAGGCGGTCTATAAGGCAATGAAAGAACCCGGAACATTTGGCGCAGCGTCTTTGTGGTTTGAAGTTGTTCCCTATAAGCCGTATGAAGTTTCGACAGGGATGATTGAAGCGACAAAAAAACATGCTCCAAACAGCAAACTTGATGCCGAGGAAGTGCTGGTAAACTTCGGCGATGTTGCGGGCATTCCTTTTCCGCAGCCGCAGACCGGCGCAGAAATGGCCTGGAATTTTGACAGCAATACCCGCGGCGATACCCACTATGTGCTGACCGAAGGCGAGGTTGTTGACTGTAAGACCAGGCTTGAGCGCCATGCGGGCATGCTGCGCTGGGACACCTACTGGATGAGCCGCACTGATGTGCCGCCGATACCAAAAATAGCCAAAGATAAAAACCCGCGCGGCATTTTCCGGTCGTTTTTCCAGCGGCATATTGCTCCGGTTGATTTTGTCGATACCACCATGCTGGAGGTGCGCTACAAAGACCTGACCAGAGAAGAGGATGTGTGGGTCTATACCGCTATGTTCCGGAGGATCAGGCGCTACGCAACAAGCCAGAGAACTGATACCATCGACGGGACTGATATGATTTATGATGACCAGGACGGATGGTACACGTCTCCGACATGGAATACCTATAAGTATATTGGACGAGCTGATCTGTTGGTGGGCAGACACGTGGACAACACAAAGGTGCAACGCGATAATGGCCAGGGATTCTGGAACGGCGTGCAGCGAGAACGGGTGAATCACTGGGTAGTGGAAGTAATAAATAAAGATAGGCACTATATTTATTCAAAACAAATCTGGTACCTTGACCCGGAGAACTGGCAGATGAACTTCAAGGTTATGTATAACCGCCAGGGAGAGCTGTGGAAGATGTATGAGATGTTTTATAATGAGTATCAAACCGTTCATGGGCAAAAGACGGCATATATGAGTTGTGAACATATCGTTGATTTTATCAGACACCATGGCAGCACCAGCAAATATATCGTAAAAGGACTCGGCCTTAATATTCCTCTTGATCAGTATCAAATAAAAAGTCTGAAAGAAAAGAGCTATTGATTGTACAGCCCACGCTGCCCGGAATATCAACCTTAGAACTATAGGTTTTAGAGGATTATTGCAAATCATGCCCCATAAATTTATCATGTTTCCATTCAGCGCCCTTGTAGGCCAGGAATTGATGAAAAAAGCCCTGCTGGTAAATGCCGTTGATCCGGGCATCGGCGGGGTGCTTATCAAAGGCGACAAGGGTACTGGCAAATCAACCGCAGTGCGCTCGCTTGCCGAACTGCTGCCCTCCATAAAAGTGGTGCAGGATTGCCCCTTTAGTTGTCATCCTGAGAACCGGAAACTGATGTGCTCCACCTGCCAGTCCCGCCTTGAGAGAGGCGAGAGACTGCCGTCGATTGAGCGAAAGATGGAAGTCATTGATATGCCTCTTTCCGCCACCGAGGACATGGTGGTGGGCACCCTTGACATTAAGCGCGTGTTGAAGGAAGGCACAAAGGCTTTTGAGCCGGGAATACTTGCCAGGGCAAACCGGAATATTCTCTACATTGATGAAGTGAACCTTCTGGATGACCACCTGGTGAATATTCTGCTGGATGCGGCCGCGATGGGCGTCAATGTGGTTGAGCGTGAGGGAATTTCACTCTACCATCCGGCCCGTTTTATCCTGGTGGGAACCATGAATCCGGAGGAAGGCGATCTGCGGCCGCAGATTCTTGACCGGTTTGCCCTGTCGCTTGAAGTGAAGGCGCTTTCAGTTAAGCAGGAACGGCTGCAGGTCATGGAATACCGGATGGCATTTGATGCGGATCCATGGCAATTTGAGGAGCGGTTTTCTGCTGCGCAGGAACAGCTGGGTAAAGAAATCGCCCACGCCCAGGAGCTGCTCTACCAGGTAGCGCTTCCCCATACGTTACGTGAACAGATCGTGCACCTCACCACCACCTTGGGGATTAAGACCCACCGTGCTGATATTGCCATGGAGAAAACCGCGCGAACCCTCGCCGCACTCGACGGAAGAACTGCGGTAGCAGAAGAAGATATTGAAGAGGCGGCGCTGCTGACCCTGCAGCACCGGATGAGACAGTCACCCTTTGAAAAAGGCAAAACGCTTTCGCCAGAGATGATTGAACAGATTATCCATAACACCAAAGAAGAGGAAATTAGCGATTTTGACAAGCAGGGAGACATAAAAAAAAACTTCTTTAATCATAAGATCATGAGCCGCTCGCGGGGAAACGATGCCAGCCATACGCAGCAGCAGCGCGGGTTGTATGTTTACGCGCAGCAGAGCGTTGAAGGACGGGACATTGCCTTTGACGCAACCATCCGCAAAGCAGTTCGGGAAACTGGAACCCTCCAGGTGCTGACCGATCATTTGATGGAAAAAGTCCGCATCGGCAAGGGCGAGGGATTGTATATCATAGTGCTTGATTCCTCATCATCAATGCGCCTTGAGCGGAAAATCCGGCTGGCAAAAACCCTTTCCTGGCTGGTCCTCAGGCAGTCATACGCACAGCGCACCAAGGTGGCGCTTATCGCATTTCGCAATGAGGACGCGCGCGTTATTGTCGAGCCCACGGCGGATATTGTGCGCCTTCAAGATGCGCTGGAGGAACTTCCCACGGGCGGCAAAACCCCGCTCACGCCGGCTCTTGCAAAGGCTTTTGAGCTGGCTGCGCAACAACAGAAGGTGGCTGTTACGATTATTCTAATTTCAGACGGGCGTGGCAATGTCTTCATCAATGGCAGCTTTGATGAAGACATTGCCTATCTGTCCGCTCGTATACCCTGCCAGGTTACCCTGACATTCATAGACACCGAAAATAAAAACCGCAGCGTGGGAACGCTTGAAGAGCTTGCCCAGATGTTTCACGGGCCGCTGTTTTACCTTGAGGAACTGTTGTGAAGAATATTTTAGCATTAACGACCATGAATAATACCATGGCTCTGAGGGATGCCCTTGATGCGGTCAGATCTGAATACGGCCACATTGCCTCTTTGAGAAAAATATATTTTACTGATTACGAAAATCCTGATGTTTCACTCCTGCCACTGAAATCAGCATTGCAATGGGCGGACATCGTGCTGGTTGATATCCGCTCGGATATCCGCGTTGCGCGAGAACTGCCGCAAGAGATAATGCGGTTGCACGGCAAGACTATTGTGGTGCTGGTAGGTGCCAATCAGGAGATACTGTCACTGACCCGGATGGGCTCCTTTTCCTCGGCGCGGATGTTTAAGCCCGGCGCTGACCGGGAATTCAATGTTCATACCTATATCAAGGCAAAGAAATTTTCCGAATTTACAAAAAAGGTTGGATCTCTGATGCCGTTTGGTGCATTGAAGCACATGCGCAATTGGATTATTGCACAGCAGTACTATCAGGAGGGTGATGCTGGAAATCTCAAAAACCTGTTGCTTTTTTTACTTAAAGAGTATGGCGATATAAAACAGATTAAAAAGGTCCCGCCGCCCAAACCAGCCCCGGCCTTTGGATTATATGTGCCGGATGCCGGATGCTGCGAAAAACTTGACGAATACAAACAGCAGATCCGTTTTGACGCAACAAAGCCTACTTTAGGAATATTGTTCTATAGCGGCATGCATTT
Source organism: uncultured Thermodesulfobacteriota bacterium (assembly GCA_964594075.1). Classification (GTDB taxonomy): domain Bacteria; phylum Desulfobacterota; class WTBG01; order CAIYCZ01; family CAIYCZ01; genus CAZQKW01. The sequence goes on along the minus strand of CAZQKW010000020.1, from coordinate 3,720 downwards.
CAATGACACCAGGCCGGTAGTTGATCAAATTAACCGCCGCCTGGCGGGGAGGGTTAATATTATCAATGTTTTTTCCAGCGTTGAACATAATCTTGAGGCAATCACACAGTATTTGTGCGGCATCGACCTGTTTTTGAATCTGCAGTATTTCAGAATTCACGGCGGCCCCTACGGCGGGGAACCTGAGCCGACTTATGAATTGCTGCAGCAGCTTAACGTGCCTTGCATTATAGGCCTCAGAGCATTTGAAACCGAAATAGCGCACTGGCAGCAGTCAGCTCAGGGCCTGCAGCCGATGGAAACAATTCTCGGCGTGGTGCTTCCTGAACTTGACGGGCTGATAGAGCCGCTGTTTATAGCGGGAATGAAAAGCCATCGTGATGAATTGCTGGGAACAGTTAAGGAGGTCCAGGTACTACCTGAACGGGTTGAAAAGCTCTGCGAACGTATGCAGCGTTGGCTTAGCCTCAGGCGAAAGCCCAACCAGGAAAAGCGCATTGCCATCATTACCTATAACTACCCGCCGGGCGAAGACAGTATTGGCAGCGCAGGATACCTTGATGTTTTTGCGAGTCTTAAAATTTTTTTAAACAAGCTCAGCCATGCTGGCTATGACATTAATGTCCCCGACGGAAATTTTCGGGAGTTTTTTCTGTCGACCGGTCTTGTTAACAACCCCCAGTTTTCTCAAAAACAGGGAATTTGTGTTCCGTATCACGATTATGCAAAGTGGTTTTCTCGACTTCCGGAACCAATTCAGCGCGACATCGTAGCCCACTGGGGAGAGCCACCCGGCACGATTATGACGGACACCACTGACGGCATCATTCTGCCTGCCGTGCGCCTTGGCAATATTTTTTTGGGTATTCAGCCTGCACGGGGTGTTCATGAAGACCCTGAAAAAGCATATCATGACAAGGAGCTGCCGCCCCATCACCAATATCTTGCCTATTATTTTTATCTGCAGAAGGTTTTTCAGCCTGATGCCATCCTGCATTTCGGCACGCACGGAACCTTAGAGTTTACCAAAGGAAAAGAAGTTGCACTATCATCTGAATGCTATCCGGATATTCTGGTAGGAACGATGCCGCATATCTATTACTACTGGATCGGCAATACCTCTGAGGCAACCATCGCCAAGCGCCGCTCGTATGCGCTCTGTATCTCGCACGCGTCTCCACCGATGAGGCCATCGGGGCTGTATGAGCAGTATATTATTCTGGAGGACCTGCTTCGGGAATACCGGGAATCGGCGGCCGAGGATGTTCGGGAACTGATTAAAAGTGTGGCGGATGAATTGAACCTGCAGGGGGACATTCCGCACATCGGGAGGGAGCTTGACAGAATGAAGCGCCGGCTGATTCCCCACGGCCTGCACATCATGGATAAGAAATTTACCGCTGAGGAAGTCATTGATTACCTGCTCGGAGTGCTGCGTATGGAACGCGAGTACCCGTCTTTGTGCGTCCTGGTTGCCCGGCAGCATAATCTGAATGCAGAGGATTCTCTGGAAGCTAAGCGCATTACACAGTATGCGCGAAGTACTGTTGCAGACATACTTGCCGGCAGGACAGTGGATTGGTTGCCGCAAGGGTATGTACGCTATGTAAAAAACATTGCTGACAATATTTATCGCAGCGACGAGAGTGGCGGCTTATTGCGCGCTCTTGAGGGAAAATATATACTTCCGGCACGAGGTGGCGATCCAATACGAGACCCTGACGTCTATCCATCGGGCAGAGGGATGTATGCGTTTGACCCGCGGACGGTGCCGACTATAGCGGCAGAAATACGCGGAAACCGTGCTGCAGACTTACTCATAGACGCGTATGTAAGCGCGCATGGCAGAATGCCCGAGACTATCGGCATAGTGCTTTGGGGATTTGAGACGATGAAAACCGGCGGCGACACCATTGCATCAATTCTCTCGCTGTTAGGAGTAAAAATAAAGCGTACCAAAAATGCCTGGTTTAAAGAATTAGAAATAATTCCCTTAACGGTATTGAACCGTCCACGTATTGATGCGATAATCACTATCTGCGGTATTTTCCGGGATACCTTTGGCACCCACATTGAGTTGCTTAACCGTGCGTTTGAAATGGTGGCGGTGCTTGACGAACCAGAAGACAAAAATTTTATTAGAAAACACTTTAACAAACGGCGCGATGCGCTGGAAGAGTTTGCTCTGGCACGAATTTTTGGCCCGTCACCGACGGAATATGCAACCTCCATGCGCACGCTGGTTGAAACCGGATCCTGGCGGGATGAAGAGGAGCTGGTAAAACAATATGATGATAGCATGAGCTATGCTTATTTTAGGGGCAAAGTGCAGAAGCACGTGCAGGCGTTTTCCCGCGCCGTGCAAGCAGTTGATCTGGTAACACAGGAGCGGGATAACACCGAATATGAGGTGACCGATCTTGACCATTATTACGAGTTTCTGGGTGGTCTCGCGCGCACCGTGCAGCAAAAGCGCGGGGAGCGGGCGGATGTGCTGGTGGTTGATTCTACGGAAGAAGCGGTCGCTGTTGAAGACTTGAAAATAACCATTGAGCGGGCAACGCGCACCAGGATGTTAAATCCGAATTGGATTGACGGCATGCTGCAGCATGATTTTCACGGCGCAAAAAAAATAAAAGACCGGGTTGAGCATCTTTTGGGGTTTGCGGCAACTACCGGCAGCGTGGAAAGCTGGGTGTTTGACCGCGTGGCGGACCGGTTTGTCTTTGATGAAGAGATGCGCAAAAGGTTGCAGGCTAATAATCCCTATGCGACCGTAAAAATCTGCGAATCGCTTATTGAGTGTGAGCGCAGAGGATACTGGGCCTCTGATCGTGAGAAAATCAGGAATCTGCGCGATATTCTGTTGAACATGGAAGCTGATATAGAATAAAATACCGGCATCAGTCTTGGTGGCCTGTGTTTGGATTTACGGTCATCCGTATGTCTTTGCTCTACTGCGGATAAAGTCTTACGTGCCAGTCAAAGAAATTATTGCACCATACATACGGCATGATTAATCAACAGCGATAGGAAGTGTGCTACTCAAGAATTGTACTAATGAAAGGCGGCAGATATGATCCTTCTTACGGCAATACTATGGTTAATGCTGGTTCTTTTATTATTTGTTTTTATGGAGTTCTATGCGTGGTTCATGCATAAGTATGTCATGCACGGGTTTTTGTGGATTCTGCATGAGGACCATCATCGCTATCATGAAAGCTGGCTGGAAAAAAATGATATATTCACCCTGTTTTTCAGCTCGATTGCAATTGCATTTTTATATTACGGGACAAACTACGCGATGCCGTTTGTGCTGAGCGCCGGCCTCGGTGTCACGCTGTACGGTGTTTGCTATTTTCTGTTTCACGATGTCATGTTTCACCGCAGGATAAAGATTCTGAAATTAAAACCCTGGACAAAATATCTGCGGCGCATCATCAACGCTCATGCCACGCATCACCAGAAATTCTATCAGCAGCAGCCAATGGCATTCGGCTTTTTATTTGCCAGCAGTAAATACGACCGCATCATTGATACCCGCAGTCGGCAGCCGGGTTCTGTTTCGCACCCATAATCCAGTCAACGGAAGAACACCCGTCCTGCGCACAAAAAAGTCTTTTTTATACTGATACCTGTGATATAAGCACCCTATAATTGATTTTAAGTGAATTACCCCGCCTACAAGGCGGGGCATCAAAAACATTAAAACATCGTTAA
>CAZQKW010000019.1:0-61359 GCA_964594075.1 uncultured Thermodesulfobacteriota bacterium | reverse complement strand
GGCTGTTTTTCACCTTTGCCATCAGGCCTTACAGTGATCCCGAGTTCCCGGTCACGGTCAAACAGACCTACACCTTTGCCCCGCCGGCAAAGTGACCCTCTGGGAATAGATGCGGGTTCTGCGACAAACACTTGGCGCACTTTATTCAGGTATAAAAAGGAGAATTTATCATGAAACAGTTTTTAATTGTTTTATTCTATATATGCGTGGCAGCCGCCTTTTATATGAGCAGCGGTTCCGTATTTGCCGGCGAAGTTGACGTGCTTGTGGAAAAACTTGTGGAAAAAGGCATATTGACACCGGCTGAAGCAGCTAAAATACTCCGGGAAACTAAAGAGGAGGTAACGAAACAAACCAAGGAAGGCAAATTTTCACCGGTCCTTCCCGAGTGGGTGCAAAAAACCAAACTGACCGGCGATTTCCGCTTGCGTTATCAGTGGACAGACCGGGATGAAAAAAATGAACGGCACCGAGCCCGGTTCAGGGCTCGCCTCGGCATTGAAACACAAGTTGCTGATGATATAAAGTTTATGTTTGGGCTGGCCAGCGGCACCGGCGATCCCCGATCCACCAATCAAACATTTGGTGGCAGCAATGAAAAAAAGGACGTGAATATTGATTATGCAGCGGTAGAATACACACCCAAACGATGTGTGAACAACAAGGAAATAGGCATAAAATTGACCGGCGGTAAGTTCAAAAACCCCCTGTTTACGCTTTCCCAGGTTATCTGGGATACTGATATAACTCCCGAAGGCGCTGCGGGAGAATTTACCTATGATCTCTCCAGAAACTTTGGGCTGTTTGCCACTGTGGGCGCGCTGGTTCTTGAAGAAAATTCGCAGGATACCTCAGATCCGTTTATGTGGGTTATTCAGCCGGGGTTTGACTGGAAAATCAACTATGCGACCAATTTAAAATGGGCGGTCGGCTATTACGGTATTGATAATGTTGAGGGTGGCGAGCTGAAATATTCGTCAGGAACCAACAGTCGTATCAAAGATAAAAAGTCGGGGAAAAATGTATATCAATATGATTTTGATGCTATCACCGCTACCGCCTTATTGGGCATGAAGGAGCCATTCGGTCTGGTTCGGTATGCCAGCCTGTTCGGCGAATATCTAAACAACCTCGACCCATCCCGTAACAATCAGGCGTTTCTGGTGGGATTCAATTTTGGATACGAAAAGGTCAAAGAAAGCAACGAGTGGCAGTTCACGCTTGATTACCGACGGCTGGAGCGCGATTCTGTGCTTGATATTTTACCTGATTCGGATTTCTATGAAGGTGAAACCGATGCCAAGGGTCCCCACGCAAGTTTTGTCTATGGCTTGAAAAAAAATGTAAACTTTACGCTTAATTATTTTCATGGGGAACGCATTCACGGGCCGGCGCGGCCAGAACACGTGATGCAAACTGATTTAAACTTTAAGTTTTAACAACCCGGTAAGAAAACATAACCCAAACCAGGAGGTGCAGCATGAAAAAACACATTTCTTATCTGCTCATGACGTTTATCGTGATGATGGTAACATTTTCATCATCAGTGCTCCATGCAAAAAGCAAGGAACTTTTAGGCGCGGGGGCAACCTTTCCCTTTCCCCTCTATTCCAAAATGTTTGACAGTTATTATCAGACACACAAAGTAAAAATTAATTACCAGGCAATAGGTTCGGGTGGCGGAATTCAGCAGCTTATCAGCAAGACGGTAGATTTCGGTGCCACCGACGCTTTTTTGAATGAGAAAGAGATAAAAAAAGCGCAAGCGCCTATTCTGCACGTCCCCATCTGCCTGGGAGCGGTGGTGGTTACCTATAATCTGCCCGATAAGCCTACGCTTAAATTTACCCCGGATGTCATCGCTGACATATTTCTGGGGAAAATTACCCGCTGGAACGATCCGCGAATTGTTGCCGTGAATCCTGAAGTAAAGCTCCCGAACCTGGGCATCGTGGTGGTGCATCGTTCTGATGGAAGCGGCACTACCTACATCTTCAGCGACTATCTGAGCAAGGTGAGCAAGGACTGGGAATTCAACGTCGGCGCAGACAAGTCCCTTAACTGGCCGGTCGGCCTTGGCGCAAAAGGAAATCCCGGTGTCGCAGGTCTGGTAAACCAGACGCCCGGTGCTATCGGCTATGCAGAACTCATTTATACAATTCAGAATAACATGCCTGCCGGCATTATTAAGAATAAAGCGGGTAACTTTATTGAACCGTCCCTGAAGTCAGTAAGCGCAGCCGCAAATATTGAACTGCCTGACGATACCAGAATTTCTCTCACCAATACCGAAGCGGCCGACGGCTATCCAATAAGCGGCTTTACCTGGCTGATTTTTTATAAAGAGCAAAATTATGCTGACCGCGACAAAGAGCGGGCAGAAGAACTCGTAAAACTGTTGTGGTGGATGATCCATGACGGCCAGCAATTCGCCGAGCCGCTGCACTATTCCCCGCTTTCAAAATCGGCGGTGCAAAAATCAGAGGCCATTCTTCGTTCTGTGGTGTTCGACGGTTCACCGGTTTTGAAATAACTGCGGCCTGCCGCTGAGCGGGGATGGCGCAGAACCCCGCTCAGCTTTGTTTTGGCATCAGCCAGGGCATGGATTATTCTGCAGAGCTGATTGGTGCCGCAATATAATTTGACTTAGGTCGTGGCCTGTGTGAAAATCAAGGGTGTCTGGCCGTATTATCCTCAAATATGAGTTACCCACACTGCACGGAAACTGAGCGCGATGAATGCTGACAGTGAAGAGATTTCAGTAATCAGCGCATCCTCTGCTGATAAAATCATGGCTCACAGAGCAGCCATTAATTTTGTCGCACCCGCTGAAGCCATATTTCAAAGTCTGATTACCGGTGCCGCGGTGTTAATGGTGGTGCTTGTGTGCGCCATTTTTTTGACGCTGCTGTTCAATTCGCTGCATTCAATTAAGGAATTCGGCTTCCGATTTTTCTATGCAAATACCTGGAATCCGGTCACGGGCGAATTTGGTGCGTTACCATTTCTGGCCGGCACCGTGGTTACATCGTTTTTAGCCCTTGCCATTTCACTGCCATTTTCTTTTGCGCTTGCCATCTACCTCGGTGAATATTCAACCAGAGGCACTATAGCCGCGGTGCTGCAAAGCGCCATAGAGCTCCTGGCGGGCATTCCGTCGGTTATTTACGGGTTCTGGGGACTATTTGTTCTGGTGCCTATGGTGCGCTCCCTGGAAAGCCTGCTGGGCGTTAATCCTGTTGGCGTCGGAATTCTTACCGCCTCGCTGATTCTGGCTATTATGATTATTCCTTATTCGTCCTCTCTGGGCAGAGAGGTCATTCGACTTGTGCCTGACGAACTGAAGGAGGCGGCATACTCGCTTGGCGCAACCCGGTTTGAGGTGGTTAAACAGGTTGTTATTCCTTATGTTCTCTCGGGGGTTACAGCGGGAAATCTTCTCGCTCTGGGCAGAGCCATTGGCGAAACCATGGCCGTCACGATGGTGATTGGCAACGCCAATGCTATTCCAAAGAGCATTTTCGCGCCGGCCAATACCATGGCCAGTGTTATTGCCAATGAATTCACTGAGGCAACGGATCACCTTTATCTGTCTTCTTTAATTGAAATCGGTTTATTGCTATTTATCGTCACGATGATAATCAATGTGGCCGGAAGGCAGATCATAAAGAAGCTGAGCATTCAGGTATAAAGATGGCCCAGAATCATATAACGGCACGCATCCTCAAAGACAAAGCCTTTAAGCTATTAGTTATTGGTTTATCGTTTGCTTCGATAATTCCGTTGCTGCTCATTCTGTTCTATATTTTCAAGAATGGCTGCACTGTTATTAATTGGGAATTTCTGACACATTTGCCCCGACCGGTTGGCGAGGCGGGCGGCGGTATTTCCAACGCCATCGTGGGGACATTTATGCTGGTTGTTATTTCTGGCGTCTGCTCTATCCCGTTAGGGATCGGCGCGGGTATTTATCTGTCAGAGCACAAGCACGGCGCGCTTTCCTATACCGTGCGGTTATGTGTGGAAATCTTGCAAGGCGTGCCCTCAATTGTCATTGGCATCATAGCCTATGTCTGGATTGTCATGCCGCTACGCACGTTCTCTGCGCTTTCCGGCGGCATCGCCCTGGGCATTATGATGCTGCCCATTATTGTGCGATCAACTGAAGAAACGTTAAAGTTGATTCCCGAGTCGCTGAAGGAAGCATCGCTGGCGTTAGGGGTGCCGTATTACAAGACCATCATGAAGGTAATTGTGCCGGCAGGCCTGAGCGGAATTGCAACCGCAATAATTATCAGTATCGCCCGCGTGGCAGGGGAAACCGCCCCGCTGTTGTTTACCGCATTTGGCAACCCCTTTATGAATACCAACATTTTCAAGCCCATCAACTCCCTGCCCCTGCTGGTTTTCAACTATGCCGCCAGCCCCTATCCTGAATGGCATGCGCTGGCCTGGGGTGCTTCGCTGGTGCTGGCTGTTCTGGTTCTGACCCTCAACGTTATCGCACGGGTAATGACTAAAAAATGGAAAGTCCAGTTTTAAAAATAGAAAATTTCCATGCGGCGTTTGCCGAGCATGTGGTATTAAAAAATATCTCGCTGAATATTACGCCAAACAAACTTACCGCAATCATGGGGCCGTCGGGGTGCGGCAAAACAACTCTGGTGCGATGCATCAACCGCATGCATGAGCTGGTTCCACATGCAACAGTTTCCGGCAAAATGCTGCTGCAGAACGAAGACCTCTACGCTATGAATCCGATCATTGCCCGCCGGAAAATCGGCATGGTGTTTCAGCGGCCCAATCCCTTTCCCACCATGAACATTTATGATAATGTCATAGCAGGGTATAAATTAAATGGATTAAGATTGAGCAAAGCAGACCTTGACGCCGTTGTTGAAGTCTCGTTGCGAAAGGCGGCACTGTGGGATGAGGTCAAGGATGTATTATACCGTAAAGGGACATTTCTGTCCGGCGGGCAGCAGCAGCGTCTCTGCATTGCACGAGCGCTGGCAATGAAACCTGAGATCATTCTGCTGGACGAACCGACCTCCGCCCTTGACCCAAAGGCGACCTCTCACATAGAAGAATTGATGATTGAGCTGAAGGAAACGGTAACCATTGTATTGGTTACCCACAATATAGCCCAGGCAGCCCGCACGTCTGATTATACCGCGTTTATATATTTAGGCGAGCTGGTTGAATTTGGCCCAACCCAAAAACTCTTCACCGTCCCCGAGGATAAGCGGACTGAAGAATATTTAACCGGAAAATTCGGCTAAGAGGCGCCTATGGTACTGGAAGAACGTTTAATCGAGTTAAGAAAAATATTGATAGAGTTTGCAACGTTGGTGGAGCATATGATTGCGAGCAGCATCGCAGGGCTGGTGAACCGGGATCGGACGTTGCTTGATTCGGTGGCCCTGAACGATGAGCCAAAAGCCAATGAGCTGGACATAAAACTTGACGAGTTGTGCGCCGCATATATTGCCCAGTATCAGCCCATGGCAAAGGATTTGCGGATTATCCTCATGATTTTTAAGATGAATGAGGCCTTGGAACGGATGGCAGACCATGCCGTCAATATTTCAGAAAGCGGGCGGTTTCTGCTTGAGGCGCCGCTGGTAAAGCCACTGGTTGATATTCCGGAAATGGCTTCAATTGCGACCCAGATGGTGCGGGACAGCATCACGGCCTTTATCAATGAAGATGCAGCACTCGCCCAGTCGGTATGCGCGCGCGACAATATTATTGATAATTTACGCGATAAAACCTACGATGAGCTGGTCGGGGTTATGAGCACCGATCCCGCAACGATTAAGCGCTGCCTGCAGTTGATGAGAATTTCGAGAAACCTTGAACGGATTGCAGACTTGTCAACCAATATCTGTGAAGACATTATATTTATTGTTGAGGGGAAGATGATAAAACACCACAAACATGACGGAGGCGCTGATAAAGCTTGAAAAACATTGCGGCATACACGTCCCCCGCATAACTGGGTTCTTTCTTCCCGAGTGCTTGAGAAATACGGAGTATTGTGGAAAAAACACTTCACAGCAGGGTTGCAGCAATTGACATTGGATCAAACGCGCTGCGTATGCAAATATTTGAGCGCAGCCCACAGGGCGTCATTACTGCCATTGAGACCATTCGCCGTCCCGTGCGCCTGGGTCAGGATGTATTTAACAGCGGGAAAATCCTGCCGGTCAGTTTTAACGCGGCGCTTGACGCCATGCGGGAATTCAGCCTTCTCATTGACGCATCCAAAGCTTCCCAAGTGGGAGCGGTAGCAACCAGCGCGGTTCGTGAGGCATCCAACGGCGCGGCTTTTGTCGAGCGTGTGCTGCGAGAGACCGGCATCGAAGTCCAGGTTATAGATAGCAGCGAAGAAGCCCGGCTGATTATTACTGCGCTGCTTGAACGCATGAACCTGACCGGGCTTACGGTGCTGCATATTGAGGTCGGCGGCGGCAGCGTGGAGGTGAGCCTGATAGAAGACACGCAAATTCAATTTTCATTAACTCATAAGCTGGGGGCGGTGCGCCTGATGCAATTATTGCATTCATGCTATGACAGCCAGGAAAAATTGACCAGCATTCTCGCAGAATACACAGGAATCACCCAAAAACGCCTGCGTCACAACCTCGGCACCAGGAAGATTGACCGGTTTATTGCCACCGGGGGGAATATAGACAGCGTCGTGTGGCTGCTGGGAGAAACAGGCTGGGCAGCAGTGGATAAAAATAACGGTTGTCAGCGTATCGCCAGTGAGACCCTGGCCATGGTGATGAGCGAACTTTCCCGGTATAGTTTTAATGAACGGGTGGAACTACTGCACCTGCGCCCGGATCGGGCAGATGTCATTGTGCCGGCAGCACAGGTTTATCTCAGCTTTGCAAAAATGGCAAAAGCCTCGTGGCTTTATGTTCCCGGTGTGGGGGTGCGCGATGGTCTCTCCATAGAGCTGTTCAAAAAAGAGGACCATGCCCATCAGCAGCAAAAATTTAAACAGTTAATCAGCGCAGTAAAATCATTGGGGAAAAAATACGAATATGACCAGACCCATGCCGCAATTGTAACAGCCTACTGCTTGCAAATCTTTGATGCGCTAAAAGATTATCGGGGCGGTCTTGGTCAAAAAGAACGGCAATTGCTTGAAATTGCTGCACTTCTGCATGACATCGGCTATTTCGTGGGTATTTCTCGCCATCATAAACACTCCTATTATTTGATAGCTGAATCAGATATTGTGGGTCTCCCGCCGCGAGACCGGCTTATTGTCGCAAACATCGCTCGCTATCATCGTAAATCATTCCCGAAAGAACAACATGAAAACTTCCGCATTCTATATCCCAAGGAGCGAAAAATAATTACCAAATTAGCTTCGCTGTTAAGAATTGCCGATGCGCTCGACCGGGAGCATGGAACAGAACCGATGGCACTGACCGTAGAGCTGGTGGCTAACAAACTGGTAATCAAACTCCCGCCGGATAAGGATCGTTCATTCTATCGCTGGACTATGTCATTAAAAGGCGATTTATTCACCGAAACCTACGGCTATCAAATAGAAATTAATTGATGCATATTCTGCTAAATATATTTTGAAATAATTTATTTTTAATTTATAATATAGTTTTGAGGTAATTTAATCATATGGCTGCTTAAAGCCACAGTTTTTTAATGAGGGCCATTGAGTATTAGCAGTAATTTATCCGGCTCTCAATAAGCAGGAATACAATCAAGACGTTACCGGCCTGCAGCATTCTTAAAGCAGTAACGTTTAAAATATAGCCAAACATATATGAAATTTATGTGGCTTGTGATTCATTCGTTCGGGCTCAGTACTGGCTGGAAAAGGGCATTGTGTTCGCCACAGTCATCGCTCGCACCGACCGTAACTGCTCTCACCACAAGCCACACGATACACATATGAGAGCACAATTCTTGGATTTAAACAGGTAAGATACAAATCTAAGTGCCATGAAATTGTATATTATTAGACACGCACTTGCGATTGAACGAGGCGGGGGAGTTGCTGATGAAGACCGTTACCTAACGCCGCATGGCCGCGCATTGTTCCGCGAAAACGCAAAGGCTTTCGCAAAAAAGGGCTGTTTGGTTGACTATATCATAACCAGCCCCTTGGTGCGCTGCGTCCAGACGGCAGACATACTGGCTGAAGCAATCAGTTTCTCCGGAGAACTCGTTGCATCTCGCGATGTGGCTCCTGGATTTGATGTAGCAAAACTCTATAGAATTATCGGTACTACCCGCGGCGCGCAACGCATAGCCGTTGTCGGGCATGAACCAGACCTTGGTACTATAATAGAATCCCTTCTAAAAAGTGGCGAATCCTTTTCTCTTAAGAAAGGGATGATTGTCAGCCTTGATATGATCTTCAATCAACATGAGATGCCGGCGCGTTTAAACTGGATACTGCACAAAGGGAAAAAACGGCCTTAGCAATACCACATCCGAGGCGAAACGTGCGTTAAACAGCTTCGGATGGTTTATACATGTGCAGATCAAGAGGGGCTTTGATGCAACAACAAAACGATTATCTATGGGAGGGGCGAACATGAAGAACGCTATGAAAAAGCTGCAAAAAATAACGGGTTTGGGAGAAATTCTGGCAAAACGGCTGATAAAGGCGGGGTACGATTCTTATGAAAGTATTGTTGCGGCAGGGGAAGAGGGGTTAAGCAAAATCAAGGGGTTAAATCCGCATACGATCCCTTCAATCATTGAACAGGCAACAAAACTGGCAGCGGAAATTAATGAACAGCGCGCCCGAAAGCTTGCAGACATCAAAGCTGCAGCGGCGGCGATCAGAAATCAGGTTGAGGAACTCAGCCGCACGCTTAAAGACCGCGCTGCTCAAGAACTCACCGGCAAAAGTCGCAATGCCATCACCCTCCAATTGAACAAAATGCTCACGGCGATCGAAAAGGTGGAAAGCGCCTTAGAAACTCGCGCAAAGGGAGCCCGAAAGAGGCTGGCAAAAGCAGGACAATGTCTTGCCCAGCTCACCGCAGATATGGAGATAAAAGAGTTTGGCAGCGCTTTAAAAAAGGCTCGAAAATCGCTTAAGAAGATTTATGAGTGACAGAAAACAGATGAGTGTTACCGAAGAGCTTCCCGGCAAACTTATTGCCGTGGAAGGGCTTGACGGGTCCGGGAAATCCACGCAGGTTTATTTGCTAAAACGCTGGCTTGAGATGCGGGGACTTAAAGTTTTTTTCAGCGAGTGGAATTCTTCGGTCATTGTTAAAAAGGCTACCAGCAAAGGTAAAAAGCGCCAGCTTCTCACGCCCACCACCTTCAGCCTCATCCACTGCACGGATTTTGCCGACCGCTACGAACGGCAGATGCTGGTGTTGTTGCGGGCCGGGTATCTGGTGCTCTGTGATCGCTATATATATACTGCATTCGCCCGCGATGCAGTCCGGGGCTGTTCCCGAGTCTGGCTGCATAATTTGTATGGCTTCGCACGCCACCCGGATCTGACGTTTTTTTTCAACACCCCTCTGGATGTTTCATTAAATCGGATTCTTTCGGGGCGTCCGCAACTCAAGTATTTTGAAGCGGGAATGGACCTCGGGTTGTCGGCTGACCCGTATGAAAGTTTTCGTCTGTTTCAGGAGCGGATATACCATGAATACCTTGCCATGAAAGATGAGTTTGGGTTTGTAACCATTGATGGCACCCAGCCCATTGAAAAGCAGCAGGAACAGGTTCGAAAGATCGTCGCCAAGCGCTTTGATTTGCCGCGCTTTCGGTGGCGAACTCAGGTGTAAAGAGAGGATGCTCCTATTCCATGAAATGCATGAAATTTTACGGTGAAGGTATTCCCGGTGTTTCTCTGGAGGAGTTGACCGGCAAGCTGATTGTCATTGAAGGTGCAGACGGTTCGGGGCGCTCGACCCAGATCGAGCTTCTCAAGGATTATCTGGAAAACACCGGCCGCGCTATCACCAATGTCGGGCTGGTTCGTTCCACCCTGGTTTCAAATGAACTGAACAAAGCCAAGCAGGGCAATGTCTTAAGTGAAATTACGCGCAGCCTCTTCTATGCCACTGACTTTGCCGACCAGTTGGAGAATATCATCATACCGGCTTTGCGGGCAGGTTTTATTGTGCTTGCCGACCGCTACATATATACGCTCATGGCGCGGGAAATCGTGCGGGGCGCTGACCGGCGCTGGGTTCGTTCGCTGTATGGCATCGCGCTTGTCCCGCATTTGATTATTTATTTGAAGGTCAGCCCGGGACAACTGGTCGAGCGCAACCTGCGAAAAAACGCAACGCTTGACTACTGGGAATCGGGCAGAGATTTGGGCATTTCGCGCGACATATTTATGAGTTTTATGCGTTACCAGCGCCTCATACAGAATGAATTCAGCCTGATGCAGGAGGAATTTGGCTTCCATGTGGTCAATGGCAACCGTTCGATTCGCACCATATCACGGGAGATTTGTGCAAAAGTTGAGGAGGCTCTGCATGATGAAGAAGACCAGTGATGAAAGAAAAAAACCCAATGGACGAGGCGCAGAGCTTGACGATGAGTTCATACGCGAATTAAAACTCCTGCGCTCCCAGGCGCGGGAGGTGTGTGAAAATTTCATGCTGCGCCGCGAGGGTCATATTGAGACCATTATCTCGAGCATTTCACTGGTTAACCGCAAAAAGTTGAAAGAGCTGCTGCCTTCATGGCTGCACGAGATTCAGAGTCTCAAACTGAAACCGCATAAGGGGCGGTTAAAAGACCTTAAAGAAATTGACCGAATTATTTCCACTCTTCAGGACATCTTTATTGATGCTTCGGGAAAAGCCGGAGAACAAAAAAACACCAGGCGCACCGGTGCCGCGAAGCTCGCAGAGGCGCACCAGAAGGAGCAGAGCATAACCTGAATATTGCTGACTCTTGATTGCCCCTCCGGGCCTTGGCTCGCGTCTTCCCAATGACCTGTTCTTTATCAGGGCTATAATAAAGTACATTACTCGAGACGGCGGCGATGCGGCACTCTCATTTTTAAACGCATAACCATGGAAATCGAACTGAAATTCACAGTTCCCGACAAAACAACCTGTGAGCGGTTGCAGGAGACGGAGCAGCTTGCAGGTTTTTTGCTTTCTACGGGACATTATCAAGATCTTCATGATACCTATCTGGATACCGCTGCGCAAGATCTGCAGAAGGCCGGTTATATCTGCCGAAAGCGCGAACAGGCGGATGCCACGGTCATATCCCTCAAACAACTCATACCGCCGGCAGGGCCGCTTCACCGGCGCGAAGAATTTGCGGTTTCCCTATCGTCTTCCACTCTTGAGCCAACCCTGTGGCCCGATAGTCAGACGCGCAGCCTGGTGCTCCAATTTACCCAGCACAAACCGCTCATCCCGTTGTTTGAGGTTCGCCAGAAACGGTTTGTGCGCAGGGTGCGCAGTCGCGGCGAACGGCTTGTCGCTGAATTATGTATTGACGAAGTCCATATAGATGCGGGCGCCGGCGATCACATATTCTATGAGCTTGAAGCAGAGTTGCTCGCCGAAGGCACGGAATCCGATTTGGAAAAAATTCAGCATTGTCTCCAACACGAATGGGGTCTCGTTCCCCAATTGCAAACAAAATTCGAACGCGCTTTGATGTTTATTAATGCTTCCCCCGCATCTCCTGCGTTCTCCCTGAACCAGCTGCGTCCCTCGTCCCGTTCTGAAAAACCGCGCAGAAAACGTTCCCTAATTACCGACCGGTCTCACCGAAACAGCGGCACTGAACAGAAATTAGCGGCGTCAGAGATAAAAACATCAGCACCCCTCCGGCACGGGTCAGAAACTATCGCTGAAACGCCTCGACCGCGGGCATTGTCAAAAAAACCGGGGATCACGAATAAAGATACCATGGCTGAAGCCGCGCGCAAGACCCTTTATTTTCACTTCAAACGAATGGTCAGCCATGAAGCGGGCACCCGCCGCGGAGAGGATATAGAAGAGCTGCATGACATGCGCGTTGCCACGCGGCGCATGCGCGCTGCTATTCGCGTGTGCGGCGCATACCTGGACATGAAACAGATAAAACCGTTTGTCAAACAGATCCGGCGTGCGGGTCGCATCCTTGGCACAGTTCGCGATCTTGATGTGTTTAAACAAAAAGCGCAGGCATACCTCAATACCGTGCCTCCCGATCGCCAGGATGAACTGGATCCGTTGTTTGCTGTATTTAACGGGCAGTATCAAAACGCGCGCAAGCGCATGCTGGATTTTCTGGACAGCCAGCGATATATCCGCTTTAAAAAGGAGTTTGAAAAATTTCTGAAAAACCGCGGCGCCGCTGCTTTGCCGGCATTCAGCAGCCGCGATGAACCGGTGCCGCAGCGCATTCCGCATGTGTTGCCCATCGTCCTCCTTCAACGGCTCGCAGCCGTTCGTGCTTATGAAGATTGTATTCACGCGCGCGACATTTCTCTTGAACGACTGCATCGTTTGCGTATCGCGTTCAAGGGGCTGCGTTACACGCTTGAATTTTTTAAAGAGGTCCTGCCGCAGGATGCAGAACAGCTGATAGAGGAGCTTAAGAGATTGCAAGATCATCTGGGAGACATCCAGGATGGCGTGGTCACGTCTGACATTCTGCGCAATTTCCTGACATGGGGAACATGGGGAAAGGTTCAATCAGCCAGTGAAACAATTCAATGCAAACCGGTCATTGCGCCGGGCGTTGCCGCCTACCTCTCTGTTCGCCAGGCAGAACTTCAGCATCGGGTTGAAACATTTGTTAGTGAGTGGGAACGGCTTGAACAAACTGGATTTTTTAAACGAGCCGCTGCTTTGATTCAAGATTTGTAAAGCCTTTGAGTCATGCCATGCGATAGTTTGTTAAAAAACGATGAGCTATTGCAATGCGCTATGATTTCATTTCATGTATATAATACTTTTGAAAAACTACTATGACGAGACCTAACGAGAAAACGAGGCATTTGCATGAAATTTCCTGGTCCTTTTTACCGGTGGCGTCCGCATCCCTGGCACGGGCTTGAAACCGGCAACGACCCGCCGCGCATCGTGCGCGCGTATATTGAAATTACGCCGTTTGACCTGGTAAAATATGAGGTTGACAAGACAACCGGCTACCTGCTGGTTGATCGGCCGCAGCGCGGCTCCTCGCAGCCGCCAACATTGTATGGTTTTATACCGCGCACATTCTGCGGCAAACGGGTTAAAGATTTGTCACCTCACGCTGAACGGGGCGATGGCGATCCGCTGGATATTTGCGTGGTGAGCGAACGGCCTATCAACCGCTCAGAAATGCTGCTCAATGCGCGCGTCGTAGGCGGGCTGCAGATTGTGGATCATGGAGAGGCGGATGACAAAATTATTTCTATACTGGAAAACGACAATTTCTGGGGCACGGCTGAAGATATTACCGATTTGCCCCACCTGCTCATTGAGCGGTTGCAGCATTATTTTTCAACCTATAAACTAATCCCGGGAGAAGAACCTAATATTTCTATTGAAAAAATTTACGGGGCTGAGCATGCCCAGAAGGTCGTTGCGGCATCTATGAAGGATTACGAGGAGGAATTCGGCCAGGAATAAAGGCGCACGGAATTTGGTAACGAAAAAGGGAAAAGCGCACGGTTAGCAACCCGCCTTTTCCCTTTTTGTTTTCAATAAAAAAGTCAATTCCTTAGGCTGTCTTCAAGGGCTCCAGTGCTTTAAGCGCCATGGCCACAAACGGCTTGGGCGTAATCTCCTTAACGCACTCAATAATCATGTCCTCGGTCACCACCGCCGCATCGCCAGCCTTCTTGGTGATTGCCTCCATGAGCTTCTTTTCGGTCATCGCCCGAAATGGTTTGGGCGATCCCTCTATGCACTTGTCAAACATTGCCTTGCTGTTTTTCTCCCAGGTCAATTCTGCCATACTGAAATCCTCCTCTATGGGTTTGGTTGTTAGAATGCCTGCACCATTGCATTTGGCATAAATTTGTTTTTTTACATTATTTCCGCACTACATAGACTGCATCATCAGATCAAGCAAATCATAAAGCTTTATCTTTTCATTATTTTTATTTATAGGATCGCTTAAATTTTGCTCGCAATAGGGACAGGAGGTAACGACCGCTTCGGCACCTGTTGACTTGGCTTCCTCAATGCGCTCAGTCGCGATCTTTAACGACAGTTCAGGAAAGGCAGTGCGCACGCCGGCACCGGCCCCGCAACACCAAGCCTGGTCCTTTATACGCTCCATTTCCACCAGTTTAATGCCGGGAATTGCTTTAAGAATGTTGCGCGGCTCCTCATAAATCCCACAATGGCGGCCAATATGACAGGGATCATGCCAAGTAACGGTGAGTGGCACTTCTTTTTTAAACTTGATTTCTCCGGCATTGACCAGATCCTCAAGAATTTCTGACACGTGGATGACCTCAAAATTAATCGGCGGCATACCCGGGACCTCCGGAAAATCATATTTGAGGGTGTGGAAGCAGCCGGCGCAGTGGGTGATGATTTTCTTGATGCCAAATTCATTGAACATTTCAATATTGCGCTTCACCAGATCAAAGAAAATATCCCGGTGGCCGATGCGGATGGCGGGGCTCCCGCAGCAAATTTCTTTTTCCCCCAGAATGCCCACATCAATTTTGGCTTTTTGCAGCACCTTGACCGTGTTTACTATTTCATGTTGAATGAGCGGATCGAACGCGGGAGTGCAGCCGGCAAAAAAGAGATATTCGCATTTTTCTTTTGCCACATCTTTGACCTTTATCCCCTTGGTCCAGTCTTTGCGCCGGGCACGCGGCTTGAGCCACGGGTTATCATAGTTTTTAATACTGTTCAAAAGCTCCTTGTGCGCGGGCAGCGGTGCAAGCCCCAGCTCAATGAGCCGCGTTTTCAACGCTTCGGCTGCCTTGAGCGGTTCCTTTTCATTAAGCCGCAGACAATTCATCTCGCAGGCGCCGCAGGAAGTGCAGAAATAGCAAATCTCAAGCAGTTTTTCCGAGTCCGTGTAATCAAAATCGCCCTCAAGCAGTGCGCGTATAATGTGGAACTTTCCCATGCCGCTGTAGGCAAAAAAACGTGTATACCGGAACTCGGGACAGATTTCATTAAACCGGGCGCTTTTGACATTCCAGCCCCACTGGTTCATGCACCAGTTGCAGCGGGCGTCGCCCCAAGCCTGTTCCCGGTAGTCTTCCAGTGTCCGCTCATAGACTTTCTTTGCAATTTTTACTGCCATAGTTATTCTCCATTACCTCAATGAGAACCAGCATCCGCTCAGCTCATGCTCTGCTTAATGAGCGTTTCTATGATGGTATCAAGTGTTTCTTTGTTAAAGTCATCCCATTCTGCGGACATCCGGACCAGTTCCACAACCCGGTCAGTGGTAACCTCGGGAGCAAGCAGTGCAAAAATGGGGCACATACCGATAATGTAGGCAAGCGCCTGGCGTTTAACCCAGACCTGACCAGCGTCTCCCTGCCCAAAAGCGCTTGCCGGCGCAAACACCGGCTGTGGCGGAACCGCGCTTGAAAAGATGCCTGCTTCAGGGGGAAGGCTGACCGGGCATGGCCACGGGGATGCTGCGTCTGCCTTTAGCGTGCTGTCTGCCGCACATTCCCGTAACGCTGCCTCAGCAGCAGCCAACTCCTTTATGCCTTTTTTCTCCAGTATTTGAGCGGCGGCGGCTGGCTGAAGTCCTGCTTTAAAGCATATTTCCATTGCCTGTGGCGCATCAATGCCCAGCGCGTAAAACCGGGCCAGACCTGCAAGGCCTGCCGTAAGGCAGCCGGGGTCAGCAACACCGGTCTGCGCCAGAGCAGTGGGCGCTTCGCGATACTTGAAAAATGTATAGCACGGATACGGACAGTTATAGCAGGCATTGAGTCGGTGCGTCGCACTCTGGACTTTTTCCTTTATTGCAACGTCTAAACCAAGCGGTTCAATGAAATCCTTAAGTCCCGCTTTACCCGTGATGGCGCCGTTCAGTATTTGGTTTTTCAGCTCCATGCATTTCTGAAAAAAGCCCTCGGCCACTTCCAGCGAGCCGAGACCGCGCATGGCAATGGCTTTGAGCTTTTTGGCGCCAAAAGCCGCCCCAAAACCAAACGAGTCTTTGCTGCCCCAGTAGTTTTCAGACACCTGTGCGATGGGTACCCTGTTTTCTCCTGCCGGGCCAATGACCAGCATCTGTATCATATCATCGCCGTAAACTTCGCGAATTTTATCAACCGATTCCCACACGTCTGCACCCCAGATATCCTGGGAATTATTTATATCTGACAAACCATCATGTAGCCACAGCCGCACCGGCCTATCAGAAGCACCGCAAAGCACCACAAAGTCAAATCCCGCCAGCTTCAGTTCCACGCCCGCCTGCCAGGTAAGCGGCGCATGGCCAATTTTGCCGGTAATAGGGCTTTTTCCGGTAAGCACGGCAAGATTTGAGCAGGGGAAGAACGTCGCAGTAAAAAAGCCGGTGCCGATAATCAGCGGGTCTTTATCCTTATATTTTTCATAAAGTGCCATATTGATGGCAGCTCCGCCCAAAGCCTGTTCAACCAGCTCCTGGCTCAGTTCCTCGGTATCGCATGTGCCACGTGCCAGATCAGCTATTAAAATAGTTCCCGTATAGTTGTTCATGATCTCCATTGTGCCACCTCCTTATTCCATGCTCAATACGCCGTAAGGACAAGCTCTGATGCACAGCGGTCCTGCTTCCTCTTCCGTGCAGCGGTCGCAGGCCACCCGCAGTAAAATCGGCTTGCTGCTGGCAGTGGCGCCTTCAATCTGCTCTCCAGGCTTGAGGATTCTTTCCCCTTCGGGGCGTCCCAGCAGAAGACTTTTCTCCCGTTTTACCATGAGACCGTAATAATTTTTTTTCTCCTCGCGGTAAAACATAATGCTTGAGCCAATCGGTGAAATACTCCCGTCATAATGAAAATTGCAGGCAAATTCGCATATGCGGCATCCCGTACATTTCAACGGTTCTACTTTCAAATCCATGGGGACTCTCCTTTTGTCAGCGTTGGTAGTTAGTCAACCGGTATATTATGCGGCGGATTTGATACATTATTCGGATCAATGGCTTTCTTGATGCCCTTCAGGAGTTTTTCGTATTTAAACACCGGCCCCGCCATTGCATGGTAGGGTCCGCCCAGAAACGGGCCGATGCCATTTTCAATACCGTGCTGCAAATCTTCCTTGGTCATGGCCAGCAGTTTGTTCATCAAGTCTCCCAGATCCTGGGGGGTCTTTTCCACGGGAAAGTCTGTTTCCGCAAAACCGAAGTGGCCAAAATCATAGCCGCCGATCCAGTCCGGCCCATCGCAGTCAAGAATGGGTGGCGAGAACTTCTTAACCCACTCATAACCCAGCTTGCACACATCGATGGAACTTTTGAGTGTATCGGTTGGGAGGCGCAGGGCGAGGAATGTCCCCGACGGCCGCATCATGCGCGACCCGTTGGTATCTCTGATCCAGTTATTGGCCGTGCGCGGCACCCACAGGTCAAACACTTCCTGGGAAATAGGCTTGCCCCGGGTTTCTTTGATAATATCTTCTATGACGCGCTTTTCATACTCAAGCTGTTTGGCAGACGTGAATCCCCATAAACAGACGCCGACTGCGTGTTTCACATTGTCTTGAAATACGCGCCGTTTCCAGGTTTCCCAGTATTCTTCATTGGAATTGGCCCACCACCAGATATAATAAACGGTCGGCCACTTCTGCACCACGCCGCCAATTTCAGCGCGGCCGATTTCATACATAAAGTTCACGGCTTCTTCTAAAGAATTATATTTAATGATATACCATTTAAACCGGTCTTCTGGCAGAGTGGACGTCTGGTTTGGTATCCGTCCCTCACAGGGCCATACCTTGGGCCCCGGATAGGGATGCAGCTTTACCGCCATTTTGGTCACCATGCCGACTCCGCCAAGGGCACCGGCATAGCCGCGCAACATGCCCCTTAGGTCGGGGCCGGGGCCTTCGCCCCAGAATCCGCAGCTTGCATCCTGCGAAAAGGAACCGGTGCGCAGAATTTCCCCGTTAGGCAGCACCCATTCCATGCCCAGGATATTGCGGTAGGCAACGCCAAGCCGGAACCCGACACCCCACATTCCCTGAAAGAGATGGCCGGCAAGAGCCGAGGACTGGGCGCTTGCTTCAGGAGACCCGATATACAGGCCGCGCTTGTTTGCCTCGGCATGCAACTGGGCAAGGGTTGTCAACGGTTCAACCACGGCATACATATTTCTTTCATCAATCTCAAGGATTCTGCCCATCCGCTTGGGGTCGATAATAACCGTCTCCGGCCGGTTCGGCGAACCGGTCAGCGACCACTGGTTAGAGCCCACCGGGATAAACGGGATTTTAAACCGGTTGCAGATTTTTATCACCGCCTGCGTCTCTCTGGTTCCATCAGGGAGAACCACAAATTCCGGCGGCAGCGACATACCAAGGGTTTTGGGCGGCAGCCAGTCTCCATAGTAGGCCTCCATGGTTGCCGGCGCATCGGATACGTTTTCCGGCCCCACCGCAGCTTGAAAGGCCTTCAGGATTTGCTGATGTCGTTCGCTTTTTCTATCTACCTTATGCATAGCTGTGTCTCCCTTTTACAGAGCTTCCATCATCAGGTCAAACAGGTTTTTTACTTCCATCTTCTCTTCCATACCGATACCGCCGGCGCGCAGATTGCTTTCACACCAAGGGCAACTGGTAACAATCATTGCCGCACCAGTGTCTTTTGCCTCTGTCAGACGTTCCCGCGCAGTCCATTGCGCAAAATCTTTAAATCCCGTAAATGCGCCGCCACCGCCGCCGCAGCACCAGGCATACTCTTTAATGCGCTCCATTTCCACCAGCTCAACCCCGGGAATTGATTTCAGTATGGCGCGCGGTTCATCATAGACACCGTCCAAGTCCTTGCCCGGCACGTAGGGCCGCCCCAGCCTGCCCATATGGCACGGATCATGCCAGGTAACAGATACCGGAATTTCTTTCTTATATTTTATCTTCTTCTCCAGCGCAAGCTGGGTCATATATTCAGATACATGCAGCACCTCAAATTTTTTCTTTACCGGCAGCTCATCATACTCGACACGGATGGTTCCGTAGCAGCCCGCACACGGCGTAATGAGCTTCTTTATGCCCAGCTCGTTAAACCGTTTGATGTTGGCGGTGCCAAGCCGCTCAAACTCCTCCAGCAAGCCGGTCTTTTCGGGAGGGCTGCCGCAGCAGAGTTCTTTGTCGCCCAAAATGCCGAAATCAATTTTATTCTGCTTCAATATCTTGGCTATATTAATAATGGTGGGCTTAAGCTCCTGGGAAAGCCCATAGGTGCAGCCGACAAACAAGAGCACCTCCGCCTTTTCCTTGTTCAGATCCTTAATCCCCAGATTTTTTAGTTCCTTAGCCCATGAATTTCGCTTGCTGCGCGGCTGCAGCCAGACATTGTCGTATTGTTTCACACTGTCAATCATGGCTTTATGTTCAGGAAGCGGCCCGAATTTCTTTATATATTCATGCCGCATCCAGCGATAGAGCTTAACCAGTTCGGCGTCTCTAATACCCTTGTCCATTGCGTCACAGCCGCCGCACATTGTGCATTTGAACAGGATGTCTTTGATTTCCGGATCATCCTCCCATTTCAGTTTGCCTTCAATCAGAGCGCGGGCAAGGTCGCATTTGCCCTGACCGGAGTGCGAATCATAAAGATAGCGCGTATGCTGGGGACAGATGCGGGCATATTTGGCGCTCTTTACCCGCCAGGAATCAACCCACTTACACACCGAACAACGGGAACAGTTGAAAGCTATCCAGTAGGCTTTCTCTTTATCAAAGGGAGCTTCAAGCGGGTATTTAAGATAACGGGGATCTTTGGGGAGCAACATTTCCTTAACCTTGGCCATGGAATCCTCCATTTACAATATAAATGGTTAATAACACAGTTTGCCCGGATTCAAAATATGATTTGGATCAAAAATCTTTTTAAGCTCTTTGAGGGTGTTGGTATAAGTGGTTGAACGTCTATATACCATATCAGCCCACGGCCCATAGGGACGGCTAAAAAACGCTCCGTCCGTTATTAGCCGTTCGCTCAGTTCCAGATAAAGATTCCTGATCCGCTCTTTTTCCGTCTGATTGCCCAGCTCACACGGCAACGAAAAGCTCAGGGAGCAGGCGCGACCCCGTTCAAGGGGCTGCAGGTACACGCCAACTTCATTTATGTTGAGGTTGTAACAGGCTGCATAGGATAAGGCAGTGTCAGTAAAATCTCCTGCGCGGTCCATGGTGGTGATGAAAAATATATCCTGGGTTGTTTTATGGTATCTGGTTTTCCAATAATTGCCGTTGGCAGGAAGATTTCGCAGGCGATTGATCATAGTAGCCTCAAGCCCGGCAATGCCGGCAACGGTCTTTTGCGGTTCAAAATTGAACTGAGCGGCAATCTCCATAAGCGCCTCTTCTTCGTAGGCAATTCGTTCAAGGGGACGCCGGGGTGCACCGGCAATAACCAGAATCAGGATATAGGGAGGAAGTTCGCCCATGAGCTTGGCATATTCTTTCTGATCTCCATCGCTCAAGAGCGTGGCCATGAGACAGCGGTTCAGCACAAAACATTCGTTACCTACATGGCGACGCTGTATATGATAAATCGGATCAGCAACATCCTGGAGTTCGTTAAACGCAACAAAAAAGGCTTTTTGATGTATGGGCCGATATTCGGTCTTTATATTGAGCCAGGTCACGATACCCATAGTCCCCTGAGCACCCAGGAAAAAGCGGTAAAAATCAATCCCCGGACCTTCTGGATATGCTTCCTGGGTGTTGGCTGCCGACGCGGTTCCGGTTTTAAACAGGTCGCCCGTGGGAAGCACCACTTCCATAGTAAGCACCGGATCGCCGTATTCGTATTTCGGAATAAGCATGGGTTCGCGTTCAAGAGAGCTGGTCAACGCTGAGGTTTGCGGGTGGGGAAAGAGAGGGTTGAGCGGTATTTGCTGATGGGGTTTCAAAGCCTCCATGAGCTGCGGCCACGTTACGCCAGGCTGAATTTTAGTTTTGCGGTTCAGCGTATCAATCTCAAGGATTTTATTCATGCGGCTCAGGTCAACAATGATGCCACCCTGCTCTGGCAGTGTGGCGCCCCAGAAGTGTATCCCGGAACTCACCGGAACCACCGGCGTCAATGTTTTATTGGCGAATTTTACAACCTCTTGAACTTCTGCAGTTTCCTTGGGTTTAACAACGACCGCAGGCTTTTTAGGGGGGTTGAGACTTAGGTCTTGGGAATAGAGATCCAGGGTCTCTGCATCATCCAGAACGTTCTTTGCACCCACAATCTCCTTTAGTTCTTTAATCATGACAGTCCTCCTTAAGTTTCAATCCTTTTCTTAGAAAGTGGTTCCCTAAAAACAGAACTTTTTAATTTATTGTGGCGGGACAGCAACAAGAAAAAATCATGGCGGATAAGAGAAAGTTATGGATTAAAAAGAGCGTTGCCAGACATTCTGTATCATACTAACATAGTTGTTATCCAGCAATTTTTCTGAGTTTTCCCCTAAAACTTTTTAATTCAGCAAGTTTTCTTTATACTGAAGTAAATTCCTTTTGAAAATGGCATAATCTTTCATTCTTTGTCAAGCATAAAATGAGCGCACTTTGTTTGTTTTTCATGCTTCACAGAATGGTCACCAGAAATGATGCTTGGTTAGTTTTTTAGGTAATTTTAGCTTGTTACTAAAGAACCTGTGGTCGCAACATCATCTCCCCGACTTCGCTCACGACAGCATGCATAAATGTGTTCTATCAATGTTAACTATCTTTATTTTGCCTTCCTGTTTGTGGCGCCATGTATATTTTAAAGAACAACATGCAGCAGAGGCACATGAAAGAAAAGAAATAGAACGGCACCTGAAACCTCAAGAAAGGGCTAAACCTATGGGAAACATCAGAAAGCATGCCGCCGAGCGCTGGTCCCCACAAATAGCCGATTGAAAACGAAAAGTTCCAGATTCCATATGCAGACCCCTGCTCCCCGTAGCTGCTGTTCTCTGCGATAAGAAGCATGGAGGCTGAAGTGAGCGCTCCGATAGTTACGCCTGCGAGCATAAAGACCGGAATCCATGAGACAAAGGTCTTGCCCATGACCATCAGCGAAAGGCCGAGGGCAAAAAATAAAAACCCAACCAGTATTATAAAATACGGCCCGGTTCGGTTCATCCAGTAACCGGTCACGGGCTGACCAATAACCAACAATATGGACAGGATAAGAAACAGTAAGCCAATGCTGCCTTTGGCAAAGCCAAGCGAATCCATATAGAGGGGGAACAGCACTTCCATCATACCCAGGCTCGCATATAAAAACATTATGGTAAGGCAGGCAACAACAATACCTGGTCTCCTGATGATACCGGGATAGTTGTGGTCCACCCTACTCTCGGATACGTTAACTTTTCTGAGAGAAATTAGGGCCGCCACCCCCACCACGGCAGCAATTATGAAGTTAATATAAAACGGTGTCCGCAGCCCGCCCAGGCTTCCCAGTGCCGGGCCCAGAATCATCCCCAGGCCATAGGCAATGGTGATTGAGCTGATTTCAAGCCCTTTCTTTTTTGAGGCGTCAATCTGCTGCGCTGCCAGCGGTTGTGCTGCCACCCACGATGCAGCAGAACCAATGCCTTGAAATGCGCGGGCGAGGGAAAAGCTGATGATAGATTCTGCAAACACCAGAAATAAACAGGCGGTTGCAAGCGACAGCATGCCGAGGCCGATTATCAGATAGTTTTTGCCAAGCTTATCAACCAGATAGCCAAAGGGAAGGATGGTGATGAGAAACGCAACCGGATACGCGGCAAAGGCAAAGCTGATGGCAGCATCAGAGGCGTTGAACAGTTTTGCAAACAGCGGGATGCTTGGTGTAATGATACTGTAGCCAACCATGTCGGTAAAAATTACCAAACAGCACATGAAGAGGACATAGAGGCGGTGCATTGGCATGATATGAAATAACTTCTGAAGAGCAAGCCCCGGACATTCGTATTTTAGCGGACCAGCTGCCCGCTTACACCCAGAAGTTTTGCTGACTCTGCAAGCTGGACATCAGCGGTCAAAATGGTCAGCCCCTGCCGTGAAGCAACAGCAAGGTGCAGGGCATCAAGAGTTCTCAGTGGCGTGGTAAATTGTGCGATCCAGCCCTTTGCAATTTGATAGTGCTGAAATTAAATGGGGATCCACAGCAGGAGTCCCTGTTCAATCTGCGTATGGAACCGGTTTATTATTTTGTTTCCATCTGCAACGGTTAATGTTTTATCGCGGATTTTTCTTGATAGCGCAGAAACCAGTTCAACCGCGGTAAGATAGCTGATAGCAGGCTGCTGCGTGCGAAGAATAATCTTTTCAACTTTCCGGCTGATCTGTTCAAGGCAATAGTAGGCGACCAGAACGCTGGTATCCAAATACAGCATCAGTGACGCTCCCTTTTACGTGCGGCAATGACAATTTTGCTGAGGGGTTCTCCAGTTACTTTAATCGTGGAACGAAACTCGTCAAGGCTGGGCAGTGTCGCGGCTGGTTGACGCACCGATATCAACCGGGCGATCTTTTTTCCATGGCGGGTAATAATAATTTCCTCGCCGCGCTCGACCCGTTCCAACAGCGAACTTAAATTGCTGCGCAATTCTTTAACATTTATCTGCTGCATATAAACCGCCTTCAAGGTGTACATTGTATTTGTACACATTTTTTAGTGTGCGAGTCAAGAGCAATCCCATCCATGCTTCTTGAATTTTGAAAGCAAACTCAACAGCTATCGTGCTTTGAAACTACTTGCAATTACAAAAGGCTATGATATGCAAAAAATAAACGCAACGGATACGATAAACGCGAAATAGAAAGATAGTCCTTTTTTTATGACACCGGATAAAAAGGACGCTGGAAAAACCAACATATTTGCGCTCCAAAAGAAATAAACTCGCCCCCAAAGAATTTTTCTGTTATCCTTTCTTTTAAAGCAGGGAATTGCCTGATACAACATGATTCTTAAACGCACGGTATGCGATCATAGCGCTCTCAGATCTTGAACGTTTTCGCGAGTCAGGTTCTCACGCGCAATAACACCAATTCATACCGCAGCAATAAGGAGAAACTATGCTCGGTTACCATGTTAGACATCTGGTTTCGCCGCTTGCGCTAATTGGGGCGCTTTTATTCTCCCCGAATCTATACGCCCAAACCCCTCTGGTTGATCCGAATATTCCAGATGGTGAAAAAGCGCTCTATTCCTGTCAAATCGCAGGGAATCAATTTGACGTGGAAACGTCGGTAAAAATAAAAAAAGCGGATGGACGTGAGATATATGAAATTACCTCTCTCTCAAAACGACAGGACAAAACCATTCAACTTGACAAAAAGACCATGGCGCTTATTTCGGTGCATACCCTGCGCAAATACCCTGATGCCACTCTTGAATCACATCTAAACGTAGTGAGCGAAAAGCAGACGTTCAAAGATGGAGAAATTAAGATCGCAGACTTTAACATCCTGATGTATATCATGCGCGGCTATCCGTTTGGCAAACTCAATTCACTAAAAATCGGCTACTACGGCGAAGGAAACGAGAAAAGCTATACCATGACGCTTTCCTATAAAGGAATTGAAAAAGTAACCATTAAAGGCAGAACCTACGAGTGCCATAAACTTGATTTTGGCATGAGCAGCTTCATAGGCACTTTTTTGCCCAAGTTGAACCTGTGGTACAGCGTGGAACCGCCTTATTGCCTGGTAAAATATGAGGGGCCCGAAGGCCCGCCGGGGACTCCCAAAAGAACTCTGGAAATGGTAAAATATGAATCAGGAAAGCGGTGAAAAGTTGAACGCGTAATGTAAGAAAGGCAGATAATTTTTTATGAAGGCATTTAATTTCACATACCATCTCATCACCATAGGGCTTTTATTGTTTATCATGGGCGGCTGTGCGCCAAAAGAGATCGTTCGGGTTGACCTTGATACCTATCTGACAAACCAGCAGCTCTACCAGGGAGAGGAATACAAAAATAAACGAGTCGTTATTGCCGCTACCTTAAAAGACCTCAATGAAAATTATGAGGCTTATAGAGGAAAAATTATAGAGGTTTCTGCGCCGGTTACCTACTACGGAAAGAGTTTATTCTGGACCTGGTATATTACGGTGCAGAAAGACGGTCATAAACTGCGTTGCTATGAAGACCGTTACCGGCTCTATCCCGATCCGCTGGCTGTAAATGCTGTCCTGACCGCGCGAACGCGGGGCGATGAAGTAACGGTACGAGGCACTCTTTACCGCGATGGGCTTGAGATGGAACGGCTTATTTACAACGGCTACAATATTGACACAAATAATCCCTTCAGGTATCGCTATCCGCGTTCCTTTGGGTACTAACGGATTGTTTAAAAACCTGACAGCAGAAGGGTCATGAATAATTTTCTGCCGTATTGTATTCTCCAACCGTTGCTACCGTTAAGTGCGTTAACCGGGCATCCTCAATTTGTGTCATTGTGAGCACTGCGAACAATCTGCCCAAGGAGAATCTCAAGGCAAAGAATCCTGCATAGCTCCTGACCTTTTAGGGCTTGCCGCGTTCTCTGCGGTAAATGAACATCACTTGAACTGCTTAACCAGTTTGGTAACGAGGTGGACCCAGAAGGGGCTTTTTTTACAGACGCGTTGTGCTGTTCTTAAATTCGCAAGAAACTCCTGCGGCGAGGTAAAATCATCTATCATCATACAGGCCTTCCCTATTTCCCACCGCTGATGAGCGTCGCTGCCGACTACCGGCACTATGCCTCTATTTTCCCACTCTTCAATAAATGCCGTGTCTGTCTTCTGCAAGAGATCCCGAGAATTAAACACTTCAATCATATCAACGTCGGAGATTATTTCCTCTAAAACGGTCCTTCCCAAACGCGAGATGCGCAATATGTCAAACGGGTGTGGAATGGAAACCAGACCGCCCTGGCGTCTGATCTCTCGAATTGTGTCCCGCACTGACAGCGCCGGCGGAATCTCTTCCGTAAGAAAGTAGCCGATAATTTCCCCTTCCCGGGTTTTAATCTCTTCTGCCACGATAACCCGTAATTGCGCAGGGCATGACATGAGCTCTACTGCCCCGGCGATGGTATTGTGGTCGGTGATAGCAATGACGTCAAGGCCACGCTGGCGCGCAACTCTTTCTATGGTGTGCAGGGAAAGGTTGCTGCAAGGCGAATAGCACGTGTGGACATGTAAATCTATTTTTAAACTCATTGACATCAGTCCGTTTTATTTATAAAATCTTTGATTATTGCAATGACCAGCCCATAAACTTATTATTATATCAGACGCAGATTCTCAATAAATAATTCAGCCTTCCATGAAACAAATAAGCTGCAGAACTATAATTGAACAGGTTAAAAAGATGTGCATTGATGCCAATTATGACCTGGGGCAAGATGTGCTTCAGGCGTTTTACCATGCACGGGAGCGCGAAGAGTCGCCTATCGGCAGAGAAATTCTTGACTTGCTTATTGAAAATGCCCGAATCGCCAGGGAAGAATCAATTCCCATGTGCCAGGACACAGGGTATGCAGTCTTTTTCGTAGAACTCGGCGAGTCTGTGCAGATCATTGACGGCTCTCTGATAGATGCACTTAATGAGGGTGTCCGCCGCGGTTATGGAGACGGATATTTGCGCAAATCTATTTGCCACCCTTTTTCGCGCGCGAATACCGGCGACAATACCCCTGCGGTCGTGCACATTGACCTGGTGCCGGGTGACCGGCTGAAAATAATTTTCGCCCCCAAGGGCGGCGGCAGCGAGAATATGAGCCGGGTGACTATGCTCAGGCCCTCAGACGGTAAAAAAGGCATCAAAGATTTTGTGGTCAACAGAGTCAAGGAATCAGGCGCTAATCCCTGCCCGCCGACTATCGTTGGTGTGGGTATTGGCGGAACTTTTGAAAAGGCCGCGTTGCTGGCAAAGAAGGCGCTGCTCAGAGAATTAGGAACGGCGCATTCAGATCCTGAAATTGCAGCATTTGAACAGGAAATTTTTGAAGCGATTAATAAGCTGGGAATAGGCCCACAGGGTTTTGGCGGGCGCATTACATCTCTTGCGGTTCATATTGAGCTGTTTCCCTGCCACATAGCCAGCCTGCCGGTTGCGGTAAACATCAACTGCCATGCGCACCGGCACAAAGAGGTAATTCTTTAGATTCTTACATATATTAATTAATCTGAGCATTGTGCTCTCACGTTTTGTATCGTTAGGTTTCTGGTGAAAGCAGTTGCGGGCGTTGCGAGCAACGGCTCTGGCAAAAACAAGCAGTATGTATGGTGAGCATGGAGCCCGAACTAATTAACCAGAAGCCAAACAACAAATTTCAAATATCTTTGGATAAGGGGTTAAGGCACGGGCTAAATGCGGATTTCGGCATGCGGAATAAATGGCCACGGAAGTGACAAGCAAAACGTGGAAAGTGAAAAGCCAAAATCCCGAAGCCCTGAACCCGAATCACGAGCCACGAGGCACGGATCACGAAGATGCTGACTGCTGATAGCTGCGGGCGTATAGAAAGTAACGACTCTCTCCAGGATTAGAAACAGTGAAAGAAATAATTTTAACTCCTCCTGTAACTGATGGTGATATTGAACAGCTCAAAAGCGGCGACCGCGTTTTTATCTCTGGGGATATTTATACCGGGAGGGATGCCGCACACAAACGGCTAGTAGACCTGTTGGATGCAGGCTCAGCACTGCCTTTTGACATCACGGGACAAATAATATACTTTGTCGGCCCGACACCAGCCCCGCCGGGCAGGCCGATTGGTTCTGCCGGGCCTACCACCAGCTATCGCATGGATGCATATTCCCCGCGCCTTATAGCTTGCGGCCTGAAGGGCATGATCGGCAAAGGCGGACGTTCTGCCGACGTAGTTGCGGCCATGAAAAAATATAAATGCGTTTATTTTGCTGCGGTCGGCGGCGCAGGTGCGCTCATATCCAAGTGTATCAAAAGTTCAGAAATTATTGCCTATGAAGACCTCGGGCCAGAAGCGATTCGGCGCATGCATGTGGAAAAACTGCCGGTGTTTGTCATAAACGACATATATGGAAACGACCTGTATCAGACCGGGCTTAAGCAGTATGCACGGCCGTAAAAACCCGCGGGTATATATCATGAGAACACGGGCAAACGCAGAGAGGCTTTTCTATCCCTTCGCACGCGCGGAAGGGATAGTCCTTCGAATATTCTTATAGCGGGCTGTTGAAAAAGTGCCATGCAGAGGGAGCAGAGCGATTGAAGAATCTCGGGAGGTTTTGCAGATTCTTTGCTGCGCTCACAATGAGACAGAATGGCATGTCCCGTCAACACGCTTAACTGTTACCCCGACAGGTGATTTCCATACGTTGGAATGATGCCGTGCGTATAATAATATTGAAATAAAAACTAAGCTGTGTTAATATCTCGCAATTTTTAACGACCCTGCAACGGGAGGAGTTCATTATGTTCGTCTGGGTTTTTCATCGTATCAGCGGTCTTATCATGATTGCCCTATTCGGCTTTAAGATATACAGCGGATTTGGCACTGCAGGAGCATTCGGGGAGGATGTAGTCCCTTACTGGACAAAACTGCACAGCAATCTGGCTGTGGACATGGTTGCAATCTTTCTTTTTATCTATCACAGTCTTTATGGAGTCAGAACCTGTCTGGTTGATCTTGGCTTAAAAAGGCAGGAAAAGAGGCTTTTC
The DNA here is from genome assembly GCA_964594075.1 of uncultured Thermodesulfobacteriota bacterium. GTDB lineage: Bacteria > Desulfobacterota > WTBG01 > CAIYCZ01 > CAIYCZ01 > CAZQKW01. Next base: position 32,585 of record CAZQKW010000019.1, on the reverse strand, counting down.
TGGGGATTGTCTGCCGCAGGTCTGGCGCTCTATCTGTTTGTCTGTTTTCAGTGGTTGTTTAAATAAAGAGCCGCACGCCCGCTGCTCTTAGTTTGGAGTTTTTTCTTCTTATCTGATTTAGTTTTGCTGGATAGCTATGATCAAACACGATGTGCTGGTAATTGGAGCCGGTCTTGCGGGGCTGAGGGCTGCAGTAGGGACGTCCACGCGCTATGATACCGCGGTGCTTACCAAGGTTCATCCCGTGCGTTCCCATTCAATCGCCGCTCAGGGGGGCATGAACGCCTCGCTTGCCAACGTTGAAGGTTCCAAAGATGATAATCCGGAAAAACACACGTTTGATACCATCAAAGGCAGCGACTATCTTGCCGACCAGCCCGCAGTGCGCGTCATGTGCGAACAGGCGCCGTTGCTGGTTTATGAGCTTGAACACTGGGGCTGCCCATGGAGCAGGCTTGATAACGGCAAAATAGCCCAACGCCCGTTCGGGGGCGCTGGTTATCCGCGGTGTTGTTATTCGGCAGACCGCACCGGGCATGTCATATTGCACACTCTGTATGAACGCGCCGTTCAACTCAATGTAAAAGTGTATGAAGAATGGCTGGCGCTGGCGCTTGCCCTTGACAACGGCCGCATTCACGGCGTTATTGCCATGGAAATGGCAACGGGGAAGCTTGAGACGTTTGCTGCACGGGTGGTAATTATCGCTACGGGCGGGTATGGCAGAATTTTCTCCCGTTCCAGCAATGCCCTGATCAATACCGGATCAGGCATCGCCCTCGCCTATGAAGCAGGCCTGCCCATTGAAGACATGGAGTTTGTGCAATTTCATCCTACCACTCTTTACGGCACAAACATTCTTATGACAGAGGGGGCACGGGGAGAAGGCGGCTACCTTATCAACAACCGGGGCGAGCGATTCATGGAAAAATACGCTCCGTCTGCCATGGAGCTTGCGCCGCGGGATATTGTTTCGCGCAGTATCCAAACCGAGATTAATGAGGGCCGCGGTTTTAACGATGAGTATGTGCATCTTGATCTCAGACATTTGGGAGCTAAGAAAATAATAGAGCGCCTGCCTGGAATTCGCGATATCGCCATTGACTTTGCCGGCATTGATCCCATTTATGAGCCCATTCCCATTCAGCCTGGACAGCACTACTCCATGGGCGGGATCGCCACGGATGTAACCGGTGCCACCCGCGTCCAGGGCCTGTATGCTGCAGGCGAATGCGCCTGTGTTTCGGTTCATGGGGCAAATCGCCTCGGGGGAAATTCGCTTCTGGATACCACGGTTTTCGGCAAACTGGTCGCCGAAGCTGTGCCGCAGTATCTGGATCACGGCGCACAGGAACCGGACCAGAAAGTTCTTGAGGCGGAGCTTAAAAAACAGCAGGGTCTGATTGCAGAAATAACCGCGCGGCCGCGCAGCCGAGAGACCGTTGGCACGATCCTCTCGGAAATGCGCGAGACCATGTTTAACCAGTGCGGCATTTTTCGGAAGAAGAAAACTCTGGAGCACTGCCATAGCAAAATCAAAGAATTAAAGGAACGCTCCCGGAACGTCGCCATTCAAAAAAGTGCGTCGTTGCGCTACAATCCGGCGGTGATGAATACCCTGGAACTCAGGGGCATGCTGGAGCTTGCCGAGATTATTGTTGCCGGCGCTATTCTGCGCGAGGAAAGCCGCGGTTCGCATGCGCGCACCGATTTTCCGTCTCGGGACGACCAGAACTGGCTTAAGCACACCATGGCCGTCTATTCTCCAGACGGCCCGGTGTTCAGCTATACTGATGTGGAGATTACTGATTATGCTCCCCAAGAACGGAAATACTAATAGCCGCTACACGATCAAGGTTTTCCGTTTCAACCCGGACACTGACCGGGAACCGCATTACGATACATATTACAAATCGTTTCCCTACGGAACCACAGTCCTTGAGGCGCTGCTCAATATTCAGGAGAACGAAGACGACAGCCTTGCGTTTCGTTTTTCCTGTCGCAGCGCGGTGTGCGGTTCCTGCGGCATGCTGGTAAACGGGGCGCCGGTGCTTGCCTGCCGCACGCAGCTTGCCAGTCTCATTGGCGATCAAGTGCTGGTGGAACCGTTGCCCAATATGGACATCATTAAAGATCTGGTGGTGGATATGACGCCGTTCTGGCGGGCCTACCGCAGCATAGAGCCCTGGCTCCATACCAATGGCTCTGAACCGCCGCGCACCGAGAGGCTTCAGTCGCCGGCGGAAGAGAAAAAGCTTGAGCCCTACATTAACTGCATCCTCTGCGCATGCTGTTACGGTGCCTGCCCGGTGCTGGGGTTTGACGAGGAATATCTGGGGCCTGCGGCAATTGCAAAATTGTTTCGCTTCATGCGCGATTCGCGGGACGCGCGCGGCGCGTCATTTTTGGAAAAAGTTGACCGGCGCACCGGCGTATGGAACTGCCGCACCATTTTTCGCTGTATTGACGCGTGCCCGAAAGATATCCGGCCCACCGATACGATACTGGCGCTCAAGCGTCAATTGACGCTCTACCGGTTCAAGAAATTTTTCAAATTGCTGTAAACCGTTGACAGTTAGAAGCTGACAGCTCACAGCTTTTAAAAGGATGGTCATGAAGCTCAAGGAGTCGCTGCTTTCGCGAAGAGATTTTTTTACCGGACTTATTTACGGCGGATTAGCCTCGTTGACGGCGTTTTTGGGATATCCGGTGGTGCGGTTTCTCTATTACGAAAAGAAACTACCGCTGCCGCAGGCGGTTACGGCTCCGCTGGCTGAAATAGAAAAAATTCCGGTAAACTCCGCCGTCTATTTTCAATATGGTTATTTGCCGGGTATCCTGGTCAAAACCCAAACCGGGGAAATCAAGGCATTCAGCGCCAAATGCACGCACCTGGACTGCAACGTGCAATATCAACCGGAAACCCAGCAGTTCCACTGCGCCTGTCATGACGGCTATTTTGATATCACCGGGAAAAACATTGCCGGGCCGCCGCCGTCGCCTCTGCTGGCATTTACGGTTCGCCAGGAAGGCGATGTTATGGTGATTGCCAATCTGGAATCGGGTGAGGAGGCCAAAACGGCATAGAACCACAAAGTCCGGTGATTCACTGCTAAAACCATGGAAGCAAAGAAAATTGACGTAAAAAAAGCGCTTGATGAGCGGCTCTCCCTGGGGGCACTGATAACGCTGGCGCGCAAGAAAATGGTGCCCATGCATAAGCACACCGTGTGGTATTACATGGGCGCGCTGCTTATCATATTATTCATGATCCAGATGATCACGGGCCCGGTGCTGCTTTTTTATTATAAGCCGGCGGCAGAGACAGCCTATCAGAGCGTGGCGGAGATCATGGTAAAGGTGCCCTACGGCTGGCTGATTCGTTCGGTTCATCACTGGGCAAGCAATCTGATGATCATGATAGCCTTTGTCCATTTCTTTTCAACATTTCTGGTCAAAGCCTATCGCCGGCCGCGCGAGTTCACGTGGCTCACGGGCATGGTCATGTTTTTGCTGGTGCTGTTTCTCGGCTATACGGGCTATACGCTGCCCTATGATGAACGCGCCTTTTTTGCCCTCAATGTGGGAACCGATATGCCGGGAGCAATTCCGGTCATCGGCGAATTTATCCTTGAATTTTTGCGCGGTGGACCGAACGTGGGACTGCATACCCTCAACCGTTTTTTCGCCCTGCATGTGGGGGTGCTGCCTCTGGCGCTGCTGGTGGTGCTTGCGGTTCACGTCGTATTAGTCCAGTTGCACGGGATGAGCATCCCGGTCTCGATTGAAAAAAAGGCTCAGGCTGAAAAAAAGAAGATACCGGCAAAACCCATGTTTCCCCATTTTGTCTGGCATGATGCCATTAACGGCCTCCTGTTGATAGGCGTGTTGTTTACGCTTGCGATATGCATGCCGTCGGAGTTGGGGCCGGTGATTGATTATCTGAAACCGGCGCCGGAAGGCGTTAAGCCTGACTGGTTTTTCCTTTGGGTCTATCAGATATTAAAATGGGTTCCCACCTACGTGCTGGGTATTGAAGGAGAAGTCGTGGGCATAACCGGCCTCGCCCTTGCGGCCGGCGCCATATTCTGTGCGCCGTTTATTGACTGGAAATCCCAGCGCAATGAACGAAGCCCGGTATTTACCATTTTCGGCGTGGTCAGTTTGCTGGTCTTTTTGGTGTGCACGGCAATTGGTTTCTTTTTCTAATGGGCTGTTGAAACCATAACCTTTTGAAGGAGCAGCGTAACCGAAGAATCTCATGCCATGTTCTTCGGTTTAGAGATGCTGCACTTCGTTCAAAATGACAAGGCGCGGCATACCCAGTCAAATAGGAACCGCTCCCCGGTCATTCTGCGGTAGCGGTCGCGACTGAATAATCTCATGAAGGCTTCCTTGCGTGGTGCTTCTTCGCGTGCATTTCAATATGACAAAATGAGGGATGCGCTATCAGCACCTTGAAGGTTAACTGCTGGTGGGGAAGTGGAATACGATCGTAATGTGTTTATTATCCAGACCTAATAATTTTTAAACAATCTGCTGAATATTGCCCATATGAGACAACACCGCATGCTATTGCGCAGTATGATGTCTGCCCGGTATCTCATAATCATAATATTATTACTAACGAGTCTCTTTCCGGCTGGCTCTGGCGACTTAATTACGGTATCTGCTGACGAGGGGGCAGCCGTGAAGACCATACCGGTCACGGAGATAAAAAAGGCTGATCAGGCTGAAGCAGAGGCCATTTCCCTTGAACAGGTGGAAAAGGCACGCGCCGTTACTGCTGAGCGGCTTTACTGGCTTGGGGGCTTATGGACGCTCATTATTGTGGTGATTATTCTGCTGCGTATGCAATTGCGACATGATGAAAAACTCTATGAACAGGGTTATTATTCACGTGAATTATAATCTGGTGGGAACAGCACCGGGATAAGGGACGGGATAACAAAGGAGGTGTCCAGACGGTTTCCGCTTTATAAGGTCGTGCGTATGCATTTCTGTTTTATAACAATTGCCCCTGCCTACAGCAGTGGGTTAATACACGGATGTTGCTATCGAGAAAGGATGGTATTGGAGGTGACAGATGAAAATTCATGAGTTTCAGGCAAAAAAAATTTTTGCAGAATACAACATACCCATTCCGCGTGGCGACGTGGCAAAGACGCCGGAGGAAGCGCGCGCAATAGCTGAGAAGCTGGGCGGCACGGTCGTGGTTAAAGCCCAGATTCATGCCGGCGGCCGCGGCAAAGGCGGCGGTGTCAAGGTTGCCAAAAATGCGGAAGAAGCATACCGTGCGGCCCAGGCTATTATCGGGATGAACCTGGTAACGCATCAGACAGGCCCGCAGGGCAAAAAGGTCAAGCAGGTTCTGGTTGAAGAAGGCCTTGCTGTGGAAAAAGAGCTTTATATGGGCATCGTGATTGATCGGGCGCTGGCGCAACCGGTAATCATGGCGTCAGAGGCCGGAGGGATGGAGATTGAAGAAGTTGCCGCCAGAACGCCGGAAAAAATCCTCAAAGTAGCAGTTGACCCGGCAACCGGCTTCATGGGCTTTCACGCCCGGAAACTGACCTACGGGCTTAATTTACCGGCAGATTTGATTAAAAAAGCTTCGCCGTTTATTGCCAATCTTTACAAAATCTTTGTTGAAAAAGACTGCTCACTGATTGAAATCAACCCGCTGGTTATCACCACAAACGGCAATCTGCTCGCTCTTGACGCAAAGATGAATTTTGACGACGATGGGCTGTTTCGCCATCCAGAACTCAAGGAGCTCTATGATGTTGACGAGCAGGAACCTCTTGAGGTGGAGGCGGGCAAATACCGGCTGAATTATATTAAGCTTGATGGCAATGTGGGCTGCATGGTCAATGGCGCCGGCTTGGCAATGGCCACAATGGATATCATTAAAATTGCCGGCGGCGAACCGGCCAATTTTCTCGATGTGGGCGGCGGGGCGTCAGCCGAACAGGTGGAAAATGCCTTTCGGATTTTGCTCTCGGACAAAAACGTCAAGGTGGTGCTCATTAATATATTCGGCGGTATCCTGCGCTGCGACCGGGTGGCAACCGGCATTGTGGAAGCGGCAAAACGCATTGAGATGAAGCTGCCGATGGTAGTGCGCCTGGAAGGCACTAATGTTGAAGACGGGCGGCGCATTCTCACAGAGTCCGGGTTGAAATTTGACGTGGCGACGACGTTTGAAGATGCGGCACAGAAGGTTTCTCGGTTAGCAAACGCATAATGAACAGGAGGTTACAGTCATGAGCATTCTGATTGATAAGAATACACGGGTGGTCTTTCAGGGAATCACGGGCAGCGAGGGCAGCTTTCACGCCCGGCAGTGCATGGAATACGGGACCAGAGTGGTAGCCGGCGTGACGCCGGGAAAGGGCGGCCAGGCATTTGACGAAAAAGTACCCATTTTCAACCGGGTCGTTGATGCAGTGGAAAAAGAAGGGGCCAATGCCTCCTGTATTTTTGTGCCGCCGGCCTTTGCCGCCGACGCAATCATCGAAGCAATTGATGCAGGCGTGGAGCTGGTGGTCTGCATTACGGAAGGCATTCCGGTGCTTGATATGATCAAAGTAAAAAAATATCTGGCCGGCAAAAAAACGCGGCTGATCGGCCCTAATTGTCCGGGGCTGATCTCCCCCGGCAAATCAAAAATCGGCATCATGCCCGGGTTCATTCATAAGGAAGGCAGCGTGGGGGTCATTTCCCGCAGCGGCACCCTCACCTATGAAGTGGTATGGCAGCTCTCTAACCGCGGCATCGGCCAGTCAACCTGCATCGGCATTGGCGGCGATCCCGTGGTCGGTTCAAACTTTGTTGATCTGCTGCCGCTATTCAAGGACGATCCCCAGACTGAAGCGGTGGTGATCATCGGCGAAATTGGCGGAACGGCGGAAGAAGAGGCAGCAGCCTACATCAAGACCCAGTTCAAGAAACCGGTATTTGGTTTTATTGCCGGGCAAACCGCTCCGCCGGGTAGACGCATGGGGCATGCGGGCGCCATTATTTCAGGGGGCAAGGGCACGGCCGCGGAAAAAAACGCCGCCTGGAAGGAAGCCGGCATCCATGTGGAAACCAATCCCGCCAAGATCGGCGCGATGGTCGCCTCGGTATTGAAAAAGAAATAAATAGGCATGTAAGGAAACCTTTTATTTGCTGTCAAAAAAAACCAAAGTCAAATACACCGAAAAAAAAAAGAAAAGCAAGTATCCGCAGGTATCTTTTTATATTTTTGACAAGTGGTGCAAACGCTGCGGCATTTGTATTGAACTGTGCACCCACAATGTATTCATAGCCGATGATGAAGGATACCCGCGTGCGGTAAAGCCCATTGAATGCAACCGCTGCGGCTTCTGCGTCAGCCGTTGTCCGGATTTTGCGCTGCGCATACTGGAAGGACGGCGAGAGGAGCAAAATTCTAAATCCTGATCCCCGATTTCTATCAGGCTGTTGAAAAAGTGTCATTCTGAACGAAGTGAAGAATCTCAACGGTGGCCACAGTGTGGCAATTCACTGTGTTAAAAAAGAATCTCTGATCACAGCCCCTATACGTATTCCTTTTTTCAACCATCTGCTAAATGAGAATATTTGCATTTTAATTATTGTTAGGATTCAGCTTTTTTAATTTTTGCACTTAGAAGATAATGGAAGCTCAGCTTTTAATGGGAAATGAGGCCTGTGCCGAGGGAGCGCTGGCTGCTGGTGTGCGGTTCTACGGCGGTTACCCTATTACCCCTTCCAACGAGATTGGCGAAATTATGTCAAGCCGTCTTCCCGAGGTCGGCGGAAAGTTCATTCAGATGGAAGACGAAATCGGCAGCATGGCGTGCATCATTGGCGCTTCGATTGCCGGCCTGAAATCCATGACCGCCACCAGCGGCCCCGGCTTTTCCTTGATGCAGGAAAACATTGGCTTCGCCGCAATGGCCGAAGTGCCCTGCCTGGTGGTCAATGTCATGCGGGCGGGTCCCAGCACCGGCATGCCCACCCTGCCGTCCCAGGGCGATGTGATGCAGGCGCGCTGGGGGACGCACGGCGATCATCCCAGCATCGTTCTCTGTCCAGCATCCGTTAAGGAAGTGTTTACGCTGACCGTAACTGCGGTAAATTTTTCCGAGAAATTCCGCATGCCGGTCATTCTCCTGATGGACGAGGTCATCGGGCACCTGCGGGAAAAAGTCGTACTGCCGCAGCCGGAAAGCATCTCGGTTATTGAACGTCCCCGGCCGAATTGCCCGCCGGAATGGTACAAGCCCTATGAGGATACCAAATCAGGCGTCCCGCCTATGGCTGCATTCGGGGACGGCTACCGCTATCACATCACCGGTTTGACGCACGACATCATGGGCTTTCCCACCACCAAAAAAGACGAAGTGGAATACCTCATCCAGCGGCTGTTCAGAAAAATACGGCAGGCGTTTGATGAGATTATGCTGTATGAAACCTTCCTCATGGAGGACGCCACCACCGCCATTATCGCCTATGGGTGTGTCAGCCGTTCGGCAAAAAGCGCGGTGCTGCAACTGCGAAAAGAGGGCATGAAGGTCGGACTGCTCAAGCTGACGACCCTGTGGCCGTTCCCCCGGGTTGCGGTTGAATCCCTGCCGGAACAGGTTCGTGATCTTATGGTGCCGGAGATGAACATGGGGCAGATATACAGGGAAGTCGTGCGGGTCAACAGCGGCCGGCGCCGGGTGAGAAAGGTCAATCGGATTGACGGCGAGCTTATAACGCCGCAGGAAATCATATATGGCATAAAGCGCCGGGAGCGAAAATGACGGCAAAACATGCTGATGTCTATGACTATTTGCGGCACGAAAAAAAGTTTCCCCTGATCTGGTGCCCCGGCTGCGGGAACGGGATTATCATGGGGTCAATGATCCGCGCGATTGACTCCCTGGCTATTGCAAAAGATAAAACCGCAGTTGTGTCGGGCATTGGTTGCTCCGGCAGAGTTTCCACATACATGGATTTTAATACCCTGCACACCACACACGGACGCGCCCTGGCTTTTGCCACCGGCCTTAAATTGGCCCGGCCTGAACTGACAGTCATCGTTGCCATGGGCGACGGCGATGCGCTGGCGATTGGCGGCAATCACTTCATTCATGCGGCGCGGCGCAACATTGATCTCACGGCCATTGTGTTCAATAACAGTATTTACGGCATGACCGGCGGCCAGATTTCACCCACAACGCCGATCGGCGGCATTGCGTCAACCGCACGGATGGGCAATATTGAACCGCCGTTTGATATCCCACGGCTTGCCGAGGCAGCGGGCGCTGCGTTTGTCGCCCGCGGGTCAACGTATCATGTTGATGAACTGGATGAGCTAATGGCCCTGGCGATAAAGAAAAAGGGGTTTGCGGTGCTGGAAGTGATAACGCCGTGTCCGACAATTTACGGGCGCTACAATCGTCTGGGAAGCGCTGTCAATATGCTGAAACAGCAGCGAGACAATCTCGTTTCCATGCATGATGCGCAGACCATGAGCCCGGAAGCATTGCAGGGCAAGGTGCGGCTGGGGGTTTTTGCGGATCTGGATAAACCTGAATACTGTACTGCGTATGAGGAGCTTTTAGATCGTGTGCGCAAAACATGAGCCCCTTTACCGGCAACGGGTGTTCTAAAGTAAAAATTATATGGCAGAGCAATATGAAATCAGATTAGCCGGACTGGGCGGACAGGGTCTAATACTTGCCGGCATCATAATGGCTGAGGCGGCCGGCATTTATGACGGCAAATTTGTAACCCAGACCCAGGCCTACGGCGCAGCAGCTCGCGGCGGTTTCAGCCGTTCAGACGTGGTCATTAGCGACGAAGAAATCAATTATCCCAAGGCGTTGGCGCTTGACCTTCTGCTCGCCATGAGCCAGGACGCCTTTGACGAGCACCATCAGTTTTTAAAGCCGGAGGGCGTGCTGATCATAGATTCAACGTATGTATCGCAGACCACCGATATGCCGGGGTATGCGATTCCGTTCACGCGCATCGCGCGCGAAAAACTGGGCAGAGAAAACGTCGCCAACATCGTTGCCCTGGGTGCTATTACGCAGCTTTTTCCGCATATTTCGGCGGCGTCAATGGAAAAGGCCGTGCTGGGCAGGGTTCCCAAACAATTCGTGGAGCTGAATAAAAAGGCATTTCAGGCAGGCATTGATGCGGCGAAGGCAGAACTGAAATCCACCGCCGCACGCAGGGAAAAGGGCAACGATGAGGTGTAATACATAACGAGCTGTCAGCGCTCAGCTTTTAGTAAAATCACGTAGCGCTGAAGGCTGAGAACTGAAAGCTATTTAGAGTTTACTTTGGCTGAACACATCATTCTCCAGACCGATTTTAAGGATTTAAAGCTGCTCAATCGCGGCAAGGTGAGAGACCTCTACGATCTGGGCGACACGCTGTTGATGATTGCCACTGACCGCATCTCTGCCTTTGATGTCATTTTGCCCAACGGCATCCCTTACAAAGGCAAAATCCTCACCCAGCTTTCAGCGTTCTGGTTTTCCCAGACTGCAGATATTGTCCCCAACCACCTTATCTCCACCTGCGTGGATGAGTTCCCATCAGTATGTGCGCAATACAAGGCTGTTCTGGATGGCCGCAGCATGCTGATTAAGAAGGCCGCCCCGCTTCCGGTGGAATGCGTGGTGCGCGGCTACCTGTCAGGTTCCGGCTGGAAGGATTATCAGAACAGCGGCGCGGTGTGCGGCATTAAGCTTCCTGCCGGGCTTGTGGAATCAGCGGCGCTGGATGAGCCAATTTTTACCCCTTCCACGAAGGCTGAAATTGGGCTGCATGATCAGAATATAGATTTTTCAGTAGTTCAAAACCTGGTGGGAAAAAATGTTGCCGAACGGTTGAAGGAGCTGACGTTGGCTATTTACAAAAAAGCCCGCGCCATAGCTGAAAGCCGCGGCATTATCATTGCGGATACCAAGTTTGAATTTGGCACGTTCAACTGCGAGATCATTTTAATAGACGAAGTGCTCACGCCTGACTCATCACGCTTCTGGCCACGGGATTCCTACGCGCCGGGCAGGCCGCAGCACAGCTTTGACAAGCAGTTTGTGCGCGACTATCTCCTGTCCCTTAACTGGAATCAAAAACCCCCGGCGCCATTTCTTCCCGAAGATATCATTCAAAAAACCAGCGAGCGCTATATTGAAGCCTACCGGCGGTTAACCGGAAAAGAATTTTCCTGCTAACGCCGCGTCAAGCCACACAATTACCATGCTCATGAGAAGAGCGTTGGAAAAGCGCCAATCAGAACCTGCTGTCATTCTGTGAGCGCAACGAAGAGTCTTCACCGGTTTAACCTGACCGTTTATAAAATTATTCTAACAACCTTGGTCTCTGCCTTTCAAGTTTTTTATTGCAAATAATATGAAATGGTGCCTTTAATGTATTACATTTTAATATTTGTGCTTTCGCTCATAGGCTGCGCCACAAAACCTGCAGTGCGGATGGATGTGGACACGTATGTAAAAAATCGGGGACAGTATAAAACACCCGATATTCTCATCACTGCTGACATAGGCGATCTGGCAAAGCATGCTGATTTGCTCAGAGGCGCAGAAGTTGAGGTTGCCGGACTGGTCAGCTATTTTGGAACAAACAATTTCTGGACCTGGTATGTCCTGTTGGAAAAGGGCGGGCATACCATCCGCTGTTATGCCCATCAATACCGGGTTGAACCGGGACGGGACGCTCTCCAGTTAGTGCGGTGGGCAAAAGCGGATCACGGTGAAATAACGATCTGCGGAACTCTTAAGAATGACGGTATCGCTATCAGGTATATGAGTTATAAGGGCGATCGGGTTACCCCGTATTACAAGCCCTCGGATCATTACTTTTTACCCTGGTGGCGTTAGCCTAATGAGACCAAACTTTGATGGCAAGCAGTGAAGGCAGCCGTGTTTCCGGCGCCCTTCTTGACAAACATTATTTCCACTGTGGGCTTTGTGGTTAATTGTTTATAATGCGTCTAATCAACAAAGGAGGTCAATTATGGCAAAAGATGATTTAAAAAAGAGTGTTGTTGATTTAATCAGCCGCAACCGGTATGCGAAGCTCATCACCTTCGGGCAGGATGGAGCCCCGCGCGCGCGCATTATGACCAACCTGCCCATGGGTAAAGACATGGCGATCTGGTTTGCGACCGGCTTAAGCACCAGCAAGATTCAGGATATTAAAAAAAATCCTAATGTAAGCGTGTTTGTTGATGACCCCAATGACCAGACAAACGCCTCCATTATCGGAAAAGCAGAAATTGTTACCGATGATCGGCTTCGCAAAAAATTTTGGCAGGAACCATTTGGCTTCTTCTTTCCCGGCGGCCCTTCTGATCCGGACTACTGTTTAATCAAAATTACCCCAAAAAAGGTTGAGTATCTCAATCCCGGACCGCGGTTCATTCAAAAGCGCGCGCGCGTGATCATTAGTCTTTAACTGGCTGTCGAAAATGTGATATTTAAGGTCGTTGATAATAGATGAATACCTCGCGAAGGGGATTGCACATCTGTTGCTAAAGGTAAGCGTATTGACCGGAGAGGCTTCTCTGTGTCATTCTGCGCGTAGTGATGAATCTCAAGGCAGGGAAGATGTTATGAGATTCTTCAGTCGCTCCCGCTCCCTCAGAATGACGGGCGGGCGCTGTCGCTCCTTCAGAATGACAATGTGGTGGTATGTCTTAACCGCGTATAGATGTTCATGTCATTCTGAATGTAGCGAAGAATCTCAATTGGTCGGTGAGAGAATATAAGGGAAGCTCTTTTTAACTGCTACGCAACCGTTGCCAGGGCTTCAAGCGGCAGGCGCTCCACTGCATGAACTTTATGAAATTTGCCGTGGCCAATCCGCGCGATTTCACGGGCAAGATGTTCGCCCTGCCCTTCTCCTTCGCTGATAAACACCACCGATATTTTTATGTCCTTGCGGCTGGTTTTGCCCGCTTCATTGAGCGCGTGCTGGATGCCGATCATCTCTTTTCGCTCCATGCTCATTTCCCGGGAATAGGACACAACCCGGCGGCTGTTCATGGCGCTGTCCTGGTCTTCAATGACTGCGGCATTGGGCTGGCCGTCGGTTATGAGCAGGATATATTTGGGGTTGCTGTTTTTTTCTTTAAGCAGCATGCGGCGCGCGCAGATAAGCCCGTTGCCGATATTGGTGTATTGTTCGGCTTTCAGCGTCATTGTGGCTTCAAGAATCGGGAGCAACTTATCGGTCAGGGGCACCACCACCTGTCCCAGGTTGGAAAAGGCGACAATACCCACCCGGTCCTGCTTTGCCAGGGCTGCTCGAGCCAGTTCTGCTATCGCCATCTTGGCATACCGAAGCTTTGCATGGTCTTTCATGGAGGCTGACACATCAACACAGAGCGCGATATCAAGCTGCTGGGACGGTTTTTTATCAAATGCGCGCAAGTCCGATCGGTTGATATCCTCAAGCATTTTGCCCTTGCGCATGACGCGGCGCAGGCTGTGCCTGACAGAAATATGGCGGAACACATCGCCGGTGCGGTAGCGCCGCACATCGCTTTTATCTATCTCCATCTCGGGACGAAATGCCCGTCTTTCCAGGGCCTGGCTCTGCGGGCGCTTTACCAACTTCTCCAGCAGTTTCTCTAAAGACAGACTGGTAAGAGAAAACCGCTTCCCGCCATCCCCCACTTTAAGCATGCCTTTTTTCTCCAGGTCGTGAATTAAAATCTTCAGTTTTTCATAGTCAATCTTCTGCTCGGATATCTTAAGGCCCTTTTTTTCACTCAACGTATAGTGCACGTACAGGTCCTCAAGGGAGGAGGTCTGAGAGCGGCCCTGGTGCTGAAAATCCATAAGCTCGGCAAGCATTTCTCCCAATGCCTGGGGCGGAATGCTCATCTTCTCGCCGCGCGCGCCCGGCGGTTTGGGCAGTGCTTTGGCGTTGTTCAGATAACGGGCAAGATCCTCGGGCGTTATTTCGCCAAGCGCCAGAGCTTCTTCAAGGCTTCTTTTGAGATGTTGCTGCCCTTGCTCGCTCAGAGTCATTCCTGATGCGTTCATCAGGTCAAGGTAATTGCGGTCTTCAAGCTCTTTCAACAGGTCGCGATACTGCTGCTGCAGATTGTCGAGCAAGCCTTTTTCCAGGGCGTCTTTTAACGCCTGCTGCACCAGTGGGTGTTTCATTGCTTCCTCGGCAAACGCAGGGTCGTTCAGCGGCAACGGCTCGCCGGGCCCGAGCATGCGAAAAGCTGCATCGCTCAGTCCCATAAGTGCTTTAGCAATCTCTTCCGGCGTCAATGGTCGGGTGGTCTCCGGCATGCGCTCGCGCTCATCGGGATAAAGCGGAATGTTATATACCACCCGGCTGATAATGCTTTTCAGTATCTCTTGAATGGAGACGTCTTCGCCGGAGCGCACCCGATTGCGGTGGCAGAGCGCAACAAACGCCGCCCGGGCAAGGGTTTTTCTGCATAGCGCGCCGCGCAGCAGCCGGTATGCCTGGGCAATCTCCCTGGTAGCGAGGGTGCCGCGGACACCGGCAGGCCGGCCAATGAGGGGATGCCGCCGCGTTGCCTCTGCTATGGCGCTGGACAGTTCGTCTACCTCGGCGAGGCTAATGTCCTCCTGCATGCGTTTTTCAAGCAGCGCATCCAAATGCGCCCCCAGTTTAGCGGCAAAGTCTCCCACCGGCTCTTTTCTGACCACACGGTCGCATGCAGCACCCTGCGCCATCCGCAGCACACCGTCGGGCAACGGTTCAGGAGATTTGTAGAGTTCACCGTAGAGCACTTTGCGGTCCAAAAACGTTTTTGCCAGCGAGGGAAAATCCAAGGCGTGCGGCAGCGCATACAGCACCAGCACGGCAGTGTATCGGCTTTTCAGCCGACCGTTCTGGCGGCAGAGATCAAGCAACCTGCTGGCCACATAACAGGATTCATTGATGGCATTTTCCCGCTCAAGAAACAGATCCGGTCCACTGTTAAAAGCGGCGCCCATCAAGGCTGCGGCTTTTTTCTGCAGGTCCTGTTCCCTGCGCAAGGCGGCTGCCGCTTGAGCAAAGCGGCAGTTTGCTGTTTCCAGCAGATCGCTATATATTTTTTGATAGTGCGAGGGGACCAGGCGGCTCCGCGATAACAGGGGGACAATCGGTATGTTGCTGCGAAAGCACAGGGCTGCAGCTTCCGGAAGGAAATCTCCCGTCTGCAAAAAAATTTCTTCATGACAGATATCGCCTTCGCAGAGGCCAACGCGGGCCGGGATGTCAAGGGCATACAACAGGGATCCGGCGTAGTGAAGCGCTGCGCCCACTGTTGCCGGCGACACATCAACCGCCACTATGCAGGGTTTGTGTTTTTTTATGAGCGATGCAAGATAGGATTTAACATTTATGCCGCGGGACGGGTAGGGAATCAGCACCACCTGATTCAGGGTCGGGGTTTTTGCTGCCGGTTCAGCAGCGGATCCCTGCATCCATTGGGATACCAAGGATTCAAGTTCCGGCGCTAATCTGCGCAGCAAAAACAGCGGACTGGTTGCTGTTTCGTCAGGGCGTGGCATATTGCACGCGCTCAGAAGCTCCCGCTCAATATCGTGCAGCTTTACCCCGCGCTGCAGGGCTAAGCGCAGCTCTTCTCGGGTTATATCACACTGGGGAAACATCGTGTTTTTATATATTAATTACTTCTTTTTTGCCTGCTCAATAACTTTTTCAATCAGCAGATCCTGTTTATCGTAGTAGCGGCTCTCCGCGCTCACCACCAGCCTGCCCTGAAGGACGCGCCGCGCCGCTTTCTCTATATGTTCCGCCTTGACCTGCTTAGCATTGTGCAGCCGGGCAAGGGATTGCGCCTGCTCATAGATGGAAAGCGTGGTGCGCACGCTGGGGAGCCGTTCAATCTCTTCAGGCATCGCCCGCGCAGCATTGGCAATGGCAACCGAGCGGTAGAGCATATCATCAGGCACCACGACACTGTCAATTTTCTTTCCGTAGCGTTTGATGATGGTTACCTCGTCCTCAAAACTGGGATAGCCGATTCGTATCTCTTCAAACCGGTCCGAAAGGGTCTCGCTCACCCGTTCCACGCCGGCAAATTCTTCGGGATTTTCGGTCGCCACCACCAGCGTATCAACCTGGGAGGTTAGATCAAATCCGGCGATAGTGGTAATTCCTTCTTCCAGAACCTGAACCAGGGTGTTTTGTGTCCTCTGCGGAACGCGGTTAAGCTCATCAATAAAAAGAATTTTACGGTGCGCCTTCTGAATTTTTCCCGGGGTAAAGGCGCGCGGGTCCTGAATTCCCAGGCGCATTGCCATGACCGGATCCAGGTCGCCCATCAAATCTTCCGGCATCATTTCGGGCGAACCCTGGATGCGCACAAATCTCTTGCTGCCGGGAACCTGGACCTTTTTATGCGATTTCTTACCACGGCAATCCGGGCATATGGGCTCTGTGGGATAACAGTTATACCGACAGTCGGCAACCGTATCCATGGGTGGCAGTAACGATGAAATTATCCGCGCCAGGGTGGTCTTACCGGTTCCCGGAGGTCCTTCCAGCAGGAGATGGCGGCCTGCTACCAGCACCGCAAGAATGGCCTCCCGGGTCTGGTCGTCACAGTAAAAACCTTCAAGCGGGTCGGTTTTTTTTGCCAAACGGTCTAAAATTGCCAGCCGTAATTCTTCGCGCAGTGATTTAGCCATAATTCATAAACTCCTTTTACACAGCTTTCAGCCTTTAGTTATCAGCTATCAGAGACCGAGGGATACCGAAAGCTGTCCGCTGATGGCTGACGGCTTGAGTTAGAAACAGCCCAACTGGCAGTTTTGTACCTTGAGGCCGACAACATCCAGAAAAGCCTTCATTTTATTCATCTGAACCTTATGCTCCTCGGCAAATTTCTGGGCCTGATAGCAGGAGATTTTCCCCTCCTTGGCTAAATCTTTTATTTTGGCTTCAAGCTCCGGGGTCATCCAGTCCTCTCGTTTTGGATTTACAAACATGTCTGCTCTGCTCACAATACTGTCCTCCTTATGTTGTTGGTTATTACATGTTATATGTAACTTATATCCTATGCCACTTACGCGCAGGATTGACTTGTGTCAACTTTTCGGAAAAAACTATTTTTTATGGTATAACACAAAGCTTCAATTAGTTCCACCATGAAGCAGGCAGTATTTCTTTTGGCGCGTCTTTTAAAGCCATGATGTTACCCAACATATTTCATTGGTGGCGACGAAAATCCCCAGTCAGTCGTGTGTTGATGTTCCACAATATACCCCTTGCGTTTTGGTGTTATCATGCGCTTTTGCTTAATTTCTGGATACCTTGTGGAAAAAGTCTTGCCTGAGATGCGGATTGAAACACATCAGCCGGCAGTTGTGTTAATAAGAATTTCCGAAAGGTTTTCCCGTTCAATACGATAGGCGCGAACTTCTGGATGGTTACGGTCTTTGAGCGAGATTATCAGATACACTGCTTCGGGGTGAAATGCGAGCTTCAGATCCATCCCTGACGGAAAGGCAGGGCCATCAGGATGAGAATGATAGATACCTAAAAAACTCTCGCCGCTCTTGCCCAATTCCGTAAAAATCTCAATCTGTTCCTCAGGGCTCATGAAATAAGAATCCGGCGAGGGGTGAATGCTGGTTATGGGGATCGCTCGTTCAAATACGCCGTGCCGTCCAATAAGCACCCCGCAGCACTCGTTGGGAAGCTCATTGCGGGCGTGTTCTATTATCGCCTCAATAAGATGGGCAGCCAGCGTGAGCGTCTCGTTTTTCATTATGGTATCAGCAAAATAATTGACATCTTTGTTGTTGTGTGTTACCAGTGAACTGTTTTGCCGGAAGAGAATTTAAATGTTAAACAGGTGCAATGGATGCTGTTCCCGCTGGATTATGCTTCCATACCATACATTCTAAGTGAATTCTTTCCGTATTTCAATCCCCAATATGCGCCGCCGGTATTTATACTGCTAACACGTTCAACATAAAGGAAACAGCGATATGAAGGCTTTTATTTTTAAACCCGAGAACTGCGACCTGTGCCGAAAGTGCGAGGAAGCCTGCGTGGCGGTCTGCGGGCCGGCCAATAAACAATCAGCCGAATATGTTCCCCACATTCGCGTCTTTCAGAGTCCCGAGGGCCCCTATATCAGGTTGTGCCGTCACTGCGAGGAGCCGCCGTGCGTGGACGCCTGTATCGGCGAATCGCTGCAGATTGGTCCCGACGGTCTGGTCATTCAGGATGAAGAGCGCTGTATCGGTTGCTTCATGTGCAATATGGTGTGTCCCCATGGCGCCATGAAAACCGTTATGAGCCAGGAAAAGGCTTTCAAATGCACGCTGATGTGCGGCACCAAAACCACCCCCACCTGCGTGCTTGCCTGTGATCGCGGCGCCCTGTTTTTTGAAGAGGTTTCACAGCATAATAAAAAAATCCGCCGTGCAAAACTGAAGGAGATACCCCGCAAATGAAAGCATATGGCAGACAGCATCTGATTATCGGCAATTGTATTGCAGCCGTTTCCGCTGCGGAGGTGCTGCGCAGACAGAACCCGAACGACCGCATAACTATTATGGGCGATGAAGAGGTTCCTTCATATTCCCGCTGCCTCATCACCTATTATTTAGGAGATATGGTAACCCGCACGCATCTGCTCTCGCACGATGAAAAGTGGTATCGGGACCGCAGCATAGAGCTGCACCTGTCTACCAAAGCCCTCTCGGTGGATGCCAAAAATCATACGGTTATTGCCGAGCAAAACGGCAAAAAGAAAAAATTTTCTTATGATAAACTCCTGGTAGCGACCGGTTCCAGCCCGATCTTCTTGAAGAGTTTTCCCTATGACCCCGATGGTGTCATCGGGATGCGTAATTACCGCGATGCGGCAACCCTCAAGCGGTGGGCGCAAAAAGGCAAAAAGGCTATCATCATAGGCGCCGGTTTTGTCGGCTTAAAAACTGCCTATGGCCTTGCCAAGCAAGGCGTAAAGGCCAAGGTTGTTGAGCTGCTGCCAACCGTGCTGGGGCGCATGACCGACATTGAGGCAAGCCGCAGGATTATTGAGCGTCTGACCAGCCATGAATTGATTGAGATTGAGCTGAACAATTCGGTGGTGGCAACCAGAAAGCAGCGCCAAAAATACGTTGTCACCTATCAAGACGGCCGTGAAGAGGATGCGGATTTTGTTGTGGCATCAGTGGGCGTGAAGCCCTGCACAGATTTTCTGGACGGGACGGGCGCTGAAATCAAGTGGACCATAAAGGTTAACGAGCGCCAGGAAACAACGGTGCCTGATGTTTATGCAGCAGGCGACGTCTGCGTATCGCCGCATATTCTGTCAAAAGAGTGGATTTATAATGCAATCTGGCCGGTCGCTGCCGCACAGGGCCGCGTTGCCGCCTATAATATGTCCGGAGATTCCTCTATAACGTATGCGGGCAATCTGCCCATGAACAGTGTTGATTTTTTTGAGCTCTGGATAACGGCAATAGGAAATGTGCAGGCTGACCAGGCTGAAAACGGCGGCATTGAAACAATCAAATTTCAGACTCCGCGCATTTACCAGAAGGTGCTGCTGAAACAGGGCGTCCCCATCGCTTTCATGGCGGTCGGCAATGTTGATGGGGCTGGTCTGGTGCGCGGCGCCATTGTTGCGGGCATGCCGTGGAAAGATTTTATCAAGAAACCGCAGGCAAAGGTGCTGCCAATTGTGAAAGAAGGCATCTAAACAGGGATCCGGTCCGTACCTTCGATTATTTTAAAAGAATTTCTGCGCGGCGTTATGAATCCTTGACGCCACGAACCTTTGAGGTGTTATGGCACAAAAAACTCTGAACTCTGCTCAAAAAAACATACCCGCTGCCCGCGTAAACGGGGTGGTAATCAGCCAATATCAGGTGGAAGCCGGCGTGGCGCAGCTCCTCAAACCCTATGCGGATGTTAAGGGGAAAGTCCGTCTGCCCCAGGAACAGCAGTATGCCGCCCGCCAGGCGGTCCTTGACAATCTGATCATGCGGGAGCTTTTGTATCAGGAAGCACGCGCACGCGGCATAACCGCAACGGAAGAAGAGATCAACAGCGCCATGCAACAGGCCGTTGCAGAATACGGCTCCGAGCGGGAATTCAAAGCCATGCTGGTGATGACCGGTTCGAGTCCTGACGAATACCGGCAGCAGCTTATAAAAGATTTGACGGTGAACAAAATGGCGGCTGCGGTGGTGGAAGGCAAGCGCAAACCGGTCAGTACAGAGGAGGCGCGGAAATATTATGATGAACACCAAGCCGAGATGCAAGGCCCCGAGGCGCGCTGGCTGGTGCACATCATGGTGCCGCTTGAACCCTATGCCCCGCCGGAGGACGTTAAAAAGGCCCGGGCGCGTCTGGAACAAATCCGCTGTTTATCCCCTGCAGAATTTGAGAAGCGTGCCGCAACCGAGGGCGAGGACTTGGGGTATGTCATGCGCGGCCAGCTTCACCCCATTCTTGATTCAGTGGTCTTTTCAACGCCGGCCGGACAAATCTCGCGGATAGTTAAAACCGAAGAGGGACTGCATCTCATCCTGGTCAAAGAGATACTTGAGGCAGGGAAAATTCGGCCTTTTAACGCGGCGGTGGAAAAAGAGCTGCGTGAAAAGCTCTATGAAAAGCGTTCGGTGGAAATACTCGGCAAATTCACTGACGGGCTGAGGAAAAAGGCTACCATAGAAATATTAGATCAGTTTGTCACTTCCCGCTTGAACATGGAGAAGGGCGCACCACACTAACAAAATTAAATTTCCCTACCGTTTTCACCCGCCCCCTTGTGCCTCCGCGGCTGCTTTTCCCTGTCGGAGTTGGGTGCTGTTTATCACGATGCATTGCATCGTGCCCGTAAACAGATTTCGGCGCATATCTTCCGCTGGCACATCCCCTTAATTTGTTTTACAATAAAAATACCGGATAAAATTCAGCTGCTCGCTTTGGCGACAAACCGAAGCGACTGGTCCGGTAGAAAATCTTTTCGCATATGCCGTTTAACAACAAACCTCTGTGAGAGGACGGGCAATGACATTAAAAAAGACTTCGCCATCGGGCGAGCAGAAGAATTTAAAAAAGCCTTCTGACCGGCGCTCCAATCGTCTTATTCATGAAAAAAGTCCCTATCTCCTCCAGCATGCAGAAAATCCGGTGGACTGGTATCCGTGGGGAGAGGAAGCCTTTGCCAGGGCGCACCGCGATGACAAGCCAATCTTTCTTTCCATTGGCTACTCAACCTGCCACTGGTGCCATGTGATGGCGCACGAGTCATTTGAAGATCCCGCTGTGGCCCAATTGCTCAACGAATCCTTTGTCTGTGTAAAAGTTGACCGGGAAGAGCGACCGGACCTTGATCATGTGTATATGCGCGTCTGTCAGATGCTCACGGGAAGCGGCGGGTGGCCGCTCACCATTTTTATGACTCCGGACAAAAAGCCGTTTTACGCTGCCACATATATCGCCAAAGAAAGCCGCTTTGGTCGGGTCGGCATGCTTGACCTCCTCCCCAGAATTAAAGAAATCTGGGATCGTCGAAGGCGCGATGTGGTGAACTCTGGTGACAAAATTGTGGCTGCTCTTCAGCAGACAGAACATGCTGCCCCGGGCGCCGGTCTTGACAAAAAAATTCTGCAGCAGGCGTTTGAGGAACTGTCCCAGCGTTTTGATGAAAGCCGCGGCGGTTTTTCCGCGGCGCCGAAATTTCCCACGCCGCACAACCTTACCTTTCTGCTGCGGTACTGGTTTCGCTCGAACGATAAACGGGCGCTGCATATGGCGGAAAAAACCCTGCAGGAAATGCGCTGCGGCGGCATTTATGATCATGTCGGCTTTGGCTTCCACCGCTATGCGACTGATCCGGAATGGCGGGTTCCTCATTTTGAAAAGATGCTCTATGACCAGGCACTCATTGCCATGGCCTATAGCGACGCGTTTCAGGCAACCGGCAAGCGGCTCTACGGGCAGACTATCCATGAAATTATCGCCTATGTTTTGCGCGCGCTGACCGCTCCTGAAGGCGGTTTTTACGCAGGCGAGGACGCGGACAGTGAGGGACGGGAAGGGAAGTTCTACGTCTGGACCGAAGATGAAATAAAAAACGCCCTGCGGAAGGATGAAGCCGAGTTAATTCTCACCATGTTTAATATTACCCGGGCCGGCAATTTTCGCGACGAGTCAACACAGCAGCCGACCGGCACAAACATTTTTTACCTGAACGGGACATTCTGTGATTATGCGCGGGCTGCCGGTCTGTCAGAACATGAGCTGCAAGTGCGGTTTGAAACGATCAGACAAAAACTGTTCTCCCTGCGTGAGCAGCGCATTCATCCGCACCGTGACAACAAAATCCTTGTTGACTGGAACGGCCTCATGATCGCAGCGCTGGCGCGCGCAGCGCAAGTTTTTGCCCTGTCCCACTATGCGGCAGCGGCCCAGCGGGCGCTGTCCTTTATCCTTGCTCATCTGCGCACGCCTGACGGACGATTGCTGCACCGCTACTGCGCTGGGGAGGCGGCGGGCAGCGGCATGGTTGACGACTATGCCTTCTTAATCTGGGGGCTTATTGAACTCTACGAAGCAACATTTGAGGCTGACTGCCTGCAGACCGCCCTTGAGCTGCAGCAGATTATGATTGACCATTTCTGGGATGAGCACGCTGGCGGTTTTTACTTTACCGCCGATGATGCTGAACAGCTTTTGCTGCGGCACAAAGAGATCTATGACGGCGCCGTTCCCTCGGGAAATGCAGTGGCAATGCTGAATCTTTTGCGCCTGGCGCGCATCGCCGGCAGACCGGATTTTGAGCACCAGGCGTCTGCCCTGGCGCAGGCATTTTCCGGCAGCGTTCAGAGCCTGCCATCGGCCTACACCCAGCTCATGAGCGCTGTTGATTATGCAGTTAACCCCTCGTATGAAGTGGTGATTACGGGACGCAGGTCGGCGGCTGATACCGAGCATATGCTTGCTGCGGTGTGGAAAACATTTCGGCCTCATACGGTTCTGGTATTTCGCCCCGCAGACCAGCAGGCGCCGGCGATTACTGCCCTTGCTCCCTATACAAAACACTTTACTGGATGCGACGGACGGGCTACCGCATATGTATGCAGGGACTACACGTGCAGCCTGCCCACGACAGACGTCAATGAAATGCTTGAACTTCTTAAAGCCGCTATCTGACCAGAGCGTTTAACAATGGGAACATGTCCCGCGCGGTGCTTGCAGATATGGCAGGCAGATGCTGCCGCGCGTGTCACTGCAGCAGGGTATGCGCACGCCATCCTGTGCTGCACTTATTCTACTGTAATAGCTTGAGAGTTCCGACGGGGTGCGGTTTTCATGAATGCAAGCGCCTCAGAAAAAGACGGCAGACATGATCTGCCGCCGAGACCCCGGCACTTTAGTGCCGCAACCGCATGTGAAAAAGCAAGGCACTGTTCCACGTCCCAGTTCTCAAACAGTGCTCTGATAAAGGCGGCGTGAAACACATCGCCCGCACCAGTGCTGTCCCGGCAGGAAATCTCAAACGCCGGTGAATAATAGAAGGCACCCTGATACAGCATCAGAGCTCCCCGGGAGCCCCAGGTTACCGCTACGACTGACGGCCCGTATTCGGCAATAGTTTGCAGTGCTTTTTTACCGTCGGCTAAGCCGGTAAATTTTTCCGGAAAATGCTGCTCGCCGATTACTATATCAACCAGCGAAATAAGCTCCCTCGTTTCCGCCGCTACCGTTTCCGCATCCATCATGACCACCATGCCTGCAGCTTTCGCATAACGTGCCGCCTGCAGGGCAGCGCCCGCATCGTGGCCGTCAACCAGCAAAACCTTTGCTGAACATATCAGTTTCTGCGGCACCGCCGACGGCGTCATCCTCAGCCGCTGGTCTCGATCCCAGATAATTGTGCGATTGCCGGTGTGCTGCTCAATCATAATAAACGCAAGCTGATTGCGCGCGCCGGCAACGACGGTGACGCCTGCGGTGTCAACCCCCTCGTCAATAAGGCTTCTGAGGGAGAGTTGCCCCATTGCATCATCGCCGATGTTCCCAATATAGCGGGTTTTCAGCCCGAGTCGTTTGCAGGCAACCATTGCAGTTGCCGCCTGACCACCGCCCTGAATACTGAAATCAAGCATCTTAAGTTTTGTATCAGCCTCAGGGAAATGGGGGACGACACAGAGGTGGTCAACCGCATTTAACCCCAGGCCAACCACATCAAACGGCCGCGCTTTGGGAAGGGTAACATTAAGTCTCATGCTCGTGCCTCAAAACAGTAAACCGGGTATTTTTGTCGACCTCATAAAAGGTTTCTCGTTTGACCATCCCCGCTACGATCACGCGCTCACCGCGTCGTGCCCGAGAAAAGTCTTGATTGTGAACAGTGGCGTTTCGGGCAAGACGGCGCAGCATAATCCGCTCTTTACCGTTGCAGATAAACAGCCGCTCTTCGCCTGTTCCTTTTATTACATAACTCACCACCCGCCATATCTGGTCGCGCCGGAAATCACCCGCAGGATATACCACCTGCTTACCATCCTTTAGAAAGGTAAAATAGGTAAAGTGGATGCCTTTGTGCTTGGTGAAACCGGTGATCCGGTCAATAGCCCGTATAATTTCCGGCGGAGACCAGAAAAGTTTCTGGTGGCACCAGTCCTGGGGATTATCAAAGGACGGGCACGGGCCGCCCTCAAGACACGGCGCATACAGGGTTAGGCTGGTCTGCTCAAGCAGCATGTTGCGTATGCTCGTTAAATGTCGCGCTGCTGTTTTTGTTCCGGGTTCAATGAGCAGCAGAGCCCCCCGCGGAGAGAGCAGACGTTCAAAAATCGGCACCAGCTTCCGGCATTCGCTCTGGTTCATTTCGGTTAACACATTGCCGGCAATGATGAGATCAAACACCCGGCGCGCTGGCAGCAGGGGATGCGGAAACATTGTTGAAGAAAGCGAGCCGGCTTTAAAATACAATCCGCAGGCACTATGTGCCGGCAGCACAGAGGCTTGAAGATAACGGTTTATAACATGGCGCGCTGTTGCCAGACATGCTTCACTCCGGTCTATCCCCCACAGGTCAATCCGCTCAACATCCGGTGAAAAAATATTCTTCCTTCTGGCACAAAAATATTCGAGCACACCCAGCAAAAACGTTCCCGGACCACACCCGAGATCAAGAATAGAGACGACGGGCCCGCTCAAACTGTTACTATCCGGATGCGAAACAAGCTCATCAAGAACAGGAAAAAGTTTCACCAGATTTGCCGGCAGGAAATAAATAAGATAGGCGTTTATCAACGCCGCATTTTTAAACAGATCGCCCTTGAAACGATTATTCACAGCGATGTATTCGTCGGAGATGGTTTTAACTGCCGCAGCCAATTGCTTAACCGCTCGCGAGTGCGGGGCAATGGGCTTCTGCAAACCTGCGTAATCCATTAACACCGCTTCAAGCACAGAAGATATTTTTAGATCCTGGTCAAGCATGGTTTCCAGCGCTCCAGCCACTTCTTGAGTAGTCACCCCGTCCGTGGCTTCTTTTCTCTGCCACATCACTATGGTTTTTGCGTCGTTCACAACCCCGGCAGCTCATGTTGTGCTTTCACGACGCATGCCCGATTTTTAAATTCAGTTTTTGGGCAACGTCCTGCTGGCTTTTTACTTGACAGTTGGCAACTACTTATTTTAAAGTGAGAAAAAATTTTTTATAATACAAAACGTGCAATGCACTGTTTCAAGCTATCGTCCATAATTATTAACCATAAGAAGGGAGAAAAACAACCATGAAAAAAGTGCTGAGTGCGGTATTGCTGAGTGCGTTAGTCTCAAGCCTCGCCTATGCCGGACCACAACTGCGGAAAAATTGCGGATGTGGAATCGGGTCCATGCTTTTTGAGAACAACGAGGGTTTGATGTCGCAGACTGCGGCCGCCACCACGAATGGCCTGTTTGGCAATCAAACCTTTGGCATTAGCTCCGGAACTCTTGATTGCCAGCAGCCCGCGCAATTCTATGGCCGCGAAATGCTGCACCGATTTGTGGCGGAAAATATGGATAATCTTGCTAAGGATATTGCCCGCGGACAGGGTGAGTCGCTTGATACCCTTGCCGTGTTGATGAATATTCCGGCCCGGCAGCGCCCCGTGTTCAATGCCAGACTGCAGGCAAATTTTAAACATATTTTTACCTCGCCGCAGGTAACCGATAAGGAAGTTGTCAACAATATCATTGCGGTTACCGCGACGTAACCGTATTTTTCCGTGATGAGTTCAGCGCCCGGGAGATATGGATTGCTGTGCCAATCCATATCTCTTTTTTTATTGCTGAGTGCTGGGTTTTTGTTTGCCGTGCTGCCGGCGCGAGCAGCAACAAGCACGGCTGTTTACCTTGACGGGTTGCTGAACGGTGCAAAACGGCAAAAGCTTGCCGACGACCGCTACTGGCACATCCTGCTGCATTATCGGCCGGCGCCGCAGGGGGTAAAAAGTTTAATTGACGATCCCCGTTTTTTTCTCTCACCACAGGGCGCCCGCAATCCGCAGGCAGAGCTTGAAGCAACGGTGCACGCGTTTTTTACCGAGCCGGAAGACCCTGACAATCCGCCGATCTGCCGTTTTATCGCCCGCTATGTATGGTTGAAAGAGAAACTGCAGTTTGACGAGTCAAAGCTGCCGATTGCTGCGTGTGAAGCCTTTCACAAGACACTGCGTATCATTAAGCCCCATACGGCATCGCTGGTATTTCCCGCCGCGTATATGAATAATCCTGCCTCCCTGTTCGGCCATACGCTCATCAGCATAGAAACTGAGACGCAGAGTCCGCTCCTCGCCCAGGCAGTGAATTATTCAGCGTTCACGACCGAAAAAAACGGACTGGTATTTGCGCTCAAAGGGTTAAGCGGATTTTACAAAGGGTATTACTCAATACTGCCCTATTACCAGAAGGTGCAAGAGTATAACGATATTAATCAGCGCGATATCTGGGAATACCGCCTGAACTTCTCGGCGGACGAAGTAATCAGGATGGTGATGCACATCTGGGAACTGCAGAACATATATTCCTATTACTATTTTTTTGATGAGAACTGCTCCTACAATATCCTGTTTTTGCTTGAAGCCGGCCGGCCGGCGCTTCATCTGACCGATCAGTTTCACGGGTGGGTAATTCCGTTAGATACCATCAAAATGCTGGAAAAGGCTGGCGCCATCGCGGCAACCAATTACCGACCCTCAATGGCTACCAGAATAAAACATTTTGCCTCGTTGCTTGATCCTGCCCAGCAAAAACAAGCTGCGGAAATGAGCCACGGCATTGTGAACCCCGATGCAGTCATTAATTCGCAGCTCTCCGTTCAGAAAAAAATAACCATGATTGATCTTTCTATAGAGTATCTTCAATATCTCTATGCAACAAAAAAACTATCCCGAACCCGCTATGCAGACCGTTTTTTATTGTTGCTAAACGCCCGCAGCGCTCTCCACGTCGCGGTCCCCTCGCTTGACAAACCGCCGGTTCCGCCCCGCCCCGAACACGGACACCATGCTGCCCGGTTAGGGCTTGGCGGCGGCGTAAAGCGCAGCGCATGGTTTCAGGAGCTGCGCTTTAGACCAGCCTATCACGCGCTCGCTGACCACGATGCCGGCTTTGACCGCGGCTCGCAGATACAATTTTTTAATACGACGCTGCGTTATTATCATGAAACGGACCGATTTGAACTGAACACATTGGATCTGATTGATATTATGTCCCTGTCCCCGCGCGACGTGTTTTTCAGACCGTTTTCCTGGAAAGTGAATACGGGATGGCGCCAAGCTCTGCTTGGCGATGGAGATGACCATCTGGTTTATTCTCTGAATACCGGGGGCGGGTTCGCCTATTCCAGTAAAGTGCTGGGGCTTTATTATGGCATGGCTGAAGGCGATATTAAACTGGCCGGCGCTTTTAAAAAAAATTACGCCCTGGGCATCGGGGGTTCTGCGGGAACTAAAAAGAATTTTACAGATTGGTGGATTATGCGGCTGGAAGCAAGAGCATTATATTATGCTCTGGGCGATAAACATAAAACGTATGCGCTCGCGATGACACATAACTACGCCATAAACGCCCAGAAAAGTTTATCCCTTGAGATTTCAAGAACCAAAACATTTGGCAGGTATGAGACGGATGCGGTCGTGATGATAAACCTGTATTTTTAGCCCCGGTGGGATGCGGTATATCTTACTTACCCTCAGGTTACTGACAGAAATCCGTTTCTGCGCCGTTTTTCAAGCCCCACCTCCGGATGAACATTGCGCATGGCAAAAAGCTTTTCCATGATGTCCGGCCGTTCTTCCTGAATCCGGGGAAATAAGTCAAGATAGGTTTTGCCAATGGTTCGGTAGAGCGTATAAAAATCAAGCGTTGCCCGCAGCGGGTTTTCCACCAATGAGGCAAGATAGTCCATATCTTCTGCAGAGAAATAATCGTTAAAGTCAATCCCTGATCCGCCGCCCATGCCATACCGTCCAATGAGTTCTTTGGTGTAAAAATTAATATAGTCAGCGACACCCTCTTTATTAAACTGTTTCTGCTTAACCGCCAGGGTCACCGAATTTCCCGCTTTCCAGCCCATCAAAAGCGCTCCCAGAATCGCGCACTCTTGCATCCACGTTGCATCACCGGCAATCAATACATTGTTTTTATAGGGCATCGGCATGGTTGAATAGATATTTGACACACAGGACGTGCGGTGCCCTCCTTCGCGGGCCTGTTGAAACCAGGGTCTGAAAGCTGGCGACTGAAGAAATTCCTGCATGCCTGCCTCAAGATCCACCCGCCAATCATAGCTTGCTGCCGCAACGTGATAAAATCTCTTATCCACGTGCGGCGCAAGCGATATGCTGCATTGCCAGCCGATACAAAAAATAAGGGCTTCCATCTCATCAAATGCAACACCTTCCAGGTCCCACGCCCGATCCTTGTAGGTGCCCAGCCATCTGCGGCCCGCATTGAGGCCGAGCCGGCGCACCAGACGCGAATTCACACCGTCCGCCGCTATAACAAATCTGCCCCGAAACTGGTTTCCTCTGCTGTCAGCGACAACCACGCACTCCGGCTCATTCCATACATCAACTACATTCGTGTTAAAATACCCCTTCACCCCGTTTGCCAGTCCTTCGTCCACAATGCCCTTGATAAACAGCCCTTTATCCACCATGACGGCCACGCGGCCATCATTGCCTTTTGCTTTCTGCAGGTTCACATCGCCCAGCTTCACCCTGGTTCCCAGCGGGCTTACCAGGTGAAACCCATAGATGTTCTGATAAGGACCGTCATATTTGACGGAAAACCCGTAGCGTGGAAATATCAGGCGTTTGGTTTTGTCATCAAAATGTTGGATATCGCCCATAAACTCGTCTTTCAGGCCCAGACATCCGGTACAGCACCGCCGGATAAACGAGATGTCGGTCTTGCGCTCAAGCATGGCAACCTCAAGGCCGTTTTCCGCCGCAACTTTTGCCGCCATGGCCCCGCACGGCCCGGCACCTACGATCACAACATCAAAAAACTTTTTCATGTAAGCTCTCCACACATCGGGTATAGTTCAGGAAATAGGCGCGTTGAACATGCCACAATTTCCGAACTTATACGCGCAAAATCTTTCAGGCGATCTTCTGCGGCGCTCGCATGGGACACACCTTGGTGCAGATAAGACACTCCATGCAAACGCTCTGGTTTATCGCCACTACGTCGTGATTCATTTCAATTGCTGCTGCCGGGCAGAGATCCACACAGCCGCAGCATCCGGTGCATTTTTGCGTATCTATGTAAACCAAGATTCAACCTCCGTGCCGTTTATTCCTTGCAGGTCTGGCAGACGTCAAGCGCCTCGGGCTTTAGGCCAACCTTCTGCGCCAAAACCTGCAATTGAAATTCGGGTGCTATCGGGTTGCCGCACGTTTTGCACAGCTTTAGCGGCAGACGGGTTCTCCAGTTGTTCATAACTCGGCTGTAGCCGGTTAATTCAGCGCCGTCCGCATACTGGTCCGCAGCGTCCTGCACATCATTCATGGTGATGCACTGGGTGGGGCACACAAACACACATGCTCCGCACCCGATGCAGTCGCCGGAATGCTTGAAGAACGGGCTTGCAACCCGTTTTTTGCTTCCCCGATGCGCAAAGGTTATCGCCTGAGCGCCCACCACTTCGCGGCACACCCGCACGCACATCCCGCACAGAATACAGAATTCATTTTCAATGGTAAAATGGGGTTCTGTTACCCCCAGTTTATCAGCCATCGCGCGCACGGCCTGGGCATTTGGACATCTTGCCAGCAGCAGCTCAATAAGCATCTTACGGATTGCCCTGATTGTTTTATTCTCGGTAACAACCACAATCCCGTCTTTTGCCTGAAAGCTGCAGGAGGTTACCAGCCGCGAGCGGCCATTGTCGGTTACCTCCACCAAACAGAGTCTGCAGGCACTCCAGGGGGCAAGCGCCTCATGATGGCAGAATGTCGGGATATCTATATTATGTGCCCGCGCCACCTCCAAAATGGTGGCTCCTTCAGGCCCCGTAACGTCCTTCCCATTTATGGTAAACTGTATCATATGCTACCCCTATGTCGTTATGGCTTCAACTGCGCACACTTCTTTGCAGGCGCCGCATTTAATGCATTTTTTGAGATCAAGGCTTGGCACCGTTCCGGGAGCGCCGGTTATCGCCTGCACCGGACAGGCGCTGATGCATGCCCCGCATTTAGTGCAGATCTGCTGGTCAATGGCATACAGAATCAGATCCTTGCAAACACCGGCCGGACACTGTCCCCGCATGTGCGCCTCAAATTCATCTTTAAAATAGCGAATCGCATATTGCGCCACATTCGGCGCGGTTTTGCCCAGATCGCAGAGCGACGCTGCTTCCATGGCAACGGCAAGCTCCTTGATAAGAGCCAGGTGCTCCTCGGTGCCGATGCCCATGGTAAAATACGTGATTAACTGCAGCAGCCGTTTCACGCCTTCGCGGCAGGGGATGCATTTGCCGCATGATTCCTCCAACAGAAACTGAGTGAAATAGCGCGCTACATCCACCATGCAGGCGCGGTTATCAAAGGCAATAAACCCGCCGGATCCCAGGTTGGTGCCCCCGTGCGCCATCTCTTCATAATCAAGCGCCAGATTCAGCATACGTGCCGGAAGCACCCCGCCCGACGGACCGCCGGTCTGAAATGCTTTGAGTTTTCGTTTTGCCCGCACGCCGCCCCCCAGATCCTGGAGTATATCCCTGAACGTTGTGCCCATGGGAACTTCCACCAGACAGGCATTATTAACCATGCCGCTGATGCCAATGACCTTGGTTCCCTTGCTGCCCTGCGTGCCGATTTGTGAAAACCACGCGGCGCCTTTGCCGATGATGACCGGAATATTAGCCCAGGTTTCAACATTATTGAGGTTGCTTGGGCTGTCCCATAAACCTTTTACCGCAGTATGGATATATTTCGGGCGCGGCTCGCCAACCCTCCCCTCAAGACCGGCCATCAGCGCGGTGGACTCGCCGCATACATACGCGCCGCCGCCTTCCTTCACGGTTACCGTAAAATTAAAACCGGAGTTAAGGATATTTGTGCCCAGCAATCCGTATGCAGTTGCCTCTTTGATCGCCTGCTGCATTCGTGCAAGGCCCAGCGGGTAGTTGCTGGTCATGTAAATATAGCCCTGCTCAGCGCCGATCGCATAGCCGCCGATAATCAGCCCTTCAAGAACCGTGTGCGGATCGCTTTCCAGCAGGCTTTTGTGCATACCGATGCCCGGATCGCCTTCGCTGACATTGCACAGCACATAGCGTGGTCCGCCGGGGGCATTGCGGCACGCAGCCCATTTTTTACCGGTTGAAAATCCGCCGCCACCGCGGCCGCGCAGATTCGATCTGGTCACCTCGTCAATGACCTGCTCCGGTGTCATGTGCGTCAGCGCTTTGACAAGGGCGCTATAGCCCCCCATGGCAATATATTCTTCTATGCTCTCCGGATTGATAGTGCCGGCATTTCTCAAGCAGATTTTGAGTTGTTTCTGGTAGAACGGATATTCGCTGCGCTCCGGTATTTCCCTGAATGCTGCGGGAATTTCTCCTGTGGCATAGCGGTAGGGTTCGCCATCAAGCAGCCTATATTCCTGATCAGTTCTAAACAAGGCGCGCTTTTTATCTACTCCTGAACCGGCAATAACGCTGATGAAATCCGCCGCATCCTCCGGCTTAACCGGTCCGTAGGCGACCCGCGGCTTTCCAGGCTGAAGGATCTCAACGGTCGGCTCAAGATGGCACAGGCCGATACAGCCAACCGGCACTACGGTGCAGTTCAATTTCTGTGCTGCTGCCTCCCGCTCCAGCGCTGTGAGCACGCGATCGGCGCCTTTTGCGCGACAGCACGTGGCAGTGCCCACCATAATCCTGATGGTTTCCGGATGCAGCAGCTTCTGCCCGGTCTGCTTAAGTTTTTCAAGATCTGCGTTAGACGTTATCCTCATTTTTCTTCCTTGTATTTTTTCGATCATTTGGGTTTTTAGTAAGCAAAAAGCGACTTTTATATCGATAAAAT
>CAZQKW010000018.1:0-64076 GCA_964594075.1 uncultured Thermodesulfobacteriota bacterium | reverse complement strand
AGCTATTTCAATATGTTATCACTATGTGCAGTATAAAACTCAGGAAACTCCAGTATATAAAAGAGCAGGATTTTCCCAAAATATTTTTTGCTGGCGAGGAAAAAAGCGTCCGCTGGTTTTATTCCCTTTTTCTTGCAGATTTAGTTTTTATGCTCTCATGCAGTATGCCTGAATTTCATGGATACAGTGGGGGAAAAGCTCTGTATATAAAACGGGGTTCGGTAATGTTGTAAAAGTGTCATCCTGAATGAAATGAAGGATCTCATGTTTATACGGTGGTCGGAATAGCGTGATCCCCGGCTATCGTTTCCCGAAATAATAAATCTGATGCGGAGTGTTTTAAGGTATGGTATAAGAAATGCGTTCTTTTAACCATATTAACATTATGGAGGCACTATGAGCGATGAATACACGTTTGCACCATATGCTGAAAAAATGCAGGAGGCATTAAAAGAATTTGGCGGCTCAATTATGGAGACCTATCGGGGACATGACATCCGTCCTCTCTGGAAGCAGCAGGGCGAAGGATATACCGGTTTTAAGTATCTCTATAAGGCGCCAAAGCTTGAAAAAATCGCCTTTGGGGTGGGGTATTTTCGTGAAAAGCTCGCTTCCTATGCCATAATGATCTGGCCGGAAGACGAGTATGCGCTGCCGCTCTATTCCGGTTATTGGGCTGAAAGCGCTAAGGGCAGCTTTTTTATCATTGACCTGTATCCCCTTGCAGACTGCATTCGCGATCTGGCCTATATGGAAAAATACCTGAGTCCTCTGGAAGAAATATATCAGAAAGGGCTTGAGTGGTTTCCTCTCGCCAACGTGCGCAGTGAGAACTGGTTTCGCGCGCTCGCCTCGCCATATCTGATAACGACCGAAGCTGATGCCACCACAGAGAATCAAGAACGGCTGATGACTCTCACGCTTGAGTATCTGAAAGTCTATATTGATCTGTGGAAAAAAGAGGAGCCCAGTCCTCCCGATTACATGAAGGAACTCAACGCCCGCAAGGAAGCGATTCGTAAAACGTTTCAAGAACGGGATTCAATCGGGGATACCATGCTCACTCGGGCCATCGGCAAAGAGCTGGCACATCTGTCGTTGATAACCCAGTTTTAAAGTTCGGGGTCCCAATACGCTGAAGTTAAAACAGGGGAGCATAGTGTAGTGCTCCCCTGTTTGTTTTTATTGCAGCATAAATGAATTTACCTGTTTTCTGGCATTAAGTGCCGCAACTATGATCAAACTATGATCATGGTGCATCAGTGTCAACAAATATGTCCATTGGTGTTGTCGTGGAGACGGTAAGATTGGCTTTAGACCAGGTTCCATAAAAAGCAGCGGTAATGAATTTATTCACGCTGTTTGCTATATCAACAAAAAAATAGCTGGGCGTTAGCATGCAATTGGTACACCCCGGGCAATGGCCATCACAAAAACTGCAGTGGAAAAATTTTGGCGAGTAACCGCAAGGCCCCCACGAATAAACCTTTTTAACCCGGTAGAACACCCGGGGACCGTCAGTATAATAATAAGCGGCTTCAGCGGCATCGGTTTTTTCAACAAAACAGGTTGTTACATTAAACCCCCAATACAAAGCTGGTCCGAGAACCCGACCAGCACCCTCAATATTATAGGGATCTATGCTGAAAACAGCATCGGCAAGACCGGGGTCGCTGGAAATTGCATTGTGCGCGGCCTGACCGCCGGCAGAATGTCCGCCAAGAATCCAATGGGAAATTGAGGTGCAGCCGGTTCCTGAAAGCCAGTTTAATAAATTAGCTTTGATATCCAGCGCGCAGTTTCTGTATTTAATTGGATCGGTTTTGACCATGTTGCCGGGATTATGGTCCATGATGACGACAACATAACCGTAGTTGTTAGCCATCTGGTTTGCCATGTTATCATAATCAGACCTCGACATTGCCGTACCCACACCAATAATAAAAGCTTCACAAGCCACTGGAGAAGGGCTTTTGTAAACAATCCGAACCTGTCCCGTGGCGATATTTTTGTCCATATAATTAGCCTGGGCGCTAGTGACGGCAATCAAGACCGAGAACATACATAAAAATGTTGCACATAATAACATGCATCGTTTCATACACTACCTCCTTCAATGAAGGGTTAAAATATAAACGTTGGTATTTCCCGCAACCAGACTATGCTCAGCCAGCCAATTTTTGAAAAAGCTTTTTTTGGTGTTTCCTTAAAAAATCTTTCCTTTCACCTCCTTTCTGATGAATTATTGCTTTCAAGACCCTGATTATAAATTTTAGTTTATATGAGAGAAAAACAGCTTTATCTTTTCTTTGCCCCAATATGGTTATTGGTATCCAATGAGTGTGGTGCCATCGTTCTCCAGTTATCCCAAAAACACGCTGGACAAATAATATATGTTACCAATGCATGGTGTCAAATAAAAAAGGCTGCAGGGTAAATCTTCCCGTGCAGCCTGTTGATTCTGATACAGTAATTGTTACTTTTTCTTCTTCGGCATATGGATTGCTTTGCCATCCACATCCAGCGCTGCTTCCATAATGCTCTCGGCAATGGTGGGATGCGCGTGGATGGTGTGCGCTATTTCCTCAAACGTGGCTTCCATTTGAATAGCCAGCGCCGCCTCGTTTATAAGGTCGGTTGCATGCGGGCCAAGAATGGCAACACCGAGCACTTCTCCGTATTTCTTGTCGGCAATAATTTTTACCAGACCGCCGGTTTCGTTAATTACCAGCGCCTTGCCGCAACCCACAAACGGGAATCGTCCAATTAGCACGTCGCCGTATTTCGCCTTTGCTTCCTTCTCGGTCATGCCGACGCTTGCCACTTCGGGGTTGGTGTAAACGGCGCGCGGCACCGAGCGGTAGCTCATTTTATGCTTGTGCCCAAGGGCGTTCAACGCCGCGGTTTCGCCTTCTGCCGTTGCCACATGGGCGAGCATATAGTTGCCGATGACATCGCCAATGGCATAAATGCCGGGCACGCTGGTCTCAAGATATTCATTCACCTTTACAAATCCCTTTTCCATAGCAACGCCGACCTTGTCAAGGCCGAGCCCTTCAGTGTATGGCGAGCGGCCGACCGCCACCAGCACCAGATCCACCTCTTGCTGCTTGTCGCCAAAGAAGACCAGCTTTTTGTCGCCCTTTGCCTCAATCTTGCTGACCGTCGTGCCGGTATGAATTTCAATGCCTTCTTTCTGCATCATGCCGGCAAACGTCTTGGCAATCTCTTCATCTTCCGTCGGCAGAATCTGCGGCAGCATTTCTACCACCGTTACTGCGACGTCCATGCGCCGCATAATCTGCGCAAATTCCATGCCGATAACGCCGCCGCCTATAATGAGGATGCTCTGGGGCAGTTTTTCAAGCGAAAGCGCGCCGTCAGAGTTGATCACGCCGGGCAGGTCAATGCCGGGAATAGGGACTTTGCTGGGAACTGATCCGGTTGCGATTATAATTTTATCAGCTTTGATCGTCTCGCCGGTCTCTTTTACTTTCACGGTCTTGGCATCAACAATTTCCCCCGTGCCCTTGATGATTGTCATACCGTGACTTTTTAATATACCGCCCAGACCGCCCACGAGCTGCTTTACCACGGTGTTTTTGCGCGCCATAACCGCCGGAAAATCAACGCGTGCCCCCGCAGTATTGATGCCAAATATTTTGGCTTCCTTGGCGAGATGATAGACGCCGGCAGACTGCAGCAGGGACTTTGTCGGAATGCAGCCGCGGTTCAGGCAGGTGCCGCCAAACTCATCCTTTTCAATAATCGTAACTTTGCCGCCGAGCTGCGCAACACGGATTGCTGCCGGGTATCCGCCCGGGCCGCCGCCGATGACAACCACATGCACCAAGCCAACGGCAGGTGCGGCAGGCGCTGGCGCTGCGGTTGAAGGAGCCGGCGCCGGAGCTGCGGCTGCAGCCGGAGCACCGCCCGCGACCAGCTTGTCATATTCAGCTTTGTCCGCGGCGATAATGCCAATGAGCTCCGCCACCGGCACCTCGCCTTCCTGGGGAACAATGATGTGCAGAATCCCGGTCGCCGGCGACTCTACCTCGTAGGTGATTTTTTCTGTTTCGACGACCAGCAATATCTCACCTTGATTGACCTGCTCTCCTTCTTTCTTTTTCCATTCGGTAATCTTTCCGGTTTCCATCGTAAGCCCAAGTTTGGGCATCGTTACATTTACCGCCATATCCTGATTTCCTTTCCCTGTAAAAAAATACTCTATCCGCAATCAGCCGGCACAGCCGCGCAGAGCTGCTGACCACGCCCGCTGAAAACCATTTTTACTCTGCCAGTATCATCATGGGGTTCTCCAGCAGTTCCTTTAAGGTGCGCAGAAACTGGCCTGCCTCGGCCCCGTCAATGGTTCTATGATCGTATGTCAGAGAAACATTCATGATGGGCCTGACAACAATCTGTTTATTGACCACCCATGGTTTGTCAATAATAGCGCCCACGCCGAGTATCGCATTTTCCGGCTGGTTGATGATGGCGGTGAACAACTCGGTGCCAAACATGCCCATCGCCGAAAGCGTAAACGTGCTACCCTTCATGTCGTCAGGACCGAGCTTGCCGGAACGGCCCTTCTCAATCAACTCGGTGCGAATTTTTGCAATCTCAATGATTGATTTCTGGTCGCAGTTTCTGATGACCGGCACGATAAGGCCGTCTTTGAGCGCCATTGCCATTCCCATATGGATGTCGTTAAGCCAGAGAATGCCCTCGTCAGTCCAGCGGGTGTTGATAATCATGTGCCGCCTGATGGCCGCGGCGGTTATTTTCATCATGATATCCGTGATCGTAACTCTGACCTTGTATTTTTTTTCGCCAAGTGGCAATATCTGTTCTCTGAATTCCTGGATCGCGGTCGCATCTACGCCGTTGGTCATGTATGCCTGAGCAGCCTGGTTGCAACTCTCCAGCATCTTGCGTGCAATAACCTTGCGCATCCCGGTCAGTTTGACCAGTCTGTCTCCTGCGGCGGGAGCAACAGCAGGTTTTGGCGCAGCAGGAGCCACGGCCGCAGCCTCAGGCGCCTTTTGTCGCGCCACGGCCTGTTCAATATCTTCTTTAGTAATTTTGCCGCCTGGACCGGTGCCCACAATCTGAGAAACGTCTAATTTCAGATCGGCGGCCATTTTTTCCGCAACCGGCGTCATTTTGATACGCGGTGCGCTGTCTTTGAATGCCACAACATCACGCGCCACGACTCTGCCTTCAGGACCGGTGCCGGGCACCAGTGCAATGTCTATTCCCGCTTCCTGCGCCAGCTTCCGCGCATAGGGTGAACTTTTTACGCGCTCACCCGGTGCACGTGGGGCTGCGGGCGCTGCTGCCGGCGCCATAACCGCAGCTGCGGCTGGCGCTGCTGCAACCGGTGTTGCCGCTGCCGCGGCCGGAGCACCCCCGGCAACAAGTTTATCATACTCTGCCTGGTCTGCTGCCAGATAGCCGATCAGCGCTGCAACCGGCACTTCGCCTTCTACGGGAACAACAATGTGCAGTATGCCATCGCCGGGCGCTTCAACTTCATAGGTGATCTTTTCCGTTTCTACCACCAGAAGGATTTCTCCCTTTTTGACCTGCTCGCCTTCCTGCTTCTTCCACTCGGTGATTTTACCGGTTTCCATTGTGAGCCCAAGTTTGGGCATGGTGACTTCAATTGCCATAAATGCTCCTTTCTTTGTGGTCACATCTGCGGTGCTGAACAATCAACCCATCATTTTCTTCACCTGAGCAACCAGTTTTCCGGCATCAGGCAGGTAATGCTGCTCAAGCTTGGGCTGAAAAGCGATGTGGGTAAAGGGAGCGGCAACGCGTGCCACCGGAGCGTCAAGCCAGTCAAACACGGTATCCTGCACCGAGGCTGCGATTTCAGCGCCTATGCCCATGGTCTGTTTAGCCTCATGAATGATAACCAGACGGTGCGTCTTTTTCACCGATGCGTAGATGGTTTCCATATCAAGAGGGTTCACCGTCAACAGGTCAATGAGTTCAGCCTTGATGCCGTCGTTGGCAAGCTGGTCAATCGCCTTGAGGGATTCGGTAAGCATGCGGCCAACGCTGACGATGGTAATATCACTTCCTTCTTTGACGATCTCGCATTTGCCAATCGGCGTGACGTAATCGCCTTCAGGAATTTCAGCTTTAATTCGGTAGGAAGACAGCGGCTCCACATACAGCACCGGGTTGTCATCGCGAATAGCCGCTTTCATGAGTCCCTTGGCATTGACCGGCGTGCTGGGCATAACGACCTTCAAACCCGGCATATGTGCGAACCAGGCTTCAAGCGATGATGAATGATGCGGACCGGCTCCGTATCCGCCCGCCGTCATGGCACGCACCACCATCGGCACTTTAACCTGGGCGCCAAACATCCAGTGCATCTTGGATGCCTGGTTATATAATTCCTCAACGCACAGG
Source organism: uncultured Thermodesulfobacteriota bacterium (assembly GCA_964594075.1). GTDB lineage: Bacteria > Desulfobacterota > WTBG01 > CAIYCZ01 > CAIYCZ01 > CAZQKW01. The sequence continues at coordinate 57,647 of CAZQKW010000018.1, read as the reverse complement.
GTGATAAAGTTCATAAACATGATTTCAGCCACCGGCCGCAGCCCTGCCGCTGCCGCACCAATTGCCAGGCCCACAATCGCACCCTCGCTGATTGGCGTGTCAACTGCCCGTTCTGGGCCGAATTCTTCATAAATGCCGCGCGTCACACCAAACGGTCCGCCCGGTTTGCCGACATCTTCGCCGATGATGAAAACGGTCGGGTCACGGCGCATCTCTTCTGCAATTCCATGATTGATTGCCCACTGAAACATTATCGGTTTTCCCATAGGATATATCCTCCAGTAAATAATGGTTCACATTTCGCCTGCATCATGTCCGGTGCGGAACGATCAAGCAAAAATATCTTTGTAGAGTTCTTCAATATCAGGCTGCGGGCTTTGGCGCGCAAACGCGACTGCTTCATCAACCAGTCTCTGGCACTCGTCTTTTATCGCCTGAACGCCCTTTTCATCCAGCACCCCTTCCTTAAGAAGCTTCTTCTCATAGAGGACGACGGGGTCTTTTTTCAACCATTCTTCCAGCTCTCCGGCCGGCCGGTAGTTGCACGGATCGCCAATAAAGTGGCCGTGGTGACGGTAGGTCTTGCATTCGACCATATAGGGGCCTTTGCCCGCGCGGCAGTGCTTTACCGCCTTGGCAACTTCCTCATACACCAGCTCTACATCATTGCCGTCAATGGTAACACCCGGCGCCCCATACCCCACGGCGCGATCGGCGACATTTTCAATGGCGATGTGAACCGATTTGTGGGTCATCTGCGCATAGAGATTAATGCTGCATACGAAAATTACCGGCAGCTTCAGTGTTCCCGCCATATTGAATGATTCATGGAATGAACCGGTTCCCGTTGCGCCCTCGCCAAAAAACACTGCTGTCACATTGTTGGTTTTCTTGTATTTCTGAGCAAATGCGGTGCCGATGGCAAGCCGCATTCCTTCGCCCACCACACCGTTTGATCCCATGCAACCAGTCTTAACATCGGCAAAGTGCATGGACCCTGCGCGGCCCTTGCAACAGCCGTCAATACGGCCGAACAGCTCCGCCATCATTGGCTTCAGGTCTGCGCCCTTTGCAATGATGCAGCCGTGTCCGCGATGAGTCGTATAAATGGCGTCTTCAATGTTCAGGTTGCTGCAGGTTCCGGTCGCAACCGCTTCTTCACCTTGCGACAAATGCAGAAAACCCGGCATTTCCTTGCCTGCCATGAAAATCTTATTAGTTTCATCTTCAAAGGTCCTGATTTTTACCATGCGTGTGAACAGATCAATTTTGGTGTCCTTGCTTATTTTCATTGAGTATCCTCCAGATGCATTAAAAAATTATACCAGACAACTGTTCTGATTTATCCAGTACCCGTAACCGCTCATAACGCCGCGCCATCGTTGTGCAGCTCTCAAAAACGCAGTTCGCACCGCACTGCTCATCGCGGCGGCAAACCTATACCGCACCTGCTGCCGATTACGGGATGACAATCTCAACCGTGCCCAGCACACAGTTGCCTGCGGCATTTGCAATCGTCATATCGCACACCAGTATATTCCTGCCGCCTTCCGTCTTTTTTTCTTTGACGACCAGGTTGCTGGTAATCGTATCGCCGGGGCGTACGGGAGCTCTGAACTGGAGATCAATCTTAGTTCCTGCGACCGGCCATCCCGTTCCCTGGATTGCACCGATTGCCTGAAGCACCGGTTCCACATTAATGGTGCCATGGGCAATGGTGCCCTTGAAAATCGGGTGATTTTTCATTCCCTCGACATCAACGTGAATGGAATTATAATCGCCGCAGATGTCGGCATACTGATTGATGAATTCCTGCGTTACCGTTAAACTTTTAGCTGGCAGCTTGTCGCCAACCTGCACAGTGGCAAAATTTATGGTGCTCATACTATCCTCCTTGTGGTGCAATGGGATGCTTATGCATGGTGCTATTTTTTAACCGGCATCAAGAAGCTCATCTGGATATCGGTGATCTTTTCGCCGTTCTGATTGGTTGCCTTCATATCAATGTAAAGGTACCGTCTCACCTTGTCGTCTTTAGTGACTTCCTTCTTATCCGCAATGGATAATTTGGTGGTAATGGTGTCACCCACCCGCGCCGGATTATAAAAAACTATTTTGTCGCCGGCCCGTATTGCGCCGTCAATGAATACTTTGCGGTCCCAGCAGATCCTCAGGCCGAAAATGTAAATCATGCCAACCGGCACGACCCCGGCCGGATAGGTGTTAGTATCGCCCATGAGTTTTCTGAACTTCTCTGCTTCTTCGGCGGTTACTTTATAGGTGCCGCCGCCGCAGTCAAAACCGGGCGTCATTTCTTCAAAGGTAAGATCCGCAATTAACTTTTGGGGACCAAATCCAGAAATTAAGCTGGTGTTAAATTTCTGCTCCATGGTTGAGCCTCCTTTGTTATCAGTTATTGTCTGTTATTTACAACGACACGGAACCAGCCGTTTAACTGGTGCACATGATTATGCCGGTGTTACCCTTTCAGGCATAGCGCCCTGTGGCGCCGGCTCGTTTTAAACGATGCAAAACAATAATTCCCCCCTGACTGTGAGCCGTCCGGGGGGAATTATTCGCATTCCTCATTAATAGGATTTGTTCTGGCCGAGCATGACTTGGCCGATGAAGTTCCGGGACATCTCGTTGGTAATCGGCGCAAAAACCAGTTGGCGGATGTCTCGGTAGTATCGCTGGATATGGTATTCCATGGTGAATCCATATCCGGCAAGGATTCTCATGGCGCGGTCGGTGCAGCGGAATGCCATATCAGAAGTGTACATTTTTGCCATAGTCGCTTCAACTCCACATTCAATTCCCATGGATTGCATCCATGCCGCTTTATAGGTGATCAGGCGCCCCAGTTCAATTTCTGTTGCCATGTCAGCAAGCTGATGCTGAATCGCTTGGAACTGTCCGATCGGCTTGCCAAATGCTTCGCGCTCTTTTGCATACTGATTGGCCTCTTCAAGGCATCCTTGGGCAAGTCCCACAGAAATTGCCGCGCAGACAATGCGCTCGTTGTTGAGGGTTGCCAGCAGATTATACCATCCGGCGCCGCGCTCGCCCAGTATCTGATCTTTGGTCAGCCTGACATCATCAAATGCAACTTCAAAGGATGCCAGAATATGACTTCCCAGTTTCTTAATCTTGTTATAGGTTACGCCTTTACAAAACGGCTGATTCAGCAATTCGCCGTCTAATTCCTGCTGGCCGATGTTGTCCCGGTCAATAAGAAAGATGGTAAGCCCGCGGGCGGGTTTATTGGGAACGTCATCGGTGCGGGCAATAAACACATCGGTATTTGCCGCATGCAAACCGGTGGTAAAAATCTTGGCGCCATTGGCGATAAAGGTTCCATCAGGCTGCTCGACAGCTCTGGACTTAAGCGCGCCAAGAATATCCGTGCCGCCGCCGGGTTCAGTCAATGAAAGGGCAAAATTCCAGTCGCCGGCAATAAGCGGGGGCAGATATTTTTGCTTTTGTGCTTCAGTGCCGTATTTGAGGATGGACATGCCGCCAAAGCACACACCCGTCAGGTAGCAAAGGCCCATAGCAGAAAAGCTGTTGGAAATCTCTTCGGTAATGAGTGTTTCATCAATAATGTTTCCACCGGTTCCGCCGTACTCTTCAGGAAAGCACGCGCCCAAAAAACCTTCCTGGCCAAGTTTCTTCCAGACCTCCATGGGAAAATGGTCATGTTCATCCCATTCAGCAATTTTGTCCTTCGGACACTCTTTTTCTTTAAACTTTTTCAGGGTTTCGAGCATCATCTTGCGCTCTTCACTGAGACCAAATTGAGTCGGAATCATAAAATCTGCCATAACACTATTCTCCTTTCTTTCATCTTTCTTAATGGGAATTTATTACGCATTGCCTGAATAGCCGGTGATCACAGGTGATCACAATATATATTGAGCCTCTTGCGAGGATATTTGAAGAAAGGACTGCACTAAAAGATGGGGCACAATATATGCCAAAACTATAATTCTTATTTAAAGTATTATAAAGTAATTACAAGCAGTTAAAAACTTGTGGTACAAAAGTGGGAATAAACCGTGTTTCAACTCGCTGTCATGTTGACAAAGGATATACACCTACCTGACAAATTGACAAGCATGAACTTCATTACTTTTTAAGCGAACTTTTTACATATCATTGAGCATTTTTTTTGTCAAGAAATTACCAAAGCAGGCAGCCGGTAGAGCCTTCGTCAACGGCAATGCAGGGGTCTGGGGACTGCATAATATAATAGCACCTGCCGTGTTCCCCGCACCGGCGGTTGGGTGGTGGCAGTGAGAAACCCTCAGACGCTTTTCCATCCCCATCAATAAAATATTTTGGGAACGTCCTTATTACAAATAAACCCTCCCTCATCTGCTGCTAATCAACGAGCTTTAAAACTTCATCACCTTCACGAACTCGTTCCTTGACCTTTATGCCCACGAGATCACCCGTTGTGGCTTTTTCCACGGCCTTATTTTCAATCTGCATGCTGCCAATAACATCTTCAAAATCCGTGGTGTGTCCTTTAATTTTGATCTTATCTCCGACTGCTATAACGCCGCTGGTTACTTTGATGGCCGCGACACCGGGCTTGGCAAAAAATTTCATGACTTCCCCTACTTTTTCTTCTCTCATTGATGGTCACCTCCTTTTTCTTATAAGTGTTAATTGCCCACTGCACACGTAATGAAATATGACCACGGGTTTCGTGATATGTGGAACCGCTTGGCTTTACGCGCCGGCAATTGTAATTGTGACTTTATAAAGTCTGCGCTAACAGATGATGCATTGCTAACGTAGTGAATTCCGTCATTGGTGCTGCAGTTGAGGTTTTTCACTGTGTTTGGAATGACACTATTACAACAGCCTGCTAACTACGGCGCGTCGCGAACGGCATGCAGCCGCACACGGTTTGCGGCGGTTCGTTTTATTTGGTTTCATATTTTATCCACTGCAGATAATCAGCAGACCCTTCCTCAATCGGCAGCAGTATGATCTCGGGAACCTTGTAGCTGTGCAGTTTCTTAACCTCGTCACACACGTGTCCAAACAGTGATGCGCGGGTCTTAGCCATCATGAAAACTTCTTGTTCCCTGCAAAGTTTTCCCTCCCACCAGAACAACGACTGAATCCCGGGGAAAATATTAACGCATGCCACAAGTCGTGTCGCAACAAGATGCGCGGCAATTTTTTCTGCTTCTTCCTGAGATGACGCGGTAATATAGACTACCCCATATTCAGACATAAGCCCCATCTCCTCTGTGCTTTAGGTTGACGCATGATGAACGGTTTTCGGCACTAAGCACGCGCCAACACAGTGTTATTGTCTGGTGATGCCGACCGGTATTTTTGTCTTTTTTTCTATCTCGGCGGCTTTGTTTTGCGCTATAGAGAGATCCTGGAACGGTCCTATCCTGACCCTGACGAGCGTTCCCTTTCCCGGCACCGTAATGGTATCCGTATAGGGATGGTATCCGGCGCTGCGCAATACAGCTACCACTGATTGTGCTTTTGCTGTTTTTTGATATGCTCCCATTTGCAGGAAAAAGGCTTGGGGCGATACCGGCCGTTGCGCTGCGGTATTTTTATCTGCTGGTGCGACTTGTTGTTCCTGCGCGGCAGCGTTCGGGAGCGGCTTTGCCTGCGGAGATTTTGCTTCGGTCTTTTTATTCAACGAGGCGGTGTGGGCAACGTCTTCATTATTCTGCAACAGCGCAGTATAAAAATTAAGCTTGAGCGAAGAATCATCATGTGGAGAACCGCCGGCGGAACCGCCAGAGGGCACAGAAGGAGATTGAGGCTCAGTAAACGGCAGAATAGTGCGCGGTGGTTCAGACTCGGTTTTTTTGACCACGAAATCAAAAAATCTCGCCATAATAAAAAATAACGCGATGCTTGCTAATGAGCCAATGATAAATATAATACCCCCTTTTGTGCCGCTCAAAAAACTTTTCCCGATTTCTTTTTCACGTTTCATAAGCAGCGTGCGTGGGTTACATTTTTTCAGGAGCAGCTACGCCTAAAAGCTGCAAACCATTTTTCAGCACCCGGCGGATACCGTTAATGAGACAGAGGCGGGCGGTGCTCAATTCAAGGTCATCGCTGATGACGCGATATTTGCCATAATAACTGTGAAACTGTCCCACCAGATCCATTAAATACACGGCAATGCGGTGCGGTTCAAGGGCCTGTGCACTTCCCAGAACAATTTCCGGAAACTGCGAAAGCTTTTTAATAAGATCGATCTCTTCCACGGCTGCCAGCAGAGATAAATTGACGTTTCTTGCCGACGGCAGGTGAATATTTTTCTCGCGAGCAAAGGACATAATGCTGCAGATGCGCGCATGGCCGTACTGGACATAGTAAACGGGATTCTCATCACTCTGTTTTTTTGCCACCTCCAGGTCAAAGTCAAGCTGGGCATCCGAACGCCGGGTGAGAAATATAAAACGGGCTGCATCTTTGCCGACCTCATCAACAACCTGGCGTAAGGTCACAAATTCACCGGATCGGGTTGACATCGCTACCGGCACACCGCCACGCAGAAGGTTAACCATCTGCACCAGTATCACGGTAAACGCATCAGCCGGAATCCCCAGCGCCTGAAGGACCCCGCGAATGCGCGGCACATAGCCGTGATGGTCAGCACCCCAGATATCAATGACCCGGTTGAATCCGCGGCTGAACTTATCCCGATGATACGCTATGTCTGAGGCAAAATAGGTGGTGTTCCCATCCTCTTTCACGATAACCCGGTCTTTTTCATCGCCAAAGCGGGTGGTTCTAAACCAGAGTGCCCCTTCATGTTCGTATGCCAAATCACGGTCTTTAAGCTCACGCAAAGACTGTTGCACGGCGCCGCGCTCAAAAAGTACCTGTTCCGAAAACCAGTTGTCAAACCTGACGCCAAAGATCTCCAAATCATCTTGAATACCCTTGAGAATAATATCTGCCGCAAACGCACTAAAAAATGGTATTGCTTCATGCTCGGTCGCTTCACGATACCGTTCCCCGTATTTCAGTATCACTTCCTTTGCTATATCAACGATATACGTTCCCTGATACAGCTCGTCGGGGAATACCACTTCCTTTTTTAAAAGCTCCTGGTAGCGCAAATACACCGACCTGCCAAGGTTCTGCATCTGTGTGCCGACATTATTGATATAGTATTCGCGCTGCACCTCATACCCGACAAATGACAAAATATTTGCGAGTGCGTCGCCAAGGGCAGCTCCTCTGCCGTGCCCCACATGCAGCGGGCCGGTTGGATTGGCGCTGACAAATTCAACCTGCACGCGCACACCGCGGCCTGCTGATGACGATCCAAAACGCTCCCCCTGGCTCTCCAATTCTTCCAGAGCTCGGTGCCAGGCCGCAGGTTTTAAATGAAAATTAATGAACCCCGGGCCGGCAATTTCAACACGTTCTAACAGCGAGGCATTCTTTTCAATCTTATCCACCAATATCCTGGCAACATCCCGCGGAGCTTTTTTTGCCGAGGGGGCAAGGAGCATGGCAACATTGGTGGCAAAATCTCCATGAGCCGCATTTTTGGGCACCTCAACGCTAAATTCAGGAACTGACACGCCGGCCAGCAGTCCCTCACCCTGAGATTGCGCCAGTGCCTGCTCTACAATCTGTCGAATAGTTTGTTTCATAATATAGTGGTGTTAATCAAAACAGTAGTGACCCAAAAATGAGCACGCTGTGAAAAAAATTGTTCACGCAAAACGCTTCGGGACATAAAATAAAGACCCAGCGTAAAACACAGCAACAAATTCATGGGCACCCGTTAAGAAAATTTAATTCGTTTATCCTCTTTTATATTTTTACATCTTAATAGTCAAGTTAAGAAACAGCGTAATTCACTGTGCGCATCCTGTTGTGGGCAGGCAGCCGGTAGCGCCTTCGCCACCGGTGATGCACGGTGGTCTGGAACCACAGAATATAGCGGCACCTGCCGTGTTCCCGGCACGGATGGTTGTGTTGCGGCGATACACTACCCCAGATGCTCATGGTGTTGATGTTCCACAGCATTCCCGTTGCATTATTGTGTTCTTGTGCGGTGCAACGGTATTTCAGGGTTGATTTTTAGGGGAAATCCCGAGACAAGGCATGGGTTGCCATAATATCCTAAAGGTGATAAATTTTACGTATGGCACATGCTCTTGAAAAAGATTCGTCAGCCATTACCCAGGCACTGGCGCGCAGAGGGTTTAAGATTCTTTTTTTTAACTCATCAAAGGGGCTGCTGCTGCCGGCAATCGGCGACGAGCGGGCCGTTGATGACTATTACCAGTATCTGAAGAAATACTCGTTTCGGCTTTTTTTGCGCGACGTGATACGCTTCAAGGATGGCGCACGGCTTAGCGATTTAGTCCGCTACTGTTCCGCAGCGACTGCCCGGCGCTATCTCAAACTCCTCGTTCAGTGGTCGCTGATTGAACCAACCGGACGCCAGACCTACCGTATTATGCAGCAGGGCATCAGAAGTTTTGGCGATATATTTGAATGGCTGGTTGCGCAGGTCCTGATCCGTGAATTTCACTGCCCGGCTGTCTGGGGAATCCGCATCAAAGATATTGGAGCAGGGGGAGATTATGATGTGCTATCTATGGTCGAGGGTGCCCTTTTATATGTAGAGGCAAAATCATCCCCGCCCAAGCATGTTGATCAGCGCGAGATTGCCGCATTTTTTGACCGCATTGAAGCACTGCGTCCGCAGTGCAGTATTTTTTTGGAAGATACCCATCTTCGCATGAAAGACAAAATAGCCGAACTGTTTAAGGATGAACTTTGCCGGCGCGCATCAAACCCCCGTGCTCCGCTGCCTGCTGTAGAGCGGCTGAGCGGGGATACGTACCATATTAGCGACAGCATTTTTATTATTAACAGCAGGCCAGATATAGTTGCAACTCTGGGTTTATGCATCAGTCATTTTCTCAGAAGCCGAGGGATTCGGCTCTGCTCCTCGGCCATTAAATAGCCTATGCAGCAGAATGCACGCCTCGCTGCGCACCTGTTGGCGCTCATTAAAAACCGCGAAGGGACGCATACCGAGTTCAAACGCGCGGTTCCTGCGCCGTATAAAATGGCAAAAGAAATGGCCGCGCTGGCAAATACGCGTGGCGGGAATATTCTCATCGGTGTTGATGATGAGGGTATGGTGGTTGGCATTGATAACGCGGAAGAAGATGCGGCATTGATTAGGGAGGCAGGCCGCAGCCATTGTTTGCCCAGCATAGAATCTGACATAAAAGCCGTTTCAGTCAGCGGGAAAACGGTGTTGTGGGTTATTGTCGCATCCAGCGCTGAAAAGCACATGGTCATTGATCCGCAGGGAACCCCCCGCGTATATGTCCGAGTCGCCGATAAAAACCTTCCCGCATCAAAAAAGACGGCACGCATTCTGAACGCAGGCCCTGCAACCAGGGTGCGAAAGAAAGACCTTGATCGCCATGAAACACGATTGCTTGATTACCTGCGCCAGCACGAAAAAATCACGGCGACGGATTTTTGCAAGCATGCAAATATATCCCTGCGGCGGGCGACACGTATTCTGGTAAAGCTTGAAAAAGCGGCCTTCATTCGTTCGCATGATTTTGACAAACGCGTTTTTTATACCTTGAACCCGAAAAGATGACGAACCATCAACACCGTTTCCATCGCTGTTCTCTGTTCAGGGGGAAAAATAGCCCATTGATAAACCTATAAGTAACTGAGCAGAATGTTGAAACGTGTCATTCTGAACGAAGTGAAGAATCTCTCCTTTAACTACAGGCAGCGAATGCAATGATGTAATTGCTTCCATTATTCATAGACCTTATAACCCAATAATGTTTTACTGCATTCTGTAAGATTCTAAATGAAAAACATGAAGACCGGCATTGCGCACCTTCCCCTTCACTCAGGCAAAGCGCCGCACTGGCTTTTTGAACGCATGAAAAAACTCGCCCGAGAAATCGTGCGTCTTATGCTGTATGAATTTGATTCAGTCGTTCTTATGCAACGGCTTGCAGATCCTTTCTGGTTTCAGGCGCTCGGCTGCGTGCTGGGTTTTGATTGGCATTCAAGCGGCCTCACCACAACCGTATGCGGCGCCCTGAAAGAAGGCATCAAGGGGATGGAAAAGGAAATCGGTTTTTTTATCTGCGGCGGCAAGGGAAGTGCTTCGCGGCGCACGCCGGACGAGATCAGGAATTTTGGCGAATATCTGCGCGTTACCGCGGAACCGCTGGTATATGCCAGCCGCATGGCGGCGAAGGTTGACAGCGCCGCCGTGCAGGACGGTTACCAGATTTACCACCATGTCATGTTCTTTAATCGCGACGGAAAATGGGCGGTGGTGCAGCAGGGCATGAATGACGCAACCGGTTATGCCCGACGCTATCACTGGCTGTGCACGGAGACCATTGATTTCGTCTGCGAGCCCCACCAGGCAGTCTGCTGTGAAGTTCGCGGGGAAACGCTCAATCTGGTTGCCGAAGAGAGTGAGGCAAACCGAACAGCCTGTCGAATTCTGGCAACGGAATCGCCCGAAACCGTTATTGGCGAGATGAAAAAGCTCCAAACCCTGGAACTGCCGTCTCATCACCAGGTATTAAAAGACGAAATTAATTCAGACAATCTTTACCGGATACTGCTGAAAACCTACGAAATGCATCCGCAAAATTTTGAGGAGTTACTTGGCATCCGCGGCGTGGGTGCAAAAACCCTGCGGGCGTTGTCTTTGCTCTCGGAGCTCGTTTACGGGGCGCCGGTGTCCTTCCGGGATCCCGCGCGATTCAGTTATGCGCATGGCGGCAAAGATGGCCATCCCTATCCGGTGGACCGCGAGGCATATGACCGATCCATCAGGTTTTTGAAAGAACTGGTTAACAAAGCGCGTATAGGAGAATACGAAAAACAGCGGACATTTAAACGGTTAGGGGTGTTTTGTCAAGAAATAACATAAAATCAAAGTAACGTGTCATTTCGATCATCCACGGGATGCGTGGTAATCGCATTAAACGACCTGGGATTGCCACGTCCCGCAGCGCGGGACGTGGCAATCTTCAAAAAAAGCTCGCTTCCCCTTCGTTACCTCTGGGCTTCGACTCACTCGTTTGCAATGACTCGTTTATACATTTATGTCTATCATCGAAGAAATAAAAGAGCACAAGAATAAAGAGACACAGCGGTTTCTCTGTAGTGTGCTGCACCGTAACGCCAACTATCTGGTGGTATCTTTCCACTCGGAAAAAGAGGGCACTATAAAGGATATCGTCATCCCTGCCGGTTCAACCACCTTTGCCCATTACTGGACGGACCGAGGCTATGTGGTGTGGCGGCTGTTTGGCCCTGAAATGCAGCTCATCGGCACCCTTTTTCACATCGTAAAGAATGTCATTATAACCGACCGGTGTGTTCAATACCTTGACCTGATTGTGGATGTCTGGATTGCACCTGAGGGCAGCATCCGCGTGCTTGACGAGGACGAACTTGAAGAATGCGTAAGGCGGGGACTTATCAGCAGTGCAGAAGAACGTTGGATTGAAAAACAGAAAGCTTTCATAGAAAGTAATCACGCGCGAATAATTAAAGCCTTATGGCATCAATAAACATAGAGTTTCCTTCTATCCGCCGTAAAAGGTTTTCAAGAGAAAAGGGGTTTGTAAGCTTCATGCTCACAAACCCCTTTTATTTTCCTACCTATACTCGCTCAGACCTTTTGGCCTTACCAAACCTGCTACTCAATAGTTACTGTGCCGGTACACACCTCGCTGCCTGTTGCCACGCCAACTGCTTTTGTTCCCGGCTCAAATCCGGAGAGGGTAGAAGGTATCACAATCAGGGCATTGATTTGTGTCGGTTGCACCAGCAGCGGTATAACTAACCTAATATCCTCAATGGAAACCGCGCTGGTGCGGTCCCAGTTGGAGTCTGAACCTTTAATAATGATTCTTCTTGGAGCCGGCAGCAACCCTGCCCTGAGCGGAAGCACCGTTGACTCAACTGAGACAATTGAACATTCTGGTGCCGGCGTCTGGGTGATAGTAAATGTCGCTTCGCAGTTCAGCGGCGGATCAGCTACGCCTTCAGGATCGGAGACTTTTATTGAACACTGGCTGGAAGGTGCAGTGCCCTCAACCGTTATATTGACAGTTGCCGTAACCGCAGTTTCGCCGATGTTGATGGTGCTGGAATTGACAGTGATATATTGTGCACAGGAATCATCTACTTCAATGACAAGTTTATTGAGATCCTCCTCAGGTAAACTAATTACATCTGTTCTGGTAAAGGTTACTGTAACATCAAGCGTTTCGTCTGTGCCGGAGACCTCAACTTCATTGGGCTCAATGGTTATACAACCAGCAGGCACTGTAGTTGTGGTTGATGTTGGTGCGGTCGTTGTCGTGGTAGCTGGCGCACACGCTGTATGACAGGCTAAACATGATGAAGGATTTCCGTGAGCTGAAATCAATGGACAAAGCCCCTTATCACCTTGAGCTGGATGACAAACGACACATTTAGACGTTGCTGGTACATCTCCACTTGCAACATGACATGCAGTGCACGATAGAGCTGAATGTGTAGCGTGGTTATTCAGGGCGGCAAAACCAGTCCCATGACAATCCTGACAGCCGCCATTATAATTCTGCCATGCAAACCCCGTCTGTGCCCCGATGAGAATAATTGCCGAGCACAAAAGGACCCCGGTGATAAACAGTTTTTTCATACGCGTCCTCCTTTTGTAAGTGGTTAATAAAAAAAATAATAAAAAGGTTAGTATAATTGAATATTTTTTTTGCGTGGTACGTTTTTTTTCATTACTCCTAATTGCCAGAATATTATTTAGTTTAACAAACAGTTTATGTCAAGCATTTTTTTGTTTTTTTTATGCGATATAAGTAATTAATAAAACACAAGTTTTTTTATACATTTCCTATTAATTTATTAGCTGCTCTGGAGCTAACGGAAATTAGCTGCCGATCATGGTTGCCATTTTTCTACCCCGCACCTCTTTGGTCTTTATTTTGAAAATTTTTAGTGCCTTGGGATTATCTATTGACTTTTTGTAATAGGCAAGCCGTTTTTCAAGATATGTGGCGGCGTCAAGACCCACTTTTTCTATATTTGCTTTTACCACCAGCTCAATAGTGGCAAGGTCGTAAACCTGTTCCATCTCGCCATCAATAACTACCGAATACCATTCAGTATGTGCGTCATTCCAGCAGAAAACACAAAAACAGACATTGGGATTTTTTTGATAATATTCCCATTTCCTGCCCGAGGGAAACATGGAAAGATACACATGATTCTCAACAAATACAAACCCAAAGGGTATGCAATACGGGTTTTTCCCATCGCTGAGCGCAAGAACGCCGTCACCTACTTTATTCATCAAATCAGTTATTTCCTTGCTGGTAAGCTCCTTCATATTATTGCCTCCTTTGTGGAATTACCGATAGAAGAACGTATGTGGAAAATGTGTGACAGACAGTCAGGCGATATTCTTATCAAGATCCACTTCAGTAATCTTTACCACATCGCCGCACCGCGCATTGAGTCTGTCGCGCGCACTGCCGCGGGTAACAGAAATTTCCAGATAGTTGCTGCTGCCAAACACCCCGCACAATTCTCCGGGTTCAGCATGCGAATACGATGGAATAATCCGGCTGATGACTGCGCCACAACAGGTAATTGTAAACAGCCGATTTCCCAGTGCCTGTTTTATAAAGTCCCGTGAAAAATTGGTAATAAGATTCCCGAACCGATCAATATGAAGTATCACCCCCTGCGCTTCACCCGCCGTGACCATAGACGGGTGCGGCCAGTCTAAAAGCACCCAATCAGAAATCGGCGCGCCAAATTGTGCTATCGGGCGCCCCTTTGCTATGTGTGCCGCTACCGGAGCAAAAATATCCCGGCCGTGAAAGGTGCTGCTGACATCAGCGAGAAAATACTCTGTATTGGTGAGTTCAATGACCGACTTCAATCCTGGTTTGCGCAGAATGGCTGAGAACACGCCATTGTCAGGACCGACAAAAAAATAATTCTCTGCTTCAATGAGCAGGGGCCGGCGCGTGCTGCCCACTCCCGGGTCAACGATAACCAGGTGAATGGTACCCTTGGGGAAATACGCATACGCGGTCATGAGCGCAAAGGCTGCTTCGTTGATGTCCTGGGGAGCAATCTGGTGGGTGATATCAACAATGTTGCACGAAGGGTTTATAGAAAGTATTACTCCCTTCAGCACCCCGGCATAGGTGTCGGCAATACCAAAATCAGTTATGAGAGTAATCAGAGATGACATTGGGGGCAGTGTAGCTTTCTCACACTGGGAATTGGTTATTGGCTGTGCACCAGATATTGCGCTGCTTTCGGAAATTCAAGGTTAACCACTTCTCCTGATTTTCCCGCTTTTGCCAGTGGGATATCATTCAAAAACAGGGATACGCCTCCCGCATTTCCTAACCGCACGCTGACTGTGTTATCAGCCGTGACGGCATAGGATTCCCCTGGATTTAACAGTATATGCACACTTTTTTTTTCGTCGGCTTGAATGCGCATCCACGTGCGCTCGTGAGCCTCAAATCTCACGGTAAATGGCCGGTCATCAAGAGAAGGCTTTTCACGGGAAGTCTGCGCCGTAGGGGTAACAGCTTCAGTAGCAACTGAAGCGATGAACCCGGACGGCGGGTTGTTAATCGGCTCGGTAGTCACTGCAGTTGACGAAACGGGGGCTGTCGAGACAATAATGGTTGTGGGAATTGTCGGCGTTAAATTTGACTCCGGAGGGGTAGAAACGACCACTGAAGTTATTTCCTGCTTGTCGCTTCGGGCATACATAAAATAACCAAGCAAACCAATACCTATAATGATGAGCATAAGATATGTGCCTGGCGAAGCAGATGACATGCGGTGTTTTATTTTTACCGTGCTCTGCAATTTTCCTGCTTCAATGGGCGCTTTCTCAAATTTCTCAAGGACTTCATTAATATCAATACCGACTTCCTGCGCATATAGCTTTACCATGCCTCTGACATACGAGCGCGGGGGAAGCAGATCGTAATTATCCTGTTCCAGCGCCTCAAGAAGCCCTTTGCGGATTTTGGTTGTTCGGGCAATTTCATCGAGAGTGATAGTGCGTTTTAAGCGCTGTTCTTTAAGGAATTGACCAAGTGTTTCCATTTATTTCAGGAATCAATGATTAGAGCATTAATGGGTTCAAATAATCCATTCTTACATTTATTGATTCTCGGGTTAAAGGGTTTAGGATCTGTCCTTTTCGTACTCGGCCCCTTGAATCCTTGACCACTTGAGCTTTTTTTTAACGTTAGCATGTTCTCCCTGATGGCTCAAGCGAAAAACAAAACCGCTTGATAAAATCAGCCGAGTTTGGTAAAAATTTGAGTTATACGCAACTGAATACGTGAGCGACGCGCCGTAAACCGGGCGCGTCATTGTGTTTTCTGCGGTTCAATTCTGCCCAATCTTTGCAGTTAATACTATGAAAAGAATCCTGATTATCGCGGCATCTGATTCCGGTGGCGGCGCCGGCATTCAGGCAGACATCAAGGCTGTGACTCTGCTCGGCGGATTTGCCATGACCGCCATTACCGCTCTGACAGCACAGAACTCGCTGCGCGTTACCGGCGTGCTTCCGGTTGCGCCCGAGTTTGTGGAACAGCAGATTGATGCAGTAATGGAGGACATCGGGGCAGATGCGGTAAAAACCGGCATGCTTTTCAGCGCCGAGATTATCACTGCCGTGTCCCGCAAACTGCGCCACTACGGTATGTCTGCAGTGGTGGTTGATCCGGTAATGAAATCAAAAGCAGGCGACACCCTGCTCCAGGACTCCGCGATCGCCGCTTTGAAAAAACAGCTATTCCCGCTGGCGCTCATTGTGACGCCTAATCTTGACGAAGCATCCCTCTTATGTGGATTTGACCTCAGGACTCTTGAGCGAATGAAAGATGCCGCCCGGAAAATAAAAGATATGGGACCGCAGACCGTTGTTGTCAAAGGCGGTCATTTGCAGGGGGACTGCGTTGATGTGTTTTATGACGGCTCCGCCTTTGCAGAATTTCCTTCGCCGCGCATCATGAGCACCAACACCCACGGCACGGGCTGCACCTTTGCCTCGGCCCTTGCGGCAGAGATTGCGCGGGGATATTCGCCGGCAGAAGCAGTGCAGCGGGCACAACAGTTTGTCCACGCTGCTATCACTCACGCCGTTTCTCTGGGTAAAGGACACGGACCGACCAATCCCTATGCCCCGATCGCCCGCCGCGCAGGGCTTTGGGAATGCTCCGTTGCGCTCATGGATGCGGTTAAACAGTTGCAACAGGCACATATTGGGCACTTGATACCGGAAGTTCAATCAAATTTCGGTTACGCCCTGGAAGGTGCGGTGACGCCGGAGGATGTGCTGGCATTCCCCGGCAGAATTATTCGGCTTGATAACTCTATTGTCGCCATTTCATCACCGCAGCCGGGTGCCTCCCAACATATAGCAAAAATTATCCTGACCGTGCTAAAATATAATCAGCGATTCAGATCAGCGATGAATATTAAATACAGCCGGCACACGATTGAACGGTGTAAAACGGCCGGATTCGCCATTGCTTCCTTTGACAGAACGCAGGAGCCCGCCGCGGTTAAGAGTGCTGAAGGCTCAACCCTTGAATGGGGAACCAATGCGGTTCTGTCACAGTGCGCCGCTGTTCCCGATATTATTTTTGATACCGGCGATGTGGGCAAAGAAGCTATGATCCGCGTGCTGGGAACAACGCCGGCGGATGTGGCACATAAGATCATTACGATCGCGACCTAAGGATGTCATAATGCAGATACACAGTGCAAAACAGGGAATTATTACGCCTGAGATGCAGCAGGTTGCTGCGCAGGAGAAGGTAACTGCCGAGTATATTCGGGATGCAGTTGCAAACGGACATATCATAATTTCCCGCAACCGCAACCACTGCTCAATTGAGCCGCTGGGCATTGGCAAAGGTCTCAGGACAAAAATCAATGCCAATATCGGCACCTCCCAGGATTGTTTAGACGTCGCAGAAGAGCTGAAAAAGCTTGACGCTGCCATCAAAGCCGGCGCCGATACCGTCATGGATTTAAGCACCGGCGGCAATATCAATGAAGTGCGTAGAGAGATCATTAAACATGCAACGGTGCCCGTCGGCACCGTGCCCATCTACCAGGCCGCAATTGAGGCGGTGCAGCGGAAAAAAGCGATGGTTGAAATGACGGTGGAGGACATATTCAGCGTTATCGAGCGGCACGCTGAAGACGGTGTTGACTTTATCACCGTGCACTGCGGGCTGACCCGCGAAGCAGCGCGGCGCTTGAAGCGCGAAGGCCGGATTATGGATGTGGTAAGCCGCGGCGGGGCATTTACTATTGAATGGATGGCATATAATAAGAAAGAAAATCCCCTCTATGAGTTTTATGATCGGCTGCTGGAGATTGCCGGGGCGTATGATATGGTGCTGAGCCTTGGCGACGGCATGCGGCCCGGATGCCTCGCAGATGCCACCGATCGCTGCCAGGTGCAGGAACTGATTATCTTAGGAGAGCTTGCCCAGCGCGCTTTGGAAAAGGGCGTGCAAGTTATGATAGAAGGTCCCGGCCATGTTCCCATCAACCAGATTGAGACCAATATACAGCTTCAGAAACAGCTCTGTCATGGAGCGCCATTCTATGTATTAGGACCGCTGGTCACCGATGCTGCACCCGGGTATGACCATATCACCTCTGCAATTGGCGGTGCGATTGCTGCTGCGCATGGCGCTGATTTTCTCTGCTATGTAACTCCTTCTGAACATTTGCGCCTGCCAACCGTGGATGATGTGCGCGAGGGGGTCATTGCGGCAAAAATTGCAGCGCATGCCGGAGATATAGCCAAAGGCATCACGGGCGCGATGGAGCGGGATATAACCATGTCCCGCTGCCGCAAGCAGATGGACTGGAAGGGTCAAATTGCGGCCTCTCTTGACCCGCAGAGGACTAAAACACTGCGCGACAGCCGCGCCCCTTCAGACAGCGAAGTGTGTACCATGTGCGGCGAATTTTGCGCGATTAAAATACTGAGCAAGGAAAAGCTCTGGGATTTCGGGGAGGGATAATAAAGTAGGGGTAGCAACGTTGCATATGCTACCCCTTTAACTTTTACATTGATGCAGATGGATTGCTGAATAGACTTGCTCAATTTAGCACCAGCTTTAAATTTGGCAACCTTTTGGGCTGCTATCTTTATAATTTTTCCTGTCTGCGTATTTCTGCCGTTTCTTGCTTTCCGTTTGGCAACAGAAAAGCTCCCAAACCTTGGCACTATCAACCGCTCCCCTTTTTTCAAAGCTTTGGCGATTCCATCAAAAAAGCAAAATGTTACAGAGAGGTTAAAAAATTTCTGGTAAAATAGGGAGCTAAACCGTTCATTAATCATCAACGGTAATTCCAAAGCTCCTGAATATATATCCTGACTTAATCTGTTTTTTTACCCTCTGTATGTCAGCTTTAAGGTCCGGGCTGGCTTTTTCATTTATCAAATCTGCTACATTCAAAATATCTTCAATAAGCGCATTATTAATAATAACCTTTTCATGATTATTAAACGCCACTGCTTTTTCTGCAATTTCGTTGACTACCGCAGCGACAAACAAGAATAACTCATCATCAGAAAACAGGATAGAGGTAATTTCAAGAGAGTGTTTATAATAAAGTTTTATGAGTGATCTCCCGAAAGCAGTGCGAACCATTCTGGTATCCCGCGTCTCTCTTAAGATATTAAGTTTAGTCTCATCTTTATTTAGCACGTAAAAAAAGGGACAGTCTGGTTCACCTGTGTAATTGCAATCTTCAGAAAGAGGGCTAACCAAACACCACCAATTGAAGGCACATTTCATTTCAGGATTTAGCGTGTAATCACATGATGGATCATTACAGCAAACTTTTCCCAATTGGGGACAGGGATATTGATATATTGGAGGTAAAGTCCAGCAGGCATATGCCCCTTGTGACAGAAAAATACAGATCATAAAGGTAGAAACAAAAAATATTAAATTAAACTTTTGTGCTTTCATAATCCTCTCCCTCCTAAAAATTTGATAATCAACTGGTTAGTTAAGGATGTTTGCTCTGTTTTTTATACACCTCCCTTCTACAGTAAAAAAAACCTCCACCAGCACCCAGGCTGATAGAGGTCAAATTAATCTCCCGGCAATCTATTTTCAGTGATATTCACAATCATTGGAAATCCCTCCATGATTGATAAAACTATACTCCTTTAATAAATGCAGTCAATGACAAAATAAGATTTTTGCTGGTGCAAATCTATTTTTTTACTCTATCATCCGCAACTATTTTTTTAAATTCTGCTACCAGCTTCCGGTGTGATTCAAAGGCAAGCGGCGGGAAATTATCAAGATCAAAGAAGCATACTTCCTCCAAATCATCATCAGCACACAGCGTGCCCCCTTGTATGGAGACCCGATAGCCAAAGATTATCAGGCTGCCATAAAAACGACTCTCTTGGTAAAAACAATCAACCAGCGACATAACCCTTCCCACCAGGCCGGTCTCTTCTTTTAATTCTCGCAGGGCTGCTTCTGCCATGGTTTCGCCCTGCTCAATGAACCCGCCCGGCAGGCACCACTTGCCCTTCTGCGGATCTGTTTTGCGTTTTCCCAACAAAATTTGTTGTTGATCATTGAGCACCAGCGCGGTTGCGGCAGGAATCGGGTTCTGGTACCAAATCTCATTGCATGCCGGACAAAACAGTCGGCTCCGGCCCTGAATTTTTCTATTGGCTATAGCGGTTCCGCAATAGCCGCAGTATTTAATTTGTTTGCGAGGCATATATTGAATGTGGTTTAAGGGGCACGTGTTCAAAAATTCAACTGAAATTTATTACGCTTGACTCATTCGAGTCCTGGAATCCATGAACCCTGTTCCTAAAGATTTTTTCTCAAATATTCCACCGCATTGCGAAAAATGGCAACACCCATGCCCTCGTCGGGAACACGCTCGCGGGTCCAGCGTGGATGATTGGTAAAGTGCAGATAGGCTTCGGGATGAGGCATCATGCCAAACACCCTGCCGGTTTCATCACAAATACCGGCAATTGCTTCTATCGAGCCGTTAGGGTTGAGCGGATATTCCATCACGGGTTGGGTTCCGTTTTTATCGGTATATTGCACAACTATCAAGTTTTTTCGCTTTAAATCATTAAGGATGCCGGTATCGCGCGGTATACATTTGCCTTCGCCATGCCGGACGGGAAGAAATAGGGTGCTCAGGTTACGGGTAAAAATGCACGGCGAGTGCTGATTCACTTTAAGATAGACCCAGCGGTCTTCAAATTTTCCTGAGTCATTATAGGTCAGCGTGACCTCCTGCGTGCCGTAAGCGCTGTTTAAAGCCGGGACCAGACCCAGTTTCGCCAGAAGCTGAAAGCCGTTGCAAATGCCTAAAATAATTTTTCCTTCTCTGATAAAGGCCTGAATGTGCTCAAAAATGCTTTCCCCGCTGGCAGTTTTGGCATAGCGCAGCCGGGTGGCATTGGCTTTAGCAGACCCCAGATCATCGCCGTCAAGAAATCCGCCCGGCAGATTGAGAAAGTCGTAGTCGCGTAGCGCGGTTTCGCCATACAGCAGCCGGGAGATATGAACAATATCCACCTGGTCGGCGCCGCCCAACCGGCACGCATGAGCCATTTCAACTTCGCAGTTGGTCCCATTGCCGGACACCACAATTGCACGCACCGTTTTTTTACCCATGTATCCTGTTCCCGTTCTTAGTTTCTCCCATCAGACTCAGAAGTAACGTTTCAGAGAAAAGCAGACCGGTCTAAAAGCGCAACGGCTTCTGCCAGCATTCTTTAAGAACAAAAATGTCGGAGTTAACGACTATCGCCTCATTCAGTCCCGTAATTCGAAACTGCGGTTCATTCACGACAACGCCGATTTCCCCCATAACGGTGCCCCGCATGCAGCGTTCAAAATCCTGCTTTTTTTCAGGCGCAATCGTTACCACAAACCGGCTTTGCGTCTCAGAGAACAGCAGCACGTCATTGCGGGTGATTTTTTCCGCGGGCACTTTTTTTAAATTAACAGTCATTCCCAGCCCGCCCGCAAACGCTGTCTCCGCAAGCGCAACGCCAAGTCCGCCGTCTGAGCAATCATGGCATGATCGCACCAGTCCCCGCGCTATGGCGCGCGAAAGGCGCCGGTATAAGCCGAGTGCGCGTTCTGCATTCACCTTCGGAACCGTGTTGCCGATGCAGCCGTTAAGGGCATAATATTCAGACCCCCCGGTCTCGTCAAAGGTCTCTCCCAGTATATACACCAGATCCCCGGGGGCTTTTGCGTCCATCGTTACTGCCAACCGCACATCATCAATCTTGCCGATGAGGGAAAACAAAACCGTCGGCGGAATCGATATTTTTATCTCTCCGATCAGGTAGTCATTTTTCATGCTGTCCTTACCGGAGATGCAGGGAATGCCGTAGGCGGTCGTGTAGTCGAACAGAGCCTGATTGGCCCGCACCAGTTGCGCGAGCTTGTATGCGGCATCTGGATTTTTTTCTCCCGGCAGCGGGTCGCACCAGCAAAAATTATCGAGGCCGGCAATGCCGTCAAAGCTCCCGCCGACGCACAGAAAATTGCGCAGCGCTTCATCTACCGCGCAGGCCACCATATGATACGTATCAATGTCGCCGTAGCGCGGACAGATACCATGGCTGACCACCACCCCCTGCAGGCTCTCAAGGACCGGCCGCAGCACTGCGGCATCCGACGGCCCATCGCTATACAAGCCGCAGAGCGGCTTTATGACGCTTCCGCCCTGCACCTCGTGGTCATATTGCCGCACTACGTATTCTTTGCTGCAGATGTTCAGCCGGGACAGCATTTTCATCATAACCGGCGTAAGGTCTATCGGTTCTGAAAAATCAGGTTCGTGGTGGCGCGGAGGTTGCCACGATGCACTGAGCTGCATGCGCGGGAGTCCCTTGTGAAGAAACTCCATGTCAAGATAGGCAACGGTTTGTTCTCCGTACACGACGTGAAAATAGCCGCTGTTGGTGAATTCCCCCAGCACTGTGGCTTCAACGCCCATTTTCTGAGCCAGGCACATAAACGCATCCTTCTTTTCCTGAGGAACAGCCAGCGTCATACGCTCCTGCGCCTCTGAAAGAAGAATTTCCCAGGGCTGAAGTCCTGCATATTTCAGCGGCGCAGCTTGCAGATCCAAACGACAGCCGTTGCTATACTGGGCCATTTCACCGACTGAAGAGGAAAGCCCGCCAGCCCCGTTATCGGTGATGCACCGATACAGGCCGCGATCGCGCGCTTCAAGCAAAAAATCTACCATCCGTTTCTGGGTAATGGGGTCGCCGATTTGCACTGCGGTTACCGGCGAGCCTTCGTGCAGCTCCTCGGAAGAAAATGTCGCCCCATGGATGCCGTCTTTTCCAATGCGGCCGCCGGTCATGACAATGAGATCACTCGGACGCGCTTTTTTTATATGCGATGGCTCGCCCAGAACGATTTTGGGCATGATCCCCGCAGTGCCGCAGTAAACCAGCGGCTTCCCCAAAAACCGGTCGTCAAAGACAATGCTGCCGTTGACCGTCGGGATGCCGCTTTTATTCCCGCCATGTTCAACCCCTTCCCGCACACCTTCAAAAATACGGCGTGGATGCAGAATACGGGGCGGAAGCTGCGCCTCATAAAAAGGGGAAGCAAAGCAGAATACATCGGTGTTAAAGATCAGTTTGGATCCCCGGCCCGTTCCCAGCGGATCGCGGTTGACCCCGACTATGCCCGTCAGCGCTCCGCCGTAGGGATCCAGGGCAGACGGACTGTTATGAGTCTCTACCTTAAAAACAAGGTTGTATTGATCATTCCAGGAAATGATGCCTGCATTATCGGTAAAAACCGATACGCACCAGTCCTTTTTCCCAAGTTTTTTTCTCACCTGCTCGGTGGCGCCCCGTATATATTTATCAAACAGGCTATGGATTACGCAGCGCTGACCCTGTTCATCAGTATATTCAATATCAGCATTAAAAATTTTATGTTTGCAGTGCTCCGACCAGGTTTGAGCAAGCGCCTCAATCTCAACATCAGTTGCCCGGTTATCAAGCCCAAACCCCCGCCGGGCGGCAAGTACTGGTTCCGAACCAAAATAGGATTGGATCGCCTTCATTTCAGCAAGGCTTAATGCCAGCAGCCGCTCTTTGCTGATGCGCATAAGCTCCTCGTCGGTTACCGCAAGATCAATGGCGCATACCTGGATGAGACTGGTTTCACTCACCCGGGGAACATATGCCGGGATACCCTGTTGATAGTCAAATTCATCCCTGTGATAAATTTCGTAGCGCTGAATCAATTCATTGGCAAGCAGGTCGCGGGCAATTTTCTCCACAGCGGACCGGTCTATGGTTCCCCGCAGCAGATACTGGCGCGCAGAATAGACCTTTTCATCAGGCGACGGCATTCTATTGAGAATAAGTGACAGCGCCTCCAATGCCGTCCTTCCCACATTATCGGTCACACCCGGCCGTAATCCCACCTCTATGAGCCAGTCAAACCCGGTTGCCAGCGGGCGATTTATAGCATAATGCTGGATGATGGGATCTGAAAACGGCCCTGCCGCAACAGCAGCAAGCTCCGCAGCGCTCAAATTTATGTCTATAATAAACACGTCAATGGTTCGCACCATGTCAACGCCAATGTGCAAATCATTCTGAATGCGCCGCTTTATTTTTTCCCCCAGCGCATCTTTAATTTCCGGCTTCAATCCCACTTCAATACGATGTGCCATACGGTATCTCTCCGCGCTATGCCCACAGAGCGCCGACTTTTAAATAAACCGGTTAACGACCGGCAGAGTATTAAAATAAAAATGTTTACTATAAAATTCCCTTTAAATCTATCTGAAAAATTCCCTGGTCTGCGGTGCCAATCCAGAGCTGGTTTGTTTTGCTCGTCCGCACTGATGTAATCCACCCCGGGACTGGATGGTTATTAAGCCGCAGTTCCCGCCATGAATGGCCGTCATACACAAACAGGCCCCCGTCGCGGCTGCCGGTCCAGAGCCAATTGCGCTCATCCCAAAAGGCGGCATAGGTGCTCCCCCGCGGAAGGGGCGTGGACAGTTCTTGCCAAGATTGCTGATACTGATAAATGCCGGCAGGACTGACGAGCCAAGGGGTTCCCTGCGCATCAAAAATAATATGATTGAATGGGCTGTATTGTCGGCACAACGGCGGAACATCAATCTGCAATAATCTGTCGCCGCTGTAAAGAAAACACACCGCCCGTTTTTCCGTATTGTGCAGCCCGTGTTCGCCGGTAAACCAGATAGCGCCCTGCGGCGACCTGAACGCCCTTAACAAATGTGTCTGCAGCGGCAGTGCAGGGAGAGTAACTGCCGACCATGCCTCCTCCGTGCCCAGATACAATCCTTCGCGGCACACCGCAAACAGCTTCTCATCTTCGGCTTTTTCAACGTGAAGAACCGTTTTATGCCTGAAAAACCTGTCTTCGCGCCACTGAGCGGGTTTTTGAAAAACGGATAAACCGCGATCCATTCCTGCAATATAAACGGTGCCGTGCATCTTAATGCCCGCACGAATCGCGTGGGGCAGTTGATACGTTTGCAGTATTCCACTGGCGGCATCATAGGCTGTCATTTGCCGTGGCAGCAGCGCATACACTTCGCCTGCCTCATCGGTGAGGACAGCCAGCACATGATTATCTGCCAGGCACGAGGGTGGAATAAACGGTTCCGCCTGCCCGTTGGCAATGCGCGCCAGACCTCTGCCAGTTCCAGCCCAAAGGTCATTGTCAGCGCCCGGCCTCACGCTGTACACCCGGTTTGACGGTAATCCGTCTGCCTCGGTGATATACGTCCATTCATCGGTTTCCCCCCTGCAGCCGACTCCTGTTGGTGTCCTGCCGCCGCCGCTGTTTCCGTGAGCCACCCAAATGGTATTACCCGGGCCTGCGGCAAGCCGTTCTATCCAGTTGCTTTTAAGACCGTTCTGAATGGCAATTCGCTCGCGGTTATAGACGTTTTGCCAGGACGCGCCGGCATATCTGCTCAGACCATTCACCGTGCCAAGCCATTTTGTTCCCGTCCGATCAATGGCTATGCTCAAAAGATTGACGGCGGGAAACCCTGCTCGTGGATTGGTCAACAAAATATCCTTATGAAAAATTTCCCATACACCGTCAGCGCGGTAATGGGAGAGGGCATTTTCTTTGACGAACCACATGCTGCCGTCAGTATCGCGGGCCATGTCACGCACCCGGCGGCGAGCAAACTCGTGGGAATCAGATACCGGTTGCCATCCTGTTTTGGCTGCATACCGCGCAATGCCGCGTTCAGTGCCGGCATACAGAACGCCATCGCCGCTCTCCGCAAGAGCAGTTATGATCGGCGATGGGAGTCCCGCGCGCGGATCAGCGTTAATACGGCCGTTACGGTTCAATTGGCATACGCCCCGGTCTGTCCCGATCCATAGAATACCTGCAGCACTGTAATGCAGCGCCGTGATGTTATTGCTCGGCAAGCCCGACGCCACCGTCAAAACAGTCCATTGTTTGCTGTGCCGATCCAGTTTCAACAGCCCCCCCGGGGTTGCCGACCAGACAATCTGCGGACCCGCGGCGGCGATGTCGCGTATTTCCTGCGTTGCAGTGTAACACCTGACGGCAGAAGGCGGAACGTCCACCGCGGGGGGCAATGGCTGTGCGCACCCTCCGGCCCACACAAGACCCAGCACAACACCGCACAAAAACTTTTTAGCGCACTTTTTCATTGCAGAAAATCCGCCGCTGATGCAAAGGTGCACCAGTATCTGCAACCCTGTCATCATTTATAAACAAGCTTATGCTGAAAATAGAATTCATCTTCGAGCAGGTCAAAGTTTACGATCCCGTTCATGGTATTGCGCACCGGATTG
Organism: uncultured Thermodesulfobacteriota bacterium; assembly: GCA_964594075.1. GTDB lineage: Bacteria > Desulfobacterota > WTBG01 > CAIYCZ01 > CAIYCZ01 > CAZQKW01. The sequence continues at coordinate 31,666 of CAZQKW010000018.1, read as the reverse complement.
CCGGCGAGATACACCAGTGTTGGGACTATGTCGGCCGGTTTAATAAACAACGGCTCTGCTCCTTCCCGGATGTGCCTGCCGGTTGCATAAAAGAACCCGACTGCCGGGCACTCCCCACGCATGAGAAAATCCTTCCAATAAGTAGGACACCCGTTCAGGTTGCCGCGCTCAGACAGCAGCAGAAACGTGTCATGCTCGCCCCTCCGCTGCTGCAATGCCGAAAGCAACGCATCAAAAAATACATAATAATTGTCAATGAGCTCTGTGCGCACCGCTTCGGGAAGTTTGTCCACACCGCTGGCGAGGCGTTCCTGCCATCGGCCCAGTCCCTCAAAATACGCAAACAGATGCGCAGGAGAAGATTTGTCCACGGCCTCTAATGCAAGCCTGAGGAGCTCAATATCGGAACTGATGCATGCGCGCAGAAACTGCTTGAGCCCGGACGGCACTGCGCGCCCCCGCGTAATACGGTGTTCATAATCCTCTCGCACCGCTTCGGGTTTGCTGCGCTGCTCGGCCTGTTTAAAAATTATGTTGCGCGCGGAAGTTGACGTGCCCGCTGCAACCGGGAAGCCAACCACTGCACAGCGTTGTCCCTGCGTCGCCAGCTCGTCCCAGATAGCGATGCGCTGCCGCCGTTCGGACGTAAGCTTTGCCAGATCCTCGGGCTTGCGTATTTCATGAAAAGCGGGCATACGGCCGGTAAACAGGGTGGCAAGAATTGCCGTATCGCCAGGGAAAAATTGGCTAACAATGTCGCCATAGGAACAGCTTTGGGAAAAAAGCCGCGCAATAAAGGGAAGCTGTCCCTGCCGGTGCAGTGGAATAATGCGATCCCAGGAAAACCCGCTGACACACACCATGGTGATGCGCGCCTGCTGCCGAGTTGTTGCAGACCACGGCTGCGGCACAATAAATCCAAGCACGCTCAACAAAACTGCGGCGGCCGTGCTAAGCAGGGCATACCATCCGGATGCGCGTCCCGCGGGGAGAAGCTTTGTTGAATCGTTCATTAAAAATCCCGGGCAAAAATATCAGCAATAATGAGCTCGCCGTTACCGGCAAGATAACGGAAGCCGATCTTTTTGATGGTTATGGGCTCAGGAAATTGCAGGTGCGTCAGGTAGGTCGTTGCTGGATACAGATAGCGGGAATACGCTGCGGTTATGGTCTCGCGTACCATGTTCGTGTGCGCAACTGTGTGCTGGATGCGATTCCCCAAGCCCGGCTTTAAATGCGCATATTCTGCAGTATCTATGCCTGCCCGCAACAGATACGTAAACGTTCTATCCGACTGGTCATAGACCGATACCAGAGCCACCGGTTCCTGCTGCGGTATTTCAAATCCGTAAATAAGATAGGTAAGCAAGTCAAGGCCGATAACCGGCCGCTGATACGTGCTGAAACACCAGGTATCTTCAGCCGGCTGCCTGACGGCCTTAAACATCACATTGAAATGATAGAAATTGCTGAACGGAATGGTGCGACGCTGGGCAGCAGCAATACCCGCGTGTATCAGCACAATGAGAAGTCCGGTCGCCCACAGCGCCGGCATCATTATTCTTTTGAATTCTCTGCCCGCAGCGCCGTGCACGAGTGTCCGCGCCATACCATAAAAAACCAGGCTGCAGAGTATTGCAGCAATTAATACCATACACCCTTCAACGGGCCGCAGACGGCTGAGTGCGTGGATCAACCGCTCGGTAAAAAAGTTTTCATTGCTCCACTGGGAGGTAAAAAGAGAGCCCGCCGACTGGGGAAAGACAAACAAGTGGTTATACCAGATAGCGCCGAAGGTTAGCGGTTTATCTATGATGCGGGCCGGATCCGGAATGCTGTAGGGAACGATATTGGCGCGATAGGCGCCGATTAAAAACAGATTTGCCACCGCAAACAGCGAACACACGGCAACCACCACGTCCCACGAACGAATCTTCTCAAGGGCTTTTTCTATGAGCGCAGCAAGGCCGAGAATGAAAAACGGGCTCAGTTCCACAAAAAAACGGTTGGAAAACCCGATGCCCGTCCACCATACCGACCAGCAACTGTAAAGATATGTGTGCGCACAGCACAGAATAATCGCTAACCAGCCGAACCGATGGTCTTTTTTGACAAATAAACCAAGCCCCAAAGCTGCCGGCAGGAGGAGCGGCGTCCAGGCAAACAGTCCGTGCTGCGCAGTTGCGAACAGGGTGCCGTAAAAATTCGGATGCAGCCAGTCAAAATAATCCCCAATCTCCTGATACGGTCCGCCGAGGAACGATCCGCCGGTCGCCTTCCATATGGATAATTGCGGGCTGAACACCACCGCTGCAGCCAGCAATCCGGCACCTGCGCCGGTAACGGCAGAAAACCGCTGTTCCGCTTTCGTGGTGAATCCTGAGGCGAGTTCATAAAGGGGGAAAATGGCAAGGATGGCATTCGTGGGGCGAATCAGACACAGGATACCGCCAATGGCTCCCAGCGCTATCCAGTCCCCGATCTGTTTTCGGCCCGTCGTTCTCTTTTCGTATAACAAAAAAAGGGCTATGAAAAACGTATTAAACGGATGCGGCCAGCCATTCCAGCATAACACAAAAAAAATGAGCGGCGATGACAGAAAATATGCGGCAGTTGCGGTCAGACTTATGCCGCGCGGGAAAAATTCGCGGCACAGCCGATACATGAGCAGCAGCGCGCCCCAGCCAAACAGCGGCGACGCCAGACTTACCATAAACAGATAGGGAAAGGTCATGCCGTTGGGTATGTGAAAAGAACCCGCCAGCCGCATGAGATGTGCAAGCAGTTCGCCGGCAATGAAGAACGGTATTTCAAGCAGCGGCACCCCTAAATATCGGGCTGAAAGCATCGCAACCGGATTATAGAACCGGTGGGTATTCAGCAGATACACTTCACGGTAGAAGTTCAGGTCGCCGTCTTTGATGAGCGATATGACAATGCAGAGATATTGAAATGCGTCGTGAATAATATTGACCTGAAACAGCAGCACAAACGCGCCGATGAAAAGAATACACAAGCCGGCGCATTCCAAAGTTGCCGGTTGATACCCGCAGCAGCGGCGCAGCGTCATAAAGACCCGGTAATATACGATGCCGCATATGGCAGCACTCATAAAAAAGGGGATACCGGGTATGGGCAGAACCAGTATGACAGTGCCAAACGGAAGCAGCAGAAACGGCTTCATAATATAGGGCAGCGTTTCCTGATCCTGACCCGCTGCAGCGCCGCCCCGGGACATAACGGTCTGCAGCACCCGGCATAGGCAGCCGGCCAGCGCAATGCCGCCCGGGATGCTTATAACAAGAAGCGGCACATATGCCGCCGCATCATGAGTAATAAGCGTTGGGACAAACAGACCCAGCGCTATCCCGGGATTAACCGCATATCGTAACACCGCCATACCTATGTTCTGGGCGCACCACCAAACAGAGCGCGCTACATTCCTTTCAGCGATTGAATTGCCTGGACAATTTTTTCTTTCATTGAAGCATCGCCAGCAAGCCGCGACGCCTTCTCCAGATAGGCAAGAGACTTTTCGCGCTGATTCATGGTGTGTCCATAGAGCAGCGCGGCGCGATAAAAAACTTCTGCATTCTGGCCGTTGTGCGCGCAGGCGTTTTCATACGTCTCGGCTGCCCGCGCCAGATTGTTCATCTTCGCATAGCAGTCAGCCAGAATAAAATAAGCCTGCGGCAGTTTCGGGTTGAGCGCAAGTCCTTTTTCCAGAGCGGCCGCGGCTTTTTCATATTCAGCGCGGTCATAATATATGGCGCCGATATTGCAATGCGCTTCGGCAGCGTCAGGCTTCAGAGCAAGCAGTCTGCCGAACAGATGCAGCGCCCGGTCATCATTGCCCTGCTTGCGCAGCAGCGTGCCCAGCTCTCGGTAGGCATCCGCATAATCCGGCTGCAGCTGGATTGCTTTTTGCAGCGCTGCCTGTGCCTTGTCAAGGAAGCCCAGTTGCATCTGCGCTTTTGCCAGGTTAAAGCTCACCCGCGCATCTGCCCTGCGTGTGTCGCTCAGGGCAAAAAGCCAGGCAGCCGCTTCATACTGCCTTTTCTGATAATACACAATACCCAGATTGTTCAGTGCCTCGGCAAGCGAAGGATTAAGTGCCACTGCTTTTGTCAGTTCTGCCTCGGCTTTGTCCAGATCCCCCAGGACGCCATAGAGCCGGCCCAAGTTATTGCGAAAGATTGCGTGATCCGGCCTGAGGCTGACCGCCTGCTGATAATGTGTAAGCGCGGATTGCAAGTCCTTGCGGTTAAAATACTCGGTTGCCAGATTATCGTGGGCGCGGGCACACTGGGGGGTGTTTTTCAGCACCGATGTCCAGAGCGTCATGCCGTCCTTCCAGTCGCGATTGCGAATGACCGTGCGCACGGAAAACAGCAGAAACAGCAGGCTGATCATGGTTAAAGCCAGGGCGCACTGCCGTGCTATCAAATAGTTTAAAAGTGGTCCACAGAGAATAATAACGCCTGCCAGGGGCAAATAGAGGTAATGTTCGGCCATAAGCTCATGGTGCGGAAAAATCTGACACACCGGCAGCAGCGTAATAAAAAACCACAATCCACCGAAAAAAACATACGGCAGCCCGATAAGCGCGCGCAAAATAAGCGCCAGCACGATACCGAGCAGCAACACCGAACCCATTACCCGCGGCTCAAGAAACGACTGCGAAACAGGAAACGCGTTGTAGGAATAATCTGCGTGTAAGACAATCGGGAACACTATCTGTTTTATATAATGACAGAGAATGCGCGCAACCGTGGCAAAATTGCTGGAAGCGCTGCCGCCGTAGAAAGTAATCCTGAGCGAGGGATAATGAAGGATCAGTTTGTAATACGCGAAATACCCGGCAAGGATTACGACCAGTATATAAAACTTCCAGCTCCGCGCCAGCATATTCCCAAGCGCTGCCCTGATGCGAGCTGCCGTGGTGCCGGAGGACTGTTTCATCCAGCACTGGGTAAAATCAAACAACACACATACTGCGGGAAAGGTGACTGCCATTTCTTTTGAGCCGAGCGCCAGGATGAAAAAGAGTGTGACCAGTGCCAAACGCCACGCTCGCGGTTGCTCCCGGTATCTGACAAAACAATAAAAGGCGCAGAGGTAAAAAAGCGCCACCAGTATATCTCGCCGGCCTGAAAGATAGGTAACGCTGTCCGTGGCAATCGGATGCGCCGCAAACAACACCGCACCGATAAAAGCAGTAATTCGGTTGTTCATGAACTGCGCCAGCAGCATAAATAAAACACCTGCGGTCAGTGCATGATACAGGATATTGGAAATATGATAACCAGCAGGATTCAAGCCAGACAGGGAGAAATCAATCATGTACGAAAGGTATCTGACCGGCCGATAGAGCGGCATGCCGTTATGCCATCCGATAACCACGGGAATATTTTTTAAATCTTTTATCAGGGGGTTTTCACTAATAAGCGGGATGTCATCAAAGACAAACTGATTGTGAATGCTGTTGCCGTAAAGGATAAAGGAGATGATAACTAATAATAGAAAAACCACCGGTAGATGGAACGTTGCGGCAGTGCTGCGCGCGGGAACGGGCGGGGTTGTTCGGTGTTTTCGCCTGCTCATTGTTGCTTTTCTGCTTTTTTGCGGTCAAGCTCCTTTTTCATCAGTATTGCCTCCTGCTGTTCCTGCGGGGACATAGCGGGGAAATGGCGTTGCAACCTATTAAAATCCCTCTCTACCTGCTGACGCAACCGATCGCTATCGCGCGATTTCAGGGCTTCCATTGATTTTTTCATTCGTTCCTGAATCATTTGCGGCGTCTCGCCAGCTTGCCGGACTATCGGCTGTTCCACCACGGCGGGCGATGCAGCCGGCACCGGCGTTTTCTCGCCGGATCGCTGTTTGCTTCCCTCGTGCAGAAAAATGGTCACCGCATCCTGTCCATCAGGGCTGCTGAGCAGGATATTTTTCTCATTAACTTCTTTGAGCAGATACCCTTCAATATAGTCTCCGACCATATAAATCTCGGCACTGGCAGGAGAAGCCTTTGTTGCTGCTCTGCCGCCGGGCTTGAGAATGCTGCCCGCGGTGCTGACCACCGCTTTCCGCTCGTCCCCCACAATCACCGTTCCCTTGAGCTGCACTTTCTGCGGGTCAAGCTTGGGCACGTTCGGTTGTGCTGAATCTGCTTTTTTGTCAGAACTTTCCATGATCCACTCTTTGCGGTCAGGGTGAAAAAGGTTTTTCTTCGAAATTATGGCATACGGTTCTTCTGCACCCCATCCGTGGCTGAAAAAAGCCCCACACACCAGGACATAAGCAAGAGTAGTCACTTTTATGACAACACATTTTCTGGGCAAAAAAATAGGATACCGTTCCATATTTATTAATGCAGGTCAGTGGTTTTCATTTTTTATAAAAAAAGTATATCACACTCTCCATTTTATTCTCAAGTTTTTTAAAATCAACACCCATGAAAGGATATAAATCGTTAGCTGTCTTTTGGAAGCGTGTCATTCTGAACCACGTGGTCTTATTCTGAATAAAGAGGTGTCCCTCTGAACGAAGTGAAGAATCTTACTTTCAAGTAATAATATATAAAAAGCCGGAAGGGGTTTTTCAGAACTTTAATCCTGAAAAACCCCTTCCGGCTATCTACTCCCCGGATCGTGCAATGATCCCGGGTACTTTTTATTTATTCTATGGTAACAGTGCCGGTGCAGGCGTCAGCGCCGGTGACCACAGTTACATCCTTAACGCCCGGTGTAAATCTGCCAAACAGTTTGCCCGGGATTAAAATGACCGCCGTGATCTTGTTCGGCTGGATGCTCAACGGGATAACCAGTCTGATATCTTCTATCGTTACTGCGCTGGTTCTGTCCCAGTTTGCACTTTCATTGCCGGTGATGACAATCCGTCTCAGCCGCGGGAATAATCCAGCCTTGAGCGGCAGCAGACCGCCTTGAACTGTCAGCGTACACTCTTCTACCGGCAGTTCGTTAACCGTGAACTGGCCGGTGCAGGAAATGTTGCCCTGGCTCACCGTAACCGTCCGCGCGCCAACCGCTGCCGTTTCAGCGATGTCAATAACCGCCGTAATCTGGGTTTCGCTGTTCACGGTTGAATCAACCACCGTAATGCCCGTTCCGGAGAAGGATACGGTAACCGCTTGCGCCGGATCAAAGTTGGAACCGGTTATGGTAAGCGTCAAATCCTGCGCGCCCTGGGTTCCGCTGCTCGGACTGATAGAGGTGATGTTGCACGCAGTTATGGGTTTCAACACCTCAAAGCCCTGCGCGCAGGTAACTTCATCCAGGGTCGTTGCAACCGTCACATCACAAGTATAATCCTCGGTTGCTGCCGGCACCGTTATGTTTGCCGTAACCTGCGTGGGCGAGACTATTGAAGCGCTGTTCACCGTAATCTGCGGACAGGAGAATGTAACCGCCACTGCGCCGGTGAAATTGGTGTTCTGGCCGGTGATGGTCACATCAAGCGTCTTTTCCGTATCCGCAATAACAGAATTCGGATCAACCGATGCACAGGCCGCATTACATTCAACAGTAACGACCTGAACGCTGGTCGCACCGGGATTATTAGCCTTATCAATGGTGTTGATGGTCACCTGATACGTTCCGGGTGCGCCGACTGCAATCTTAATGGTGCCTTCGGCCGTTCCATCATTCAGGTCAGTCCGTGAAACCGGCTCTACCGGTTGGAAATTAGGCCCTATGATGCTCACCTGGGTTGCCGCAAGATTAACCGCGCGGTTGTCGGTTATGTTGATTAAGAACGCGCAGCTACCAGCTACCAGTGGCGATTGAACCACCGGCGGTTCAAAATCAGGGGCAAACACCACGTCTTGTCTCAGTTCCGGCACACACGCATCAGTGGGGGTTACAGCAAGCTTGACGACCGTCTTGTCTGCATCTGCTGCCACCGTGATCACTTCCTGCGGCTCATCTGTGGACAATGTAACATCCAGAGACGTAGCAGCCGGACTGCCGTCAAAGCCGATAGTGCCGTCTGTTGACGTAATGGTTGCCACGAATTTCCCAAATGAACCCGAAGCCAACACATTAGGCGCGATCAGGGCTCCATTCTGGTCGCCATAGTAGAATGCCAGCGGCGCAATGATATTGGGAACCGGCACAAAGATTTCGCTGAGTACTGACTTCTGCATGGCTCTGACATCAACCGGCAGGCTGGCGCTTGCAGTTTCTGTAATACCCGTGGAAACCGTAAGGATTGCCGAACTTGCGTCTGGTGCAACCTGATCCTTGTCAAATGTTGCCATTATCATGTCATCCACGGCGGTTTTTGCCGCGGCAGTTCCGGGATACGGCGTCGTGCCGTCATTGAGATACAGTGCCACTGTCGGGGATACCTCGGTAAAAACATCATACGGATTCCCAAAAGCATCATGGATCATGATGTCGGGATTCTGCACCGCGATAGTCTGGTGTTCCTCAGCGCAGTCAATCGTTACGCTGGCCTTGGCAAGCTTGAACATAATTGCCGACGGCTCAAATTTGGCCGGGTCAGCGGGATCAATGGTTCCACCGATTTTCTTTGCGCCGGTGATATTTTTATCAGTGGCGCTCTTGAATATCAAATGAATCGGTTCCTCTGCTTTGGTAAAGAAGGCAACATCCTGCAATGCATACGTGCAGGTTATATTTTCGCATGGAACCTGCACTGTGGCCGAAGGAGCACCGCCCTCCAAGCCAACCTTTATGCTGGTGCCGTCATGCTGCAACGCGCGCAATTCATAACCATTGTCCTTGGCGTTTTGCACTTTTACTGTCGCTGTTTCGCCGGCCTTCACGCCAATGGAGGTGGGCGAAATGAGATCCACGATTATCGGATCAGCGTCAAATGATGCCTGCAGTTTTACGCCGTTCAGAATGCTGGCCTGAATTGTGGCTTCAACTGGTCCGCCCGTGCCAACCGCAAAGGGTATAAAGGTTGGATAGGAAGAATATGGCGTATAGGTGCTGTCTGCAACTGCTCCATAATCTGGCAGCGCATAGAAATCTTCTATCGTGGTTGAAATCTTAAATGAGGCAGGCACCCCCTGCTTTGGTGGAAAATACGCTGGATTGTCAAAATTATCCCAGCCCATGATGGCAGCATAAATAGGCGCTACATACGCAACAATTCCCGCCGTCTGGGTCGGATTTTCAACATACAGATAGGCATCAAGCGGTGAAACCGCGACCTCTTCGGGATCTATGCTGTCGTTGTCAAAATAGCCCTGGAGTCCATCGGTATCAGTAATGGGTCCAATCGGGAGGCCTACCATGCTTGCTTTTGCAATAGAAGCCGGCTTGTGCGTGGAAAAATCAAGAAATTCATCGCTCTCATCAGGATCAAGCATCGAGTTGCCAATAAGCTGTGCTGAGCTAATGCCTACCTGTCCTCCCGGAATGACATCACCGGGAATTGCGCCGATTTCTCTGGTAATGGAAGCAGCTGCGCCCCACCCCAGTTCAAGACCGCTTGAAAAAACACCTTCCAAAAACGTCAATTGCTCATCCGGCGTTGCAAAGTCTTTTGCTGCCATGATTGCCGGTATCTTAAGATTATTCACCGGCACATTTAACGCTGCATGGCCATTCACCAACGTTGCGGATGCTGACTGAATAACTAATCGTTCATTATCTATAGTGTTTGTTTCACCAGTAATCGTTACGTTCTCAGCTCCTTCGGGGACACGGTCGGTAAACAAGAATGTATCATAAATTCCATTTAGATCGTTATCCAGCCCTAAAGCAGCAAATACATCAATTTTTACGTCTTGACCGGCTGGCTGAACTGCAAAGTTGTTAAACTGCTGCGGGGGAAGGTCATCAAGAACATCAAGATCTGAGAGCACAACTGGCAGGATGCCGCCGGTGCGCACCACATAGCAGTTGGCAAGCGGCTTTTCAACCACCACCGGATATTTATTTCCGATGGGTGCTGCCCCTTCTGAAATAATGGTCGCGATTATGTTGTCATCGCCAAACTCGGTTACCGAGGGATAGCTATAGCTTATGGCAAACTCATGAGAGGCGCCACCCATTATAATTTCAATAGACCCCGGACCGCCAAACATCGGATCAACATAAGCTGGAGCATCGGCAAAGGCCACCTGGGAACCAAAGTTTTCCGATGTCAAAATTAATTTAGCGTCCGCTATAGGCTTTGTCCCATAGCTATCTGCCACGTTGCCTGCCGCATCAAGCAGAATAACCCGTCCCCTGATCGGACTGGCATCAAAGGGATTGGTCAGGCTTTTGGACAATTCCATATAAACTCGTGTTGCTTCGCCAGCCATGGCATCGGCAGTGAAAACGCCGGCAACCATGAGCAAACCAGCAATTACTGCAAATATTTTCTTACTCATTCTTCAACTCCTTTCATTTAGTTTTCAACCTGAAACATTAATACCATTGTTCATTGTGCGCATAATAAATTTAAATTATATTTTACTTTCCAACTGGAAAGGTTATAAAGAAATTAAATAATTATGCGTAATGAATCCCATCACCTCCTCTTGTTTATTTGCAATATTTTATTTTATTTTTTCTTTTGATCACCTCCTCCTTATTTTTTAAGTTTTTGTCATTAATTTCAAAGAGTTTAAATTGTGTTTTTAAAGAAAACTGTAATAAACAAATACATTTTTTCAGCTAACTACTTACCTAAGATTTCTATTGATTGTCAAGCGTTTTTTTTATTTCCTGTTAAAAATTATTGCACATATCAGCAAATTTTATACCGCACGCTACGAAGTTTATTTTCCTTTGAAATATCTTGTCTTTTTTGTATTGTCCGCAAACGCTCATGATATTAATTGTTACAGTTATGAACATAATATTGACAAAATTAATACCTGAAACCTGTAACAATGCAGGTTCAAAGCTATTGCAGCGCCTTTTCTGCGGCAAAGAAAGTATCCCATTTCAGGGCCGCGCGCTCACAGATTCTGATAATACGCTGAAGCGTCTCTTCTGACGACGAGCGGATGGCGATGATCACTTCTTCCGCGCCGGTTTTTTTTGCCAGGGTATCAATTTCATCAATACTGCCCAGCACCGCAACCCCGTGTATTCGTCTGTTGCGCTTGAACGGGTCGTCATCTACAAAACCTACCACTTGATATTTAAACGCCGGATTGTTTCTGATTTCCCTGAGGGCCAACTCCCCGCCATCGCCGGCACCAGCAATCAGCACTTTTCTGCTTGTCGCCGGCAGGCTTTCAAGATACTCCCTGAAAATTCTCAGGGAAAAGCGCGCGCCGCTTATCAAAAACAGCGTCAGCAAAGCATCTACCACAAACAGCGCCCGTGAAAAGTAGGTAAACCGCGCATACATAAGAATGATGGTCACAATGATGACGGCGCTGGCGCCAACGCCTTTCAGTATATTTATAAAATCCCTGATCCCCACATGCCGCCAGATGGTCTGATACAATCCGAAATAGGCAAAAACGATAATCTTGACCACGATAACAATGGGCAGGGTTTGGACAAACTGGCGCATCAGCGGACGGGTCATCGCCCCTTCATAGCGAATCAGGTAGGCGGCAAAATAGGCAATAACAATGAGAATCAGATCAATAAACAATTCAATAAATTTTTGCAGGGTCGGCGCCAGGGAGCCGGTCAGTTTGTGCGGGCGAAGCGAAGATACGGCGCTCCTCACCGCGCCCCAGTCTGCCTGGCCGAGGAACACGCCAAAGTAAAACAGCCCGATAATGCCCAGAATCAGACAGATTAGTATCACAAACGGATTAATCCAGTTGTAAAACAATGCTGCCAAGCCAAACAGCGCTGAAATCACATAGAGAATTAACACGGCAGTGCGTTCGCTGAGACCCATGCTCACCAGGCGATGGGACACATGGTCACGGCCGCCCTGAGAAATGGGCTGGCCGCGCACCGTGCGAAAAAAGGTGACAAACACCGTATCAAAAATGGGAATCCCCAGGATAAAGAGCGGAATCAGCACCGCCACAAAAAGCCCTGATACATGCCGCACGGTCCCGATGATAGCGATCGTTGCAAGCGTGCAGCCGAGGAACATACTGCCGCAATCCCCCATAAAAATACGCGCGGGAGAAAAGTTATAAAACAGAAATCCCGCACAGGCGCCGGCAAGAATCAGCGAACACAAGGCCACTGCGGTGTCGCCGCTGGTTAAAGAAAATGCGCACAGCGCCAGCGCGCAAATTGCTGCGGTGCCCGCTGACAGGCCATCCATATTGTCCAGCAGGTTAAAAGAATTTGTAAGACCGACAATCCACAGAAAGGTGACGGGAATGGCGATGACCGGGTAGGGAATTATTTTTACCATTACATCAAGGCTTATCAGTATTGCGGCAACCGTGATCTGGCCAATCAGTTTAACTTGGGGATTGAGACGTTTCAGGTCATCTACCAGCCCCAGCATAAAGATGAGAAATCCGCCAATAAGAACCGGCAGCGTTTTGCGGTCAGTGCCGAAGGCCAGAAAATAGCTTGCAGCGAACGCTATGAATATGGCAATGCCACCCAGCAACGGCGTGGGCTTCTTGTGCCAGCGATCCTGCCGCGGCTGCACAACATAGCCGGTTTTTTCCGCAATCCGTTTAACCAGCGGCGTCAAAACGGCCGAGAGCAGCAGCGCCAGACAAAAAAAGATACCATAAGTCATCGTTTATAGTAATCTATAACCGAGTCAATAATTTCTTCAATACCCACTTCGGGGACAAAGCCCGTCAAGCGCCGAATTTTTGTGATGTCAGGAACGCGGCGTCGCATATCTTCAAATCCCTCTTCATAGGCTTTGTCATACGGAATATAAACAATCTCAGACGCGCTTCTGGCTTTTTCCCGAATAAGGCGCGCCAGCGCCTCAATGCTAATCTCTTTGTTGTTGCCAATATTAAACACCTGGCCTATTGCTGCGGCATTGGTGGCAATACCGATCAGAGCACGCACCACGTCTTTAACATGGGTAAAACTTCTGGTCTGGGCGCCGTCGCCATATACGGTGATGGGATGGCCCCGCAGCGCCTGTTGCACAAAGGTGGGCACCACCATGCCATACCGGCCGGTCTGCCGCGGCCCCACGGTGTTAAACAACCTGGCAATTACCACCGGCAGTTTTTTCTCCTTGTAGTAGGCAAGCGCCAGAAACTCGTCAATCGCTTTGGAACAGGCGTAACTCCATCGCCCCTTGGTGGTTGGCCCAAGCACCATGTCGGCATCTTCTTTGAAGGGAACCTCTTCATTTTTTCCATAGACTTCAGAGGTGGAGGCAATAATCACCTTTTTCTTTTTCTTATTGGCGAGCTGCAACACAATTTCAGTGCCGTAGATGTTGGTTTCAATAGTATTGACCGGCGACTCGACGATGAGTTTCACCCCCACAGCAGCTGCCAAATGGACAATGTAATCACACTGGTCTATCAGCTCTGCCATCACCGCTTGATTCATAATCGTGTCAATGGTGTAATGAAAGCGTGGATTATCCTTGAGGTGGATGATATTGGCAATGCTGCCCGTTGACAGGTCGTCAATTATAAAAACCTCTTCGCCGCGTTCAAGCAGCGTTTCGGCAAGATGAGAACCAATGAAACCGGCGCCGCCGGTAATGAGTATTTTCACCGTATGCGTCTCCTTTTTAAAGGGAACGGCCTCCCTAATTTACGGCCATTCGTCCGTATGAAACAAACCTTCAATGGTGTCCAACATAGGGGAGTGCCTCCCTTGCGTTGCCTCAGGGCTTTGGCTCACACGCTCGTGATGACCAGTTCCTTTCATACACCCCTTGTAACGGTCATTGCGAGTCCCGCAGCGCGGGACGCGGCAATCTCAATTGCCAAAATGTAAGCATACATAACGAGTTAAGCTGCTATGATGGACAAGACAGTAGATTCATGTTACAAGATTATCTTCAGTGTTTCTTCGCCGGAAACCAATTTAGTTCCGACGGAACTGCCGCAGTAAACGCACAGATAGTCATATTTGTCGCCTTCAGGGAGCGCAAGCAGCAGTTTCTTGCGCACCGGCACCGATTGTCGGCAGCGGGGACAAAACAGTTCAGATGCTTCAAATTCTTCAAAGCTATTGTTAGTCTGACTCCTCCTCATAGCTTCCTGGCCTTGCCTCCTGTTACCGTTTTAAAAATCAACACCTGCCTTTTATGACGTTGACAGAAAAAAAGGATTACATTATATCATAGCTGTATAATCAAATAGTCTCAAAAAATAAATAAAAAATCACGCGACGGAGAAATCAACGTATGACTGCATTCACCATTAATGGCTTAGCGGCAGAGGCGCAACCCGGTCAAACCATTCTTCAGGTAGCCCGGGAAATGGATATAGATATCCCCACCCTGTGCTATCACGAGGCGCTCCAGCCCTATGGCGCCTGCCGGCTGTGCGTGGTTGAGGTGCAAAAGGGAACCCGCACGCGCATTGTGACCTCATGTAATTATCCTGCTGAAAACGGCATTATGGTGCAGACCAATACCCGCAGAGTTCAGGCCGTGCGCAAACTGGTAATTGAACTCCTTCTGGCGCGCTGCCCCAATGTAAAAGTAATACGGGAACTGGCAGAGGAGTATGGTGTATCAGAACCGCGATTCAAAAAGGGCAATAATTTTTGCATTCTCTGCGGAATGTGCGTGCGGGTATGCCGCGAGGTGGTGGGGGCTGAGGCGATCGGATTTGCCCGCCGCGGCGTCAACCGGGAAGTTGCACCGCCCTTTTTTGATCCGGCGCAACAGTGCATCGGGTGCGGTTCCTGCGTGTATATGTGCCCGACCGGCATCATTACCATGGAAGATGTGAAAAACCTTACCTATCACTTCCCCGGCGGTTTCTATGATATGGGAAGCCAGCGAATCATGCATAATTGGAAACAGACTTTCCGCATGGCTGAGTGTAAATCGTGCGGGAAACCATTTATGCCACAGGTGCAGATTGATTTTATGGCTGAAAAATATCAAATACCCCGAGAGGAACTGGTGGTCTGTAAAACCTGCAAACCGTAAACAGTGGCAAACATAAATGCCGTTTATTGATGAGATTCTTCACTTCTTGCAGAATGATACTTTTTCACCAGCCTGTTCGTTGATATTCAGTTCTGCGCGTCCAACATCGCTGCCGTCTCTGCAGGGGCGGCATTACGATTAAGCACCACCGTAAAGGTGCTGCCCTTGTCCGGCTCGCTTTCTACTTTGACTTCCCCGCCATAGAGCAGGGCTATCTTTTTTACCGTGGAAAGACCCAGCCCGCTGCCCAGTATATTTCTGGTCTTTTCATTTTTTATCCGCACAAAGTCGTTAAATAAGCGGGATGCTTCTTCTGCGGTCATGCCAATACCGGTATCGCTGACCGAAATGTTCACTTTTCCATTGTTGGCGCCAATATGCACTGCCACGGAGCCTTCCTCCCGGTTATACTTGACCGCATTAGTGATAAGATTGTTGAGAATAATCTCAATTTCACTGCGGTCGGCCTGCATGAGCACCGGACCATCAGCATGGAGTGCAATGGCAATGTTTCGCTCCTGCGCCTCTGCGCGCGCCGTTTCAATTGCGCTCTGTGCTATCTCTCGCACATCCACTTCTGTTATTTCGCGCGTGCGCTCGCCTGATTCAATCCGCGTCAGATCAAGAAGATCCCCTATCATTTTGCGCATCCCCTGAATGCGGGTCAGACACCGGTCAATCATATGGTCATATACTTCCGGATTGTCGCCGGCTGCCCGTTCTTTTAAGACATTCAGATAGCCGTCGAGCGCTGCCAGAGGAGCCTTCAACTCATGAGCGAGCACCGATATGAACTCAAAGCGAACTTTGCGTTTTTCCTGCGCCAGTTTGTGAGCCTGGCGCATTAATATCAGATGCTTTGCCGCCTTGTAGATGGTCTCCTTGAGCTCTGAAGGGGTAAAGGGCTTGGCAAGAAAATCAAACGCACCCTGCTTGGTTGCGGTAACTGCGGTCTCAATAGAAGCATATGCGGTTATCATGATGGTCAGTATATCCAGATGCCGGGAGGAAAGTTGAGAAAGAAGGTCCAGCCCGCTCATCCCCGGCAGTTTATAATCCAGCAGGATAATATCAGGAGGGCTTTCGTTAATAATGTTGAGCGCTTTTTCCGCCACCTCAACCTGATTGATCGTGAAGCCGATCTCCCCTTCCACCTCGGGAAGGCGAGTGGTGAAGTCGCGCAACGCCCGCGCAATTGCCAGGCGCATACCATATTCATCTTCAACGACTAAAATGTTAAGCGTCTCCATATTTCAGAAACTACTCCTTGTGTAAGAAACTAACTATATGTTCGTTGAACAAAATTCTCAAGAAAAGAAACTGTGTATGGCTTGTGGTAACAAATTATTTCTCCTTGTCCACCTTGAGTCACTTTAAAATTCTCTCTATCCATGCTTATTAAAATAACTGAGATTTCACCGTGCCTCATTATCCTAAGGGCTTGTATTCACAACTCCATGTAATATTAAACAGTTGAAGGGGCATTGCACGGATTCCACCCTGTCAATTTGACAGATTAACCGGCAACAATAACATTATTTTAGCAAAATCAATACATTCAACAACTATAGCGGAAGATCCAGCACTACAAACCGGAAACAAGCCGCTGTCATTTTGTCAAAAAAACGTGTCTTTGGTAATCAATAAAAATGTTATTTTACCGCGTATGCGCCCTATTCTTCCGCACTTTGTCCGCGTTGTATTCAATCTATGTTTTGCAAGGCGTTATGAATTATACCGCATTCTCAGCACTGTGCAGGCCGCATAGCTTCCCTGATCCTGAACCGATTAAGCAATGGGCATGATATGCCGGTGTGCATATGGCTTATTTTTTGCACAACACAGGGTATGCCTCGCATCATGCTTATTTTTAATGCATTTTTAATTCCAAGCAAATACCTTTATGCAATCGGGAGCACGCGCACCACAGAAACTGTAATCAACCTTTAATCCAAGGAACCATGCACCATGACTGCCGCCAATGCCATTCTCATAGCTCTGGCAATAAGCATAGTCGGAGCACCCCTCACGCTCTTATTCGCAAAAAATAAAACCGCCGCCGGCTGGTTATGCTTTTTATTAACGGCCTTGTCCGGAATGTGTGCCCTGTATGCAGCAGGCTCGGTCCTGATATCAGGTCCCAGCAAGGCTCTTACCCTCCTCGCTATCCCCTCTGCAGGCTCCGCTTGCAGAATATATATTGACGGCTTGTCGGCGGTCTTTATTGGTCTTATCGCAACCATAGCAATCCTTTCAGCATTTTTTTCCATAAGTTATATGGAGCATTACCGGGATTATGGCGTTGCGCGTTATTATCCCTATTTCCTGCTCTTTATTGCCGGCATGTATGGAATTGTCTGTGTAACCGACTTGATGCTGTTCTTTTTCATCTTCTGGCAGCTTATGACCCTGTCCTCTTTTGCTCTCGTTAGGTATGAATTTAAAAAACACAGCAACGTTCGTGCGGCAAATAAATATCTCATTATGATGCAAATTGCCTGCGTTTTGATTATGGCGGCTTCCGGCATTATCGGCGAAAGCCCCACAGTAATTGGCGCCGAAACGGTTCAAACATATGACTTTGACGCCATAAGCCACACGCTGCCGGGCTTGTTGCAGAGCAGCAGCGCGCTGGTGAGCATGGCATTTCTTCTCTATCTGGTGGGCTTTGGTATTAAAGCAGGCATGTGGCCTTTCGGGCAGATGTGGCTTCCGGATGCTCATCCTGCGGCACCGTCACCGGTAAGTTCTCTGCTGTCCGGCGTCATGATTAAAACCGGGGTCTACGGCCTGATGCGCACATTTTTGTGGCTTATTCCGGAAAGCGCCGTGACCTTATATCCAAACCAGGTCTGGGGCATGATAATCGCCGTTATGGGCACGATTACGCTTTTTGTCGGCACCATGCAAGCCCTCAAACAGGAACAGTCCAAACGGCTGCTGGCATTTCACAGCATTGGCCAGATCGGGTATATCCTTTTGGGACTCGGCGCCTGTGTTGCGCTCATCGGAACCGGTATGCACAATGAAATTATCATGGGTCTTGCGATTATCGGATTCTATGGCGCAATTTTTCACACCCTTAACCATGGCACCTTTAAAAGTTTGCTGTTTTTAAATGCCGGTTCCCTGCTCTATGCCACCGACACCCAGGATCTGAACAAACTGGGCGGCCTTATTAAATATATGCCGGTAACCGCAGTCATGACGTTGATCGCCTCATTTTCCATTGCCGGTGTTCCGCTGTTTAACGGCTTTGCCAGCAAATGGAGCATTTATGTTTCTACCATACTGGGCAGCAGCAACGCCCCGTATTTAGGCGTGTGTGCGGTGTTTGCAATTTTGACCAGCGCCATAACACTTGCCTCGTTTATGAAATTCTTCGGCGTGAGCTTTTTATCCCGAACCAGCAGCCTTGTTGCGCAAAAAGCTTCGCGCACGCCGCTACTTGAAGTGGGCTGGATGATGCAGTTTCCCCAATTGATCCTTGCGGCACTGTGTCTGGTATTCGGCATTATCCCTATCGGCGCCTATCAAATTATCGAGCTGGCACTGGCCAACAGTCAGCAGGGTCTGGCCGCGGGTCTGGCAAAATTGCCGCTTGCCAACCTGGACGGGATAGCCGGCATCGCCAGCGCACACGGCTCCGCACTGTTTGACCCGCTGGTCATTATCGTCGTCATGGGCATTATGTTCTGTGCTGCGCTGATAATCTCGCGGCTCGGGGGCGCGACAAAACGGGTTGATGAGCCCTGGCTGTGCGGCTATAGCAGAGATGCAGAAATGTATCGGTATGGGGCGCACCATCTGTATGCCGGCATTAAACGTTATTTTCGGTGGATTGGCGGCAAACCGGGGGCACATCAGCAGTAGGGAACATGATTTATATTTTTTAGAAAAAAATAGCGGGGGTTTTTCAACGACTCAGAGTTCAAGGAAATAACTGATATGGAACCACGATTCGGTTTGATGATTATGGCTGGCATAGGCAATGTTGCACTCGTGCTTTTTACCGCGCCATTTTTTGAGGGCGTGTTACGCAAGGTTACCGCACAGGTTCAGTCGCGAAAAGGCCCCCCCGTACTGCAGCCCTATTTTGATCTGCTCAAACTGCTGGGCAAGGAGGATATAGAAGTGGGGGAAAACCCCACCATCCAGCGCTTTGCGGCATATCTGTCGCTGGCGGCTATACTCACCGTTGCGACGCTGGTTCCGATGGGGATGAGTATTCCGCTAAACGCAGCCGGCGACACGATTCTGCTCATCTATTTGCTCACCCTGTGCGGCATAGCAACCCTGTTTGCCGGTTTGGCGGCAGGCTCTCTCTATTCACTGGTTGGGATGAGCCGCGAAATGATGGCCATGATGACCCTTGAACCACTGCTGGCGGTGGGGCTGGTAGTCGCTGCAATCCATGCCGGGTCCCTGCGCCTTGATGCAGTGATGAACGGCGCAATCTATGGCTCTGGAATCTTTCCGCTCTCCGGGTTGATTATGCTGGGGGTTTTGTTATTCTCGCTGCAGGGTTTTGTCGGCCGTCTGCCTTTTGATATCACCGAAGCAGAAACTGAAATCATGGAAGGACCGCTGGTTGAATACTCCGGGCCCAAACTGGCATTATTTAAATATCTGCAGATGGCAAAGCTGGTCGTGTACAGCGCCATTTTTATCGCCTTGTTTGTTCCCGGGGGCAACAGTCTGGCTGTTCCCCTTAATCTGCTGGTTTTTTTGGTTAAGGTGCTGGTGCTAGTGCTCATTATCACGCTGATTGCCGCAATCCATCCCCGCTACCGCATTGATCAAGCGGTTCGCTATTTTATGGGCATGTTTATTATTTCTTTGGTCGCGTTAATTCTGGCGGTATGCGGACTTTAGGACAATGCCAGCACTGTAATGCTATTGTTTTAATCTTCTGGAGTTAGGCTATGAAGCAAAAACCTGGCGTATGCACATTTTGCGGAACCGGCTGCGGTCATTTTATGATGATACAGGGCGGCGCCGTTGAACGCGTCTTCCCCTCGCAAAACCACCCGGTGAGCAAAGGCCGGCTGTGTGTCCGGGGCTGGAATATCCATGAGTTGCTCAACACCCCGCAAATAATTTCAGGACCCCTCCTTAAACAGAATGGGCAATACCGGCAGGTTTCTTATGATGAAGCGTTGCCGTATGTTGCGCAGAAACTTAAATCATTTTCGCCGGCGGCTATCGGTTTTCTGGCTTCTCCCCGGGCAACGAATGAAGAGCAGTTTCTTCTTATGAAGCTGGCACGCGCCGTGTTTAAGACCAATAACATAACGCTCGCCTCTGAATCCGGACATCGCAACAGCCTCAATGTGCTGGCAGCAGCAACCGGCATGGCCGGAATGACCGGATCTCTTGAGGAAATTTCCAAGGCAGAATGCGTGCTGGTGCTGGGCAGCGATATTACCAAACAGAATCCCATCATTGGCAGTGAAATCCACAAGGCGGCTCAGGCGGGGGCACACATCATCACCATTGACAGCCGGCGCACCCAGATGGCAAAGCTGAGCACCCAGTTCCTGCATGTTACGCCGGGCTCATTGAAGCTTGCTATCGCGGCAATAGCCCGGTGTGTGGTGCGTGAGGGGCTTATAAATGCTGATTTCCTGCGCGCCCGCAGCAACGGTTTTGAGCAATGTTCGGCATCGCTGCTTGCGCTTACCGATCAGCAGATAACCCAGGGCACCGGCATAGCTGTTGAATCATTTCAAAAGGTGGCAGAGACGCTGCGCCAGGCTCAAACCGCAATGGCATTTTTTGCGTCCGGTATTTCCGGGCTGGATGAGGATACCATCGGCTATATTTTCAATCTGTTGGCTATGACGGGGCATATCGGCAGAGAAGGCTGCGGTGTCAATCCAATAACCGGTCTGAATAATCTTCAGGGCGGTTTTGACATGGGATGCGCACCGGATTTGCTTACCGGCTTTCAACCCCTGTCTAATCTGGACGCCGTGCAAAAATTCAATCAGGCCTGGGGTGTCAGCCTTAATACGGCACCGGGCCGTTCTGTGTATGACCTGCTGGACAGTGCCCCCGGCTCGCTCAAAGCCCTGGTGGCTGTGGATCATGACGAAGGCATCATCAGAAGCGCCGAAGCAATTAAGCAGCTTGAATTTGTCGTGTATATCGGTTCCTACCATAATCGGTTCATGGATTATGCCCATGCCGTGCTGCCGGTTGCCTCCTACATTGAAGAAGACGGCACCTTTACGAATACCGATCGCCGCGTTCAGTTGTCAAAAAAGAAACGCGCACCGCAACCCGGTATTCTTCCCGGCTGGAAATTGCTGACCCGCATGGCGCAGCAGGTCGGCGCACCATGGAACTATGCGGGGCCTGCAGATGTGATGGATGAGATTGCCCGGCTCACGCCGCCGTATGCGCGTATTTCGCATACCCTGCTTGAATCAGCCTTCGGCGGCATTCAATGGCCGTGCAATGAAAAACATCCGCGGGGAACGCCGCATTTTGACCTTGCGCACAATGGCGGAACCATAAACTTTGCGCCGGTTTCAGGAAAATTTGATCTGCCCGCTGCCAGTGCCGATTTCCCGTATCTTCTCATGATCGGGAAAGCGCAGGATTTCTGGCATCAGAATAATCTCATGAGAAAAACCTTTATTCCCATGCGGGAATACAATGCGACGCTGCTTGACTATCCCGACGGCTATATTGAAATTGCGCCGGAGACAGCCCGGCTATTGCAGGTGCGTAACCAATGGCAGGTCAAGGTCGTGTCGCCCTATGGAGAACTCCTGCTGGCGGTGAAAATATCGGAAGATATAAAGCCCAACGCCGCCTATGCGCCGTATTTTGCCAAGGAAAAAATCATACAACGCCTGGTTGGTCCCCAGGAGCTCTTGCACAAGGGCGAAGATGCAACCGTGCCGATCAGAATTGAAAAGGTATAACCCATGTATCTAATCAGAAAAGATAATGTCTTAACAATTGCCCGCGCGTTATGCGCCGACTATCAGGTCTATGGACCGGTCGTTGAACCCCTGTCAGGACAAACCTTTTTTGAACCGGTTGACGATATCAGTGCAATAAACCTGAGCGCGCCGATCCCGGCTGCTCCGCCCAAATACGCAGTGTTTCCGCAGATAGAACGGATCCTTTCGTACCGGTATGCCGGCGGCGCTGCGCCGGTGGACATCAGGCCGGATTATAAGGAGCAGCCCAAAGCATTGTTTGGGTTGCGGTCCTGCGATCTGAGCGGTCTCCAATGCCTTGACCGCTTTTTCCTGGGCCAGGAATTTGTTGATGAAGTTTACCGCCACCACCGAAAAAAGATGTTTATTGTGACCAACACCTGCATTGCCCCGTTCACCTACTGTTTCTGCGTCTGCACTGACAGCGGTCCCGCCGCCGAAGAGGGCTACGATCTTAACCTGACGGACATCGGCGACTATTACCTGGTGGAATGCGGAAGCGAGAAGGGAAAAGCGCTGTGTCAGAAATTATCCCTGGAGGCAGCGGGTGAAGCACATCAGGCGGAAAAGATTGCCCGCATTGATAAATCCATAACGCTGTTTGAAGCCATAGCAACGGAATCCAAAGCATGGGTGTCGCGGGTCATAAACCGCGTTACCACCGGTTTTGCAAAAGAAGCCGTGTGGGAATACGTGGGAGATCAGTGTCTTGAATGCGGCGCCTGCTCGTTTGTCTGCCCCTCCTGCTCATGTTTTAACATTGTTGACGTCTGCAGGGCCGATGGTTCGTGCGACCGGCTGCGGACCTGGGATTCCTGCTCCTATGAAGGCTACTCGCGGATGGCCGGAGGGCATAACCCGCGCAAACCGGTTGAAGACCGGCGCAATAAACGCTTTTTCTGCAAGCTGTCATATTCGCAGAGCAAAAAATATCTTCGGCCGGGCTGTGTTGGCTGTGGACGCTGCAACTGGGTATGTCCCGGCGATATCGGAATGGCCAATGTGGTGAAGTACATACGACGCGAAATCACAAGCAGAGACCAGTTATGAACAATGGAACAAAGATAATCACTATTCCCGAAAGCGCAACGATTGAAGAGATAAAAGATGAGATCCGGGACGTAAAGACGTTCTATATGTCGCTGGACAACAAGGAGGTAGAGAAAAACTTTCGAATCAAGTCCGGCCAGTTTATCATGTGTACGGTTTTCGGGGCCGGCGAATTTGCGGTGTCGCTGCCGGCCAGTCCGGAAAATGATCGTTTTCATCTGACGGTGAGGCGGGTGGGGTCGGTCACAAACGCGCTGCACCAGTTGAAACCCGGGGACAAGGTCGGTATCAGAGGCCCGTTTGGCAATGGTTTCCCGTTTGATGAAATCAAGGGGAAAAACATTGTGTATGTTGCCGGCGGTATTGGGCTGATTCCGCTGCGTTCTTCCATTGTTCATGTGCTGCAGCATAAAAAGGAATTCGGCAGAGTCATCGTGCTGCACGGCGCGCGCACGCCCGATGATCTCATGTATAAGGAAAACCTCAAAGAATGGCAATCATTTCCGGGGTTTGAAACCTACATTACCGTTGACGTGGGCGCTCCCAGCTGGACCGGGGAGGTCGGCTTTGTGCATACGCTGTTTGACAAGGTGGATTTGCCGATTGAGAATACCGTCGCGTTTGTCTGCGGCCCGCCGGTAATGTTCAATACCGTCATTGCCGAGCTTATGAAACGCGGGCTGCGGGATGATTGCATTATTTCAACCCTTGAGCGGCATATGAAATGCGGCATCGGCAAATGTCAGCACTGCTCAATCGGCAGGACATTGGTATGCACTGATGGACCGGTTTACACCTATCGGCAGATTAAAACACTCGGGGAGCAAATTTAATGAGCCTGATCACCGACATCATGGAAGTGGTGAAGAAAAAAACCTGCATTGTGGGCATGGGCAATTATTTGCGCAAAGACGACGCCGTCGGCCTCTATGTGGTGGACGAATTGCAGGGGACCGTGCACTCCGAAAAAGTGCTGCTGTTGAACGTTGAGGATGTGATTGAAAATTATGTGTTCAAAATCGCCGATCTTGACTGCGATAATGTATTGATTATTGATGCGGTGCGGGCAACGACCACACCCGGATCCATTGTGTTCGGGCGATTAACAAAATGCGATGAAATACTGGACGACTATTCCACCCATAAACTCTCCTTGGCTATGTGCGGCAAGATCCTTGAAGAGTGCGGGAAAAAAACCTATTTGCTCGGCGTTGAAGCGCGCGACACTGATTTTGGCCGCGGCTTATCAGAAGATGTGCAGCGAAGCGCAGATATTCTGAAAGATATTATTGTTGAGATTATAGGCAGCAACAACAATGAATATGTGTATAAACAGTGAGAGGATCAGGCGGCAGAACGCCAGACAGGTTTCACATGGTTTTTCTTTGCTGTCCGCCTTCTGTAGTTTTTTACCGTTTTTCTTTCATGAGGTACTTGTATGCCCCGGATTGATGAAATAAAGCAGCACCTCGCAAACAAATTTAAGGATGCGATTGTCAACGTGGATCAGCCGCGGCCGACGCAGTTTTTCATTGATATAAAAAAGGAAACCATCAGGGATGTCTGCACTGCTCTGGTCGGCATGGGCGCCCGCTATCTGGTAAGCGTGGGCTATGACAACATTGAACGCGACAAAACCCTGGGCATGATTCATACCTTTGCCTTTGACCGTGACAATATATACTGTGCCATCAGAACCGCTGTTCCGGAAGACAAGCCGGTCATGGATTCCATAACCCCCGCTATACCCAATGCCGGATGGTCGGAACGGGAGTTCATGGATCATCTGGGCATAAAGTTTAGCGGACATCCCAAGCCCAAGCGTCTGGTTCTGGCAGACGACTGGCCGGAAGGTCTCTATCCGCTGCGCAAAACCGTGCCCTGGAACATCCAGCCTCCCTCTGCGGAAGGAGTAGCCTATCAACTTGATGAATGTCCCGATGGCTGTACGGTAGTGCCGGTTGGCCCGTATCATCCCACGCTCCATGAGCCGGCCCATTTTGCGCTGTATGTTGACGGGGAAACGATAAAAGGCTGCGACTACCGCGGATTTATGATTCACCGCGGCATTGAAAAGCTCTGCCAGACCCAGTTGACGTATAATGAGATACCGTTCGTGGCGGAACGAATCTGCGGCATCTGCGGTTCAGTTCATGCCACCTCGTATGCCCAAGCGGTGGAGGCTGCGGGAGATATAAAAATTTCCCGCCGCGCTGAGTATATCCGCACCATCATGCTTGAGATTGAGCGCATTCACTCCCATCTTCTCTGGCTGGGTGTTGCCGGCCACCTTATCGGGTTTAACACGGTATTCATGCATTCATGGCGGGTCAGAGAACCCATCATGTGGCTTGGCGAACGGATGACCGGAAACCGCAAAACCTACGGCATGATTGTGGTCGGCGGCGTGCGCCGGGATATAACGCCTGAAATTAAGCAGGATATTCTCAATGTCATTAAAACGATCGAAGAAGAGATGCTGGTCATAAAGAATGCGATCGTCGGCGACACCTCCATCCATAGGCGCACCAAGGAAGTCGGTTGCATCACCAAGGAGGATACTATTAAATGGAGCTTGGTCGGCCCGGTAGCCCGCGCCCGGGGCGTTGATATCGATGCGCGGCGAGACCATCCCTACGCAGCCTATGATGACATGCAGTTCAGCGTGCCGGTAGTTGATACGTGCGATGTGTGGGGTACCGTGCTGGTGCGCGTGCTGGAAACATTTGAAGCAATCAATATCATCCGCCAGGCGCTGGATAAACTGCCAGATGACGGTCCCATCCTGACCGAACTGGCAGAACCGATTAAGCCGTTCAGCCATGCCATCGCCGGCGTTGAGGCCCCCCGCGGAGAAGTGGTGCACTACCTCATAACCGGTGAGGACAATCGTCCTGAGCGGTGGCGGGTGCGCGCGCCCACCTATCCTAACCTTCAAGGAGTGCCGCTGATGCTCTTGAACAATGAGCTTGCTGATGCACCCATCATTATCGGCAGCATTGACCCGTGCTTCTCGTGCACGGAACGCGTTGAAGTGGTTGATATACGAAATGGCGGCGTCAAGGTTTTGTCCAAAGCTGAACTGGAAACAATAGCGCAGAAAAAGTTATAGGCACTTAATACTACTTGCTAAACAGGCGTTTAGAAGTTAAAAATTCGAATTCTGTATTTAACGAAAAGGAGAACCATCGTGTGGCTGACCAGCAAAATTAAACAGGTTGTAATGGCCCTCAAGCCCGGCGTGGTAACGTTAAAATATCCCTATGAACCTCATCCGGTGCCTTCTGAATATCGGGGACAGCCATCCTGGGATCATCATAAATGTATTGGCTGCGGGGGCTGCGCAGCCCATTGCCCGGCCCGCACCATCATGACGCGCGATATTTGCCAGGAAGTGCGCGTCATGGTATACGACGGTTCACGCTGCACCTATTGCGGCCGCTGCGCGGATGTGTGTCCGGAAGACGCCATTACCATGACCGACAAATTTGAACTGGCAACAGAGAATAAGGCCGATATAACGCTGACGATGGAACTGTTCATGGCAACCTGCAAGCGCTGCGGACGCTGTTATGAGCATGAAACAACCAATGCCATAGACCGGATGAGTCTGAAAGGCTATCGGTATGACAATCTGGAAGTGCGGGCAGTTATACCGGTCAGCTCTGAACACCTTGACCCAGCGCTGCTTGAAAAGACTGAGAAATACAAAAGACCAGAAAAAATAGGAGCGTGAGCAATGTTAGCACATCTTGCCAAAAAAATGTTTCCCCGGTCTCTGTGGGTGTATCATTGTAATTCCGGCGCCTGCAATGGTTGTGATATTGAAATTTTGAATGTTCTGACCCCGTTTTATGATATAGAGCGCTTTGGGATGAAACTGGTCACCTCGCCACGGCATGGCGATGTTATGCTCATATCGGGCGCAGTTACCCGTCCCACACTCCCGCTGGTCAAGCGCGCCTATGAAGCAATGCCCAATCCTAAACTGGTTTTCGGCATCGGTTCCTGCACCATTGGCGGCAATGTATGGTTTGACTGCTATAATGTGTGCGGCGGGGCGGAAAAAGCGGTGCCGGTAAATTATTTTGTTCCCGGCTGTCCGCCAAGACCGGAAGCGATCATCTATGGTGTTGCATTAGCCCTGGGACTGGTGGATAAACAGGCATCACCGGTGGAGCTTAAACAGATGGAATTCCCCATTGACATGTATGCTCGCAAAAAAGCCTGGGAAGAGAGAAACGTTATTTATAAACTGTTGGAAGATTAAATACTAACAGGATGTTGAAAAAGTGTCATTCTGAACGGAGTGAACCATCTCATCACGAGCAGTTAGATTAATGCAATACATGAGAACTGCATCTATGTTTTTCAACAACCTTTTAGAGATTCGTATGTTGGGTTTAAATTGGAGCTTTATATGGCCAAAAAAATTTTAATCGTAGATGATGATCAAGATCAGGTCAGCAGCCTCTCCCATGTCCTTAAAAGCAAAGGCTACGAAACCGTAGAAGCCTACAGCGGCAGCGAAGGCCTCAAAAAACTCGTTGCAGAGAAGCCGGACCTGATTATTCTTGATATTATGATGGATACCGACACCGAAGGGTTTGAAATAGCTGATATGATCAGAAGCAACCGGCCGACCTCAAAATATAAGGAATTTAAAGATATACCCATCATAATGCTTACTGCCATCAATCAGGTAACAAATTCCCGTTTCTCTCTTGATATGGAGGAAAGTTTTTTGCCGGGCGTGGAAGATTTCTTGACCAAACCGGTAAATTTTGACGAATTGCTCAAGGCGGTTCAGAAATATATCTAAGCCGTGTTGCAGTGTAATAAAAAAAACGGGTTTATATTTCAAACGCCTCTAAACCATGCCGGTCTATTAATTCATGGACTGAGATGACACGACCGTCCATGGGCGTATCTCTGAGCAGCAAAACCACCTTCTCAATTATTTTCAACACACCCTGGAGATCAGTAAATTCAGTAACCGTCTGCGCAATGCGCGGCCGTCGGGCACCCGTTCCACCCAGCGCAACTTTGTAGCCTTTCCGCGCGGTAAAGAAAACCCCCTGTTCACACTGTTCCACACAGCCAGAACATTTGATGCATCGTGCCGCGTCAATAACCGGCCCTTCGTCTCCCAGGCTGATCGCGCCTGCTGAACAATACGCGACACAGGTGCCGCACTGGGTGCATTTTCTACCCTCAACACCCACCTCGTAAACTCCAAGGATTGCAATATCCTGGAAATATGGCGAAAAACATGCGTTGGGACACCCGGTAAGCCCGATCCTGAGCATATGGTGCGACATGATTGAGGTCTGCGCTTTGTCCATAATAATTTGCGTGACGCCCAACTCTTTTAGTTTATTTCGCAGCGGGGTTAAAAGCTGGCGCATCTGTTCGCGCTTTTCCATGGTGCTGGCGCCATACTGCGCCGGACAGAGTTGAATGGAATATAGTTCTTCAGGCTCTGCAACATAAAACTCATCCGGAAGACCGGTATCTTCCCCGCGTGCCATCCTGCGCATGAGCTCAACCGCTTCTCGTCCCAGCGCCTGCTCGTAGCCGTGCTCGGTTTCCCGCGCCGTCTCTACTGTAACCCGTGTCTCGCCCTTTTTCTTTGCTCTCCGCTCGGCATCCATTTTTGCAAAATGCGCTATCATGGGCGGCAATGGTATCTCTTCAACGATTTTGAGCGCTTCTGTATCCCAGTCCATACGTTACTCCAAATTAGTTTAAAAACTGCATCCTCATTATTTAATTATAGTGACAACATTCCTTTGTAATCTTGATTCAACATCACAATCTCCTGATAAAGAAAAAACTTCCTTTGTTAATTCCCAAACCAAAGACAAACATTCCGATGGGGGCAAATTAACAAAATCGTCTTCAGCCTCTGGTGATTTCATGAGCAGAATCTTAAAAACATTTTTTGCAATTTCATTGTATGCTTGTTCGTAATGTTTTCGAATTAATGAACAGTATAACCAGCAAACAAATCCAGGCACAGTTGCCGCGGGTATTAGGGAAGATGTTCTATATCCTCTAAATCTTTATGCCTCCCTGCCGCCCTTTTATTTAACTTTAGATCATCTAAGGATATGAAGTTTACAGGTATATCATCAATTTCTACAATTTCACGGCGTGCGTAGCATTCATCAAATGCTACGCCAGATGCCCCCGTTATTAATTCAATCCGAACCGGAGGAATTCCCATTCTAATGATTTTGTCTTTTTCAATAAATAGCTGCTTTGTTGCTTGCAGTTCAGGCATTCCAAATTCCCGGAGAACTTGTGCTACCCTTTCAGCATTCACTTCATTGATCGCGATCCAAATATCCATGTCTCCGGTCGCACGGGGATAGCCGTAATATCCTACGGCATAGCCACCGACCACAAGGTACTCAACGCCGTGGGAGTTCAGCAATCTCAAGAAATCTTTGAAGTCTGGATGAAGTTCGATGGCCGCCATAAACCATTCTCCGATTATATTCAATTGCATTCAAACGATCAGCTATTGTTTGCGATAGCCAATATTGCTTCTCTTCATTCGCATCACAAAGGTCAGTAACAATCAAAGCTTTCTTATTAATAGGGGGCAATTCGCTTGCCATCAATATTTCTCCTTCATTTATATGTGAATTTTACGCTGCTACCCTGCGTAAATAAAAAGGACGACTATAACGTTTTCTCACGCAATTTGTTCTATGGAGGTTTTTTCCCTTGTTTCAGCCGGAAGTCTGAAAGGTGCAAAAAAATTTGCCGGATAAATATAATCCTCGCCTGACTCATCTATTATGCGCACCTGGCTATGCTTTTCGGCTTCCTTGTCATGAATTTTCTCAAATAATTTATGCAACGCCAGAGAAGCTTCATGGCCTTCATTACATACGCAAACCAAATAGGTGTGTTTCATAGTGAATTGCTTCTGTTTGCAGTTTTGCAATAAACAAATGGCGCTGTCCCCTTTTCTGCATCCAGCCTTATTTATCCAATAGGAGGAACTACTCTGATGCCCCGTCCCGGGTCACGCGGCGTATTATTAAACAGCTCATGTACATTGTAAATAACGGTTGTTATATTCGCTCTGCCGCCATGATAGAAAGTGTGGAGGAAATTGACCCAGTAGCCAAATATCGCATCGGGGTCTTCGGCGTCCTTGTAGTTAAACACATCATATTCATTACCCATCTGCGGCGCCCAGCAGTGTATAACCTTGGGTATTGCCCTGACTTCATAATGCACACCGTACGGAAAATCATTGTAACCGCCCGATCCATCAGGATCAAAATAATTTTTTTGCGGATGTTCCTGCTGCATAAACCCTATGGTGCAAATTGGATTTGCCATCATATTGGCAAAGGTATGGGTCTCTTTGTATCCCGCATCATACAGCGTGCCGCCAGTTGGCTGAGTATAGAGTTCAAGAGTTAACAATTTTGTCTTGTCAAAGTTGTTTATATCACTGTAAATCCCTTGCATGATTTGATAATACTGCGTGATTCTGTCAGGCGGGTTATCAATTTTTAACTGTTCAAGAACAGGCAGCACCTCTAATATTGTTTCTCGCGAGGGGCAGAGCGCGGTGCCTTTGGTGGCAACGTTTAAGTGAAATGAGCTGTCGCGTCTGCCAATCCAGTTTCCGTAGGTGGCAACCATGCCGTGGTGAATGCCCCCGTTTTTCATTACTGTTGGCGGTCCCTCTTCTCCCACGTTGATCCGTTCATCATAATAAAAATATCTTTCGGAGCAGCCCCATTTCATAAAGTCGTCGGACAGTTGACGAACTTCAAACCGCCGCCACCGGTTATCCAGATTTGACCAGATTGTGCCGTTTTCCTGCCTAAAGTTGTGCTGAACGCAATATTCAACAGTTTTATATTCTTGATCTGCGGTTGACCATATTTGGCGCGATTTCCACCAATTTCTATTCAAAATATACCGTGCATGCGCTTCTCTGGTTTTAAATGTGGGGAGCACGGTAATGAGTGAGGTGAGACCAGCAAGCTTCATAAAACTTCTTCTGCCAAACGAACTGCTTTCCAATAAAATGTATTTTGCTTTTTCTATCATTCCACACCTCCTTTGATTTTTAATATCAAATGAACTATTTTGAAAAACTTTTTAAAAACCGACGCGTTATACATAGCTTCGACAGGAAGTCCCTTTATAAAAAAAACTATAAGACGGTGGAATTGGCGCGTCAACAAAAATTTATCTTTTAAAATGCGTGACCAGGAAATAATGAGCGCTGATGATCAGAGATTAACCGGAAAGGAGGAGCGTTTTTGCCGTAAATTTTTAAGAAATATAATCTGTATTATTAATATGCAGGATGTTCCACAGGAAGCTTCCTTGAGGCTCAACTTCTAATTTCTTATCAGTATATCGAAGCGCTTCTATCGGTTCAAAAATTCTTCCGGCAGCTAAACCTCATAGTTTTAACCTTTCTCGAAGATTCAGAAGTTGAAAGTCATTGGATATAACAATACGGTCAATATCACTGCCTTAATGCTGTTTACCTTTCATATACGATCCAAAGAGGATAATTTTTTCACAGGACTTACCCCAAAAAACAGGCATAGAAATTGTGGAGATGGCATAAGCAGAGGGGAAGAAGGCACTAAACAAGTGGC
>CAZQKW010000017.1:0-65391 GCA_964594075.1 uncultured Thermodesulfobacteriota bacterium | reverse complement strand
ATGAAAATCAACTGCCCCTCTTTGATTCTTAAATTTTTTGGGGAAAGTCCTGGAAATTGTAAAAGATCTCCCAGCCGTGTTCATCCCGTATTCTTAAGACGGGTGCAAGCAAATCTTTCAGATCAGGGCTCGGTGCAGCATAATAGTAGCCGACCCCCCAAGCGTTACGGCTTCGGCACGGAATCAAGCCGACGCCGCCCACCCCTACGTGGCCCGACCAGTACAGCCTGTTAGGATTGCCGTCCGAGATGCCGAACTGTCCAAATAGCCCAAAGCCTTCCCTGGGGTTCTCTTTTGACTGATAGAGATACTGGTCGAACGTATAGGCGAAGT
Organism: uncultured Thermodesulfobacteriota bacterium; assembly: GCA_964594075.1. Lineage (GTDB taxonomy): Bacteria > Desulfobacterota > WTBG01 > CAIYCZ01 > CAIYCZ01 > CAZQKW01. The sequence continues at coordinate 65,058 of CAZQKW010000017.1, read as the reverse complement.
AATAACGATCGTTCTTGATGCCAACTTTTTTGGGCCACAGCGGAATAAGAGTGTCCCTGGGGTCATCCTTTTCGGTGCCGTCTTTGGTGCTGTAAAGGGCGACAAGTCCCTGATGACCGCTGCGGCCGGCGATGGTGACGGGGAATTCAACGGTCCCCCGGAACGTGACACCATTGGCGAAAGGTTTATCGAGGGGTGACTTATTAGTCATGTCGTCCGGATCATAGACCCACAAGCCGAGGGTGGCGGACTCGGTCCGCAAGCTGAGAAGAGCACCAAAGAGGTACGGAGGGACCGTGCCGCTGGGCGGTGCAACGAAAACAATATTCCAGAACGAATCAATGCCGGCACCGCCTGCGAATGGTCTGGCACCAGCGATATCGATGATGTTGATCTTGCCGAACAGCAGGGAAACGGAATTGCCGAATCTCTGCCCCAAATAGACGCTTGACAGATCAGAGCGATCAGCGCCTTTTATCCCCGGAAAATACAGCGCGGTATTCACCAGTGCTATCGTGCCGCCGCGTCCATTGACACTGTGGCCATAGTTGTATTCTGCATGGATGGTCAATGAAAAACCGTCCCAAAATCCGAGTTTGCTGAGGTCAGCATTAAGCAGGAGGTCAGCCTTGCCGCCGTATTCAAAGTTGTGTGCATCATCACCCGAAGTCAGCCCCTGATTGAACTGTGTGAGCAGTGGCTTAAGCGTGATGCCACGTTCCTTCAACCAGGTTCCTCTGCCGCCCCAGTCGCCGGTGAGCGTATCGCGTTCAAGCCAACCGGGCGGCAATGCGGGCGCGGTGGTTTCGCCGTCCACGGTGATGACCAGCGCAGCCTCTTCGTGAGCATACGATGCACTACAACCGATGGCCAGCGTTATTACCGCTACCAGGAGAAGCACTTCTGTGGCTCGCTTTCTCATTTATTCTCCTGTTGAACCGTATCACACATGCTGTCCACCCTGATCACCTAATGGCCTGCCGTATCTTCCATTGTGTTGGCAGCCGATATGTTCTTTGCCTGCTTCTTTGCTTTGCGCTCAGCCATCTTCTTGAAAAAATCCTCATAGGACTGAACCATGGTCTTACCCGCTTCAAGAACAAAGAGGAGGAAGAGACCAACGCCTAAGAAGTGGAAGATGATATAGAAGATGGTACCGCTGACTGTTTCAGGGCCCCAACCGGTACCGTAGGGAGAATTCATCGCCATGGTAAGCGACGCATAGGTAAAGGCGTGGAGAAGCGTCCGACCCTCGACCAGCCATAATTCAAGTGTGCCGGCCAGGAGCAGCAGCAGGAGCACGCTGCCAAGTGCTCTGAAATATCCGTCATGGGTCAAACGTTTGACAATGTCGTATATGAACTTGAACAAAAGCACCAATGATGCAGTCATTGGTCATTAACTCCTTGACTGGTTGCGGCAGCCTCAACACAGGCGGCCTTGACTCATCTGACGACAAATTTTTTTGGCTGCTTTGATCATAAGAAAGACTTTCCTGCTGTTTTTTGCAAAATAGAATAAACTGTTCAAGAAGGTCAGCTGTATCTATAAAAAATGTTGAGGTGCAATTTTGTATTATCGCTTTAAGAGTAATCACGAAGTGATCACATCACTTACTTTTCAATTTTCCGCCAACACGGACATACCGTTTTATCTTGGGAACCTTATCCGGGGCGGTAAAATCAAGGCACTGGGTCGTGCAGATGCTGACACAGGCTGGTTTCAGGCCCTGATCAATTCGATCCATGCAGTAGTCGCACTTGACCGCCTGCTTCGCTTCCGGGTCCCATTGGATCGCACCCCAAGGGCAGGCAGAAATACATGCCTTGCAGCCGTTACAGTCTGCCTTGCTAATAAAAACAATGCCGTCGTTCGGCCGGATCTGAATGGCTCCGGTTTTACAGTCGGCCACGCATACGGGTTTTTTGCAATGGTAGCAAGAGACAAAAACATAGGTGGCGCGAGGCAGCTTCTCTTCAAGTTGGAGGCCAATGCTGAAGACCTGGCAGGGTTTGGGTCCCACGGGAAGTGATTTATTGACTTTGCACTGAACCTCGCACGCATGGCATTCGATACACTGGCTGTTGTCATGAAGTAGATAATATTTACTCATGATAGGCCTGCCTGTTCTATTTTATCAACGGTGACAAAGGTGTGATGGTAAGCCGGGCTGCCGCCCACCCTATCGCTGATGTTTTCCTCAAGTTCGGCATCGGACAGCCCTTTTCCAAAGGCACGGGTCGCTTTTTTGTTTTTTTGTCCGAAACCGTGCACCATAAACACTGACTCCGGGTAGATGAGATCGGTTACAAAGGCATTTATCTCGCCGGAGCCGAACGAAGAGGAGACTCTGACCCTTTCTCCGTCTTTGATTCCCAGGGCTGCCGCTTTCTGTTTATGAATCCACAGGACATTTTCCGGAAACAATTCATTCAAATACAGATTGTTTTGGGTGGAAACATGGGTATGCAGGGCCAGCCGGCCGGTGAGCAGGCGAAACCGGCCTTGTGGCGGAGACGGCATGGATTCATAGGCCGGAAAAGAGGGAATGCCTGCATTTTCCAGCAACGAAGAGGTGAATTCGATCTTGCCCGATGGGGTATTAATCATCAATCCGTCTTTGCGATCCCAGGAAATCTGATCCTTGACGTATTCCACAAATCCTTTGGCCGCAAAATCTGCCGGGGCAAATCCGGTTCCCTCCAATTGCCAGGAAACCAGGTCATCCATGTTTTGATAGGGGAAATAGTGCCCGATTCCCAGCCGATCCGCCAGTCCTTTGAAAATCATGCAGGCCTCGCGGGTGTCATACCGGGGTTGTACCGCCTGTTTTCTCAAAAAGATCTGGGGCTTCAGGCCATTGACCGGCATAACACAGTCAGTGCGTTCCAGATAGATGGATTCCGGCAGGATCACATCCGCATACCAGGCCGTATTGCTGTAATTGATGTCAATGACCACAATCAAATCAAGTTTGTCCAGGGCCCTTTTCGTTTGATTGCTGTCGGGTATGGAACCGATGACATCAAAGCGGTTGGCGATGAATGCCTTGATGGGATAGGGATCCGCGTTCAGGATGGCCTGGGGCAGCATGTGGGCTTCTCCGTGATCGGGGTCCGGCAGGGGAAACTCCGGGGTTCCCACCTTGTCAAAGCGTACCGGCATTGATTTCTCAGGAAATTTCTGATTCGTCAAAAAGCGGGGTGCTTTTCCGCCGACCGCACCGGGACCTTTTGCGAAATAATACCCGCCGGGGCTTTCAATATTTCCCATGAGGACGTTCAGCATAAGTATAGAGCGACGGAAATAAATCTCATTGGTATGATGGGCCGCACGGTATCCGTGAAAAAACAGGGTTGGTTTGAGAGCGGCTGATTCAAGGGCCAGTTCCAGAATTTCTGCGGCCGGAATGCCGGTTTCTTTTTCCGCCCATTGGGGGGTGCAGGGTTCCACAAAGGCTTTTAGTTCCGAAAGCCCCAGCACCCATCGCTCCACAAATTCCGCATCATACAGCTTTTCCCGGAGCAGGACGTGCATCAAGGCATAATTCAGGGCCAGATCGGTTCCGGGCCGAATCATCCAGTACCGGTGGGCCTTGGTGGCGGTAACGGTGACGCGGGGATCTATGTAGGTCAGCTTTGTCCCGTTCTTGATAGCATTCATGAGCGTCTTAACGGGCCTAACTTCAATGGCTTCCAAAAAATTGCGGCCATAAAGGACAATGTGCTTGGCTCCCTTCATGTCCGCTCCCATCTGATCGTCCGTACAACCGAACAGGGAACGGAAGGCTGTATTGGACGAACCTTTGCACAGGGCATTATGGGAAAAATAATTGGGCGAGCCCAAAGCATTCATAAAGGTCTGGCTCACATGGGTTCCCAGGTTGAACCGTTCGCCCAGGACCAGGCTTTCCGGGCCGTATTGATCCGTAATGGCCTTGATTTTGGCGGCTGTATAATCCAGAGCCTCATCCCAGGAGACCATGCGCCATTTGCCTGCGCCACGTTGGTCTTCACGAATCTGGGGATATTGAACCCGCTGGTTATCATTCAGCAGGGCAATTCCTGCTGCCCCTTTGGGGCACAGAGAAGTAGCCATTCCCGCTGCGTGGGAATTGCCCTCTATCAAGACCGCCTGCCCGTCTTTAATGCTCACCTTGATGGGGCATCGGATGGAGCACATGAAACACAAACTGTAGACATCTTTGCTCATTATAATTATCACTTTCCATGCACTTCATCCAGCCATGTGCGCAGGCGCTGCGCCCAGAATTTGAATGCTTCTTCAGCAGTCCCAAACTTGCTCATGCTGTCAATCTTGCCGCCTGACCGCCGGTCAACCCCTGCTCCCAGCACTTGATTCGTTTGCGAGTCAAGCATCTGAAATTCCATGCTGACTTCACCGCACCCGGTGCCATTCCCAGTTACGCCGCTCTTGACCGTGCTGAGCGCCAGTCCTACCGGCAAAACGGTGGATACCGCATTGATTGCCCGGTTCGGCAGCTCCATGTCGGTTATAGCTACCCTCAACCGCATCACATGGGGTCCCGGTTTGGCAGTCAAAGGATAGGCACTACCCAGAGCATCAATAACAGCGCGGTGAAAACTATCTGCCAATTCCTTCATCTCATCTGCATCAATACCCTTATCTTCTGCGTCATCCTTAAAATAAAAGCGCACCTGATCCATCATGATTTTGTTGTATTGCTTGAAATTTACTCCCGGTTTGATATAGCGCTGCGCAACACCGCCTTCAGGGCCGGGTCCCAGTTTCGAATAATCGCCCAGAAACCCGGAATAATTTTTTACCGTCATTTTCTGGCCTGTGCACCCGACGGTCAAACACAGGCTGATTACCGCAACAGATAATAGTCTTAATATATTATTCATACCTTCTCCTTTCATCTTACGTAGTTTTGTTAAAATTAATCTTAAACTAAACAGGAAATATGCTCCTCGGAACTTATATTCACGTACCTATTAACTGGTCTGAATCATATCTTTTAGTATTTTCACCTTCTTTTTGGCCGCATCTTCAGGTTTTAAGCCTTTGTTGGAGATGCCGCACACCACTTTTACAATATCGTGATCACACTTCTTCTCTGCCCAGACCTGTGCCTTGGGCGCTGCGATATACACGGAGAATGCATTTTGACCGGTGCCCGGCCGCTCGCCAATGATATGCAGCACCATCCGTTTTTTAGCGGGGTCGGATTTACCGAACAGGATGTTGCCAACCTGATGACCAGCCCGCACGCGGCCGCTGGTCACGAGAATATTTTTATCCTCAACCGTTAAGCCGCCCTCCTGCAGGTTCTTTCTCAGTTCAGTGAGGTATGTTACGACCTGGCCTTCGCTCATGATAGTATTGGCGTTTAATCCGTCAGAGATGACAATCTGCACATCCGGGTCTTTGCCTGCCCATGATTCCCGCAGCTTTTCAAGGGTGGCAACCGACTGCTCATTCAGCTTTTCCCCAGTAGGTGGCTGCACGATATAGTTTTCCCGGTCCTTTGCCTGAGTGGCAACCTGCACGGCACTGGGTACTGTCTTGATGAATTCAGTGGTAAATTCCGCCCATATAGACTTCTTTCCATCTTCATAAAGCTCGTGCACTTTTTTATCCAGTTCCGGATTCAGATCCCAGATGTTTTTGCCATACCCGGCTGCAAGCGCTACCCGCTGGCCGGTCTTCAACCAGGTGCCATAGATATCATCAAACTTCTGTTTGCCTTCGGCATATATATCTCCTGCTCAGATCGTTTATCGCATTTGGCTGCGCAGTACTGGTAACCTTTCGTTTCATGCTGCTCATTCTCCTTTTTGTGATTATTAAAAATTTTACCGGTACGCATCTTGCCGGTAATAAACAATACTGCGGAGCTTAAAAATTCCAGAATGAGTCTATCTCTTCGTCGGTAAAATCCCATACCGCATTGTGCGGCGGCAGCGGTTCTTTAAAAAATTCAGGAAGGCGGTCGTCTTTATTGGTGAATCCGGCTGCCAGGTTGAACTCATGCTCTATAAGGAGAATATCCCATCCCTGTGCGCGCCACTCTTCGGCGGTAACGCCATAGGTTTTGCCGGCGCCGATTTCTTTCAACAGCCGCAATGATCCAGGACCGTCACCAAATGGTATGATGCCGGCTTCCATAGCAACACCCACTGCCACCGAGGTTTCAATCGCATCAATGCCAACGTCATCCATAAGGGGACCTCTATATATTCACATTTTTAGAGGTCCCTTAATTCTTAAGGCCTCGATCAATTCCAATCCCATCGTTTCCGAAACATTATGAAAGCGTATTTCCGGAGTCTCTCCGGCAAGTTCCATGGCATTAAGAATCATCAGATATATGTTTGATTGAATATGCTGCTGCAGATCCTCTTTTGTTTCCCACTGTTCCATATATATAATAGAGCGTTGAATGTCATCCGCCTCATGAAGGGCACAGCTTAAACACCCTGGTCTCCCTTTGATCAGCTTTATCACCGACCGAAAAATCTCCATCATTGACTGGCGTTCATTAGAACGAGGTATCAACTTTAGAAAACTAATTATCATAGTTTAATTACTTATCAAATTTGCTGCCAAGCAGCGAAAAAATGGCTTAATTGTTGATAACTATTTGAAATAATTATTTTTATTGATAGCTGTGGGATTAGAGAGAGAATTAGGAAGGTAAAAATAAAGCACGATATATCGAACTTAGAACGAAATATCGTGCTTTTTGCGGAGATTAGGAATACCCAACTTCTTCATCTTACTGGATAGGGTTGAAGGTTTTAGGCCCAGCAGCTCTGCTGCGCCGTTTGGCCCCTTTACACGCCAACCGGTCTTCGTGAGGACTTCTATAATACGTTGATACTCAGCTTCTTCCAGGGTCTGATTTGTAAAGCTCGCTTCATCTGGTTTTTGCGGCATTAATACCTGCAGACTGCCTCCAGAACTGAGAATTACTGCCTGCTCTATCACATTACGCAACTCGCGGATGTTCCCCGGCCAGTGATAGCGCTGGAGCGCTTCCATAGTTTTTTTAGGAATAGTTTGTATCTTTTTCCCCATCTTTGCTGAAAATTCACTGACAAAAGCCTCAACTAAAAGAGGAATGTCTTCTATCCGTTTCCGCAGGGGTGGGACTTCAATGGGAAACACGTTGAGCCGATAATACAGATCTTCCCGAAAATTGCCTTTTCTCACTGCCGTGGCTATATCACGGTTTGTTGCAGCAATAATACGGACATTAACTTTTATAGTTTTGGAACTGCCGAGCCGCTCCAACTCGCCATTCTCCAGCACCCGCAGCAGCTTGGCCTGCAGCTCAAGAGGAAGCTCTGTGATCTCATCAAGCAGCAATGTTGAATGATGGGCCAGTTCAAATCGTCCAATCTGCCTGGCCAATGCCCCGGTGTATGCGCCCTTCTCACGGCCAAACAGCTCGCTTTCAATGAGCGTTGCAGGCAGTGCAGCACAATTCACTTTAACCAATATCCGGTCTTTTCGTTTGCTGAGATCATGAATGGCTTGGGCAATTAATTCTTTACCCGAACCGGTTTCACCGCTGAGCAGCACGGTTGAATCAGTAGCAGCAACCTGTTCAACCTGGTGAAGAATGCGCATGAGCGGTTCGCTCTGACCGATGATGTTTTTATATATATCTCCGGCATAGACCTCGTTCCGCAAGTAAATATTTTCTGCTTCCAGACGTTCTTTTAATTCTTTTATCTCCATATAGGAATTCTGTAACCGCCGTTCGGATTCCTTGCGATCAGTTATGTCCAAAGATACACCCATCAGTTGGCGTGGTTCGCCAGGTGTCGTCGCATTCAGTCTTCCTCGGGAGTTTATCCAGCGAATCCCACCATTGGGAAGCACAATCCGATATTCGTGCTGAAAGTGAGTGCCATCCCTAAGCGACTGCTGTATAGCACGACTAACTTGCTCGCGATCATCGGAATGCACTGTGCTAAGAAAGCTTTGAAGGTTTATATCTTCATCCGGTCTAAAACCAAATAACTCCCGAACCTTTTCAGAGCACAGGATTTTACCGCTGGGAATCTCCAGAGACCACAAGCCGATCTCGGCAAAGTCTGCTGCCAGGCTGAGTCGTGTCTCACTTGTTCTCAGCTCCTTTTCAGAGACCTTTCGGCTGAGCGCATTAGCAAAAATCTGGGCAATAAGGTTGAGCTGCTGCACCATCACCTGCGGCCACTCCCGTGTTTCCCGTATCATGGCAAAGGTTATACAGCCCATGACCGAGCCTCCTACCACAAGGGGAATTATTACGTCGGCCTTGGTTCCATAATGTTTTAAATTCTCCACATCATGTCTTGCTTCCGGCGGCAGATCATCGAACTTTGTGAAGAGAACCGTTTTGCCGCACTCGATAACCTGGGAGAAAATCCAGGGAAATTCTGTCTTGGCGTCAACTGACCTATAATATGGTGGGAGTACAGCAGATTGCACCTGCAATTCGCTTCTTGCCGGGAACAACGGATGTTCAGGTTGGAAGGGCGGCAACGAACCATCAGACTGATAGATGTGAGTCAACAGACACCGGTCAGGTTCTTGTATCGGCCGCTGCCAAATTGTAGAACGGTCGATGCCAAAGCATTCGCAGATGCTTTGCTGGGCAAAGTTGATTGACTGATCAATGTGCTCGGCAGGTAAATTGATAAAGTGTGTGGAAATGTCAATCAGCAGCGCTTCGAAGCGCAATCGTTCGTCGAGTTCTGTGTGTAATTTATTTTCTAATTCTGACATTTAGTCATTCCATCATCACTAATGATGTCAACGGAAGCCCGGATAGTCATAATGCTGAAAGCAACCACCGGCCAAAACAGACTTCAGAGCATCACTGCTTTTCGTTTTTTTACAGCATCACGAATGCATCCGCTCCCTAATGGGGTGATTCAGCATTAGTATCCAAAACAGGGGATTGCATTCTTTCTCGTTACCTCAGGGCTTTGGCACACACGATCGGAATGACGAGTTACTTCATAGAGCCATTGTAACGTTCTTTGCAGGACAGGCAGTGAAGTGGCAAACTCAAGTCCAAAAGGTAAAATACAGAAATGAATTATATTATTCATTTCTGTCCAAAATACGGCATTAACATTTGGTTTTTACATAATTTCTAAAAACGGGACTCCGCTCAATGACAATAATATGATTATTTTACCGTAGGTTATGAAGCTCCCCGCCTCCACGGCGGAGCTTCCCGGAGCATAATTATCCGTTTCCGATACCTGCCTCTTGACCCCGCTTGCAAAACTGGGGCGTGCGCGGCATGAAACCGGTCATCGCGAGTCCAGCAGCGCGGGACGTGGCGATCTCGTATTTTTGGACAACATTGATTATTATTATAAACAAGATTGATGGCTCTGTAAAGTTAATGCTTTTTGTGGTCATGATAATGTAACGTGTGCTAAAGTACCGCCTCAAGAAGTTTTGTGATTACCTCCTCCAGTGGGATCATGGTCAACACCAGCGGCAGTATCGGCAACAGCGTAACAACAACAAGCTGAATGACTGCATCTTTGCCGAACGGGAACGGCTGCATGTCGCGGATCACCTGAAAGCCGTTTGCCAGGTCGGCAAGCGACTGTATATCGCCGCTGCCGATAAGCGGTTCATCATCGGCTGCCCCGCCACGCAGCCATTTGCGTTCGAATTCACTGACATATCTGCTGGCCAGCATGCCGTATTCTCGCAGGCCGGTTCTTTTGGCTTTCATCAAGCAGGGCGTAAAAACCAGCAGCGGTCCCAGCACGATCAGCAGAAGAAACACCACAGCACCGATGATTTCCATCTTAAAATCAGTTAATTTCGCCCCTGCAAAAAAATCGGGTTGGCAATCAGTCCCGCCACCAGAGCGCCTTGCGCCAGAAGCAAGGGTGCAAAAGCAGCACCGCTCACGCCAAGAAACCCGATGCCTGCGGCACGGTCGGGGTGAATCGGGTTAAGATTCAGTTCAAGCCGTGAACTTTGCCACAGAAAACGGGCCCAAATGAAAAACCGGAAATACCAGCGAATCAGGATAAATTGAAACAGTGGTCTGCTGACGTAAATATACCAGTAGCCCGCCGGAGAAAGATGTGCGCCGGCATCGTTCACGGTTGCATACCACGTTCCCGTTCCAATCCCGATTTTTGTTATAGCGCTTATGGCATTCCAGAGGTAATACCCACCGCCAAAGACCAGAACGAGCAGAATCAATTCAATGGCAACTGAATTCCGCAACTTCATTGCCGATGCAATCACCTCCCTGAATTTCGGCAGCACGTCTTCAGTGATGATGTCCCGATCAATGAACTGTCCCACGACAAGGCGCAGCCGGCGGTGAACCAGAAGCTCAGCCGCAATGAGCAGCGGCAGCGTGAACAGAAACCGAACCTGCGTTTCTATGTCGTAAAAGAACGGCAATCTACAACCGCCCCACGCTTTACCATCAAGCAGGGAAAGGAGCATTAGCGGCAGCCAGGCTAACAGGCTGATAAATATAATCCTCCGGTTCATGAGTTCAAGCGCTGGGGTAGTGAGGTGCGAGCGCACCAGAAGCTGAAACAGCGGTCCTCCCAAAAAGAGGGAAAAATCTGGCGACTCATTCGAATTATGGATGCTCTTCATAGTATCTCCGTGCCAAGTCTTTATTAAACAGCATCTGGCGCTTCCACGAATCGGATATGGCCTTTGTATAATCGAACTGGTCCCGTGATACGGTTTGCCGACCGATGCCAGCACACCCGACGAGCGAAAAAATCAGAAACCCTGACCACAAACAAGAAACCGTTTTCATGGTTTTTCGCTCTTCCTTTGGCACAACGTCATTTGTTTACCTTACTGCTTGGACATTTCCCGCATGAATCCTTCGCCCTTGCCTTCCGCAAGTAATTTTTGTGGATTGAGCAATCCATAGAGTTGGATAAGTTTTGCCACTAATCCAGTCCATCCAGTCTGGTGGCTTGCGCCAAGTCCTGCGCCGTTGTCACCGTGAAAGTACTTGTAAAAGAGGATGTGGTCGCACCAGTGAGGATCGGCCTGGAACTTCTCTGTTCCCCCATAGACCGGACGCTTGCCCTGTTCATCACGCAGAAAGATTCTGGTCAGGCGATCTGCTATCTCTTTGCTCACTTCAAATAGGTTCATCATCTTCCCTGAGCCCGTAGGGCATTCGATTTTGAAGTTGTCACCATAATACAGGTAGAAATTTAACAATGCCCGGATAATCAACGCGTTCACCGGCATCCAGATGGGCCCCCGCCAATTGGAGTTGCCACCGAACATGCCGGTGTTCGATTCGGCCGGCAGGTAATCCACGCGATACTCCTGCCCCTGCACGTAAAAAACGAACGGGGGTTGCGCGTGATATTTGGAGAGCGAGCGAATGCCGTAGGGGCTCAAAAACTCGTTCTCGTCGAGCATCCTCTTGAGTATCCGGCGCAGCCGCTCGGGGTTGACCAGAGCGAGGACTCCCCGCTCAGCTACACCCAAATGGCCAGGACCCGTGGGGTGGATTGACCTCTGAAGTTCGGACATCCGGCTTAGGCGTAATTGCATCTGAGCCATTGCTCGGGGAATGCGCTCCCGTTGCCATTTCTCTATTACCGTGGTGGCACACAGTGGGAGGAGTCCCACCATGGAGCGCACCTTGAGCCTCTGGGAACTTCCGTCAGGAAGACACAGCAGGTCATAATAGAAGCCGTCCTCCTCGTCCCACATGCCGTCCTGCCCGGGCTTGTTCATCGCTGCGGCGATATAGCAGAAGTGTTCGGTAAACTTTACGACCATGTCCTCAAAGGTAGGGTCGTGAGCGGCGAGTTCAGCTGCAATTTCCAGCATGTTCTGACTGAATAGGGCCATCCAGGCAGTGCCGTCAGCCTGCTCCAGGTGGCCACCGGTAGGGAGCGGGGCGCTGCGGTCAAACACGCCGATATTGTCGAGTCCAAGGAAGCCTCCCTCGAACACGTTCTTGCCGAAGCGGTCCTTGCGGTTAACCCACCAGGTGAAATTCAACAATAGTTTATTGAACATCTGCCGAAGAAAATCAAAGTCAGTCTCGCCGCGCAAGGCCTGTTCAGTGCGGTGCAGGAAGATCGTGGCAAAGGCATGGACCGGAGGGTTCACGTCGCTGAAGTTCCACTCATAGGCAGGCATCTGGCCGTTGGGATGCAGATAGGCCCCGCGAAGCATCAGTTCCAATTGCTCCTTGGCGAAGTCGGTATCCACGATCGAAAGCGGCAGTGTGTGGAAGGCCAGGTCCCAAGCTGCGTACCAAGGATATTCCCACTTGTCGGGCATGGAAATGATGTCCTCGTTAAGCATGTGAAACCATTCCGAGTTCCGGGATTTGTGATACCCGAAATGCAAGGGGTTGGAGTGGTGCTCGTCCAGCCAGCTGTTTCCATCAAAGAAAAAGAACTGTTTGCTCCAGAGCATTCCCGCCAGGGCCTGGCGCATGACGTTTGCCGCGTCGTTGCTCACTGACGGCGGCGTCACCGACCGATAAAACTCATCGGCTTCATGCAGGCGATCAGCGAAAACTTGATCAAATTGCTTTCCAAAGGGCGTGCCCTGCCTGTCCGCAGAACTGCTGGAAAGCCGCAGGCGAATCACTGTGGCCTGACCGCTGCCTACCTTGACCTGGTAGTGCGCCGCGACCTTGGTGCCCCGCTTGCAAGGGTTCACTGCTGCCCGATTACCCTGAACTACACAGTTGTTAATGCCGTCCTTTACGTAGGGGCTCTCGTTCTTTTGACCGGGGAACAGCCGTTCGTGGTTTGTTTCTTTCTCAGTGAAGAGCAAGGGCACCTCGCCTTCGCAGGAAAGGATCAACTCCCCCAGCAGCGGGTGCGTGGCCGCGACTGCGCTGGTTCCTGCTGGTGCTTTGATCTGCCTGATATTTGGTTTCTGGGGAGCTCTGTATGATTCGGCAATCCACAACGACCAGTCGTTGCGGAACCAGAGGGTCGGCAGAAGATGCAGTTCGGCCGCCTCCGGCCCCCTGTTGGCTGCGGTAATCTTCACCAGGATGTCTTCCGGACTGGCTTTGGCATACTCGACGAAGATGTCGAAGTAGCGGTCGTCTTTGAAGACACCGGTGTCGAGCAGTTCATACTCTCTCTCATCACGGGTTCGCCGGCGATTCGTATCCACAATGTCCGCATAGGGATAAGCGGCCTGGGGATACTTGTATAGGTACTTCATGTAGGAGTGGGTTGGCGTGCTGTCAAGATAGAAATAGTACTCCTTGACGTCCTCGCCATGGTTGCCCTCGCTGTTGGTCAATCCAAAAAGCCGCTCCTTCAGAATAGGGTCTTTGCCGTTCCACAGGGCAAGTGCAAAACAGAGGTGCTGCTTGTCATCGGAAATACCGGCGATGCCGTCTTCCCCCCAGCGGTAAGCGCGCGAACGGGCATGGTCATGGGTGAAGAAATTCCAGGCATCGCCGTTTTCACTGTAATCCTCCCGCACCGTTCCCCATTGTCGTTCACTGAGGTAGGGTCCCCATTTTTTCCAAGGCACGTTCTGGTTGCGCGCCTCTTGTAACCTCTTTTCTTCTGCTGACATCTGATTTGATTTCATAAACGAACCGCTCCAAAGATAAGCCGGGCAATTAGCCGGATCGGACCAAGTAAAGTTTCTGACATTCCAACAGTATCGTCTCAATAATAACCATTCTGAGGCCTTACACCGTCATTCCCCCCCGCAAAATGGTCTTATAAGGTATTGACGATTCCCGCGGCATTTTGCTGAGATCAGCAGGCATTGAAGAATTCCTGAAAACACAGCCCGATGCTTTCTGGAGCGACTGTAGCAAAATTCTCCTGGATGGCAAACAAATTGCCCCCGTTTCCTTAGGCGCAGAAAATATGACAGGAAGATATGAATGGCTGCGCCTTTCAATCCACCTGCCGGAAGAATGAAAGCCTTGTTCAGCGCAATGAGCGCCTGCAGTTCACTTCATGCTCTGCCGTAATTCAACGAGAACCTGATCTGCTGCCTCGATTTGTATAAGCCCGAACCGGGGGTACTCAAGGTCAAAAATCACGTATATGGTAAATGCCAGGATGGCAGCAAAAACCACCATGTGAATCCTGCTCCCGCTGCAAGCCATGTTGTAACCAGCCAAAAGGGAGCACAAAAGAGCCAGCACAATGAGCATTATAAAAATAATGAATGGCGGGTGGTTCTGTGTCGCCACTTTTCGGGTAGTCGTAATGTCGATCATCTGGTTGAGCGCAGGCAGAAGTAGCATGGCCGCGGGCTGGGGCGCTATCGTCCGGCATGCAGCGACTGCTTCTGACCATATTTCGGACTGAATTGCTGCACAGCGCGAAAGCTCGATTTTTGCAGCCTCTATGTCAGGCAGCTTGCGATATGCCTCAAGGCGCGAGTCAACATACTGGCGGAACTTTTCCCTGAGCAGCTGCCGCGGTTCTTCAGCAAGAAGGTCGAGCCGCAGATAAGCGGTACCGATGGCGTTGGCCTCCTCAGTGATGAGGTGCCGCCGGGTTTCAAATCTGGTAGCTGCTCCTGAAAAAGTAAAAGCAATGAGCAGTCCTAGGAGACCATAAACTGCTGCATCTATTGCTCCTGCACCGGGAGCAGATTCTTTGGCCTCCTTAGCAAGCGCCGCACAGCCAAAACGCCGGCCGATATTTAAAAATAAAAGCATCGCGAGAAACAGGCCGACTGCAATGGTCAGCGTTAAAAATGTGAAGTTCATATCATGCCCCTGTATTTTCTATAAAGGTGTTAAACGCTAAAAATATTCAATAGCTGATCAAAGTAAATTAATATATTATATTTATTATTATTTTCAAGGACTATCCTCGCGATTCCGGGCCATTCCTACCATCACATCCTTCATTGGGGCGCCTGAATTTTATCAAAAACCTGCTTTTTTATTGACATAAAACAGCCACTGTTTGATATGGTTTCAGCAAATTTCATGAGCTGTCAAAATCAGTTCGGGGACTATTTATGTCCGCACCACTGGAAATAATTAAACTGGTTGACGGTTTGGGCGCAATCGCAAGGCATATACCTCAGGGCAGTATAATGAGACGCAGCTGAGAAGGGAATTCCTCGACCCGTTCTTTGAGGCGCTTGGCTGGGATGTAAATAATAAAAAGGGTTACGCTGAAGCTTATAAAGATGTCATCCACGAGGACCCCATCAAAATTTGCGGCTACACCAAAGCCCCTGACTACTGCTTTCGTATCGGCGGCGTCAGGAAATTTTTTGTAGAAGCGAAAAAATCCTCGGTAAATGTAAAGGAGGAAATAAGCCCCGCATTTTAGCTGCGCCGCGTCATGGGCAAACGAAGACCGCGCAACCGCTTTAAACTGCTGATGGCATCATTTAAAGGAGTAAGCCTTCAACACTATCTCGAAGGTGCTTCCCAGGAAAATGCGCACATTGAGTTATGAGGGACGGGGTGGATAATTGCTTTTGCCAGCAACATAGTGGTTTATGCGAAGACTGCAGGTGGAAACTTAAGTTGCTTTCCTAAAAATTAAGAACATAGTTTAACAGGCCGTTCCCCAAATATTTATTGCTCTGCATGAAGAAGCCTCAAGTGGTTTTCACACATTCGGCTTGAGTTGTGCCGCGGCCTCCCGGTCTGCAATCACCAGAGCATGGTCGCGGCGCACCATTCCCGCCGGGATGCTTGCGTCGCCGGCGTACAAACGCGCAAGCATTTCCGCCTTCTCGCTGCCGGTTACCACCCACAAAACAGAACGGGCGCGATTGAGTATGGGATACGTCAGGGTCATCCGTTGTGTTCCCTGATACCGTTCCGTTACGGCAACATCCCTGTCGGCGATATGCAGAACGGAATCGCCGGGAAACAAGGATGCGGTATGCCCATCAGTCCCCAAGCCCAGGTGAATAAGGTCAAGGATCGCAGGAACGCCGGCAATTGCTTGGAGCGTCAGGGCATACTGAGCAGCCGCTGTCCGCAGATCGGGTGATTCCACCGGCATGGGATACAGGTGTGTCCGGGGAAGCGGTGTATGGTCTATCAGGCATTGGCGCAATTGAGTAAGATTTCTCATCGGGTCTCCCGCAGGGGCAACCCGCTCATCCACCTGCGCCACATGCACCTTATTCCATGGCATATCTGTGCCGGCCAAAACCGTGAGCATTCGCCGCGGCGTGCTGCCGCCGCTGAAGGCAACGATGAAACGGCTGCGTGCCTCAACCGCTGCCCAGGCTTCTGCGGCGATAACAGCGGCAGCCTCTTCTGCAACGGCAGTGCAGTCTGCCAATATTTTTATTTTCATGGTCCGGTTTTTAAAATCGGTCCGTTACTCTTTTGCTGCCTTTTCCAGATGTCCGCCAAACTCGTAGCGCATTGCGGACAGCAGTTTATCGGCAAATTCAGCCGTGCCGCGCGAGACGAATCGCGCATACAGTGCCGCGGTAATCACAGGCGCCGGGACTCCTTCATCAACTGCAGCCTTGACCGTCCAACGCCCTTCTCCGGAATCAGCAACTTGTCCGGTAAAGCCGTCAAGTTCAGGATCCCTGCACAAGGCGGTTGCCGTGAGATCAAGCAGCCAGGAAGAAATCACGCTGCCACGCCGCCAGAGTTCCGCAATCTCGGCAAGGTTGAAATCAAACGGATATGCTTCGGCGGGCGCAAGCGGCGTTGTTGCAGCATCAGACCGCTGTGGTCGCACGCCGAGGTTAGCGTGGCGCAGAATGTTGAACCCTTCAGCATATGCGGCCATGATGCCGTATTCAATGCCGTTGTGCACCATTTTGACGAAATGCCCGGCGCCGTGCGGCCCGCAGTGCAGATATCCCTGTTCGGCGGTGCTGCTGCTTTTCTCTCGTCCGGCTGTTTGCTGAATGTCGCCCCTACCGGGTGCCAATGAGGCAAAAAGCGGATCAAGGTACTTGACTGCGGCAGCCTCGCCGCCAATCATCAGACAATAGCCCCGTTCCAGTCCCCAGACGCCACCGCTGGTGCCACAATCAACATACCGAACTCCCCGGGAAGCCAGTTCTTTCGCCCGCCGCAGATCATCGCAGTAGTATGAATTGCCGCCGTCAATGATAATATCTCCCCTATCCAGCTTTGGGGCGAGCGTGTTTATTAGAGCATCAACTTCGCCTGCGGGGATCATCAGCCATAGCACGCGCGGCAGCCTCAGTTTGCCGACCAGGTCATCAAGGGAAGAAGCGGCACAGGCGCCGGTTTCCCTGGCAAAAACCTCCCGTCTTTGAGCAGTTGCGGAATAAACGATGACGTCGTGTCCAGCCCGTATCAACCGGCGCGCCATATTCCCCCCCATTCTTCCCAGACCGATCATCGCGCATTGCATAATTATCTCTCCTTTCTGTTGAGATAGAGCCTGATCAACATGCTGGTCGAGCTGTCATGAGAAGGGTGCGGTTCTTCGTCGCTCTCCAGTTCGCTAATAATCCGCTCGGCCAGCGCTTTTCCCAGTTCAACACCCCACTGGTCAAATGAATTAATGTCCCAGATGACGCCCTGGGTGAACACACAATGCTCGTAAAGGGCGACCAGATTTCCCAGCGTTTCCGGTGTTAGACGCTGGGCAAGGATAATATTTGACGGCCGATTGCCGTCAAATACCCGATGGGGAACCAGCCACGCAGGCACTCCCTCATCCCTGCATTGCGCTGCGGTCTTGCCGAACGCCAGCGCTTCGGCCTGGGCAAAAACATTTGCCAGAAGCATAGGGTGATGGCGGCCAATGGGATTGAGCGATTCAAAGAATGCGATAAAATCACAGGGAACCAACCTGGTTCCCTGATGTAATAACTGATAAAACGAGTGTTGGCCGTTAGTTCCCGGTTCACCCCAGTAAATGGGTCCGGTCTGATAATTCACTGCTGATCCGCTGCGCGTGACACGTTTGCCGTTACTCTCCATCGCCAATTGTTGCAGATAAGCCGGGAACCGCCTTAAATAGTGATCATACGGCAAAATTGCAACGGTCTCCGCCCCAAAGAAATTATTGTACCAGACGGATAAAAGCCCCAGCAGCACCGGCAGGTTGTGCGCAAAAGGGGCTGAGCGAAAGTGCTCGTCCATTTGATAAAATCCGTTGAGCAACGAGCGAAAGTTTTCAGGACCAATGGCAAGCATGGTGGAGAGGCCAATTGCCGAATCCAAGGAGTAGCGCCCGCCAACCCAGTCCCAGAATCCAAACATATTCGCCGGGTCAATACCAAATTCCAACACCCGTGCCGTATTGGTTGAGACGGCGACAAAATGCCTAGTCACTGCCGCGGGGTCGCCGCCAAGACCATTGAGCACCCACTCGCGCGCAGTCCGCGCATTTGTCATGGTCTCCAGCGTCGTGAATGTTTTAGAGGCAACGATGAACAGTGTTTCTGCTGGATCAAGATCGCGGGTTGCTTCCGAAAAGTCTGTACCGTCAATGTTAGAAATGAACCGAAATGTCATGGTGCGGTCGCTATAGTACTTGAGTGCCTCATACGCCATGGCCGGCCCCAAGTCTGAACCGCCGATGCCGATATTGACAATGTTGCGTATGGGTTTGCCGGTGTAACCCTTCCATTCCCGCTGCCTCACCCGGCGGGTAAATTCCGTCATCTGGTCAAGAACCGCGTGAACCTGAGGCACAACGTTCTCGCCATCTACTATAAACGTCACGCTCCGTGGCGCCCGCAGCGCAACGTGCAGGGCGGGGCGATTTTCCGTCACGTTAATCTTCTCTCCCCGAAACATGGCGTCAATCCGCCCTTTCAAATCGGATTCTTCTGCCAACTGAAGAAGCAGCATAAGCGTGTCATCGGTAACACGGTTTTTTGAATAATCCAGAAACAGCCCCGCTCCGGCAGCGGTCATGCGCTTCCCGCGTTCCGGATCCTGGGCAAAGAGTTCACGCAGATGCACTGTGCGGATTTTCTTGTAATGCATGGCGAGCGCTTTCCAGGCCGGACGTGTGGTGAGCGGTTTGACAGATGCCTTCATTGTGTGCTCCTTCCAGTTATTCTAATCCCATATCATTGGCTGGCAGTGGCTGCTATGAAATGGTCTTCTTGCCCGCGAGGACAGTATCTACAATCTGCTGGGCCTCGCTCACGATAGCATCCAGATGCTCCTGACTTTTGAAGCTCTCGGCATAAATCTTATAAATGTTTTCTGTGCCGGACGGCCGCGCAGCAAACCAGCCGTTTGCAGTAATTACCTTGAGGCCGCCAAAGGGGGCGCCGTTACCCGGTGCCCGGGTAATCGTGCCGGTGACAGGTTCGCCGGCAAGATGGGAGACCCTCACTGCATCTGGGGATAACGTCTGCAGAAAAGCCTTTTGCTGCGGTGTTGCTGCCGCATCAATGCGTGTGTAATAGGGCGTGCCGAATTGTGCCGTCAGTTCCTGAAAGTGCTCCCCCGGATCTCTGCCCGTGTTCGCCGTTATTTCAGCAGCAAGTAAATTCATAATCAGACCATCTTTGTCGGTCGTCCACACCGTGCCATCGCGCCGCAGAAAGCTGGCGCCAGCGCTCTCCTCACCGCCGATGCAGCATTTGCCGCTTAAAAGCCCTTCAACAAACCACTTAAAACCAACCGGCACTTCGCAAACCGTGCGGCCCAGAGCGGTTGCCACCCGGTCAATAATGGTGCTGCTGACCAGCGTTTTACCCACAACCGACTCAGGCGGCCACAAGGGGCGATTGGCGAGCAGGTATTGAATGGCTGCTGCAAGATAATGGTTTGGGTTCATCAAACCGGTGGACGGCGTGACAACGCCGTGACGGTCGGCGTCCGGGTCATTGGCAAATGCCACCTGGTATTCGTCTTTTAAACCAACCAGTCGCGCCATAGCATAGGGACTGGAGCAATCCATGCGTATCACCCCGTCATGATCTACGGTCATAAACGAAAACGTCGAATCAATAACGGGATTCACAACCACAATATCCAGCTTATACAAAAAATTAATCGGCTCCCAGTATGGCTGTCCGGCGCCTCCCAACGGATCAACCCCCAGCCTTAAGCCTGCTGCATAGATCATATCCATGTCAATGACGGTGCGCAGGTCTTTGACGTAAGGCAGCACGAAGTCCTGCTGAACGGTGCTCTCTGCCTTAATGGCGCGGTCGTATGTAATGCGCCGCACCTCAGCATTATTGCGCTGCAGCAGCTCGTTTGCCCGGTTCTGAACCCAGCGGGTTACGTCAGTGTCAGCCGGGCCACCATGGGGCGGGTTGTATTTAAATCCCCCATCTTGCGGCGGGTTATGGGAGGGAGTGATGACGATGCCGTCAGCCCGCCTATCCGGGTGGTCACGATTGTAGGCAAGAATCGCCCGTGATATGACCGGCGTCGGTGTTACACCGTTGTGGGGCTGAATGACCGTTGCGACATTATTGGCTGCAAGCACTTCAAGCGCCGTGCGCTGGGCAGGCCCTGACAGGGCGTGCGTGTCTTTTCCCATAAAAAGCGGTCCGTTAATGCCCTGACTGGTGCGGTAGTCGCAAATGGCCTGGGCTATAGCCAGAATATGCGCTTCGGTGAACGTTCCGTGCACTGGCGATCCGCGGTGGCCGCTGGTGCCAAATATGACAAGCTGGTTTGGATCATTAATATCCGGTTGATGTGCATAATACTGTTTTTCGAGCGCGGCCGGGTCAATGAGCATATCCTGTGGAGCCGGTTTACCGGCAAACGGTGAAATTGCCATACACGTCCTATACGTTCCCTTCCCGTGCACCTGTTCAAAGAGGCTGCGCGTATCTTCGGGTTTACGGTAATGTTTTGATCTACTTCAGCAAAAAGATCTTTTCAAACCAATAACAAAATGATTTTGTTATTGAACGATTATACAAAATTAATATTATTTCAAGAACTATAATTATGTGAAGCTTTGTGCCTCCAAGGCGGGGCTTCCCGGAGCTTAATTATTTTTTTCAGATACATGCCTCTTGACCTTGCTTACAAAGCGGTGCTTGCGCGGCATGAAACCGGTCAAAACTGCAAAACGAACCAGTGAGAATTTCTTTCACAATCTTTTCTCGGCCGGGACCCCTTGATAAAATGCTGGCAATGAATGCATTTAATGTGTTAAACTTACAATATTAATAATCTCCGAGCCTCTGAACCTAAAAGAATGCTAATGCTCTCACGGTAACAGGCCACAGGGTTTTGCTGGAAACAGCAGGGCCTCCCTTTGGGAAAGGAGAGTTATCAGAAACTTTCACTAAATTGAAAAGGGAGGAATTATGGCAGAGAAAATTTATCGCGTTAACATGACGACGCTTACGGCAACAGTTGAGGATGTTCCGGAGAAATGGAGCGTGCTCGGCGGCAGAGGGTTGACGTCTAATATTGTTGCCCATGAAGTGAATCCGACCTGCAATCCGCTGGGCGCTCAGAATAAGCTGGTCTTTGCTCCCGGTATGCTTGGCGGAACCACATGTCCAAATTCTGGACGGCTTTCTGCGGGTGCTAAAAGTCCGCTGACCGGCACCATAAAAGAGAGCAACGCGGGGGGCACGGCTGCCCAGTGTCTTGCCCGGTTAGGCATTAAAGCGCTTATTATTGAGGGACTGCCGGAAAAAGATGCATGGTATGGTCTTCATGTTACTAAAGATGGCGTCGCAATTCAGGAGGAAAAAACATTAGTCGGCAAGGGAAATTATGCCGTCATGAAAACGCTCATAAAAAAACATGGAGATAAAACCGGTATGCTGTCCATCGGCCCCGCTGGGGAAAAACGCCTGGTGGCTGCTAATATTTCGGTAAAGGATCCTGATGGTTATATTCGCAGCCATGGCCGCGGCGGATTGGGCGCCGTTATGGGTTCCAAAAAAGTCAAATATATCACCATAGATCCCACTGATGGACCCGGAGTAAAAATCTTTGACCAGGAAAAATTTAAGATCGCTGCCCGTGCGTTTGCAAAGGCGTTGGTCGATCATCCGGTAAGTGGCCAGGCACTGAAGACGTATGGGACCGATGTGCTGGTAAACATATTGAACGAATCAGGAGGACTTCCAACCCGAAATTTTCATTACGGCAGATTTGCAGCGGCTGAGAAAATAAGCGGCGAAACCATGCGTGAAACTATTTTAAATCGAAACGGCAAACCGCATCATGCCTGCCATGCAGGATGTGTCATACAATGTTCACAGGTATATAACGACAAAAATGGCAATTACGTGACATCCGGCTTTGAATATGAAACAATTTGGGGCTTTGGCGCCAACTGCTGCATAGAAGATCTGGACATTATTGCTGAAATAGACCACCTTCTCGATGATATTGGCATTGACACAATAGAAACCGCTGTGGCAATTGGTGTTGCGATGGAAGCCGGAATCATACCTTTTGGCGACGGTGCCGGTGCGCTCCGCCTGCTTAAAGAAATCAGCGAGGGCACTCCTCTGGGGAGAATCATTGGCTCGGGTGCCGCAGCGGTCGGCAGAGCATACGGTGTGACCAGAGTCCCGGTGGTAAAAAATCAGGCCCTGCCCGCTTATGATCCACGGCCGGTAAAAGGTATGGGGATAACCTATGCGACGTCAACGATGGGCGCCGACCATACTGCTGGTTACTGTATCCCGGTAAACATATTACGAATCGGGGGTTTTGTTGATCCGTTGCGGAAAGAAGGCGAAGTTGAACTTTCACGAAAATTGCAGATCGGCACTGCGTTAATCGACAGTACCGGCCTTTGTATTTTCGTTATGTTCCCCCTGTTGGATAAGCCGGAAGTGTTTTCTCTGGTCTTTGATATGATTAACGCCAAATATGATTTAGAAATGACGGCAGATGACGGTCGCACGCTGGGCAGAAAAATACTGCGAACCGAACATGAATTTAATATTGCGGCCGGTTTCAGCAACACACATGACCGCTTACCGGAGTTCTTTGACGAGCCGTGTCCGCCGCATAATGTGGTGTGGGATTTTACCTCTGAAGAAATTGATTCATTTTGGGGCGTTTAACCGCTGCAACCATTCCTGTTCTTTGGCGTTCAAGAAAAAAAGGCAGAGGCACGTTTTTTGTGCCTCTGCCTTTTTTTCTTGTGCACTCTATCAGCACATTAAAAATGCCATTCTGCACGAAATGAGTTACGGGCGGTGCGAGAGATGGCTGTGGCGAACAATATAACTGTTCAGGCGAGCACTGAGCCCGAACAAATGAATCAGAAGCCAAATAAATTTCGAATATCTTTGTTTTGGTTTTTAATGCTTTCTCCGATTTTGTGCTCTGTTACTACACAGATGGCTAATGAACAGGTTACCTCCTGTTTTCAGAATCCTTCTGCGGCATAATCGGTTCAATTATTCTTACGGGAAGTTTAACAATATTTTTGAAAATGCCCAAAATACCCCGTGGTATGGCTGCGGGATTTCCAGGCCCGAGTTTCGGATCGTCCAGCGCGCCGGTCACCCGTATCGGCACGCCAATAAGCGTCCTGCCAAAAACCATGCCCACCACCGGGACACTCATTAACACCAGATCGTAAATTTGAAATGGTGTTGCCAGCACCGTTAAATCCATGCGTTTATTGGAGAGGTTATACGTGCCTTCACAGGCAAGACTCAAGGTATTGCTGTCTAAAACACCCTCATGTATCTTGAAAGTATTGCCGTGAAATTCACCGTTAATGGAGAGCGATCGGTAGGCAAATCCTTTTTCTGCAATATCGGCTTTTCTTCCCAAGATAAGATTCCTAACGCTCAAAAAGGACAGGATGTTGGTGAACAGATTGGAACGATAAATCCGGCCCTTGCGGGCAACAATTGAGAGGTTTCCCCTGAGGGTGTTCATTACGTCATCCGCAGAACCGTGCGCTACAAAATCACCCTGCAGATTAATTCTGCCGCTAATAACAGCTCGTTTGCCGGTTACACACTGAATAATCTCTCGTGCCGAAGCGTTTTGAACTGCCGGTTGAGCTGAAATGTGCATTCCGCCGGGGGCCACAACTATCGTGCCTGGTGTTTCGATGCTGCACAATTTTGAATCAATAGCGGCAACTGTTATTTTCCGGTCTGCAACGGTAATTGTAGCATGGAACGGGCGCCATGCCAGCGGTCCCAAGCTGAGCGATTGAGCGGTGAGCAGAACCGTGCCGCGCACAGGTATTTCCCACAGATTCTTTTCACCGCCGTCGCTGCTGTTGCGCGTTGCCATGATATGGAATTCATCAAGGTTGAGGCGGTTTGCAGCAAGCTGCAGATCAAGAATGTACCCTTCCCTCTCGAATACGATACTGCCTTCTGCTGTGCCGGTGCTTGATCCGGCGGTAACCTGAGCGTTCTTAATCGTGAGTTTCTTGCCTTGCGCAGTAAGGGATGCGCTTTTAATATTAAGCGGAAAAGTATCAATGCGGGGGTGCTGTATATCTTCCCACGCCAGCGTTCCCGTGGCGGTTGAATGCAGAGGATTGCTCCAATTCAGACGTGCCGTCATATCCCCATTAATCCAGCCGTTCATCAGTTGATTATTAAGGAGCACACGATCCACAGTGGCTTTTTCAATATGACCCTTAAATGTAAAATCAAAAAAATCTTTTTGCATGCCCAGGCTGATGAGGATCTCCGAGGCCTGATCGGTAATCTGGAGTTTTTTGATCTCCAGCGTCTGTGGCTGAGCCTGCATAGAAACAACAATCTGCGGACCGCGGGCGCAGGAAAAATCGCCGTTAAATTCCGTCAGGCCGTTTCGCGTCCAGATAAGCTGCGACTGTTTGAATAACAACGGCCCATGAGGCACAAGTTCTGCCGGTGCGTTAATTAAGTCCATTATCTGCAGCACAGATTTCTGTCCGACTGATCCTCGGGCGGTGAGTTTAAGGCTCGTGATGCCCTGCAGATAATCTTTAAGGTAAAGCGTTCCTTTGAGGCTGCTGTCAAGATACTCAGCGTGCGCGCCAATCATGGAAAATACATCCTGATTAATCTGCAGGGTGGCGTTTTTAATGGTTGCCGCACTTTCCAGTTGTGTTGCCGCCAGTTGTGCATCTCGGACTTCCCCCCGCAGCATAAATTTCCATTGTTGAGGACTGCGCAACGGCCCATTAATTGCTAAAGAACGAATGGTAAGTTGACCCGTTAAGCGGGTAATATCGCGGATAATACGGTGCGTTGCAGGAAATGAATTAAGCGCCATCCGCAGTTCTTCAAGGTCAACCGTTGCATCGTTCGTTGCGATACTCAAGGCCGGGGCATTCCCCAGATTGAAAGATGCTGCGGTATGTTGAACCATTGACTTGCCCAGGATTCCGGAAACATCACTAAATGACAGTATGCCGTTCTGATAGGCGCATTGTCCCTTGCTCAGTTTCAATGGCATGGGAAATGAGCGGTAACGCGCCTCCAGGCGCAACCCAGTCAGGTCTATGTCTATGAAATGGGAATCACGCATAGCGCGCATCGTAAACCGTCCGCTGCCCGTCCCTTGAGGATTTTGAATAAGCGAAAGCTCTCGTCGCACGATGCTTTCCGGGATAAGATGCAGAAAACGGGGCAACTGCGAGACATCAGCGGTAAATTCAGTGTCAATCAGCAGCGGTTTATATTGCCGGGAAAGATCAATCTGCACCGAGCCGTTATCAATGCGCGACTGCCCACAGCGGGCATGAATGTTCTGTGCTACCAGAATGCCATTCTGCGCAGTAACATCAGCGCTTAAGTCTTCAACCTCACTGTTTGCTTCTGTAATCACCAGATGGCCGCGGGATAATCTTCCGCGCAGCACAAAGTTCTTATTGCCGACAATATCTAAACCCAGCGGCCCCTGTGCCTTGAACGAGACATCGGAAAAGGTGCCGCCTTTTATCCGGCCGGCAATTTCTCTGAACTGTGGTTGCTGTCTGAAAAAAGACCCGGCAACCTCTGCACATGAACCTAAATCGATATTTTTCCCTTCCCCTTCAAAACGAATGGTGCGCTGCGCGGTTTCTATGCTGCACGTGCCTGAAACGTTAAGCAGAGGGTATTCAAATATTCCGGCAACAGCGACAAAGGTATTCTGTAAGTCAGTCTTCAACCCTACTGATTGCAATGCACCCTTAATAATCTGTTGCTCTCCCTGTTTATTGACAGACAGGGAGGGGACGGCGACCTTAAAACGTGCGCCGATCAAGCCGGACGTATCAACTACAATGCTGCCTTCCCCGTCTATAACAGACTTCACAATGGAGAAGGCGTCGGGAGAAACATATTTAAGTATTGGGTGGAGATCAAGCTCGGAGAAAGAGACCGTGCCGTCAAGTTGCATATCGCTGAAGAGTACAGCAGCCTGGAGCGCCGCTTTCTTCCACATGTTTGATCCGCATCGAATGGTAACTGACGCGCGGTCCGTGGCGCATTGTAGTTGCCCGCGGACACCGCTGAAGCTGAACAACGTATTTTCGCCGGCAGTGATTTGTATGTCTCCTCCGCTCACCACAACAGAACTCAACGGGGCGGTGTGCAGCACCTTCCTGATACTTTCTGCGGCGCGCTTCTGAATGCCTGCTATGGTAACATCGTGCCCCAGCGCGGGCGGAGCTGTTTGGTATGACGGCATCGAGAAGCTTAGATGCGGCGCAATGACATGAATATGCGCTGGCTGAACTGTCCCGTTAAGAAGCGGTAAAAGTGCCGGGTAGAGCTGCGCTTCGGCGATATTCAGCGTCGCCCGGTCGCTAAAAATTACGGTTAGTTCATACGCCGCAACACGCGGGCGCGGGAATATAGACAGCCCGCTACGTTTTACCTGCACCTCGGCATCGAGCTTTTGGGATAGTTCCTGGACAATCTTCTTGGTAATGATTTCTTGAGTTATGAAAGCAGGCGCAAGCAGTGATAAAACGATAACCACGCAAAAAATACCCGCTATTGAGGACAATAGTATAATAGTATTTTTCTTCTTCATTATGATTTAAATATGAAAAATGAAATGATTGAATAATAGGCATTTATAGAAACTGTTGCGCTTTGTCAAATTTTACTTAATGCTTCGATTTGCACATACGGCGGCGTATCCAATCCAATGAAAAAATACTGCCTCATCTTATAACTGTGAAAATTATTTGAAAAAAGAACAAATTTAATTAAGCCACAGAGTCATTCCGCAGCTCGACCGCAGAATCCAAGAATTGTTTACACATGCCGGTAATAAGTTCTATCCACTGTTAGATCCTGCGATCACGTCGCAGGATGCCTCATAACATTATGCAATTTTTTTCCAGTAGTTATCTGTGCCCCAATTATATGATCTCCTATACAATGAAAAAGGTTCTGTCAAAATTTCATGAAAAAATGGGACAATAGGAAACGACTCGCTGAACTCCCAAAAATCCCTGCGTGAGCGGAAAATTAAAATTTCTTTAACGTCTCTGTGGGCAATTATTCATAATGGCATGAAAAAAGGCAGGATCATTTTGACTCCTGCCCTTCTGCTCCAGGTAACAATTCTTAAAATGTTACCTCTTATGCCGGATTAAATTAATAATAGACATCCCAGGCACAGTCCATGTATTTCTGATATACGCCCTTGAGATAATAGGAAAAATATACCAGGAGTGCAAATAGGCCGACATGCCATGTTACAATGCCCATGGTTTTCATTTTAAAGTGGAGCAGTAACGCGCCGCCCAGACCGCCCAGAAAACTTATCAAGGCGCATACCAAGATAATTCTGGTATTTTCAACGCTCCATACCGGGAATATAACGGCGTGGAATTTATTTTTCATAATTGGATTTTCAAGACCTTAAAACTGCTGTTTATTTTAATAAAATAATATAATATAAATGTCAAGGTGCTTGTAGCCAGGCCTTTCCCTAAATGAGCCCTGCAATTTAGGTAACCCGCATGAGAATATTACGACGCAACGGGAATAATGGGATTTAATATGAACGTCTGGGGCTTTTTTACCCGCCACCAATAAGGTATTTTCGGAGAAATCCCTGGCGTGCCCTATAATGAGATTGCTTGACATTCTTATCCCCTTTTATTATAGTTTTTTCGTGAAGATAATTAATAATTTCATTTAGGACGGGTAATCCATGCATACGTGCAATTTTTCTTTTTATTACTTTATTTTTAGACGCTCTGCCTGTGGTCCCTGAACGATACAGCGCACACAATCAGGCCATGGGCAGAGTTGTTAAACTGCTCATGGCCTTGTTTTACTATTGACAAAGAGCCATGGAAGCAACCGCTTACTTGGCTCTTTTCGTTAGGAGGAAATTCCAATGATAATCGTTATGAAGGCTAAAACATCCCCCGAAGAACTTCAAGAAGTTCTTGATACTATCAAAGAATTGGGCTATCAGCCGCACATAATTTACGGCACAGAAAGAACCGTTATAGGCGCGGTAGGCAGCGAGCGCGGCAAAGATAAATTGCTGGCTCTGGAAACCTTGCCGGGTGTTGAAAAAGTTGTTCCCATCCTGCAGCCATATAAACTTGCCAGTCGCGAAGTAAAACAGGATAAGTCTATCATCAGAATTAATGATAAAGTGCTCATTGGTGGTGATGAAATAGTGGTCATTGCCGGCCCATGCTCAATTGAAAGCGAACAGCAAATAATTGAAACTGCCGCTGCGGTGAAGGAAGCGGGGGCAACAGTCTTGCGGGGAGGTGCGTTTAAGCCGCGCACATCACCCTATAGCTTTCAGGGGTTGGAGGAAGAAGGTTTAGTCTTATTAGACAAGGCGCGCCAGGTAACCGGCCTGCCGGTAGTCACCGAAATTATGAATCCGGGAGACATTGATCTGATCTCACGGCATGCAGACATACTTCAGGTCGGCGCACGCAATGTTCAGAACTTTGCGCTGCTTAAAGCGCTCGGCAAATGCACGAAACCGGTGCTCTTAAAACGCGGCATGATGACAACGATAGAAGAGTTCTTGATGTCGGCGGAATACATTTTGTCAGAGGGGAATATGCAGGTTATTTTATGCGAGCGCGGCATACGCACGTTTGAAACGGCAACCCGCAATACCCTTGACCTGAGCGCAGTGCCCCTTTTGAAAGAACGCACCCATTTGCCGGTAATCGTCGACCCGAGCCATGGGACCGGCCACTGGAAACTGGTTGCACCCATGTCATTTGCGGCGATTGCCGCGGGAGCTGACGGTCTCATGATAGAGGTTCATCCGCATCCGGATCATGCGCAGAGCGATGGAATCCAATCCTTAAAACCAGATAAATTTTTCGAAATGATGAGACGGCTGGAACTCTTCGTTAAGGCTGCTGGGCGAAGTTGGTGTGCAGCATCCTAATCTGCTTAAAGTATGGTTTTTATTTTCGTGCCCGGGACAAGCTGCATAGAAAGCGGTAGGCCGTTAAGTTCAGCAAGCTCTTTCGCATAATGTTCGCTGCCCATGGTCTTTTTTGCTATCAGCGGCAGTGTATCGCCCTCCTGAACTGTATAGATCTTGATATGCCGCAGGTTCTCTTTCGGCCCATACGCAAGCCCATCCAAATACTCTTTATATTTATCTGACAATACTTGGATATTATTGTGCGCGGCCGTTGTGTGGCTGGCGGTTTCGATATTTATCTGCGCCATAGCGTCATTCATAGCCATCATCACCTTAGCTTTGGCGGTTGCGCGCTCCATGCGGTCAAGCATATTAGGATGGGTACTGTTGTAAACCTGATAACCTACCGGGCCTTCGGTTATTTGAGCAAGGTTTTTTTGGAATGTGGCCATCTGTCTGGGGTCATATCCTGCTTTATACATATATTCTATCCCTTGAACATCAGCAAGATACTCCTTTTCCCGCCCATAGCCCAGCATAATTGAATTGAGCAACATGCCGGTTGCCGCAGCAGCGTCCCCGCTTGATGGCGTTGCTGCTGCTCCCGCTAATGCTGCAATCTGTGCAAGCATAGCTTGCGACATTTGATTGGCGCTGTCTCGCCCGACAATATGACCAATCTCATGGCCCAGAACCCCGGCCAGCTCTGCCTCGCTGTTCAGAAACGCCAGAAGGCCACGGGTAATGTAAATATAGCCGCCGGGAACTGCGAACGCATTTTCTATGGGGGTATCGAGCACGGTAAAATGATACGTTAAATCCCGACGCCGCGAAACCGCCACAAGTCTCTGTCCGACTTCATTGACGTAACGTTGCAGCTTCTCATTCTGGTAATAGCCAAACTGTTTGATAATTTGCGGGTGCGCCTGCCTGCCGATATTTAATTCTCGTTCTTCGCTGACAACATTGAATTCACTCTTCAATGTTACCGGATTAACCATGCAACCGGCAAGACATAATAACAATAAACAGGTACAAAATATTTTCATATACAGTGATACCAAAGAATATTTACTTTGTAATATATTATAGCACAATATTGTTCAAAATAGAGCTTTCTCCAGACAATTAATGATAGCCTAATAAGAAACCCCCCACGTCTAATTTATCGCGTGGGGGGCGCGGAATGTTACTTCTTACAGCCACATCCCTTTTTAGCTGCTTTTGCCGGTTTTTTTGCAGACGGTTTCTTCGCCTTTGCTTTTGTTGCTGCCATCTTCACCCTCCTTTCTTTGGTTTTCTTCTATTATGTTTCATGCACGTTGCTTAATTTTTATCAGATAAATTGTCAACTGTCAATTCATTGCTGTCTCAGGACATTCCCCAAAATATTACATTGGTGCTGATGAAACAGCGCACGGGGTTCTGATTCTGCAGTGTGCACAGCGCCGGTTTTCAGTTCTTTATGCGGTCTCGCGGAATTTCGACAAAAACGCAATGAAAGTCCTGTACGGTTGGGGATTGATTTTTATCATATATTTTGCTACGAACGTAAAAGGTTTGTAACCGAGTTGAACATCATTTTTGATATTGCCATGAATATCAGGGAACAGTTGGAAGAAATT
Source organism: uncultured Thermodesulfobacteriota bacterium (assembly GCA_964594075.1). GTDB lineage: Bacteria > Desulfobacterota > WTBG01 > CAIYCZ01 > CAIYCZ01 > CAZQKW01. Next base: position 34,215 of record CAZQKW010000017.1, on the reverse strand, counting down.
GAGAGAAAACATCTTGCGCCGCAGGCGACATTAAGCTGTAACAGCAAGGGCAGGCTTGCTGCGGAAGAAGAGTGTGATCTGCGACCCGCCTACCAACATGATCGCGACCGCATTATTCATTCAAAAGCGTTTCGCCGGCTCAAACACAAAACGCAGGTCTTTCTTACGCCCACCGGCGACCATTACCGCACACGGCTCACGCACACCCTTGAAGTTTCCCAGATTGCCAGAACCATTGCCAAATCGCTCCGCCTGAATGAAGATCTAACCGAAGCGATCAGCCTGGCGCATGATCTGGGCCACACCCCCTTTGGCCATGCGGGCGAAGCAGTGCTGAACAAAATAGTGCCGGGCGGGTTTCGCCACCCGGAACAAAGCCTCAGGGTGATTGATGAAATTGAGCGGCTCAATCTTACCGTTGAAGTGCGCGACGGCGTTGTAAAACATTCAAAACGGGAGGGTGAAATTCTGCCTGACGACCCCGACCAGTTGCCCGTAACGCTTGAGGGACAAATCGTGCGTATTGCTGACACGGTCGCCTATATTAACCACGACCTCGATGATGCGTTGCGCGCCGGTCTTCTAACTCATGACGAAGTAACCCAGGGCGCAGGTCATGTAATAGAAATTCTGGGCAAGACGAGTTCCCAGCGAATTGATACCATGGTGCGGGACATAATCAAAACTACGCGGGAGTGCAACCTTGAAAAAATAGCAGCCAGCACTACGATAATTGCTGCGGCGCGAAGTTTGCGGGAATTTCTCAATGATCGGGTCTATTATCTTCCCTCATTGCTTGAAGATTTTAATAAGGCCTCAAAAATAATCGAGGAACTGTATTATTATTTTCTGGAACACCCGGATGATCTTTTCCAAGAGGCAGGCAAGACCCTATGCGCTGTGGAGTTGCAAACCCAGGTATGCGATTTTATTGCCGGGATGACTGACCGATATGCCTTCAGCACGTACGAAAAGATATTTCTGCCGCGGCCGTGGTTAATTTTATAATAGAGCCTGTCCCGCTCGTTATGTTCAACCGCCATTATTCAGAAGCCCCGCCCTGCCCCTGATGTTCCTTAAGCATCTCATTCAAGACAGCCGGCATGACTTTTTCAATAAAAATATTCAGCACCTCTTTTGACAGGGAAATTTGGGGCTCATAAAGCGTTCCCCTAATTTCTATGGGCAGTGCAATCCATCCGTCTTCCTGGGGAAAATACTGAAGAACTTTTTCGCTCATCATTCTGCGCGAAAAGGCCGGAGAAAGTTTTAATATGGTATCAAGGCGCAGCGAGCTGTCAAAATTGATGGTGCCGTTCGGATATACGGCCAGGTCGGGATTTATAAATCCGCCGCTGACATCTACCGTGCTATCATTAAGTTTAAGCTGCACCTGACCCTGGTCAAAGCGCAGGCCTTCGCTGCCATCCATGCGCAAAAGAGATCCGATGGTGCCCAACGACACCCCTTTGAACAGTGTATCCTGCACAGTAAAAAAGCCTCTTCCTTCAAGATTTTTAACAAACCGAAGCGGTGTGACGCCGTTTCCTTTCAGGGTGCACGTGCCCGATATCATGCCGTCAACAAAGTTTTCATAAAGCGGATTTATCATCTTCGCTATTTCCTTACATGATGCGCGGTCAAGGTTGAGACTCAGGGAATAATCAAGCCCTTTAACCCCAAGGTTGACTAAACCCTCAAGTTTGAACTGCCCCTGCCCAATAGTGCCGGTAAGCTCTTTAACGGACAACTGGTTGTCAGCGAGCACATAATTGCCGCGCAGATTATTGATGGACATCCCCAAAAAAGATACGCCTCCCATGTCTATGTGCCCGCCCAGCGTTAGCCCCCTCAAGTCAAACGGCCCGACTTCTTCTTTTTCCGCATCTTCGGCGCGTGTTCCCGGCACCATGAAATCCGCGATATTAATATGCGATGCTACGATTTTGATTTCCGGCTGCGGATTCCCCTGCAAGTAATTTAATATATCTCCCGCAAGCGTTATGGTTGAACTCTTGATCCCGATTTTTAAATCGCGCAGCGCAATTCTGCTGTTATCAATCATACCTGTGCCTTCAATGTCCGGCTGAAATCCGCCCAACGGTTTGTAATTAAGCCGGTTGCCTTTGAAATTAACGTTAAACTTTGTGAATACAGCTTGAGGCAGCTCGCCCTCCAGATTCAGCCGCAAATCAGCTTTGCCCGAAAGGCTTGCCTCGTCGAGCATCCAGGGCAGCTTGGAAGAGAGGCGACTGAAAAAATTTTCCAAAGGAAAATCGTCCGCTTTTAATATCAATTTTATATATGGTGCGGTGCCTAATTTTTTTACCGATCCTTCGCCTGAAAATGAAGCGGACAATACCGAACCTTCAAGTTTCTGAAAGGTAATGACCTGGTCGGGTATGTTCCATAACACAGCAAAATTAAGCGTTGCATTTGCTCCTTGCAACACAACCTCGTGAGCAACGCCACTATGAATAAAGGAAGCAATGCCCATTTCAACATCTTGCACATCAATCAAGCCGGTTACCATGAAATCTTTAAGTTCCGCAAAATTAATTTGCGCGTCAAGTTTGACGCTGCCACTTTTCACGGGCACTTGGTAAAAGGTAAAATATTTGCTGAATTGGGAGAGATCGGTTTTATCCAGAGAAAGACGTGCTGTCATTTTCTGGCGCGGCACCGAAACTTCTCCGTCGCACGTAAACAGCGACGGCTGAGGTCCGACAACCCGTGCCGAAATAGTAAACGGAAAGGAAAATAGCGGCGAAACATTGGTAACCAGCACCTTCACATCAGCCAGCGACACGCTGATGGGTTGCGGCAATTCGCGTATGGTGCTTTTTAGCACGACCGAGCCGTTGTGAACTGCAAGATTGGATGGCAGAAAAATCATCCGCAATGGCGGCTGCTGACCTGTGGCAGCCGATGCTCGGCGCTGCGCACTGTTTCCGTATAGGCTTATATACTGCCCCAGTTCCTTTTGAAACAGGGCAATGCGCGGCTCCTGAATCAGCACTTCCTTTATGAACAGCTTTCCCAGCAATAGAGGAATAAGCCGCGCTTTCAGATAAATCTCTGGACACGTAAGGATATCATCTTCTTCCCAGGGAAAAGATTTGTGGAGAATTACATCTTTCAGTACAATACCTCCCAGCCACCCCACCTGAATGTTCTTGCAGGTCATATCCCGACGCAGATAGTGCGATACTTCTGCCGCAAGGGTTTGACGTATCTTATTCTCCGTCAGGGTAAATTGAGCATACAGCAAAACTGCTAAGGCAAAAACAACTGCCCCGCATGCGATGATAATCAAAGCTCTCTTGAGTATTTTCATATGTTAAAGCTTACTATCCAGTTATAAATAATCTCCGGTATCTCACCATGCACGATTCACCATCACTTGTCACTTATAATATTTTTCTTCAGTAAAGAGAAGCTAAAATCACTCACCGCTTTTTTGCTTCAGAGATCTGCCTTTTCCCCTCACCAAGCTCTTAATTACCTTCATATTCATGCGGTCGTCTTCATCAGACTTTTTGGGTGTCTCCATGATGCCGGGAAGCAGGCAAAGAGCCGGATGGTTTACGATTCGCCGGAATCCGTCCATCCCAATGCTGCCTTTCCCAATGTGCCAGTGACGGTCAACCCGCGAACCCAGACCTGAAGTCGTATCATTGAGATGCAGCACATGCAGACGGTGAAGGCCAATATACTGTTCAATTTCCCGCAGTATCATATCAAGCCCCCTGCTGGTTGACATATCATATCCGGCAGCAAAAGCATGCGCCACATCAAGGCATATGCCCAAACGATCCTTATGATTACTGCCGGCAATAATGCGTTGCAAATGATGCATGCAATATCCAATTTCAGTGCCCTGCCCCGCGGTATTTTCCAAAAGCAACCGTACGCTATTGGGCACAGCAGATAAGGCTCTGTCTATAGCCAGACTCACCCTGTCGCAGGCCCATTCTTCACTTTGATCGCCACGATGGCCGATGTGGGCTATGACATAAGAAACCTGCAACTGCTCGGCCCGTCTCAGATCCATGCACAATGAGTGCACGGAACGATTCCAAAGAGTGGCATCAGGTGAGGCAAGATTAGGCAGATAGGGCATATGAATAAAAATGGGATGAATAGTGGTGAGCGAGATTGACGTAATAAAAGCATTAACCTCTTTCCGCCTGAGCGGAGAAGGTGCCCAGCCGCGCGGATTTTGAGAAAAGAACTGAATGCACTGACACTCCATATCGACGGCTCGTGCGGCAATTTTGGAAAATCCTCCGGCAATAGAAATGTGAAATCCAAAACGCATGTAATCCGTTGCCCGCCTTATCCGCAACACGTTGGATGCGTTGTAACTTTGTGGCACGCACCTTCGTTTTTGAAACTGTAATAGTGGCTATTATTACCATGCGGCGACAGTAAAACGCAACGTCAAATCAAGAGGACTTTTTCACAATATTTCAATTGCGATGGTGAAACAGCGGAGGGAGCCAACAACCACGCCTTGTGATTTTTAATCTTTATAAAATATATTTCAGGGATGTTACGAAGCGGAAATTATGGGCAGGGTATCAGCTCAGTACTTTGATGAGCGCTTCAACAACGTTGCGGTCATAAATACCGGCCTCTGCACCCCTGGCGATTTCATCCAATGCGACTGAACAATCCCATGAATCGCGATAGGGACGCCACGATATCATGGCCGCATAGGTATCCGCGACCGCGATAATGCGGGAACCCAGGGGAATCTCTTCGCCTTTAAGCCCGTCAGGATAGCCTGAGCCATTATAATTTTCATGACTGTGCCGCACTATTTTCAGGATATTGTCATTATCATAACCCAATTTCCGCAGCGCGCTGGGACCTTCTGCTGCATGTGCGCGCAATGTCTCAATTTCTCGCGTGGTGAGGGTTCCAGTACGGGTCAGAAGATGATGCGGTATAATCTCTTTGCCAATGTCTGCTGCATATCCGGCAGTGAGTATGTCGGTTTTTTCGCGTTCCGAAAGACCTAAACAGCTGGCAATCGCATAGGAGAAGACGGCCACCAGTTTGCCATGACCGATGCTTCCATCAAGCGCCTCAACCGGCAACACGACATCCTCTGGAATCGGAATCATATCCACTACATGCCGATAGCGACGTGCAAAGTCTTCTGAAACTCTGGCGCGGTCGTCAAAAGGATCCTTAATTGCAACAACTTCATAGGCCTCGATCCTCTGCCTTCTGCCGCGAAGATTAATGGTCTCATTTTTTCGCATTTTGAGACTCGCTTCTGCATAGGCTACTTTAGCTTTATCATAGCGGTAATCAAGGTTCACGGCGCGTTCAAAATAGCGAAGAGCCTCATGCAGTTCGTTCATCTCCATATGAATTTTTCCAATATCATAATAATGTTCGGGATTGTCCGGTTCAGCTTCTGCGCGTGCATGTAAATCTTTAAGCGTTAATTCCAACTCCATGTTGATGTCATCTTTGGTGGGCACTTCGCGTTTTTTGTTCGCATCAATAAACCGGCCAACGGTTTCATAGGTGAAACGATCAATTAACACTTTCCCCGGTCTGCAGACTTTCTGCAAGCGCGCGCTTATGTTTACCACATCCCCCATCGCCGTATAGGATTGTCGTTTGTTGCCCACCAGCCCTATAATGGTAGTTCCCGAAGCAATTCCAATACGCATCTGCCAGGGACTGTTTATTGCAGTCATTTTTTCCTGCATTTTTATCGCCGCCAGGACGCTCATTAATCGATACATTGAGTAATCAACGGGCGCGCCAAATTCGCACATGATGCCGTCTCCCATATACCGGTCTATGTGTCCATTGTAGGCTAGTAAAATGGGTTCCATCTCCGCCAAATAATTGTTGACATCCCTGATGACAACTTCCGGAGGGGTATCTTCAGAATAGGCGCTGAAATTTACCAGGTCCGAAAAAAGAATGCTGACAGTGCGTTTCTCATTGCGCAGCCGGCCTTCCAGCAATAATTTTATTACTGAGGAATCCATCGTGGAATAGAGCGCTGTCTCAACCTTTGACTTTAATGTCTCAAGGGTTTCTTTTGACTTTTCCAGCTCTTCGGTTCTTTGTCTCACCATCAGCTCCAGCTTCTCGTTATATTCCCGGAGCGCGGCATGTGCCTCGTTAAGTTCAACATCGTGGTTTTTAACTTGCATTTCAAGTTTTTCAGCGTAATTTTTCAATGTTGCATGGGCTTGCTCAAGTTCATGCTGAGTGCGCAGCAGATCCTGATTGTGTTGCCTGCCACGTTCAACTTCTATCATCAGTTTTTCATACAGCCCGCTCGCCATGGCGCCGGCCAGAATTAAAAAACATCCCCAAGTGAAAACATGAACGTATGAGTCCGCTAATGGCATCTTAAAAGGATTGGTTTCCCAGAACGCCAAACAGTACATAAAAACCGCCAGCACCGTCATCAATGACGCTGACAGTGCCCTGCTGCGCCGCAGATAATATGCGCTGAAAATGACGGGGATGAAGTAGAAGTCAAGGAAGTATAGTTTGTTAGGTATGAAATTATGTAAAAGAAAGATGGTAAATAGCACAAAAAAAATAAAAAATACTGCATAATATTTGTTGATAAAGGACTTCATCAAACGTGTATCCTTATAGGGAACCCGGAAAGCCATCGTGTCTTTCTGAATTTCCGGCAACATTTTTTCTGCATTATTAATCGGTAGTGTTGAATGCAATTTTATCATATGTTTTTACCTTCTTTGTTTTTCATCAATCGGGTTTATGTGCGGCCACGTGGGTATTAAATAAGAATCAGTTATTCATTGCTATGTTCGGAATATACTGATAATCTCTTAACTGATTATTGCCCAATCTTTATAATATTCCTGATGTTTTTCACTTTTGTCGCAAAACATTTTTTAACGCGTCTTTGCCCGGACATTTATAACATGATATAAATAATCGTTATGAAAGGTCTGTACTATAACGGCACACTACAGCTTCAAAATGATCTCCCGTTGCCTGTCAGACCACCGGGCGAGGCACTCATAAAAGTCCTTATGGCCGGCGTATGCCAGACAGATATTGAGATTACAAAAGGATACATGGCATTTAAGGGCATCATAGGGCATGAATTTGTGGGCATGGTTGAAGAGGCCGACAGCGGGTTTTTAATAGGAAAACGAGTTGTTGGCGAAATTAATTGTGCGTGTTTGAGCTGTGCAAATTGCGCCGCGAAGATGTATAATCACTGCCCAAACCGCTCCGTTCTGGGGATCAGCGGTAGAAATGGTGCCTTTGCAGAGTATCTTTTACTTCCTGAACGAAATCTTCACCTTTTGCCTGATTCGATTACGAACGAAGAGGCAATTTTTGTCGAGCCGCTTGCTGCATGTTATCGGATTCTCGACCAAGTGCCGGTTTCTGTAAATTCTCGGGTGCTGGTGCTTGGAGATGGAAGAATGGGGCTCCTATGCTCTCAGGTATTCCACAACACTCAGGCTGCGGTAACCGTAATGGGCAGGCATAAGGAAAAATTATCTATACTTAATAAGCTGGGAATAAATACAAAATTAAGCAGTGATGAATTAAATGAATCCTTTGATCTGGTGGTTGACTGCACTGGATCGCCTGCGGGCCTTTCTGCAGCGTTGCGTTTCACTAAACCGCAAGGCACGCTTGTTATAAAATCAACAATTGCCGAACAGCGCGCCATTGATTTTAATGCGGTGGTCATCAATGAGATACAGTTGCGGGGTTCCCGATGCGGCCCTTTTGCCCCGGCAATAGAGGCATTACAGAAAAAGAAGATTGCCGTGGTCCCGCTCATTTCGGCAATTTTTCCGCTTGACCAGGCGATCAGAGCTGTCGAGGCTGCAAGCCAGAAACAAAATATAAAGATCCTGATAGAAATATAATCCACGAATTTTACGTCATAATTATCTTTATAAATCTGGCGAATTGCATGCAATCAGCACCCAGTTTTGATGAGAAGCGAAGTAAATTGGAAATAATGCGGAGGGGATTTTATGGATCGTCCTGATAATATAATTCTTATTGACATACAATTATTTTTGTCCAAATATCGGTGCTAATCAATTTTAAGTCACAATGAAAGGTTTATTATATCTATGCAGCATAATCGTATAACGCTCATCCGTGTCCTTTTACCCCTGTTGGTTTTTTGGGGTTTTTATCCTGCCTTCATTATGGCAAAAGATAGTGCAGAACCTCATCCTGCCGACGAAGTTATAGAAGGTGCGGTTAAATATGCCAATGGGTTTATCAGCGTGCAGGCGCGGGATATGCGGTCTGAGGACTTAATGAAAGAGCTGGGCGAAAAATGCGCTATTAAAATTATTGTATATGGCGATGTTTTCACCGACACGCCGGTCAGTGTTCAATTTCAACAGATTCCCGTGCGTCTCGGTGTTCAGCGCATTTTGCGGCTGGCTAATATCAAGAATTTCCTTATGCATTTTGCAGAAGGAGAGCCGCAGCCGCGGTTGGTGCAGCTTGATTTAATCGGGAAAAAAGGCGGCCAAAGAGAGCTCACCAGCGGCTCAGCCCCGACACCAAAACCAGCGCTGGCAGAGGAAGTTAAAAATCCTGTTGCGGAAGCACCGCAGCAGATTGTACCGCCGCAAATCAGCAAAGAGGATGCTGATAAATTTCAGCAGAATTTTCTTAATATGATGGATCAAATTCTTGAACAGAAGTTTGAACAGGGAGAAGAACCGGATCCGGCTACCATCCTGCAGCTGTTTAATGACATGGTTCCGCCGGATATGCGGGACAAGCTGCCGCCCGAGATATTGGAACAGATGGAAAAATTAAAAGAATAGGCGGCGCACTGGTGCGTAGTGGTTTATTTGAGGCGCGGATTACCGCCATTAATCCACCAGTCGCCTTTATCTTTAAACCACCAGGAGGTTGAATCCGTTTCAAGAATTGCCCGGGCAAGATCCTGCGCCGTTTCAGTCCTGAGGCGTTTAAGCGCGAACGAAATCCATTCCTCAGCATACCTGTTTCCCAAGTCCTTATGTTCTTTCAACATGAGGATCAGCTCAAGTTGATCGGCATCATTGGCGAGCCGGGCTTCTATAGTCTCTGCCTGATTGAATTCCTCGATCATTTCCTGAATATTGGTGCCAAACGGAATTGTTTCTGCAAGGTCCTGCACGGCTTTTTTCTCATCTGCAATCACATACTTTTTATTTACATAATTCAAGTCGCCGGTTCGTGCCTCCGGAAGGTCGTGCAAAAAACACATCTTGAGTATCTTTAGTTCATCCACATCCGAATGCAGGCGTGCAAGTGCATAGCCGATAATTGCCACACGAAACACATGCTCGGCCACCGACTCTTCTCCAGACCCCAGAAACTGCAGTCCAGTGCGCGGCGTCTTTTTGAGCATACCCACTTCAAATAGAAAATTTGCAATATTTTGCATGTGCTTCCTCAATGCACTATAGTGTAGTAATACCCGATAACAGCGGCACCTGTTTTTGATTGACAGGGAAATAAACAGGACACAAACAATCCGGTATTATCTGTGTGTGCTTTTATAGACAAAATGTTTTTTTAGCTTAACAGATACGCTTCGATAAACTCGTCAATATCCCCGTTTAGAACTGCCTCAACATTTCCAACTTCTTTCCCGGTACGATGGTCCTTGACCATCTGATACGGCTGCAGAATATAGGACCGAATCTGACTTCCCCAGGCAATTTTCTTTTTCGAAGCATGAATCTTATCCAGTTCCTTTTCCCGTTCTTCCATCTCCTTTTCATAGAGGCGCGCTTTTAAAAGCTTCATCGCCATAGCCCGGTTCATATGCTGGGAACGCTCATTTTGACATTGCACGACAATGCCGCTCGGGAGGTGTGTTATGCGCACTGCTGATTCGGTCTTGTTGACATGCTGGCCGCCGGCGCCACTGGAGCGAAACGTGTCAATGCGCAGGTCCTTGTCGTCAATCTCAATAACCACATCGTCCTCAATGTCAGGATAAACATACACCGATGCAAACGAGGTATGCCGTCGCGCATTAGCGTCAAATGGCGAGATTCGCACTAAACGGTGAATGCCTACCTCGGCTTTAAGATATCCGAAGGCATAATCACCGTTAACCGTGAACGTGGCGCTTTTAATGCCTGCCTCTTCTCCCTGAAGAATATCAAAAATATCTGCTTTGAAACCTCGTTTTTCTGCCCAGCGCAGATACATCCGTAGAAGCATGTTAGCCCAATCCTGAGCTTCGGTTCCCCCTGCACCGGCGTGAATGCTGACGATCGCGTTATTAAAATCGTTCTCGCCGCTGAGCATTCTTTTAAATTCAAGTTCTGCAACCTCCTGTTCTATTCGCTGGGTGCTCTGTTCGAGCTCGCGCTCTACCTCTTGATCCGCACCATCCCGCGCCAGTTCAAGCAGGACATGGCAGTCTTCCATTTCCCGCTCAAGTTTATTCCAGAGCGCTAACACATTTTCTATTGTTTTTCGTTCCTTGGCAACCTTCTTGGCATTTTTTTGGTCAGTCCAGAAATCAGGGCGGGCAATCTCCTTTTCTAATTCCGCTATACGCGCCTTTTTTTGGTCAACCTCAAAGATAACCTCGCAGTGTCTCCATGCGCTGTTCTAACGAGTTCACTTTTTCTTCCCATTGACTTGCCGACATATTATCTCCTGTTATGTGATTATGATAGTATAATTAAGCGCAGCAACATACTGATACCCTGCCCTGCCATAAAATAAAATCTTCGGTTCGGCAGTTGTTGCCCTTACATGATATTCTGTTGAAAAACACAGAAAAATCCCCACGGTAACCTCCGGGGTCTCGTCTCATAGAGAAACTCTGGCCTGTTATGGACTCTTTGACCATTCCTTCTTAACTGTTTTTTAGTAATATTAAGACGGGTCTCATAAGAAGCAATAAGCTTATTCCTATGCATAGCAATGCAAACACATCGCCGTATCCGGTATAAAACGTTTTAACAGTTCTTTTAAAAATAATACCAGTTATGGCCGCTGGAGTAAAGAGGTTGGTGCTCTGTAAAATACTGCCGTCAGCATCGATCAGCGCGCTGATACCCGTATTTGCAGCCCGGGCAACAGGTCTCCGGTTCTCCACCGCACGCAGCACTGCCATGGATAAATGCTGATACGGCGCCGCCGTGCGCCCAAACCAGGCATCATTGGTGATGTTTACCAAAAACGTGGCGCCATTCTTAGCGAATCTTCTCACCAGGTCGGGAAAAATAATTTCATAACAGATCAGTGTGCCAAATGCCCCGCCAGGGAAATGTAAGACGGCAGTTTCCCTGCCGGAGGAAAAATCGCCAATCCCTTCCACCATTTTTTCGATAAAAGGGAAAAACCGTTTAAGCGGAACATACTCGCCGTATGGAACCAAATGTATTTTATCATAACGGCCCTGTATCTGCCCGTCTGGCGAGACTAAAAAAGCACTGTTAAAATACTGCATGCCGTCTGCGGTGCGCTCCCAGGCAGGACTACCCAATAGCAAATGAGCCTCCGTTTTGCTCAGAAGCGTTGCAACCTGTCCCTGATAGGCTTTTTCTGACTGGAAATAAAACGGAGTCGCTGCTTCAGGCCAGATAATGAGATTCGGCTTTTGTGGCGCCGTCTCCATGGTTAATCGGCTGTATATTTTCATTGTTTCATCAAGGAATGCAGGATTCCACTTGACATCCTGCGGAATGTTTCCCTGAATTAACGCAACCTTTATGGCTGCGCCCTGATCCGGTTTTAATGAGCTGAGACGCACCCAACCATAGCCCAGACTTATACCGAGTAGCATAAAAGCAACGGCCATCTTCTGGTAAGAGATTGCTCTTTTGTAAATCAGTGATACCAGAAGCGAATAAATCGCACAGTTTACCATGACCAGTAGAAAACTGACGCCATAAACCCCGGTGATGTCTGCTATCTGAATGACGGGGAGCACGGCAAATTGAGAATAACCAAGGTTTTCCCATGGAAATCCGGTAAGAAACCATGAACGCACCTGTTCGCTCGCTATCCAGAAAAAGGGGAGTGTATGAGCAATCTCGATACCCTGCTTTTCTTCAACATAACAGCTACAGCATACCGGGAGACTGACAAACAGGCTTAAATAGAGCGCAAACAGAATCAAGACCAGAACTGACAAGATCATCGGCAGCTTGCCATAGGTCGTCATGGAAACCGTTACCCAGTACACAAGGCCAAGATTAAACACAAAACCGGCAAGGGAGCCGAGAAGAAATCCCTTATAAGTTTTTTTGCCCTGAACCGCAAATAACAGCGGAACTAAACTTATCCAGGCGAATTCTTTGATGTTCCCCTGCGGAAATATTAGAATTAAAAGAACGCCAGATAATAAAGCGAGCGCGTAATCCGTGTTTTTGAAAGTCATGTAAAAATACTTGCTAACGTGTCGTAACCTGTATTAGAGTTTTAAACATCAGTTAAAATTACTACATGACAATTTCTATATTTGGCTCTGCACAATCTATCAATCTTTTGGGTGCTCCGGTATCGAGCAGACCGCCAATAATCGCGAGTTTAAATGGACAAAGTCTGGCTGAAATCATATGATAGCGCCGTCCCCGCAACGCTTGAATATCCTCAGATGCTCGTTCACGAGATGTTTGAGCATGCTGCCCAAAAGTTTTCCGATCATACGGCGCTTAACTTCCTGGGGACCGCTATAACGTATAAGCAGCTTAGAGAGTCAATAATGCGGTGTGCAGGGGCTCTGCAGCATTTGGGGGTTTTGCCAAAAGAACGGGTCATGCTCTGGTTACCCAACTGCCCGCAGATGGTAATTTCTTTTTACGCTGCCTTAAGTATCGGTAGCATTGTCGTGCCCGCTAACCCGCTGTATACAGAAAAGGAACTTGAATATCAACTTAACGATTCCGGGGCACAAACTCTTATCACACTGGACCTGCTTTTTGCAAGGGCAAACAGTATTAAAGACCGCACCCCGCTGAGAAAAATTGTGGTCGGCACAATACAGGATTATCTGCCGCCGTTAAAAAAAGTCCTGTATCCACTTTTTGGGAAACCGCCGGGCGAGGTGCCTGACCTGAAAGAATCTGAGGGCGTCGTGCTTTTTCACAATCTGGTGCGCAGTGACTATGAACCTGTCCCTGTCCCGGACATACATCCCCATGATATTGCGGTGCTGCAATATACCGGCGGCACCACCGGCACCTCAAAAGGAGCCATGCTGAGCCACCGCAATATTGTATGCAATAATATGCAAATGCGCCACTGGTATTACGTTGTGCGCGAGGGGCAGGAAATTTTTATCTCGGTACTACCGTTTTTCCATTCATACGGCCTTTCCGTGGCGATGAATTTGCCTCTTTCTGTTGGCGCTACATTAATTCTAATGCCACGCTTTATCCCCAAAGATGTCTTGAAAGCTATTGCACACTATAAAGCAACCTTTTTCCCCGGTATCCCTGCCATCTATGCCGCCCTCAATACCGCCAAGGAAACAAGAAAATATGATATTTCAAGCGTGAATTATTGCATTTCTGGTTCTGCCCCGTTGCCGCTGAGCGTTTTAAGCAATTTCGAACAGATAACCAAGAGCACAATAATTGAGGGTTACGGGCTTACTGAAGCTTCACCGGTGACGCACTGCAATCCCATTCAGCACCAGCGAAAAATTGGCAGCATCGGCCTGCCGCTGCCGGACACGGATTGTAAAATTGTTGATCTTGAAACCGGTCAGGAACTGCCATCGGGCAACGAGGGCGAACTATGTATCAGGGGACCCCAGGTTATGCACGGGTATTGGCGCAAGCCTGATGAAACATCCCTTGTTCTCAAAGACGGCTGGCTGCATACGGGCGATATCGCACGGATGGATGCGGACGGATACTTTTATATCGTGGAGCGGAAAAAGGACATGATTATATCCGAGGGATATAATGTCTATCCGCTGGAGCTTGATGCGTTTCTTATGTCCCATGCAAAAGTTTCTGAGGCAGCCGTGGTCGGCATTCCCGATGAACTGCGGGGCGAAAAAATAATTGCATATGTCGTTTTAAAAGAGGGCGCAACCGCAACACCGGAGGAAATTATTAAATATTGCCGCGATAATCTCGCAAAGTATAAAATACCCCGGCGCATCATTTTTACCGAACAGCTTCCCAAAAGTTTAGTAGGGAAAGTCCTGCGTCGAGTGCTTCGAGAAGAAGCATTGCGGCAGAGCCATAGTTAATGGCCTGTGAATCAATTTTAAAGTTTTTTTGCATCAAATTGTTGTGTATCAGAATTAAAAAATTATAGGGGTACCGTATGATTGATCGTTACGCTCGAGATGTTATGAAACAAATCTGGTCTCCGGAAAACAGATTTCAAAAGTGGCTGGATATTGAAATTGCCGTGTGCGAGGCCCGGTCCCGTTTAGGTCTGATGCCTGAAACCGCGCTCCGCAATATCAAAGAAAAAGCACGTTTCGATGTCAAGCGCATTGATGAAATTGAACAGGTTACCAAACATGATGTCATTGCGTTCACCACCTGTGTGGCCGAATATGTGGGCGAAGATGCACGCTACATTCACTGGGGGCTCACTTCTTCCGATGTGCTTGATACATCGTTCTCGATGTTATTAAAGGAAGCTGCGGATATTATTTTGCAGGATATTGACGCGCTGCTGGCAGTCCTCAAAGCCAAAGCATATGAGCATAAAAACACGCTCATGATGGGCCGCACCCACGGCGTTCATGCCGAGCCCATAACATTTGGTTTTAAATTGGCAGGCTGGTATGACGAGATGCAGCGGCACCGCCGGCGCATGGAGCGTGCAAAAGAAACGATCAGCTTTGGAAAAGTCTCCGGGGCTGTCGGCACCTTTGCCTACAATCCCCCGTTGGTTGAGGAGTATGTGTGTAAAAAATGCGGCCTCAAGCCGGCACCCATTTCCACTCAGATTCTGCAACGCGACCTTCATGCCGAGTTCTTCGCCACCCTGGCGCTTATCGGGTGCAGCCTTGATAAATTCGCGCTTGAAATCAGGCACCTGCAGCGCACTGAAGTCTCAGAAGCTGCAGAATATTTCTCTACTGGACAGAAAGGGTCGTCGGCGATGCCGCACAAGCAAAACCCTGTTTTGTCGGAGAACATTGCGGGACTGGCGCGTATTCTGCGGGCACATGCGCTTGCGGCCATGGAAAATGTAGCCCTCTGGCATGAGCGCGATATCAGCCACTCCTCGGTTGAGCGGATCATCGGCCCGGACAGCACAACGATTCTTGATTTTATGCTGGTGCGGTTTACCACTCTGATCAAAGACCTCATCGTCTACCCTGAGCAGATGCAGGCAAATGTAGCGCTGACCAAAGGGATATTTTTTTCGCAGAGAATTCTTCTGGAACTGACCCAGCGTGGCATTTCGCGTGAAACGGCTTATCAGATGGTGCAGAAGGATGCCTTGCAGGCCTGGCGCCAGCAAAAAGATTTTAAAGATGTGCTATTACAGGATCAGGAAATCACCAGCATTCTCAAAAAAGAAGAGATTGAAGCATTCTGTTCGTTCAGTTTTTTCCTAAGCAATATGGATGCTATTTTTGAGCGGGTCTTTAATCAGCCGTGAAAAAACAGGCAGTGTTTCTTGACCGGGACGGAACAATAAATACCGATATCGGCTATTTAAATCACCCCTACCAGCTTGAGTTGATACCCCGCGCTGCGCACGCAATTAAGCTCTTAAATGATGCCGGCTTCATAACAGTGGTCATTACCAATCAGGCTGGCATCGCCAAGGGATTTCTGCACGAAGCGCTCATTCCTGAAATTCATAACCGCCTGTCAGCACTGCTCAACACAGAAAACGCTCATATAGACCGATTTTACTATTGCCCTCATCATCCCGAGGCTGCTGTCGAGCACTACCGGATTGCATGCCAGTGCCGAAAACCGTTGCCCGGATTGGTGTTTCAGGCTGCGCGTGAATTGGAAATTGACGTGCTGCACTCCTATGTCGTGGGGGATAAATCATGCGACATAGAGCTTGCGCATAACGTTGGGGCGACAGCCATTATGGTGCTGACCGGATATGGCGCGCGCGAGCTAACCAAACATCGGGAGGCTAATCTTAAACCGCCGCACTATATAGCGTCGGATCTGTATGATGCCGCTCAACTGATTTTGAACGATAGTTCTAAAAAATAACAATATCTTTAAAATGGTTACCAGCACGGGAGGTGCCATGACAATCAGCAAAGAGTTACTTGAAATCCTTGCCTGCCCGCAGTGCAAAGGGGATATTCGATTAAATGAATCACAGGATGGTCTTATCTGTGATGCATGCAAACTGCTCTATCACATTAAAGACGATATTCCGGTCATGCTCATTGATGAGGCAACAAAACTGGATTAAAACCCGCAAACGCCGTCAGTAATGGACTTTACTCAGAAATAGTCCGTGCGGCGGTGCGGTTATGCCGGCCGCAGAGCGGTCCTTTTTTAACAGGATTGACTCAAAACCTTCTGGACTTATTTTTCCAGTGCCGACATCCACCAGCGTCCCGACAATATTTCTCACCATATGCTTCACAAATGCGTTGGCGGTGATTGAAAAAATAACCAGGTGCTTCCGCATTTTTTTACACGCGACGCGGCGCACCTCCCGCACTGCATGGCCGTTCTCTCTATCAGAGCCCTGAAACGAGGCAAAATCATGCACACCGATCAAAACCGCAGCAGCCTGTTTCATTGCTTCTATATTGAGTGGGGCTGAGACGTGCCATGCATAGCGCTGTAAAAAAGCGCATCGCTGCGACGAGTTCCAGATAAGATACCAGTATGTTCTGCTTTTTGCGCTGTAACGCGCATTAAAACGTGCATCAACTTCCTCTGCTTTCTTGATGACAATATCCTTTGGTATCAGACTGTTAACTGCCTTACACAGGGTATCCACAGGCAGGCCTGCCTCGGTGGTAAAATGAGCTACCAGGCCTAAGGCATGCACGCCGGCATCCGTTCTTCCCGAGCCGTGCAGTATTATTGGCCTGTTTAATACCATGGAGATGGTGTCGCGCAGAACCTGCTGCACTGTTGGCTTTTCTTTCTGTATCTGCCATCCGTGATAATTCGTACCGTCAAACGCAATGGTAAGTTTAATGGTGCGCATCATATAATTAAAGAATGGGAGTCGGGATTTAGGGGTTTGCGATTCGTGCATCGCATTTTTTCGTCTGCATGACCTGCGACGAATTGCGCGTTACTGTTTTTTCACTTTCCCCTTTTCACTTTCCACGTTTCATGTTAATTTATCATAAATTTTATATCCTCAAGGAGGAAAATGTGGCGCAGAAATTAAAAGTTGGTATCCCCAAGGGAAGCCTGGAACATGCAACTATTGAATTATTCAAGAAATCAGGATGGAAAATCACCACCAGCTCCCGCAGTTATTTCCCGAGCATTGATGACGCAGAACTTTCCTGTGTGCTGGTTCGCGCGCAGGAGATGCCTCGGTTCGTGGAAAACGGCACCATTGATGTCGCTCTAACCGGCAGGGACTGGATACTGGAAAATAACTCAGATGTCATGGTCGTAAGCAACCTCGTTTACTCTAAGGCAACCCAGAAGCCGGCGCGCTGGGTTCTGGTGGTGAAAGACGACTCGCCGATTACCCGGCTGGAAGACCTTGAAGGCAAAAAGATTTATACTGAGCTGGTAAATTTTACCACAAATTATTTTAAATCCCGCAATATAAATGTTGAGGTTGAATTCTCGTGGGGCGCAACAGAAGCCAAAGTGGTTGAGGGTCTTGCTGATGCAATTGTTGAAGTTACCGAGACAGGCAGCACGATAAAGGCCCACGGATTAAAGATTATTCATGAACTGCTGGAGACCAACACGCAGCTTATCGCTAATCGCGACTCATGGGCTGATCAGTGGAAAAGAGAAAAAATTCAGCAGATTGCCATGCTGTTGGAGGGCGCGCTTAAAGCCGAAGGCATGGTCGGTCTCAAAATGAACGTGCCCAAAGACAAGCTGGAAACAATCGTACAACTGCTGCCCAGCATAACAGCGCCCACGGTCGCAACCCTTTATCAAAGTGACTGGTTCTCGGTTGAAACGGTTATCACGGAGAGAGAGGTGCGCAAGCTTATTCCCGAGCTGCACCGGAAGGGAGCAGAGGGGATAATTGAATATCCGCTTAATAAGATAATCTAACGCGCGACAAAAGCTTCACAAAATACGAACACTATAGTTCGCCTTGCAGTAATTTCTCTCTTACCTCGCGTTCTGACACGCCCTCAATTTTTAATATTTTTTTGCGTGTGGTATTGCCCCTTATTATTGAAACCCGCCCCCGGGCTATGCCCAGTTTTTGAGCAATCATGGTGCAACATTGCAGATTGGCTTCATTTTCAACCGGCGGACTGGTAAGTTTTATGCGAAGGGCGTTATTGTGGACTCCGGAAAATTCGCACCGGGAAGAACGGGGCACAACTGCAACGGCAAGTTCAACGCCGCCGGCAATAATCCGCACGATTTTATCACTGCCCGAAATGTTCACATCATT
Source organism: uncultured Thermodesulfobacteriota bacterium (assembly GCA_964594075.1). Taxonomy (GTDB): domain Bacteria; phylum Desulfobacterota; class WTBG01; order CAIYCZ01; family CAIYCZ01; genus CAZQKW01. The sequence goes on along the minus strand of CAZQKW010000017.1, from coordinate 15,669 downwards.
TTCCGATGAGGTTTAGATACCCCTCCAGGAGCGCCCTGAGAGACGTTTCAAACTGCTCGCGTTTTTGATTCATGGCGGTTATTTCCTGCTGAAGAGATGCGCATTGCTGCCGCACTTCGGCTAAAATCTTTTGAGCGTCAAGTTGAGCGCCGGCAATAATTCGCGAAGCTTCCTGCTCGGCTCGTGCACGTATGTCGTCGCCCATGGTCTGGGCCACCAGCAGTTCTTCTTTTAAATTTCTTTCTCTTTCTCGTAAGACAGCAAGCTCCTCTTTCAACTGTTCGCGCTCTTCTTGAACGCTGTGAAGTTCCTGCGATATGCGTTCTAATTCCCGCGCCAGGTCTTCAAGAAATGCGTCCACCTGATTGACATCGTATCCCCGGAATCGCAACGAAAATTCCTTTTCAAGGATTTCTTTGGGACTGATCTTCATATCTCGTTCCAATGAAGTCCTCTCGTCGTCGTCAAATAGTATTTTATGTTCGACCATGGCTATCGCAACCTCATGGCTATTTCCTGCAGCGTGCCGACCAGAAAGCTGTCAAGAAATATGATAATGGCAAAAACAATAATCGGGGAAATGTCAATGCCGATACTGGGGAATGGAAGCATCCGCCTGACCCGATATAGAACCGGCTCGGTAACCTGATAGAGAAAGTTCACTATCGGGTTATACGGATCGGGATTAACCCACGAAATGATCGCCCGCCCTATCACCAGCCACAGATAAATCTGCAGGGCATAGTGAATGATCATGGCTATGGCATTTAACAAATTGGCAATGATGAACATAATGGTTACCTGATAAATTGATGATTACAATACTATCTCACAAATTGAAAAATTACAACAAATTGTAGCACCCCCGCATTCTTTATGGCTCGCGCAATAGAGAAGATTACGACAATCATTCATAGCAGAATTTATCTTACGCCTAATTGTTTTTTTATCTTTGTTCAACTGTTGTGGTCCTATTATAAACAATTATATTGCCTGTCACGGTTTTATAAATGCTGAAAAAGAGGAAACAAAAGGTGTAAATCAATTCTTCTTAAATCATCAATCACCATGTCAGCAAGGGACAAATCTTGATCGCCTGAATGTGCGTTTTTGAAGCCTATGCATTTCATGCCTGCCCGTTTTGCCGCCTTGACACCATTTGCCGAGTCCTCAATTACCAGACAGTCTGTTGGGCTTTCTTCAAGAGCTGTTGCAGTATATAAGAAAATATCCGGGTCTGGTTTTCCTTTTTCTACCATATCCCCGCTTATTATTTTTTGGAAATAATCGCGAATCTCCAGTTTAGATAAAAATATTTCTATGACCTCGGCAGATGACGACGATGCCAGGGCTCTTTTAATATCGTGTTGTTTCAGCTCCTTGAGCAGCTCAACGACACCAGAAATGGGACGCACATTTTTTAATGATGAAAAATACGCAACGCGCGCTTTATTTTCATAGGCCAGCAGTTCTTCAATTGATTGCTGCAGTTTAAATTTACTTTTCAAATAACTCCACACCTTTGGCCCCGCCATACCGACAAAAGAGTGGCTTTCTTCTAACGATACGTCAATGCCCATTTCACGACATATTTTTTCTTCAACAGCGAAATGGTATGGCTGGCTGTCAACGATCACGCCATCCATGTCAAATATTACTGCACGCAGCATTAACAAGACCCCCAAAGGAATAACTTTAGAACACCCTCACTTATGAATTCCCCGATCAAGGCGGGGAATGACAAACAAACGAGCATCAATGGTTACTCAGTGGTTATCTATATCCTTGAATTGCACTTCATCGCCAATTTCGATGTTAAGATCCCGACAGAAAAACGCATTGACTTCAAGCACGTATAAAGAAGGCTTTGCCACTGAATACTGCTTTTGAGAAAGTGGCACAGCATTTTCAACAATACCCACAATCCGCTTGTCCTTGGCAATAAAAATCATATCAAGGGGAATGTAGGTGTTTTTCATCGTAAAGTTTTGCTTCTTCTCCTCGTCAAATATAAAGAGCATGCCCTTATTCTTCCCCAAAGATTTTCTATACATGAGGCCCAAATTTCTTTCTGCAGGCGTGCGGGCAACTTCTACCTGAACTTCTATCCTGTTACCGTCTTTTTTTATAATCCGCACTTCTGGTATCCGCGCAATCAGCTCACAGCCGCATAAAAAATGGGCTCCAATGAACACCAGAATAATTTTCTTAAACCTTTTGCCTTGTGTTATAGTGCTTATCATTGCAATTCTCTTTTGTTTAATATGCTTTTGGGATATATAATTAAGTAGCTTAAGAGAGTTCCGCGCAAGCGGTGCTGAGTTACTTCAAAAGATAGTTATACAGCTTTAAAATATTTTTACCCGCAAAATGATTTTCGTCATCAACGCATTATTATTTTTCCGCGTCGTGCCGGGAATAGCTCTGGCGGGAAGCTTTATTATCGTCCCTTTTAATCTTCACGCATTCCACAGGCAACCCGTTTCCAACCCGCAGCAAGAAAATAAACTCGTTACCGGTGTTCAAAAAATTTACAAAATTACTTTCTTTAGCCTCAAACGGGGACATTCTATTGCGCCAGGCAGAATGTTTTTATACGACAATGGATCCTTTGAAATCAAGATCGAAGGTGAAAATTTCCTCAAACCGCAGGGCAAATATGCTATCGATGGCTATCAGTTTAATGGTGAATGGAATTTCGCCATAAAAAGAACCAGACCATATCAGTATGTTTCACAGTTTAAGGGCGTGAACGTGTTTAACAACTATATTATAGGACTTTTAACCTTAAAAGAATACATTGAAAATCAGCGGTTAACCCAGCAAATTCCCTTTATATTCATTGCAGTCTTGGAGGATAAGAACACTCCACCTCAAGAATCGGAAAATAAGCGTGAGGCGACTGGGCGCAATAGGCAGGCGCAAAAAAACCAGACATTCTCATTACAAATGTTCTTACAGGTATGAGCTCATTATTGATTGGCATTTGCGGCGGCACCGGTGCCGGTAAGACAACTCTTGCGAAAAAAATTTCCGCACAATTCGGCGAAGGGCGCGTCTCCTTGATAGACACCGACTCATATTACCGTGACCGGTCTGAGATCCCCATAGAGCACCGCCATTATTTTAACTTTGATCACCCTGATGCGCTTGAAATACCGCTGTTAGTTGCACACCTGAAGGCACTCAAAAATGGTCACCCTGTTGAAAAACGGATTTACGACTTTACAACTCACACCCGGAAATCGCACACCGAACATATTGAGCCGCGCGAGATTATTATTGTTGAAGGCATCCTCATTTTTGCTGTTGATGAAATTTGCGACCTGTGCGATTTGAAAATTTTCATTCATGAGGAACCTGACATCCGGTTCCTTCGGAGATTAGTGCGGGATGTAACAGAGCGTGGCAGAACCATTGAATCAGTTGCACGTCAGTATCTTGAATTTGTTCGTCCGATGCATCTAAAATTTGTAGAACCGTCAAAGGCTCGCGCAGATATAATTTTAAATCCTGGCGAGAGTGAACAGAAGATAATGAGCGCGATACAGAAAAGATTGCAGACGTTAATTCTAAAACAAGAGGGGCGATTACCTGCGTCTTGTTTCCCTTCGAAAATTATAAAATGAACATTTGTTTTTCCTGCAAAAAAGAAGTTGCGATCGGTGTAAAAACAAACCGGACAGAAACGTGCCCATTCTGCAATGCAGACCTTCATTGTTGTCTGAACTGTCGTTATTATGATTCAGGAGCCTATAATCAGTGCCGCGAACCGCAGGCAGAACGGGTTATAGAAAAGGATCGAAGCAATTTCTGCGACTATTTTTCCTTCCGCGAGGCTTCTGCAGCAGAGGCCCACAGTGGACCGACGCAAGAGAAACGGAACCCTCTTGATAGTATCTTTAAAAAGTGATGCTTCTTGTGCACAGCGCAAGGCATGCCGGCACCAATACCGCTCAGGCTATAGATAAAGACTGAATTATTTTGTTCGTTAACTTCTCCGTTCCTGACCTCTGTTTGCAGTCGTGTCGCAGGTGCACGCCATATGGAAAAATACCCCATACATCTTTGTCAGCCCGACGAGAATAAATCATGCGGTGCCTGCTGCGGTCTTTATAATTGGGAGGACCACTCCCGAAACACGCTCGCTGCGCTATTAAAAAGTAACACCCGCCTGTTCTTTTCTTTGGGGGAAAATCCTGATATTGGGTTATATCGAAAGCTTCAACGCAAAACGATTGAGCAGCAAAAACTTTGCGATACCATTTACAATTGCGAATTTTTAGGGTTTATTAACAAGGAACAGACCAGGGTTGGCTGTATGCTGCACCCCAACCTTCATCAGGGGCAGGACATGAGGGATTGCTCATTTTACGGCACGGAAATGTGCGCCGGCCATTTTTGCCTTAGCTATTCCTATCTCAGCTATGTGGAGCAGACTGCTGTCGTAGCAACGCTTAATGACTGGTATTTATACGGATTGGTTATTACCGACATTGATTTTGTCAAAGAGTTTTTTACAATTGTCCAGAATCGTCTCGGCGATTGCCTCAAACCTGACAGGTTTGCCGAGAGCGAAATAAAAAACGCTTTTGAAAAGTATTGCGCATTGAAAACGGGCTGGCAGTTTAGCTCGGCGAAAAACCGGCTGGGAAAATATTACTTCTCCCGGGCAGAATATCACCTTGCACGGATTGAATACGAAAAAAACTGGAAAATAAAGCCGTCGCACTTTGATAAAATTTTTTTGTGTCTTGCTTCAGAATTTGCCTCGGAAGCGGAGATTGCAGCGGCAGAGCGGATAATAGAAGAAAAACTAAATGCGTTTGTTACGGCGTATCAGGCGAGAAAGCCATAGCACAAGACACCCACTGACAACTAAACCTGCTGCCTGAAATAGGAATATATCAGATTTGACAGGTGACGGATTACGGCGGTTTTTTGCTTACCCCATCCCTCTTGCGGACGGTAGGGATTTTCAATTATTATTGAAACAACATAATCAGAAGCATTGTGTTTGATATTGCGGAGAAACACAATGCCACAGTCTCCGTTGGTTCCCCGCACGTAGCCGGTTTTGTCCGCTACCGGCACGCCGTCTTGCACCAAGGTGGGGGTTTCTATGCGGTGCACTTTGTTGTTGAGAAGAATGTCGATCATCTTCTGTGAATAATACGGCGAGACCAGCGTTCGGCTATAAAGTTTTCTGAAAAATTCGCTCATATCATATGCGGAGGTTCTATTGCGATACGTTCTCCCTCCTTCTGGAATTGCCTCCACCAGATACGTATCGCGGAAACCATATTTCTTAATCGTGGCATTTATAAGCTCAAGCCCGCGGTAAGTGCTGCCATTGCCGATCAGTCGAATCAGCCCATTGGTAGATTCGTTGTGGCTTATCGTGATCATTTTGTAAATTTGATTTTCAACCGTATCCGTAAGGCAGATTCTGTTCTGCTGCGCAAGGTCATAGACCGTTAGCATAACAAAAGGTTTGATCAAGCTTGCAGCATTGCGAATACGGTCAGCCTTTATATTAACCACAGTTTCATTTTTTGAAAGGTCATGGATATGGATGGAAATGTCATCGGTATTCAGCAAATGATGGGTTTGTCTCAATCTGGATATTTCCGTATATATAATTTCGGGAAGCGGGCCTTGCAGTTCGTCAAGCGAACGGGCATAAAGCGGCCGATATTTGTGGGCCGTCGCCCTTGCTGTGGCGGGGGCTGTTCGCGGCCGAGCTAATTGTGATCTGCTTTTACGGCGAGTTGCTCTGTTTTTAGTGCCTGTTTTCTTAATTCTTTTTGTGGTAACAATTTTTTTTGTACTGTTACCATTGTCCTGAGCAGCAACCTGTGGACACTTTTCAGAAGATCGGGTCGCCACGGTAGCACTTTCCGTGGCTGCCTCTGCAAAGAATACGGCAAATACAAAAATAAAGGAGAGGAGCAAAAAATAGTTTCTATAATATTTCATGCAGCAATAAATCTCCCTCGTTTGTTCCGCACAAACAACCCAGCACAATTTGCAAATTACGACTACAACAATTGTCATGCTGTGAAAATAAATGCTTCCAGCTATAAAGGGGGCATTCACATGCGGCTATCTATAGGGGAAGCACTTAAATTTGGTTAAAAACTAACCCAAAAAAAAATGATAGTCAATAAAAAAATATATAAAATTTATAAAATAATGTTTGTTTGTTGCTCATACATTTCAACCTGTCTTTATTAAAGGCACACTGCAATGTTATATTTTTAATCTTGTCCGGCAAAAACAACTTAAAAACTGTTATAAACAGTATCATTCCACAGCTTCAAGTCCATGCATCTGCCGCATTTTATTAACGGCTGTCTTTATCTCTTTGGGAAACTGCTGCCATTCTTCTTCAGTGAACACCTGGCGGCCGGGCGATGCAACGCTGTTGGGATCAAATACTTTTCTGATTTTTCTCATGAAAAGATGGGCATTGGGACCGGCCTCGGGAAACATGGTGGTAAAGGGTTCTGCATTTAAAAAGGCCATGAGCATGGGTCCCATGTCATTTCTGATAAATGCCGCAGCGCCATACATGCCATAAGTGGCAGCTTTCATAATCTCTTCAGGCAGTGTGGGGTCGGGATAATTGTCGGTCTCAAAAAAGCAAAAATGCCCTCGCTGCAATGCATACACAAATGGCGTGTCATCAGCTCCGCCACGGTCGGTTATGTCAACCTCGCCGAATAGCTCCAGGGCTTTTTTCCATTCCCGGGAGGTCTTAAACGCGTTCTCAAACGGTCCCTGAGGCAGCCATGCGTTGGCATACATTTTCCGGTTCATGCGGTAGCCTGTGGAATGTCGGATGCAATCATAATTCCACGGCTTCAGCGCCTCGAGAACCTCGGGCTTATAGGATTCCGAAAGGAATGTGCCACCGTGTTCTTTGACAATCTGCTGCAACACTTTTTCTTCATATTCAATCTGCTTATCCGAGGTAATGTTGGCCAGTATCACATAGCAGTTATAGGGCGGGAAAAATTTGTTTTTGCACCGCTCCACCGTCATATCCTGCGTCTGCGAACAATAATACGCGGAATAAACGCCCGTGGCATTAAGCCCGATGGCGATGCCGGAATGGGCAATTTCAATCATAGCTTTAATCTGGGACTCTAAATCTAAGTATTCTATCCAGTATAATTTGTGGTTTTTGAGAGGGGCTGCCGGGCTGTCATATTTTGGTTCATGCACATCACGAAGACTCGGGCGTCCGCCCGGCACTTCCGGGAATGCTTCATCTCCAACCCAGGGGTGCAATTTCAGGGTAATTTCAGTTACAATGCCGTTTGTGCCAATTCCTGATCGCTGCAGACCCAACAAATCAGGTCCGGGGCCATACTCCCAGAAATCCCCTGCTTTAGGGATACACCGCGAACCGGTGGTGAGTATTTCGCCATCTGGCAGAACCATCTTCACGCTGACCACATTTCTGTTTAAAAGCCCGTATTTAAGATCCGTCTGCCACAATCCGGCAAAGGCAAACTGTGAGCCCAGTTTGCACAATGAAGTCGCAAGCGGGCTTCCGCCATTCCACAGGCCGCGTTTCATGGTCTCGGCCTGAAGTTGTCCATAGTCAACATAGGCTTGCACGGTGGCGTTCATATTATCCACATCAATACGCACAATTTTATTCATGCGGGACAGGTGGATTATTAAAGTAGGGTCTGGCGTCGTCGGATTACAAAACACCTGTCCATTGGTAAACGGTATGAAGGGTATCTGGTACCGATTGCAAATACGCACAATCGCCTGAGTTTCTTCAGTTGATGCGGGAAGCACGACACATGCCGGCAGCACGTGCGGGTCCTTGTTATGCTTTTTTATAAAACTAAATCCTTCTATAGAAAGTTTACTGTAGGTCTCTACCACAGATCGCTGCTCGTAAATCCATTGTTCGCCGACAACATTTTTTAGTGCATTGTAAACTTCGCGGGGCAACCTTTTTTGGATAACTTTTTGCTTGGTGGTATTCATGGTGCGCATCCTCTGAAATGTTATTTAATCAATATCAAGAACTTTTATTAATAGATCCGTAAGGTCAAGAACTTCGATCCCGTCATCCATCTTACCCGCTGCGTCCCCCAGATTCTGTTCGCAAAACGGGCATGACGTTACAATAGACTGAGCGCCTGTTTTTTGTGCTTCCCGCAGGCGTTTTGTTGCAGTCTTCTGAGCAAAATCCATGAAAGCAGTTCTCGCCCCTCCGCCTCCACCACAACACCATGACTGGTCTTTAATACGCTCCATCTCAACCAGCTCCACACCGGGAATGGCCTGTAAAATCCTGCGCGGCGGGTCATAAATGCCCAGATGTCTCCCCAAATGGCAGGGATCATGCCAGGTAACGCGCATTTTAAGTTCGCCTTTAATGGGCAGCTTTCCTTCCGTGAGGAGTTTATCTATATATTCCGCGGTATGAAACACGCGGGCCTTCAGCGCCGGGGCGCCGGGTATTTCTTTATAATCATGGGTCATTGCCCGAAAACACCCGGGGCAAAACGAAACAATTTCCTTCACCCCGCTTGAATTTAACAGCTCAATATTGCGTTTTGCCAGCGCTATAAATGTCTCGCGATCGCCGATGCGCGCGACCGGACTGCCGCAACATATTTCATTCTTGCCCAGCATCCCGAGATCAACACCGCTTTTCAGTAATATGGATGCAGTATTTTGGGCAACATGCCACTGAGTATTATCAAAGGCCGAGGTGCAGCCGACAAAAAACAGCGTTTCTACTTTCTCCTTATTGGCATCTTTTATCGGCAGCTTCTTTGCCCACCGGTCCCGCTGCGTGCGCGGCTGCATCCAGGGATTATCATAGTTTTTTACACTCTTTATAAGATTCTTGTGCTCAGGCATGGGCCCGACGCCATCCCGGACAAAACGGGCGCGCAGCACCTCGTTCACCTGCAGAGGCTCTTTATCCTGCAATCGCTGACAATTCATCTCGCACGCGCCACAGGTTGTGCAGGTATATAAAAATTTGGCCACTTCAGGGGCGTCGTCATAGTCAAAATCGCCCTCAATGATCGCGCGTGCTATGTGCATTTTCCCCATACCCGAATAAGGGAAAATCCGGTATTCATGAAATGCCGGGCAGATTTCAGAAAACTCGGCGCTTTTAACATTCCATCCCCACTGGTTCTGACACCAGTTGCAGCGCGCGCACCCCCATACCGAATCCCGGTAATCTTCTAATTCCTTTTCAAAAAATTTTTTCTCCGGCTTCTTTTCATAATAGGTCATAATGCTTTCCCTTTCTTTTCAAGGTCTCAAAAACACAGATGCCCCGGATTAAGAATGTTGTTGGGGTCAAGCGCTCGTTTCAGTTCCTTGAGCTTTTGCGTATACGTACCTGCTCGCTGATAGACCATTGCGGCCCATGCGCCATACGGACGATCAAAGAATGCTCCCTCGTCTATAAACCTCTCGCTAATCTCCAGCCACATATTCTTTAACTGCGGCATAACAGAGCGATCATGCGGATCGCCATGAAAATCAATCTCTATATGCATGGCGCGGCCGCGTTCAATGGGGAGCACATACATCCCAATATCGCGCATCGGATAATCGTATTTATTGGTTACTTCCTGTAAAATGCGCTGAAATTCAGGAATCCGCTTCAGCGGCGTTTTGAAAGATACATCGTGTACCGATCCCCGGTAGCAAAATTTCTTAAGTATACCCCAGGGACGCAGCGTTTCTGCTAGCAACAGTTCTTCAAGCTCGCCATTGCTATACCCTTGCATATGCGCCCGTGTTGCAATCCCGCGTAATTCTTCTTCCTCATAGGCAAGCTTTCCCGCCGGCAGCCGCGGCCCCCCGTTGAGACAAACCACCAGTAACCACTCGGGCAGCTTGTCACGCAATCCTTCAAATTCTCGCGCATTGATTTTCTCCGCCGGCAATTCCTGGGGAACACCCCATTCCTTGCACATAAGCGCCGCAAGATTAAAATTGTTGATAACAAAACATTCGTGGCCTATTTCTTTTCGTTGAATGCGCCGCAATGGTTCCATGATTTCGGGAAACGAATCAAATGCGAACAAAAATATTTTTCGCATGCGCGGCAAATATTCAACCTTAATATTCATTTTAGTCATAATCCCCAGCGTCCCCTGTGCGCCGGTCCACAGCCTGTTGACCATGGCGCGCACCGGCCCCATTGGTGATCCGGACGTGTTGCCTGAAGACCAGAGACCGGTGCGGAAGAGCTCGCCGGTGGGAAGCACCAATTCAGTATCCATAATGAGTTCATTGCCGTATTCAAAGCTTGCTGCTGCTACTGCGGGATCGCGTTCTAAAAAACTGGTCAATGCCGAACGCTTCGGGTGCACGCCAAACGGCAGCATTGCGCGCAGCTGATGCTTCTCCAGTTCGTCCTGCAACTGGCTGGCGGTTACGCCCGGCTCAATAATGCACGACCAGTTAGTATCGTCAATGTGCAATATGGCGTTCATGCGGGAAAGATTCACAATAATTCCCCCTTGCCGCGGTATGGTAGCCCCGTGCAGATTAAATCCCGAGCTGTATGGTATGATTGGGATGCGGGTTTTATTCGCGTATTTCACCACCTCCTGCAGTTGGGGCACCGTTTTTACGAAGGCCACCATTTCGGGCATGCAGGGTTCCGAAAAGCTCTGATCACATGAATATGCTTTAAGAATATCATGGTCATCAACAACCGATTCATCGTCCAAAATGCGTATCAAATCGTTTTTAATTGACATACCGATTCTCCGAATAAGGTTTATAAGAATAATATGACCGTGGTCATAATTTAATGACTGCGGTCATATTAGTAACTTAAAATCCTATTGTCAAGAAAAATGTGCACAGCGTGCAGCGATCGTTCTCGAGCGTGTTACCACCGGGAATAATATAAACCGCTGTAGTTGGCTGAGGCACTCGATATCCGGAAAAAGTTTGTCTGCGGCAGGATAACTATGATACTTTCAGGCAGATGCGGGGAACAGGGCGTTCTTAAAATCGGGCTGCAGTCGCGGAGTGAAGGCACCCTATGGCGTGCTTGCCGTAATGCCGTGAAGAATATATTGAATAGCTTCTTTAATACAGGCGACGCAATCTTTTTTGGTTTTTATAAATCCATTGGTCCAGTAAATTACATACATGGTATAGAGCGCAAAGATCATTTCGGTCAAGCGGCGCGTATTCACGGTATGGCTAATTTCTTTTCGCTGTTTTGCCATGTCTATTGACTGGGATAAGGCCTGCATCAGGTGTGATTCGTTCTTATTCTTGCCTGATCCTATTTTCCCGATCCGCTCTTTAATGAGAACTTTGCTGAATTCCCGGTTGGGGAAAATATGTTTTATATACGCGGTAATTGATAATTCTACCTGGTCAATAAAGGTTTGCTGCGAATTCAGCTTGCGCTCAATTTCTTCTTCGCTTTTTGAATATTCCCGGTCCAAAAAATACAGCAGCACATCCTCCTTTTTTTCAAAAAAATTGTAAAAGGTTCCCTTGGCAATTCTGGCCCGCCGGGTGATACTTTCCACACTGGTGGCTTCAAACCCTTTTTTGGAAAAAAGGTCTATAGCAGTTTTAAGAATGTGCTCCCGCGTGTTTTGTTTTCGTTCCTCGCGAGATTTTTTCAACGGCATCCCTCCTTTGAGCAGTATCCAGGTTGTTAATTGTGCCCAACCCGTGTATGTTTGCTACGTCATAGAGCTGCCCTCGTGGCTGATTTTTATAATAATCCCTTCAAGAATTAAACTTTTATTTTTACGGTTGATGGAAATCAGGTAACTATTTTCTTTGATGCACGGCACAAGATGAGGCAGACAGTAAACAATAAAATTTTCGCGCAACACAATATTTTTAAATACCGGTTTCTGATACCCCAACAGTTTGTTTGTATTGCGCAGGTTAAAGGGCACGTGCGGGGTTGTCTCATATCCCTGTAAATGGGGCAGAATTTCTATTGCGTCGCGGGGTATGCTGCCCAATAACTGCGTGTATTTGCGCTCATGATATGTCGACGAACCGACCTCTTTCACAAAACTGCGCCCCTGCTCATCAATTCTGATTTGCTTGTAATTTGCGCCGTATACCGGCATGGCATGGGAAAGATTTTGCTGCAACGCCACATCATTGAGCCCAATCCGTATTGATTTTAAAGAGGAAATGGAATTTTTCCGTTCGTCACAGCCAATCAGGTTGAGAATGTAGTCATAATAATGCTGTGCAGTTTTCCGGCACACAGACTTTTGCTGTTCAAGCTGTGCTTCCAGTTCTTTTGCGCGGTCTGCTGATTTCCGCGAGAGCCGTTTTATATATAGTTCTTTATATCTGACAAATTTATCCTGGTTTTTCCGGTAATCAAGCATTTCAAATGCAAGATTTACTTCGATTGCCTTTTTATGGGAACCCCCGCGGTCGGGATGATAAATTGTCTGCAATGCGCGGTATGCGGACTTAACCATCACAAACAGATCTTCGTCCTGCAGACGATTGCACATTTCCGGCGTTATGCCAAGTATTGCAAAAGGGTTTTTCATGTACTCAGATATACAATTGGGTCGGTCAAGCCTGCTTCAAGAAATCCTTTGCGGCGAAACAGGCAACTGTCGCAGCGTCCGCACGCTTCGCCATCGGGAGAAGGATCATAACAGGAATGCGTCAGAGAATAATCCACACCGAGCGCAATGCCCCGGCGGATGATATCCGCCTTGCCAAGGTTAAGAAGCGGTGCGTGAATGCGTATTTTCCCTCGCCCCTCTACTGCGGCCTTGATTGCAAGATTCGCCATGTGCTCAAATGCATGCAGGTATTCTGGCCTGCAATCAGGATACCCGCTATAGTCCTGGGCATGAACACCAATAAAAATATCGTATGCGTGTAACACTTCAGCCCAGGCAAGGGCGCAGGAAAGGAAAATAGTATTGCGGGCAGGAACATACGTAACCGGAATTTCATGCGCCCCGGCTGCTGCGTCACGGTTCTTGGGAATCGGGATAGAATCTGTCAATGCTGAGCCACCAATACTGGCAAGATCTATAGTGAGCACCAGATGTTTCGCAACGCCCATTGCCGTTGCGCTGCGACGCGCCTTCTCAATTTCAATGCTGTGTCGCTGGCCGTAATTGAAACTTAATGCATAAACCGCATAGCCTTCATGCATTGCAATAGCCATGGCAGTAACAGAATCAACCCCGCCGCTCAGGAGAACAACTGCTTTTTTCATAACATAATGACTCAATTTTTTAAAAAATTATAGCAAAATTAGTTTTAAACGTCATGAAAAAGATTTCCATGAAAGTCTTTGAAGGCAAAAAAGATGACGTCACATAAATACTTTCTGGGGTGAATTCGCGACGGGAACAACAGCTTCTCCGCGCGTTTTCCTGTGCGTTTGGTCAATGCTCAGCAGACTGATGTATTTTGTATTTGGTCGGCGGACGCAAAGGGCTTACCACTTACTTCATTTCTAAAAAAAGAACAGGCAGAAATAATATGGACCTTCTGCCTGTTTCAAATTAAGCTCCAAACGGTGTGCTGTCATTCACTCACTTTTTTTCTATCTTATACAGCACATATGTATAATCCCGCTCTTTAAAAGTCATAATCGGCGTGGCATCGAACCGCGCCAGAATATTCTTGCAGAAAGACTGCTGTAGAGGGTCGGAAACATTGCACCAGAAATTGTAGTGAAAATATATGCCGCCCGGATAGCGGCGGAAGAAATTGTTAAAATACTGCGAATGTTCGGTCGCCAATGATGCCTGCCCGGCGTTTTTTCCCCACACTAAAAACATATTGGGGTTATGGGTTAGAATAATTGAATCCTGGGGGAGTTCGCGCGCCATTACTTTGGCATATTCATGGTCAGCCCGTGCTGCCCAGGCCTCCTGGCCGACCGTGCGCACATACGGCACAAAAGAAAGAAAAGAAACAATGATTATACCCGCCAGCACATAGGCGGGGGAAATCACTTTTACCCATTTCTCAATGCGCCCATGAAGTGCCGACGCACCAGAACCGGCCAGCAGTGCGATGGGAATATACGACACCAGAGCAAAACGCACATCCGCGCCGTAGGTATAGCTTCCTGCATAAAAATATATAAAAATTCCCCAGAAGAGCATAAACCAGAGCGCCACGACTGCTTTGGCTTTCCATGAATACCAGGAATCTTTTATATTTTCTTCATTATTGTTCAGCACTATGCCCAGAATGAAAAAAATAGTAGTGAGAAGCGGAAACTGTTGATTTCTGAAATAGTGTAAAAAATTGCTTACAAAGTTTCCGCGAAAATACTGCGTTGAAAATTTTGGGCCGGTTGCTCCCCACCCCATATCTTTTACTGCATAGAGGTGAACAATATGCGGGATAATAAGAATAAAGAAGATAGCACACCAGAGGTAAAACCTGCCTTTTTTCAATTCATCCGATGCAAACAAAAGGATTGCCAGCCCCACAACAGCAACTATCATAAATGATTCAGGCCGAAACTGGATACCGAAAGCGGTGACTGCAACGGTCAGAAAAAGGGTCCCATTGGTTCGATAGGTAATGAAAAAAAACACCGCACATACAGCAAGGGCAGCAAATAAAGCTGCGCTGGGTTCAGCGGCAGTGGTGTTTGACCAGCGCAACGCTTCCGGTGTGAGGGCAAAAGATAACGCTGCATACAATGCAGTCCGGAAATTTTTAAATACCAGACAGCCAATCCAGAAGACCGTTCCAATGGATAGCACGAATATGAAATTGGTCGTTAAAAATGCCGCTAGCTCCGAAACCCCGAATAACCGAAACACCACGCTGAGAATATACGGCCAGCCATTTGGCTCTTTATTGTATTCAAGGCGAAAGCAGTTATATTCTCCATAATCATTTCTGCCCTCGTTGCACATCCCCGCCCTTCCGATAAAGTTCTTCCACACACCGCCCAGGTTTTCTAATAAAGCACCTCCGGTATATGGCGTGGATCCTTTCAGACAGGCAATATTCTGTCCTATGTTTTCATATATATCTTCATCATAATAAATCCGATGAACGCGCGGCGCTACAAACGCCACCAGCACTGCACCAACTATAACAATTACCAATATGGCAAGTAGAATCGTCTTGGGGATACGCTGCCAGAAGACCTTGAAATGGCGGCTATTAATCCCGATTGCTATCACAATAAGCACAAAGATGATTTCCAGGGATAGTGGTGAAAAAACCTGAAGATGTTCCTGAAGCATCCATGAATTAAACGACATGATCCAGGTGTATAAAAAGATGCCGCCAATTACAAATAGCAGCACACTCAGTATATAGGGGACGTAATTGTTGTTGAGACTCGAGTCTGTGTCTTTTTTAAGGTGCGTTTCTATTCCTTTCTTCATATAGGCTCCATGGGTAAACACTAATTTTAAGCGACTGAGCGACAGCAAAAAATCTCAGGATATGGAAAATCAGCGGGTTGAGATTCTTCACATTCGCTCAGAATGACAGTTTAGCTTATTGCGACGCCTCCCTCCTTAAGAAGTGAAGCTGTGTAACAATCGAGTTAATATATCAACTATCTTTAGAGGCTTTAGAAATCGGATTTGGAAATTATTTTTTGCTTCTTCTGGGTTTGTTGTGCATAAAGAATAGTCTTTTTAAGAGTCCTTA
>CAZQKW010000016.1:0-65414 GCA_964594075.1 uncultured Thermodesulfobacteriota bacterium | reverse complement strand
CCGTATTTTTTTGCAATCACTTTACGCCATCACTAAACGTTGGAACAAAGTCTAATTTTAAATGTGCAATAATTATTACAGCCTCTTGTTGATGAATTACTCAGACTGGTCCCCTATTGAGTAATGTCCCCCTCTGTCAACAAGAGGCTATTTTTTTCTAAAACCGAATATCCAGAAAAAATTACCTCAAATAGCCATATTTAGCAATTTTATACTATATTATAGCAATATAGGTTATTGCTATATTTGTTTATTCATATATAATATAGCCACTTTTCAACTCCTTTGAGATGTTCCTGGTATTTGAAAGGGGGAGATTTAATTTTCATACCAGGAACTGCGTCCAAACCCCCGTGGCAAAACATCACCTCCGCAACCCCGGCCCCGGGGGTTTTTTCTTGTGTTACCCGTTGGTGAACGCTTGGATTTTTTTGAGCTTTTTCATGCGCAGGTAGCCCCATGGGTTATGGGGGTGGTTTTCAATAATCCTCTGATAACATTCCCGTGCCCGCCGGTAATTCCCTTCTTCAACATAAAAATCGCCTTCAAGCAAATCAGTGACCCAACAGTCCGCCCCGGCAACCAGACGATGCGCGGTGAAATCTTTTTCTCTATAGAGCGCTGCAACCTGGATGCGGCTTAGGTGGAGAATCAACTCGCTCATCCAGCGGGTCGCCTGTTGGTCGTTTCGCAGATAAATGCCGGGAGCCTTGACCTTAAACCATACATCATTGCTCATTGCTCCTCGTGCAACTTCCTGCTTATACAGAGCGGTTCCGGGATATAGCGCGACGGGCGATACCATACCGTCGCACGGACGTATTTTTTTTATAAGCGCTTTGGTCATGGCAATGTCGCTGCGCCCCTCTCCTGCCATGCCGACCATGAGATAAACAGATAAATTCACGCCGACTTTTCTGGTAATTGCCGCCGTCTCTTCTATGCGTTTGAGCGAGGTGTATTTATTATAAAGCGCGAGGATTTTTTCTGATCCGGATTCAACCCCATACTGTATATGTTCAAGACCCGCGCGTTTCATGGCAATTAGCATTTCCTCGTCAACCGTGTCAATTCGCGCCTGGCAGTTCCACAGGAAGTAGAGACGCTGGCTCTGCAGCAAATGAGCAAATGCCAGCACGCGCCCGCGGTGCATGGTGAAATTATCATCACGCAGGGAAAAGTAGATAATACCGTATTTCTTATGCAGAAGTTTCATTTCTTCTACTATGTGTTCGGGACTTCGGTATCTGACGCGTCTTTGCCAAAATTGCGGCGAGGAACAGAACACGCACTGGTGGGAACAGCCGCGTGAAGTGACAATAAAGCTGAACTGTTGTTTCGGGTCAATGCCCATGAGTTTACCGGAAAATTTTCCGGGAGCCGGCAGGCTGTCAAGGTTGTCAATAAGCTCTGAGGGAATGATCTTTGTCTTATCTCGTTTGCCCTGCGTTAGGCGTTGCACCAGGCGGGCAAATGCTTTCTCACCCTCGCCGGCTATAAGATAATCAATCTCGGGATAGCGCGCAATAATCTCATCGGCAAGAAATGTGGCATGGGGTCCACCGACAGTAATAATGGTCTGAGGGCGGGCTTTTTTAAGCGCTCTGATTAATTGCAGGGTATCAATACGGTTATGAGAAAAAAGCGACAAGCCCAGCAGATCCGGTTTAATGCTGAGTATGGCATTGAGCGCTCGGCGGTGGCCAATCTGAGAATAGTTTGCCAGAGTAACATCATATCCCTGTTGTTCCAGATATGCTGCGAGGGACACCAAGCCTACAGGTATTTTTGATATGAAGTAATCGAAGCGGTCCTGATAATGGCACAGATAGGCAAGAAGTATTTTCATGAGGTTGAAATGTCGCCTCAAAAAAGCCTGTAAATTCGCGATTAAGGAAACATATTGTGCGGTTTTTAAATTGAGGATTTTTACCGGTATGTGCCCTGCACGTACCTGCCGTGTATAGATGGTAGGCATCGGGCACGAAACGAAATATCAATGCCAATTGCTGGGATGCCCTGTGCTGCGCGCGGGGAGCATCACCTTGCGCCGCAGCACTTTTTATACTTTTTGCCGCTGCCGCATGGGCAGGGATCATTTCTGCCTATTTTTTCCCCTTTTCGCACAACGGTCTTGCCTTTTGTCTCTTCATCTCCGCGATTCAGGACAAACTGCTGGGGCTGCCGCTGTCTGGGTATTTCTTCTTCACGGGCGATTTGCACCATGAACAGCTTTTCAATAAACTCCTGCCTGATCCTGTCAACCAGATCGGTAAAAAGGTCGTAGGCTTCTTTCTGATATTCCCGTAATGGATCCTGCTGCGCATAGCCCCTCAGGCCGATTCCTTCCTTTATGTGGTCAAGGTCAAGAAGGTGCTCCTTCCACCGCTCATCCAGCACGCGCAGATAAATCCATTTTTCCAGCCGATGCAGCATCTCCGGGGTAAACTCCTGGGCTTTGCGGTCATACAGTTTCTTGGCTTCATCAAGAATGAGCTGGATGGCATCATCCGGCGTTAGCTTCTTAACCTCCTCCGACGACAGGCGCAGTGGTATGGAAAACTGCCGAAAAACTGCTTCTTTGAACCCTTTGACATCAATGTCGTCCGGGTGCACATCCGCAGGGATAAAGGAATCCACCAGCGCACCGGCAAGCTCTTCAGTATATTGAAACACCAGATCTTCTATGCTTTCGTCGTGAAGCGCTTTGTTGCGGAGTTCATAAATGATCTCGCGCTGTTTGTTCATGACATTGTCATATTCAAGCAGATGTTTTCTGATGTCAAAATTGTGCGCTTCAACGCGGCCCTGCGCATTTTCTATTGCCCGGTTGATAAGCGGATGCTCAATCGGCTGATCCTCTTCCATACCAAAGCGCTCCATGATATGCGATATGCGCTCGCCGCCAAAAATCCTGAGCAGATCATCTTCAAGCGACAGATAAAACCGGGATGACCCGGGGTCTCCCTGACGGCCACTGCGCCCTCGAAGCTGGCGGTCTATACGGCGCGCTTCATGGCGCTCTGTGCCGATAATGTGCAATCCGCAGGGAACGTTTTTAAAACATTCGGTCATTTTTTTGCCTTTTTTTTGCGGATCAGGACAGTTTTTGCAGCCCCCATTCTGTTCCGCTTCACAGATGATGCAGCACATGGTGTTGCACTTTACCACGCCGGGGCCGAGCTTAATGTCGGTGCCGCGACCTGCCATGTTGGTGGCGATGGTAACCGCGCCTTTTTGCCCGGCACGCGCCACTATCTCCGCCTCCTCCTTGTGCCGCTTTGCATTTAAAACAGAATGCGGGATGTTGCGCGGCAGCATTCTGCTCAATAGTTCCGAGGTTTCAACCGACACGGTGCCCACCAGAACCGGCCGCCCCATTTCATGCATCTGCTCTATTTCTCTGACCACGGCTTTAAATTTTTCTTTCTTGGTTTTATAGACCACATCCGGATAGTCAATGCGCCGCACCGGCTCATTGGTGGGAATAACGACTACTTTCAAATTATATATTTTCAAAAATTCGGGCGCCTCGGTCTCGGCAGTGCCCGTCATGCCGGCAAGCTTTTCATACATGCGAAAGTAGTTCTGGATGGTAATCGTTGCAAATGTCTGGGTTTCGCCTTCAATGCGCACACCTTCTTTGGCTTCAATGGCCTGATGCAGACCATCACTGTAACGACGTCCGGGCAGAATTCTGCCGGTGAACTCATCAACAATAAGAACCTGCCCTTCGTGCACCACGTAGTTAACATCTTTTTCAAACAGCGAATAGGCCTTGAGAAGCTGGGTAACGGTTTGAATTTTCTCACTGGTTTCCTGAAACTGTCGTTCCAGCTTTGCCAGTTTTTTTTGACGCTCTTCCTCAGTCAGACCGGTGTCATCTGCCATGCTGAGGTCGGGAAGAACAAAAAAGTTGGGATCGTTGGGGGACAGAAGCTGCCGGCCTTTTTCCGTGAGGTCAATAATATTGGATTTTTCATCAATGCTGAAAAAGAGCTCTTCATCAAGTTCTCCCAATCGTTTGTCGCGAATATAGTCCAGCTCTATCCGGTCAATCTCTTTTTTTATGCCCCCGTCTTTAATCATTTTAAGAAAGCGTTTATTTTTGGGCGCACCCCTTTTAACCTGCAAAAGCTTTATGCCTGCTTCATACTCGTTGCCGTCTTTGAGTAATTTTTCAGCTTCGTTCAGAAGCTGCGCCATAAGCCTGTTCTGGCTTTGCATCAGCCGTTCAACCTGCGGCTTCAATTCGCCAAAATGATGGCGCTCGGATCGCTCTACCGGCCCGGAAATAATCAGCGGCGTCCGCGCTTCATCAATGAGGATGCTGTCAACTTCATCAACGATGGCAAAGTAATGATCCCGCTGCACCTGCGAGTCAGGGTCAATGGCCATATTGTCGCGCAGATAGTCAAAACCAAACTCGGTATTGGTGCCGTAGGTTATGTCCGACTGATAGGCGCGCTTTCGCTCTTCCGGCGTTATATCATGATGGATGACGCCTACGGTCAGCCCGAGGAATTCGTAAATTTTTCCCATCCAGTCGCGGTCACGTTTCGCCAGATAGTCATTGACAGTAACAATATGCACCCCGCGCCCGGTCAGGGCGTTAAGATATGCGGGCAGCGTTGCCACCAGCGTCTTTCCTTCGCCGGTTGCCATCTCGGCAATTTTACCCTGATGCAGCACTATGCCGCCGATTATCTGGACATCAAAATGACGCATCTCAAGGACGCGCCGGGCAACTTCCCTGACTACTGCAAACGCCTCAGGCAAAATATCATCAAGCGTTGCGCCTCGATCAAGGCGTTCCCGAAACGCGCCGGTCATGGCCTTGAGCTCATCATCCGCCTTGACGCGCATTTCCGCCTCATGTTCATTAACAGAAACCACCAGCGGCCTGAGTCGTTTAAGCTCGCGGTCGTTTTCTGTGCCAATTACTTTTTTTAACAAACCTCCTAACACGCGTCGTGCTCCTGTTGCATCATTAATACGTAATAAAAAGCTCCATTACCCGGCATGAACAACTTTTATCAATTCTACCATCTTTTGCGGGTCTTTTTTGCCCGGGCTTAGTTCTACGCCGCTTGAAACATCCACGCCCTGAGGATGCACCGCAGCGATTGCTGCGCGGACATTTGCCGGGTTTATTCCGCCGGCTAAAAAAACCGGCAGCGGCGCACCGGCAATAAGTTTTTCAGCCATCTGCCAATCGCAGGTCTGTCCAGTGCCGCCTTTTTTAACCACGCCATTGCACCTGACCAACGTGTCAAGCACCACAAGATCAACGCCTGCCGCGTGGTAACGATTGATCTGCTCCTCGAGGTCTGAAAAGTGACTGTTCGGGTGTTCCGGTGGCGGTATCTGAACGGTCTTCCACAGCCGACAGGCGATCCGTGTCTTCAGACGCTCAATTTCAACATATGGCGTGCTGCCGATAAGTTGGATGGCAAAAGGATGAAGTTCCTCTGCCATCTGCACCGCCTCCGCATGATTTTTTTCTACTACCAGCACAACCGGCGCCGTTACGGATGAAATAATGCGCCGTGCAGTTTCCCGTGGTACCGAACGCGGCGATTCGTTTATTTCTACAATAACCCCAATAAAGTCAGCGCCTGCCTGCGCTGCAACGCACGCATCGTCGCTGCTGGTGATGCCGCAGATTTTTACCTGGACCGTCACTTAATCCCTCAATTGCTCAATGGCGCGCATAATCTCCCCGCTGATGCGCAAATAAAGATCTTTGGTCTTGGGCATGTGAAAAAACTTTTCCACATTGACTGGCGGCCCGAAGCGCACGGTGCATTTTTTGAAGCGCGGCACGGTTGCGTGTTTGGGCAAAATATCATAACTTCCCTTAATATACGCCGGTATAACCGGCACCTGCCCGTGGTATGCAATCATGCCGATACCCGGCTTGGCCGGCTGCAACTCGCCACTATCGCTGCGTGTGCCCTCGGGAAATATCACGATTACATTTCCGCTGCGTAAAATATCAAGTATTGTTTTTAACGTCTTGCGGTCAAGCTGATCCCTGTTGACGGGAACAGCGTTCACAAAGCGCAGCACCGGCCGAAACAGCGAACGAAATAATTCGGCTTTGGCAAAATAATATATGGGCCGGGGAACCCCCATGCCAATCAACGGGGGATCAAGATAGCTGGCATGATTTGAGGCAATAATGGCGGCACCCGTGGCGGGAATATACGCTGAACCATGAGCTTCAAATCTGAACAAGATCTTTGCAATGCCGATAAAAAGTCTGCGCACCGCCAAATAAATGAAATCTTTTATTACTTGAGGGGTACGCATAGACGCTATATTTAAAAAGGCTAACCGGCACCGTTACGAGGACTTTTTTGCCACATTCGTTAAAAAGAATTTTTCAATATCCGCCATCATGCCGTCAATGGCTTCCTTGAAATTTTCGCAGCGTTTGCCATGGACAAGTTTGCAGAGCATTTCCCCAGAGTTTTTATCCACCATGACCAGATGAATCTCAATTGAAGTAAAATCTTCTTCAAACGGCAGCAGACGGCTGACAATTTTTTTCTGCGGTTTCATGTCCACGATCGCTGCGTGAACCTCTACCAATGCCGACCCTGCACTTTCATCCTTTAAAGCCCCGCATATTTTGTGCAATGCTGCTCCTATGCGCTCCTCTGCCCACGGATAAACAAAGGCACTAAAATTCTTTACCGGAGCAATGTCAACTACCCGGCACCGTGCTAAATCAAAACCAGGCCGCTGCCATACCCACGATACCAGATCATGCTGCTTCATGTCCTGGTAATTTTCTATCAATTGTTGCGGCGGTTCATCAAGCGATGCCAACGCCTGTTTTCTAAATTTATTGTATGATTTTTGTTCTCCTGCACCGGTCGTCTTCTTTATCAGTGCGCAACCGTCAAGAACTGGCAGGAATAAGCATAATATAATAATTATGGTCAAAAATGGGTTCACAAACCGTATACGCATATACCTAAACGCCCTTCTCATAATGTTCGTTCTCTTATCTTCACCAGCGGTTCAGTTTTTGATGGTGCACGTTTTTAATGTCTTAATTATCGTATCGCTGCCTAAAAAGCAAGTGCTATACGCGAATTTTATTGCAGCCACATTAAGCCCGGCGAGAGCCAAATACTGAAACCTGCTGCTGCATAACATCATGCGGGAAAGACCTGACGGAAACACTGGCGGGTGAGATTGCCGGAGCAATCAGCAATTCTTAAATTAAAGGGCGAGTTTTTGTTACAGTTCCGGTGATGAATGAACTATAGAAAAAAAGATATCTGCAAGAGCCGGATCAAACTCTTTTCCTTTCATGGAAGCCATGATTTCCAGCGCCTGCTGCTTCCGATAAGCGCGCCGATAAGGCCGGTCTGATACGAGCGCGTCATACACATCCGCAAGGGAGACGATTCGCGCTTCCTGGGGAATTACGTCAGCCTTAAGGCCATACGGATAACCGCTGCCGTCATAGGCCTCATGATGGTGCAATATAATATTGATAATGGTTCTGCTGAGCTGAGCTCTCCGAGCGACATCTGCGCCCCATTCAGGATGTTTCTTAATGATCTTTAATTCCTGCTCATTGAGTTTGCCCGGATAGTTAAGTATTGCTTCCGGCACACCGATTTTGCCGCAATCGTGCAGCCAACTGCCATACTTTATTTCCCGCTTTTTGTCTTCAGTAAGTCCCAGCTCATCGGCAATCAACAACGCAAAACGCCCGACATTATCACAGTGCCCTCTGGTATAGGGATCTTTGAGTTCGATGGTTTGCGCCAGGGAAATAAGCGTCGCTTCGTCCGCCTTTTTCAAGGCGGTGCTCATCTCATAATGCAGTATTGCTTCTTCTACTGTTTTAACAAGGTCGGTGCTGTTCCATGGCTTCAATATGAAACGAAAAACCTGACCGGTATTTATCGCCTCCACCGCAACATTAAAATCGGTTATACCGGTTAAGAGAATTTTTGTGGTATCCGGAGAAATAGCTTTTACCTGGGAAAGCAGCTCCACTCCGGTCATCTCCGGCATGTTGTAGTCTGAAACAATCACAGCGATTTCTTCCTGCTTGATTCTTTCAAGAGCTCTTTTCGGATTAGATTCCGTGAGAACCTGCATCTCTTTTTCCGCAAAAAGAGTCTCCATGCAGTTAAGAATTACTTCTTCATCATCAACAAATAAAACCGTTGCAGACATAATGAGCTTTCAAAAAATGTTATGAGAGGTGAGCATTGTTCCGGTTTATACATAAACGATTTATCGGCAGGCGTCACGGCAAGTTTATTAATTATTTGATTATTCAATATATTTTAATTCCCAGAATGGTACCATACTGCTAAAATCAAATAACGCGCCCATCGCAAGATTTTCTGTCGGTATGCCTACTTCCTCTACTGCCGCCAGCGGATTCAAGCCCCCTGCTACAATCATGCCGGCCCTTCCCTCTGCTACCGGTATATCAAGAAGCGGCTGCCCGGGTCTGCCGATAAGCAATATCCCGCCCAAACCTGCTTTA
Organism: uncultured Thermodesulfobacteriota bacterium; assembly: GCA_964594075.1. Lineage (GTDB taxonomy): Bacteria > Desulfobacterota > WTBG01 > CAIYCZ01 > CAIYCZ01 > CAZQKW01. The sequence continues at coordinate 56,887 of CAZQKW010000016.1, read as the reverse complement.
TCAAGTTTTTTTCTTAGTTTTTCAACTTTTGATATGGCAGACGCAGGAAACTCCCTGAAGCTTGCCCCAATCCTACCATTTCCGGTCAGCACTGCATCATTAACTTTAGTCATGCCACCTTTTATAAAAATTTCAAGCGGGTCAATTGAGGAACCATCATAATTAATAATTTGAGTAAAACGCGCTGGCCGTCCTTTGTTTATCTCCAGAAGACCACCGAATCGCGATGTAACATGAATACCTTCATGCAATAGAATTCCATTAATGGTTACACTGCATACCGTCCCTATGGCAATCTTGCCGTTTTCAACAACTTTATTACCGATGCGAGCCCCCGGCGGATAGGTGACAATATATCGTCCCATAGCCATGCCGGCTCGAAAAACGCGTTGGATCTGTGCGAAAGCTTTCTTCATAGCACTGCTGTTAATGAGTGATATGTTAAGAATAATATTGCCGCTGAGCTTGCGCAAAGAAAAATCCATTTGAAAAGTTAAATTATCAATTTTTGAAGCAATGAACCCCACTTTATTAATGACAAAGGCTGATGCAAGTTCCTCGTGCCCTTTCCGTGTAAGCAGCCGGCCCCTTTTCCCAAGGTTTACAGTAAGCCCTTCAAGGTCAGCTTTACTTAAATAGTGCCTTACCGTGCGCTGATGTATCTCTAATCCTGATTCCTGTAATTTCTGGGCTATCTTGGTGCTGCCAAGAGGTTTTCCGCTTTCCTGCAAGACATTTAAGATAGAGAATATTTTTTTTCTTAAAAGACTTTCCATTTCTCATACCCAAAGAATATAATAAATTATTGCCAATGATACCGTTTTTTTTTATTTTGTCAATTAAAATATCGGCAATTTTGCCTAAATTTCTAATACTTGTTAAAAAACGAAGTTACCTCAAAAATTATGTTTAAAATGTAAAGTCTGTGAAGAGCAAACATCAAAAATCCGGCAAAATATTCCCTTATTGATCTCGCTGATTCATAACAAATATTTGTTATTATGAGACGTTAGTATAGAATAGATTATAATATTTTATTATTAAATGCTTGACATGTTATAATTTAAATGTTAAGTCAGCCCTGTTAATTTATACGGCAATATCTTGCCGCATAGTAGATTCCTGACAACCACAATATCACTTCAAGGAGAATGTCATGAACTTGCAACAGCCTAATTCTAATGAAGCGACTCAAACAGCAAATCGGTCGCGCAACGTTGTCCCGGGTTCTGGTATCTGCACCCGATGTATCGATGGATGCAGAGGAAACTGTGAAGTTTTTAAAGCAACCTTTAGAGGACGTGAAGTTCTCTACCCAGGGCCATTCGGAACAATAACGGCCGGTGGCGATAAAAACTATCCAGTTGATTACTCACATCTCAACATCCAGGGCTATGCGCTGGGCGCAGAAGGGTTGCCCGAAGGAGTCCCTGCAGATCCCGACCACGCAACATTTCCTGCGGTTAATACTGAAACAGAGTTTGGGTACAAAAATAAAATTAAATTAAAAATACCGGTATTTACCGGAGCCCTGGGCTCAACAGAAATCGCCCGCGCGAACTGGGAGCATTTTGCTGTCGGGGCCGCCATATCCGGCGTTTCATTAATATGCGGCGAAAATGTGTGCGGCATTGACCCACAACTTCAGCTTAACAATAAAGGTAAGGTTGTTGAGTCCCCCGAGATGCGCCGCCGAGTAGAAAGTTACCGCAAATTTTATGAAGGATACGGAGATATTCATGTCCAGATGAATGTAGAGGATACCAAGTTTGGCGTCGCGGAATATGTCATTGAAAAACTTGGCGTTGAAAGCGTGGAACTTAAATGGGGACAGGGTGCAAAATGTATCGGGGGCGAAATAAAGGTCAACACTCTTGAGCGGGCGCTTGAACTGCAGAAACGCGGTTATATCGTTACACCAGACCCCTCGTTAGAGGCGAATCAGGCCGCCTTCAGAGACGGCGCGCTTAAGCAATTTGAACGCCACTCGCGTTTGGGCTTTATTGACCATGAGGGATTTCTCAAGGAAGTTGAGCGGCTGCGCAGCCTGGGAGCAAAACGGGTTACCCTTAAAACGGGGGCCTATCCCATGCGCGAGCTTGCCATGGCGATCAAGTGGGGTTCCGAAGCCAAAATTGACCTCCTGACCATTGACGGCGCACCGGGCGGGACGGGTATGAGCCCTTGGCGGATGATGGAAGAGTGGGGCGTGCCGACCTTCTACATTCAGTCAATGGCATATGAGCTGTGCCAGAAACTCGCGGCAAAGGGAGAATACGTCCCGGATATCGCCATAGGCGGCGGATTTTCTTCCGAGGATCATATTTTTAAGGTGCTTGCAATGGGCGCACCCTATACCAAGGCAGCCTGTTTTGGGCGCGCTCTTATGATTCCCGGAATGGTAGGCAAAAATATGGAGCACTGGCTGAAAGAAAACAATCTTCCCAAGACTGTGTCGGAATTTGGAAATACCGTGGAAGAGATTTTTGTCTGCTACGAAACTCTGAAAGCTAAATACGGCAACAGAATAAAAGAGATTCCGCTGGGAGCAATTGGAATCTATTCCTACACGGATAAACTGCGGGTTGGGTTGCAGCAGCTCATGGCAGGCAGCAGAAATTTCCGCGTTGCTACCATTTCAAGAAAAGATTTAATGTCCCTTACTGAGGAAGCGACAAAAGTATGTGGCATTCCGTATGTGATGGATGCATTCAGAGAGGAAGCGGAAAAAGTAATGGCTGGATAAATCGGATATAATATCTGCGGGGAGCGTTGAGAGCATATGCGTACTCTCAACGCTCTTTTTTTTAACTTAAATCTTTTATAGCATGGCAACATTCATAATAATGTTTAGGGAACACCCCAGATAAGCTTAGTGCCCCGTTAAGATTGCGAATACCGCGCGCATTGAAAATTTTTCCCCAATTCACACCAGACACACGAATCGGGCCTGTTTTCCGTAATCATAAGTTGTGATTCGCACTTGCCGCACAGGTATTCCTCGCCCCTTTTTATGGGCCCTTTGCACGGCGTTATCGTCATAGGGCACAGCAGGTTGCAGGAACCGCAGTGTTTGCAAAATTCTTCACGCACGCCCAACGGAAAATCCACATGGCGGTCTTTCCCTCTGCCAACAAAGCCCAGAGCCCGCGCACCCCACATTTCTGTGCAGACCCGAACGCATCGTCCGCACAGCACGCAGTCGCTATTTCTAAATGGGTACCGCACTTCTTTGACCCCGCAGCGAACTGCAATGTCCTGAATAGCACGGGAATTTGGCGCCTGGGCTACCAGTAATTCAGCAATATTGCGGCGCAGTTTTTTTATTTTTTCTGAGTTGCTGCGAATCACCATGCCGTCCTGAACATGGAGCGTACACGAAGTAGTGACCTTTGATTTGCCGTCCTTGATATGCTCTACAATACACAGACGGCATGCGCCGATGTCTGAAAGATTAGGCACATGGCATAAATGGGGTATGCATATGCCGAACTCAATAGCTGCATCAAGCACGCTGGTGCCTTTTACTGCACGCACGTGCGCTCCATCTATGGTAAGGGTTACGTATTGTTTCATCGGCGACCTCATCAGTTGATGGTTATAGCCTGAAATTTGCACTCTTCTGCGCAAATTCCGCATTTGTTGCAAGACTGCGGGTTAATGACATGTGCCTGCTTTTTTTCTCCTGAAATTGCTCCATGGGGACACGCAGCAAGACACCGTCCACACCCGCTACATTTTTCTGCATCTATGGCAAAAGTAATCAGCGGCTTGCAAACCCTTGCTGGACACCGTTTTTGTATAACGTGCGCCTCATACTCCTCGGGAAAATAACGCAGAGTTGAAAGAACCGGATTGGGGGCAGTTTTGCCTAAACCGCAGAGCGACGTCTGTTGCACAGTATCGGCCAGATCCTGGAGCAGCGCAATCTGTTCTCGTTTGCCGCGCCCTTCAGTAATATCGGTTATTATCTCAAGCATTCGGTCAATGCCCAGCCGGCAGGGCACACATTTACCGCACGACTCATCCTGTAAAAACTGGAGAAAATATTTTGCCACATCAACCATGCAGGTGCTCTCATCCATAACCACCATACCGCCGGAACCGACCATTGAACCTGCCTCATAGAGCGCGTCAAAATCAATAGGCAGATCAAATTTGCTGACCGGCAGGCACCCGCCGGAAGGCCCGCCAGTCTGAACCGCCTTTATTGCTTTGCCGTTTGCCGGACCGCCGCCAATATCATAGATAACCGTATTGAGAGATGTCCCCAGCGCCACTTCTACCAGCCCCGTATTTCTGATATGTCCGGTGAGGGCAATAATTTTGGTGCCTTTGCTATTCCTGGTGCCTTTTGCTGCAAACCAGGCAGATCCGTTATTGATTATAAAAGGAACATTTGCCCATGTTTCTACATTATTCAATGTTGTCGGCTTATTCCACAAGCCCTCTTCAACCGTATGAACATCTTTGGGGCGGGGCTCCCCAACTTTTCCTTCAAGAGACGCCATCAGCGCAGTTGATTCACCGCACACAAATGCTCCACCCCCTCTGGCAATTTCCACGTCAAAGGAAAACGGTGAGCCTAAAATGTGTTCTCCCAAAAGACCATATTCCCGTGCTTGCTTGAGAGCCGTGCGCGCATGCTCAACCGCCAGCGGATATTCCCTGCGGACATAAATATAGCCATATTCAGCGCCTATCGCATAGGCGCCAATCAGCATGCCTTCGAGCACCAGATGGGGATTTCCCTCAAGAATGCTCCGGTCCATATACGCGCCGGGGTCACCCTCGTCAGCATTACAAATAACATATTTCTCGTCGCCCAGAGCCGCACGGCACTCCGCCCATTTTTGGCCGGTAGGAAAACCGCCGCCACCTCGCCCTCGCAAACCCGATTCTTTAATCGTTTCAATAATTTTTTCAGGCTTCATGGTTGCGAGGACCTTACTGATGGCAGAATAACCGCCAACTGCAATAAAGTCATCAATTGAGCACGGGTCAACCAGTCTGTTCTGCGAAAGCAACAGTCGCTCCTGTGACCTGTAGAATGGAATTTCTGCTTCAGTCTGAATTTTCTTGCCTGAAATCGGATCTGTATAAAGCAGTTTTTCGATGATTACATTATTGCGAAGTGTTTGCTGCACAATGTCCGGCACATCATCCGGGGTAATATGGCAGTAAAAAATGTTGGACGGTTCAATAACCATAAGCGGCCCCTGTTCACAGAAGCCGTGGCAACCCGACCGCCGCACCCATACGCGTTTATCTAAACCGTGCGCGCCGAGTTCCTGCTTTAGCGCCTGAAAGACCGATTTAGATTGTGATGCCTGACACCCTGTTCCGCCGCAGATTGTGATTGTAACCGGGAAGCGCGCGCGTTCTTGGTGCAATGCGGCTCGAAATAATTCCAAATCAGGTGCTGTCTTAAGTTTAGGCATGGGCTGTCTCCTCTGTGCTGGCGCTGCGGAGTGACGTTATTAATTTCCGCAACTTGTTAGGCGTGATGTGGTGATGGTAATTCCCATTATGCACGACAACCGGACCCAGCGCACAGGCACCCAGACAATTAACACGCTCAATGGTAAATTCGCCATCTTCAGTGGTTGCCCCAGGCGCAAGTCCAAGCTGTCCAAGCACCTGGTCAAGAAGAAGATGCGCGCCACGCACATGACAGGCAGTTCCCATACAGACTGTTATGAGGTTCTTACCGCGTGGTTTTAAAGAAAATGCTTTATAAAAATTGGCAACGCGGTAAACTTCCATTAGAGGCACGCCAAGATGTTTGGACACCGACCTCATGACATCTTCGGGTATGTATCCATAGTTTTCCTGCACATCTTGCAAAACTTCAATAAGCTGCTGAGGCTGGCTTCTGCGACCTTCAAGTATTGATTCAAGCGGAACTGTTGACATATTTATTTTTCTCCTTTTTTAATGGAAATTATGCTTGACCAGTGATACCTTAGGCGCTAACATTGCTATTGTAAATACTATATAATGTCCTATTTATTGCCTATATATTATTGGTATAAAATATTGTTATATTATGCCTATATAATACTAATAAAAAATACCTATTGCGCGGCAGCAAATCATCGCAAATGAAGTAGTAGCTCATGAAACAAATGATTCTGGAGGGAAATACAATGAAGGCGCATGATGATCCGACGTTTTTCTGGCGCATAAATCAAATTGAAGAAACAGATCCTGAAAAAGTGGCCATCGCATTGCGCGAACGGATTAAGGAATTAAACTGTTTATATGGCATGTCTCAACTGGCAGACCGTTATAGCGATTCAATAGATGACTTTTTGCAAAAACTCGTCAATTTCTTGCCCCTGTCTTGGCAATATCCCGAAATTACCTGTGCGCGGATACTTTTTGAGGACAAGATTTTTAAAAGCAGAGAATTTAAAGTAACTAAATGGCGCCAATCAGCGCAGATCACAACCTATAATGAACCTGTCGGGGAAGTTGCCATTTTTTATCTTGAAGAGCGGCCTGCTGCTGATGAAGGCCCTTTTCTTAAAGAGGAGCGCGCACTCCTTGATGCTGTTGCCGAGCGTATTGGCACTATAGCAATGCGTATAGCGGCGGAAAAAGAGCTTCAGGAAATAAACAAACAACTAACGCTTGAACGCAAAGCTTTGCAGGAAACAAACGCCGCCTTGCGAGCGGTGCTGGCTCGTATTGAGGAGGAAAAAAAGGAAACGCAGAAGAATATTCAGGCGAATATTGAAAAAATTCTGATGCCTATTCTTAATGCCCTGATGCTGGAGATACCCAAGGACCAGCGACGTTATGTCGCGTTGTTGAAATCCAATCTTGAGGAAATTACGGCGCCTTTTATAAATCAACTGTCACAGAAGTATCAATCATTGACGCCGACAGAAATTAAAATTTGCAATATGATTAGAAATGGCATGCGCACCAAGGAGATAGCCGAGGTGCAAGGCGTGTCACTGGCAACCATTAACCGTCATCGGGAACATATACGTAAAAAGCTTAACATAACTAACAGTAACGCTAATCTGGTAACATTCTTGCTAACCACTATGTGATTATCTGAACAGCATCTGTTCTGCTTCTCCCCGCACCGCCGCGACGGTTAAAATTAAATATATATTTCAAACCCGTATCACATAACTGCCGGCAATTTTATCATGCCATCCTTGTTTCTGTTTGCTAAAGATAATCCACATAAAACCAAGACCAAAAAATAAACTGGAAACCCAGTAGCCAAGCCATCTCACAAACGCCCGTCCCAAGCCGAGCGATTCCGCATTTTTATTTACCACTCTAAGACCGCAAACCCATTTGCCAACAGTCTGTCCCGTAACGCCGTGACAATAGGTAAAATAAAATATTTCAATCAACAGTGCAGCAATCATAAAAGCGGGCATATATACACTCATTATTTCTATGATATCCGCCTGATGCCACATTACTGTGCCTCTTTTGAGCGCCATCATTGCCGACACGATTAATAGCAGGATGATGATCATAAGCACGATTGTGTCAATGAGATAGGCAAGTAATCTGAGTAAAAAACCACCCTTCGGGGTGAGCACAATGTTGCGTTCAAACAATGGCGCAGGAGCCGGTGTGTGTGTTTCACTGGGTGCAGGTGGGGTGTGGCACTTTTGTGGCTCCTCCGAAGAGCCATTCATCATGTGAGATTGTTTATCAACCGGCGCTCCCTCAATTTCCTCAAGTTCTTTCTTAATTGATTGAATGGTTTCTGACCAGTGAGGCGGAAGTGTGGCAGCAGGGTCTGCGGAATATTCTTCTTGGGAATATTCTTCTTGAGATTGCTTCGGGGCTTCGCGCTCATTAGAAGCTGTGGCCGCAGGTTCTTTGAAGGGCACGCCGCATTTTTTGCATTGCGCCAGTCCATTAAAACTTACAAAACCGCACTGTGGGCATTTCATTTTGGATACCTCGTTTTAAAGACCTCTTAATAACTTAACAAATCTGATCACCCCAACACTCCTGCTTCATACTGAAGAATTGCCAACAGGGCAATGCTCGCAGTTTCTGTCCGCAGAATAGCCTTTCCCAGAGAGACCGGAATAAACCCGTGACGCATCGCAGAATTAACCTCTTCCGGGGCAAAGCCTCCCTCCGGTCCAACTAAACAGAGCAGCGACGTGTGGTCTGGGTTCTGTGTGAGCACAGCATTTAAAGCTCGTTCTGTTTCTTCTTCCCAGAGAATAATTTTCAGAAATCCATTGAAGTCTCTGCGTATAAGTTCCCCAAACGCTTGTACGGGTTCAACCTGCGGCGCAGGAAGTCTTCCCGACTGCTTAGCAGCCTCAACAGCAATTTTTTGCCAGTGCGCCACTTTTTCGGTGGCGCTCCGTTCATCAATACGAGGTATGCTGCGCATTGAGCAGAATGGAATTATCGCCGCGGCCCCCAGTTCCGTCGCTTTTTGGACAATAATATCCATTTTCTTCCCTTTGACGAGTGACTGGCCCAACACGATACTGATTGGGGCTTCATATCCACACGGCGTCTTATTTTTTATTTTGACGCGAATTGTGCGGCGCGATTTTTCAACTATTATGCCTCGGTACTCAGTGCCATTCTGGTCAAACAGGGATATTTCGTCGTTGATGCCCAACCGAAGTACTGTTCCAATATGATGCGCTTCGGAACCTGCTATGGTAATATAATCTTCCTTGACATCTTTTTTGTCCACAAAGAATCGCGCCATACGGGTGAAGCCACAAAGTAAAAAATTGTACTTTTTGCAGGACTTTCGCCAAAATATTTTTATTGATGGTGATAAAGACGCGTCTGAGGGTTTTTATCGCCGCAACACAAATTTATGGTTAATTTTTGGGGAAAGTTCTATTCTGTTTAATCTTTACTTATCACAGTTTTGATGGTAGAAAAAATGTTTTCTTTTTTCTAAATTAGGACATCATGCACAGACCAACTATTGCGGAAATTGATCTTGCTGCCCTGCGCCACAACTACCAATACGTGACTGAACTTGCCGGTCCTGCGCGCCGGATTCTTGCAGTTGTTAAAGCCAACGCGTATGGCCATGGTGCGGTAAGAATATCACGGGAGCTGGAAAAGTGCGGCGTTGACTTCCTCGGGGTTGCTACCTGCGAAGAGGCGGCGGAACTCCGCACCGCCGGCATTAAAAGCAGCTTACTGCTCATGGGAGGGATATTCCCGGGACAGGAAGATGAAGTTTTAAAATATGACCTTATGCCGGTAATTTTTGACATGGAAATTGCCCGAGTTCTGAATGCGCGTGCCGCACAAAATGGCATCAGCATAAAGGTGCATGTTAAGCTTGACACCGGCATGGGTAGAGTGGGCATCTTACCGGATGATGTTGAAGCTTTTTTTAGCAGCCTGAAGGAGTGCCAGAACCTGCAGGTTGACGGCCTGTTGAGCCATTTTTCCACAGCAGACGCCTGCAATGAGAGCGCAACAACCTTCACCCGGGAGCAGATTGAATTGTTTGCTGCGCTGATAAAAAAGGTCCGGGAAATGGGATTTTCTCCAACACACCTGCACTGTGCCAATAGTGCTGCCCTCATACGCGGGTTAGCCACGACGTTCAATCTGATACGCCCGGGCATTATGCTTTACGGAATCGGTCCGTCTCCGTCTCTGGCTGAAAACCTGAAACCTGTTTTAAGTCTAAAGTCAAAAATAATGTCGTTAAAAAAAGTTCCCGCCGGTTATAGTATCAGTTACCGGAGAACTTTTATTGCCCAGCGCGACAGCCTCATTGCAACCATACCAATTGGTTACGCGGATGGTTTCACCAGGCATTTCTCAAACAAAGCAACGGTGTTAATCCACGGCCGAAGAGCCCCGGTAGTGGGCGTCGTGTGTATGGATATGACGATGATTGATGTGACGGATATACCGTCCGTGCAACTGCATGATGAAGTAGTATTGCTGGGCGCGCAGGGCAGCGAGATTATTACTGCACATGAGCTGGCAGAAACGGCGCACTCCATACCCTACGAAATTCTGTGCGGAATCAGCGGCCGAGTCCCGCGCCATTATGTGAACGGCTGCTAAGCGCCATGGTCACTACGCATGGCAGAATGCTTAGTTAATCACAAGAAAGGAAATGTATTATGGCAAAAATCAAAAAAGCAATCGTGAGCGTCTCCAACAAAAGCGGCATTGTCGAATTTGCACGGGAATTAAGCAAATTTAATGTTGAAATTCTCTCAACCGGCGGAACGGCAAAATCATTGCGCGAAGCAGGAATTAAGGTAAAAGATATTTCAGAATACACGGGTTTTCCTGAAATGCTTGACGGCCGGGTAAAAACGCTGCATCCTAAAGTGCATGGCGGTCTGCTTGGCAGGCGTTCAAACCCTGAACATGTCAAAAAAATGCAGGAATACGGGATAGAACCGATTGATATGGTCGTTGTTAATCTGTATCCGTTTGAGGAGACTATTGCCAAAAAACAGTGCACTCTGGAAGATGCTATTGAAAATATTGACATTGGCGGTCCAACCATGCTTCGCTCGGCAGCCAAAAACTATGAGGATGTAACAGTTCTTATTGATCCCGCTGACTACCCCTTGGTTATTTCGGAAATGCAGCACCATGACGGATGCGTCTCTGCGGCAACCAATTTTTATCTTGCCAAAAAAGTATTTCAAAGAACTGCTCAATATGACGCGGCAATAACTGCATATCTGCAAAAGGTATAAAACAACCCTTGCGGTGATGAAATGGGTATCAGGGTTCTTATTGTTGGCGGCGGGGGACGGGAACATGCTCTTGCCTGGAAAATAGCACAAAGTCCACGCGTTGCTAAAATCTATTGCGCGCCGGGCAATGTCGGCATAGCAGAGCTTGCTGAATGTGTTGCCATTGAGCCTTCGGACATATCAGCGCTGCGTCGCTTTGCTGTTAAAAACGCTGTTGATTTGACTGTGGTAGGCCCTGAATTGCCTTTGACGCTTGGCATCGTTGATGTGTTTGAAAAAGAGGGATTGCGCATCTTTGGGCCTGCACAAAAAGCTGCGCGCCTTGAGGGAAGCAAAATTTTTGCTAAAGAAATTATGCAAAAGTACGCCATTCCTACGGCAGCCTTTACCGTGTTTGCCGATGCAACTGCCGCAAGAGATTATCTGCTGAAGGGCAATAGCATACCGGTTGTGATAAAGGCAGACGGACTGGCTGCCGGCAAGGGGGTGTTTCCCTCTCTCACGGTTGAAGACGCGCTCGCTGCAGTTGACCGCATCATGATACAATGCGAATTTGGCGCGGCGGGATCAAAAATTGTCGCCGAACAATTCTTATTTGGCGAGGAGGCTTCATTTATATGTTTCACCGATGGCACGAGCATAATCCCGATGCCCTCTTCGCAGGATCATAAACGCGTGTTTGAAGGAGATCGGGGTCCCAACACCGGCGGCATGGGTGCTTACTCCCCTGCCCCGGTAATAACTGCGGCTCTTGAAGAAAAGATAATGCAGACTATTATGCGCCCGTTAATTGCAGCCCTGCGTGAAGAAGGGATACGTTACAAGGGGGTGATTTATGCCGGCCTTATGATAGACCGCGACAATCCGTATGTCTTGGAGTTTAACGTGCGATTCGGCGATCCTGAAACCCAGCCCCTTTTAGTGAGACTCAAAACAGATCTGGTAGATATAATGCAGGCAATTATTGACGAACGTCTCTCTGAAATTACTATCGAGTGGGACCAACGGCCTGCCGTGTGTGTTGTTCTGGCGTCTGGCGGATATCCTGATAAATATGAAAAAGGTTACCCGATTTTGGGCCTGATGGAGGCTGCCCAGGTGCCGGACTCGGTTGTTTTTCATGCCGGAACAGCACTCCGCGACGGCCAGGTGGTAACCGACGGGGGCCGAGTGCTGGGCGTTACTGCATGGGGAATTTCTATAGCGGATGCTGTGCAGCGCGCGTATCAGGCAGTTAATAAAATCCACTGGCAGGGAATGCACTTTCGCCGGGATATTGCATATCGGGCAATCAAACAGGCATAGTTCGGAAAAAATGGAAAACCCCTGGCTTGAAACAAAACGAGATATTTTTCTTCGGGATCTGGTGCATGATTTCATTGAGGCGAAACTGTACGCTGATATGCTGTATGAAAAACACAGCGAAACAGCACATCTAACCTACAGTCTGCTTGACGAATGGGTTGGTTCAGAAAACGCAAAAGGCCCTCTCTGGAACTTGAAAGATCTCTGCCACAATCTATTCCGAAATAAAGGGACAAAAAGCAATTTATATGAACATCTTTTTGATTGGATTATTGGTTCAATTTTTCACGAGGCAATTAAATTGAAAGAGGACGCATATCAGGTTGAAACCTATAAGCCGCTTCTTGAGCAGGAATCCTTTAAGCATCCTGAATCTCTTTCACACATTACCACAGAGTATTTTGAAGTCATTGAAAATGCGCGCACCAATCTTTCGGTTGAACTGGCACGAATTCATGCGCTGTTTTCCAAGGCGCTCAGCCAGCTTATCGAGATCCTGCCATTATATAGAGACAATATACTGTTGGTGCGTTTCCTTCTGGACAATGCCAAGCTGTTGTCCGAAAAAGTTTTTGGCCAAAAAAAATTTAATAATTTAATTCAAGACATGTTTCCCGAAGGAATGGTCGGTGCGTATTTGTTTGTTGCCGAACGGTGCATGCAGGGCGGGTGGTACCGCGAGGCAGTGCGCTATGTGAAAAAGGCGCTCAAAATTGATGCCGCCAATAAAAAAGCGCATGAGTTGTTGCAAAAAGCGGCACAGGAACCCGTATAACCAGCGATGGGAGAAAAACAATGAAACACAAAAAACCACGTGTCGGTATTGTTATGGGCAGCGATTCAGATTTGCCCATAATGCAGGAGTCGCTACGCGTTTTTGATACATTCAGTGTGGCATATGAAGTGACGGTTTCTTCGGCGCACCGATCCCCCCGAAAAACATCCGAGTATGCCCGGACGGCGCTGAACCGGGGTCTGCAAGTCATTATTGTCGGGGCGGGAAGCGCTGCGCATCTGGCCGGTGTCATTGCGGCGGAAACCATTCTGCCGGTGATCGGCATCCCTATTGACTCATCGCCGCTTAAGGGCATTGATTCCCTGCTTTCTACCGTGCAAATGCCGGGTGGCGTGCCGGTGGCAACTATGGCCATCGGAAAGGCCGGCGCCCGCAATGCAGCGATTTTAGCTATTCAGATACTGTCTTTGCATGATGCACTGCTCAGACGCAAACTGGTTCAATTCAAAAAAACTTTGGAAATGGAAGTGCACAAAAAGGCAGAAGAACTCAACAAAACGCTCGGGGGCTCACCATAACTGCATGACCGCCATTGTGAAACTCTGTCCCGCCGCTTATGATGATTCTTCGGTCAATGAGGTCGTTGACTGTCTGCGTGATGGCGGGATTATTATTTATCCTACCGAAACCTTTTATGGTATCGGCGGCCTGTTCTCAAACGAACACACGCTCAACCGCTTGTTCAAGATAAAACAGCGCGATGTTAACAAACCGGTATTAATTCTTATTCCCGATATTTCTTTTATAAAAAAAATTTCCCCCGTTATCTCCCCCGAATTAGAAATGCTTGCACGCCACTTTTGGCCTGGCCCGTTAACCCTTTTGATGCAGGCATCACCGCATCTCTGCCCGTTAATAACCGGCCCGAAACACACGGTGGGCGTGCGGATTTCCAGTAACCCCCTTGTCCAATGCCTGCTCCGTCTGCTGCAGGACGGCATCACCTCTACCAGTGCAAATTGTGCCGGCGGCATAAGTCCTACGAGTTTAGAGGAAATTCCCGACGAGCTGTTACATGCGGTGGATATGGTTATAGACGGCGGAAAAACACCCGGCAGAAGCCCGTCCACCATTCTCGATATTTCAAAAACCCCCTTTACCATAAACAGAGAAGGGGCGGTTAGTTCAAAACAAATACGTGAGGTTTTAAAGACGTTAGGATTGCATAGAAAAATGATTTGAGTTTTAACGGATGGGCGGGCAAACGGAAAAACGCCGGATGCGTTATGCTTGTTATTAATTTTGCGGAACATCCTGCAATGTTAAATCAATTGACATTTTGTATATAGTTTGACATTAAAGTTTAATATCTGCGCTGTTTAATTCATCACCAAGATTGTTGATATTAGAGTATGAATACACGAAAAACAAAAACTCCGCCGCAAAACGCCTGCATCAAAGAGTACAAACCCAAAGAGGTGATTGTTGCCGAAGCCGATCCCGGCGACCGATTTTTCGTTATTCTGAAAGGGGAAGTGGAAATCTTGCAAAATGGTAAAAGTATCCGCATTCTTAAGGAAGATGATATTTTCGGCTTGGAAAATTACTATCTGAAACGCCCCTATACCACGTCAGCTGTCGCGTTGTCCACCGCGCGCATTGCTGCGTATCCCGCCGTTATGATCCGGGATTTAATATATAACAGCCCTCAGCTTATTGAAAAAATATTGCAATCCGTCATGTTACAACTTGAACAGACAACCCAGGTTGCCGAGGAGTATATACCGCTTGAAAACGTCGTGGATTTTAATGAACAGATTTTTGAAGACGGCGAAGTAATCATTGCTGAGGGAACCAGCGGATGTGAAATATATCAGCTTATTGAATCTGAAAAAGGCCTCTCGGTAACTATGTCCGGCAGGGAAGTGGGAACAATTACCCGGCCGGGAGAATTTTTTGGCGAAATGAGCGCTCTCCTTAAACAGGCAAGAACCGCGACGGTGCGTTCCAACGGGCGCAGTCTCATTAAGATATTTCAGGGAGATAATCTCGCCGCAGTCATTTCAACGTATCCGCAGTTTGCAAAAGTATTAATTGAAACGCTTGCCAAACGCCTCACAGAAGCAAACAGCAAAATTGCTGAGTTGAGCGCAGCCATTAAATAATAACGTTGTGTCAGCAGAGCTATGAAGATATCTACGGTTTGCCTGTTCGTGGCAACACTGCTTGTGCTTGCGGTCATCAGCTGCGGCGACGACCGTCCCCGGTTTAACGCCAATATTGATAAACCGGCCCACCGGTCTCCATCGCCTGCGCCCAGTATGGCGGACGCTGACCCGCGGACGCAGGATATGGTGTTTATTCCCGCTGGAGAGTTTGTGATGGGATCAATTGATGAGAATGTCAGTGAAGATGAAAAACCTGCGCATACCGTGTTTATAAATTCCTTCTACATTGATCGGCATGAGGTCACCAACAGTCAGTATCAGAAATTTATTCGTGCAACCGGCCACCCTGCCCCATGTGTTGATAAACCATGGGCTGCACCCTACAACTGGCATGGCACTGAATATCCCGAGGGTAAAGGGGATTATCCCGTTGTTCTGGTAAGCTGGGATGATGCCCAGGCATACGCGCGCTGGGCTGGCAAACGATTACCGACAGAAGCAGAATGGGAAAAAGCCATGCGCGGTAATTTAGTTTCTAAACCATATCCTTTTGGCGACCGACTGGAAATGAGCCATGCCAATTTTAACAAAGGTTTTTTGCGGCACAATGCTTTACAGCCGGTTGAACGTTTTGCGCCAAATGGCTATGGTCTCTATGATATGGCGGGCAATGTCTGGGAATGGTGTCAGGACTGGTATCATGAGTCGTATTATACAAAATCTCCGTCCCACAATCCGGCAGGGCCGCCTGAAGGGGTATATCGGGTGCTGCGCGGCGGCGCCTGGGTCAATGACAAAGAATTTCTCAGGTGTTCCCAGCGCGGCAAAAATGTTCCTGACGGCAAAAGCCATATAATCGGATTTCGCTGCGCACTATCCGTTGAAGAGCAGCGGCTGAATCAACCCTCCTCTACTCCGAGCGCACTTGAAAAAAACCTCACGGCGGGCACAGCGCACACACCGAACGAAAGATCTCGGTAGAAAGATAGCGCTCGCCGCGATCCGGGAAAATGACGACAACCGTAGAACCCCGCGGCAGTGTTTTTGCCACCTCCAGAGCACCCCATAATGCGGCGCCGCTGCTGAGCCCGCAAAAAAGTCCTTCCCTGAGAGCCAACTCGCGAAATGTTTCAAACGCCGCATCGTCTTCGCAAATGATTTTATCATCAAGCAGCGCCGGGTCAAAGATGGCAGGGACAATGGATTCCTGCATATTTTTGAGCCCCTGTATCCGATGATTGATGGTGGGCTCAACACCGACAACCCTGGTTTTCAGATGCTGTTGCCTGAAATATCTGGCACATCCCATAAGAGTCCCGGTGGTGCCCATCCCGGCAACGACAACATCAACCGCTCCTTTTGTATCACGGATAATTTCCGGTGCTGTCGTCTCAAAATGCGCTTTCCAGTTGGCGGGATTGGCAAACTGGTTGGGCATGTAATACTGGTCGCCGTGTTTTTCCATAATATGATGAGCACGCCTGATGGCGCCGTCGGTCTTGTCGCATCCCGGCGTAAGTTCAAGCTCGGCACCCAGCGCGATAAGAATTGCGCGCCGCTCTTCGCTCACGCAGGCTGGCATAATCAGCTTTATTTTGTAGCCCATGGCGCTGGCAATCATTGCCATGCCAATGCCGGTGTTCCCCGACGTTGGCTCAAGAATTGTCTTATCTGGTGTCAACTCACCGGAGGCAATAGCGCTTTTGATCATATAATAAGCGGGCCGATCTTTCACCGATCCGCCGGGATTTGACCCTTCAAGTTTTGCCAGTATGCGTACGCCGGTCTGGTCCGCATCCCACAGACGGTTGATTTCTACCAGTGGCGTGTTGCCGATTGCGCTGAGAAGACTCATGGTATTGCTCCTGTTACCGTTCCGTATGAATTGTGTTTGTCAGGAAACTGCTTTGCCCTACCTATATCGCAACCAGTTCATATAGTCTGGTTCCTAATCCCATATGAGCCGCATAATCAAGTTGAATAGTCCAGTCAACATTCGGATAAATGTCCCGAAACTTATCCTTTCCGCTCTCGTGATTCCGCTTCAAGGCACTGGGTTCCAATCCCTGCGCGCCATTAACCAGGTCTGCAGCAGCCTGGTCAATCGCTACCGGATCGCGTGACGCTAAAATTCCAATGTCTGGCACGATGGGACGGTCCGCATGACTGTAACAATCGCACGCGGGGCTCACATCAGTAATAAAATTGAGAAACAGGCATTTCCCTTCTTTCCCCTTCAATACACCCGCAACATATTCTATCATTTTTTTCTGGAAATCTTCAGTGGTTGTTTCCCATTTAATCTGTATGGCGCCTTCCGGGCAAATCAAAATGCATTCAGCGCAACCGATGCAGCGTTCAAGGTTGATTTTTGCTTTTTCCTGGAAGAACGAAATCGCTTCTGCAGGGCAGCGGGCGATACATCTGCCGCAAGCTTTGCAGGCTCGTCGTTTAACTTTAGGCGAAACGTCCGAGTGCTGCCGCAGTTTCCCCTGCCGCGCCGCGCAGCCCATGCCAAGATTTTTTAATGTGCCGCCAAAACCGGTCAGTTCATGGCATTTGAAATGTGCCACGCTAATGAGAACGTCTGCGGCAACGATTTCTGCCCCGATATATACTTCCGAGAACTGCCGCCCCTCGATCTTGACGCGGCGCAACGTATTTCCCCTGACCCCGTCAGCGATAATGATCGGCGCTCCGATAGCGGCAAAGCTGAAACCGTGTTCAATTGCCAGCCGCTGGTGGGAAACCGCGTCACAGCGCTCACCGCGGTACAGCGTATTGGTGTCGGTGAGAAATGGGCTGCCACCGCAGGCAATTATTTTCTGCACGATGTCGCGTATGAAAATAGGGCGTATAAATGCGGTATTTCCTCTTTCGCCGAAATGCAGTTTAACCGCTATTAATTCGCGCGGGCGAATCACCGATGCGAGAGAAACTGCATCAAGCAGTCGGTTCAGCTTGGCCGTTAAATTTTCTTTGGCATCGGTGCGCAGATCGATAAAATAGACGGAGCTCTTCATATCCAGACCAGCTATTGATACTGATGGGTTTCTGCGGGTGTTTCTTTTCCGGTAATGCCCATTCCCTTTAGATAAAAGGTGAAACGCAGTCCGCTGTTGCTCTTTTGCCCGCCGGACTTGGATTCTGACGTGTACCAGAATTTTGCCCCCCAGCACTGGGCGCTATAGTCAAGGCCGAATGAATTATCAAGCTTTTCGCTTTCAAGAAGATTATATGTGGAATCAAAAAAACAATAAAACGGCCGGTAAACCTTGAGCCTGCCCCGCGCATCCCATTGTTCAAGGCGATTGCGTTCGTAGCGATAAGACAGATCTAAATACTCGCCGCGCATATTTTCCCAAGCCAGCAGCGCGTTATAATAGCTTAAATTATTATCATTCGGATTATATCCGGCCTTGGTTTTAAAATAGAGCATATTGATTAAGTCAAGGCGCAGCTCTGCAAAGAGGTCGGTCAACCGGTCACGCACCAGCTGCTGTTTGCCGTAAAAAATATCAAACGGTCTCCGCAGACTGTATGCCTGCCCGATTTTAAGATAGCCAAATTCGCGATCATATTGTTCACCGTTGTCACCAACCATTAGGCCGGTGAATCTGTTCGTGAGGGAATAACTGATGCGGTGCACAGTATTGAACGTTTTCGGATAATCGAACTGAGGGAAATCCTCCTGCTGAAAATCGGGCACATATTCATACTCAAGCCGCGGAACGACCGTATGTTTAACTTTATCAATCTGCCATTTGTTGATCTGGAATATTCGCAGAAACGTAAGATACAGTTCGGCATGCATATCGGGGAAAAAATTACTTTTATCGTAATCATCGTTTTCGCTGAGCCCAAAGTAAGATATCCCCCGCACGCCGACTTCGGGGACAAAAGTAATCCATCCCCCGCGATTCATGGGCCAGGACAGCCGCGGGTACAGGTCAATCCGGTTGCCCTTTAATCCTTCTTCGCGCCAGAAATAATCATATGAAGAAAGCACTTGATAATAGAGGGGGGTATTCCATAACGGCTGTTTCAAACTGGAAAAAACCACCTGCGGCACGCGCTGCAGTGTTTCCGGATTGCGTTGATTCAGATCTTTTGAAAGGCGCGTATTAATCAGCAGGCTGTAAAAATCCCCATTTTTGGTGGCAAAGAGAAACGACTCATCTCGTTCTAAGGATCTGAGCTTGGTGCCACGGTCCCAGGCCAGTTCAGTGCGCCGCGCCCTGCTTGCGTAGTCATTATAAAACTCTCTGTCGCTGGTATAGGTGCCAAATCCCTTAACATAGAAATCAGGCGCAAAATAATGCTCGCCTTCAGCATGCACCATGCCCCGGTTCTGTTTTCTATCCTTGGAATTGCTGTAGGCATCATCAAAATAATCGTTTGTTTCATAGGCATGATATCCGTAGAATTTTGCCCAGGAATTGTTTTGAGTCACCACTCGGTATTCAAGTCCTTCACCCGGCCCTTTGCGGGTCGCCGTATCAAGATAAAATGTTGCATCTTTATGCGGCGCCATGGCCCAGAAAAATGAGTTATTAAATTCAAAACCCTTCTTGCTGGAAGTGCCGAATTCGGGAAAGAGAAAGCCCGATTGCCGCTCGGTTTTCACCGGCACTAAAAAATATGGGAAATACATCACCGGGACCCCCTTAACGCGGAAGGTGCCGCCCTGGATCTGTGCATATCCTTCCAGGGTCACATCAATTTTTTTTGCTTCTATTTTCCAGAATGGGTTTTTGCCATCGCACGTGGTGATTTCACCATTAAAAACCTGATAATTATTCTGCCCGAGGCTCTTAAACTGTTTACCTGATATGTGAAAATTCTGTTTCTGGATAAAAACAGCAGCATTTTCCACCTGGCCTCGCCGCTCGTCGAGATTCATTTTTAATTCATCACAGATAAGCGTGTCGCCGCCTTGGCTCAGCTTAACCCCCCCCCGTGCATAGGCATCATTGGTTGCAAGATTGACCCGCAGATAATCAGTGACGAGGGTTCGTCCGCCCTGTTTCATTTCCACATTTCCCTGCGCAATCATCATATTGTCTTCACGATCATAGCTGACGCGCACCGCCTTCACATTAACGGTTTCTTCGTCAGCTTCATCTGCAGGCGAAAATGCCGATTGTGCGGCTGCTCCGCTCCCGGCACAGGCCAGACCTATTATGAGATACATCAGCAGATTACGCAGAATTTTTTCCATTCACGATTTCTCATCGTTAAACGCCAGAGTATTGCTACAGGGGGATGCGGCCGGTCGGACGGCCCTTTACGGCCACCAGATGCTCCCGTGCTTCGCCAACGGTAAACAGCGAACCGGTGACGCATACCAGGTCGTCCTGTGATGCCCTTTTAAGCGCCGCCTCCAGCGCCTCTCCAGTATCCTCTATCCAGACAATATGTTGTCGTGGTTTATTGCAAAAATGGTTGGCTATTAGTTCTGGTGAAGCAGCACGCTCCATTTTTGGTTTACAAAATATAACGGTATGTGCTTCAGGTGTCAAGATTTCAATCATTCGCACAATATTTTTATCCATCATTACGCCTATGACCATGATGAGCTTGCTGAACCTAAAATATTCTTTAAGCGTTTTTTTTGTCACCTGCCATGCTTCAGGGTTATGCGCCCCGTCCAGCACTACCGTGGGGTTATGCCGGACGATTTCCATCCGGCCCGGCCAGCGTGCCGCCTCGATGCCGGCCCGCATATGATGAGCTGCAACGACGAAGCCCTTTTTGCCCAAAAGCTCCGCTGCTCCCAGTGCCAAGGTTGCATTTCTGAACTGATGGTCGCCAAGGAGAGCCGGCCGGAGGGCGGGGAGAGTGCATTCAAATCCTCTATAATCAAATCTGCCCGTGCCGGTTTTTCTGCCTGCTATATCAGCTCCAATTAAAAACAGCGGGGCATTCATGGCGCTGCAGTGTTCTTTCAGCACTGAAAGCGCTGCAGGCTGACGAACGCCGGTTATAAGCGGCGTTCCGGTTTTTATAATCCCTGCTTTTTCTGCCGCTATTTGCCGCACTGTTGACCCTAAATACTGCTGATGATCAAGGCTGACGGAAGTGATAATGGTTACCAGTGGCTGCAGGACGTTGGTCGCATCAAGCCGCCCGCCCATGCCCACCTCAACCACCACCGGGTCTGCTTTTTTTTCTGCAAAATAATAAAAAGCCAGCGCAGTGACAAATTCAAAAAAAGTTATGGTATCAAGGCCGATGGTGCTGCACAAGGCCCTGATTTTTTTTACCAGCCGCACGACGTCGCGGTGCGGAATTTCAGCATCGTTAATCGTAATTCGTTCCGTAAAACGCACTAAATGCGGTGAAGTAAAGAGGCCGGTCCGATAGCCGGCCTGCGTAAGAATTGACTGTAAAAATGCAGCCGTTGAACCTTTGCCGTTGGTGCCGGCGATATGGACGCAGCGCAGGTTGCGGTGTGGGTTTCCCAGGTGTTCAAGAAGAATCGTAATATTCGCGAGACCGAGTTTAATGCCAAATCTTTGCAGGCTGAACAGGTAGGCGATTGATTGACTGTAATCCATGAAGAATTATTCAGCAGGTGCGGCGGAAAATTCAGACCTGGTTGCGTCTTTAAGAGATGTGACGAATTTTCCTACAGCATCAATCAGTGCGGAAGTTTCCCTGTGTTCTTCTATTACTTTTATGATTGCGCTGCCGACAATAACCGCATCCACATAGGGGCACAGCGCTCGAATCTGATCAGGCCTGGATATGCCGAATCCAACACCGATGGGCAGCGATGTGTAACGCCGTATACGCGCAACATTCTTATCAACCATATCTGCGAGTTCTTCGCGGGCGCCGGTTACGCCGGTAACAGATACATAATAGATAAACCCGGAAGCGGTTGCGGCCACCCGCTGAATACGCTCTTCAGTGCTGGTGGGCGCCAGCAGAAATATAAGATCCAGGTCGGATGCAACAGTTTCAGCTTTAAGCTCCTCAGCTTCTTCAGGAGGCAGATCAACAATCAGCAGACCATCAACACCGGCCGCACGGGCATCGGCACATAACCGTTTTAACCCATATTGATAAAATGGATTATAGTAACCAAACAGGATAATGGGAGTGGCAATTTTTTCTCGCGCGTCTTTTACCAGGTTAAAAATCTTTCCCAGGGAAAAAGGGTGCTTCAATGCCCGTTCAAACGCATGCTGGATGGTAATGCCGTCTGCCATGGGATCAGAAAAAGGCACCCCAAGCTCTATGATGTCTGCCCCCTCTCCTGCAAGACAGCACAACAGAGCTTTTGTCGTCTCCAGATCAGGGTCGCCGGCAGTAATGTAGGTTATCAGCGCGGTTTCTTCCCGCGCCTTTAATCGCTGAAATGTTTCATGTATGCGTGTCATACCTCTTACCGTGTGATGGGGTTGTCGCGAGATGGGCTCTAGAGAAACGGTAGCCCTCAGAGCCATTAGCTGCGGTTACAGTCTTATGCCCATTCGCTCTGCAACGATATGAATGTCTTTATCCCCTCTACCCGAAAGATTTATAATGATTAGAGAGCCGTCTGTTAGGGATCGCGCGGTTTTCATGACATACGCAACCGCATGGGCACTCTCGAGAGCCGGCATGATGCCTTCGGCGCGCGTCAGTTCTTGAAAGGCGTCAAGAGCTTCCTGATCAGTAACCGCGACATAGTTTACCCGTCCTGTATCCTTTAAATAGCTGTGCTCAGGCCCGACTCCCGGATAATCAAGCCCGGGCGCGACAGAATGGGCGGGCAATACCTGTCCATGTTCATCCTGCAGCAGATAGCTTTTAGTCCCGTGCAGAATGCCCGGTTTCCCAGCCACCAGCGATGCTGAATGAGGCCCTGCGCCAAGGCCAATCCCTGCCGCTTCAACCCCGACCATCTGCACTGAGGCATCCTTGAGAAATGGATAAAACAATCCCATGGCATTGCTTCCGCCGCCGACGCAGGCTACCAAAAGATCGGGCAAACGGCCTGCTTTTTCTAAAATCTGGCGACGGGCTTCTTCGCCGATAATTTTTTGAAAATCCCTGACGATCAACGGATAAGGATGCGGTCCGGCAACGCTTCCAATGATATAGAACGTGGTGCGGACATTGGTAATCCAGTCCCTCATTGCCTCATTCATTGCATCTTTCAGGGTTTTGGTTCCCGATACGACGGGGGTAACAGTGGCGCCCAACAGTTTCATTTTAAAAACGTTTACCGACTGCCGTTTTATATCCTCGGCCCCCATGAAAATCTCGCAGTCAAGTCCGAAGTGTGCGGCTACCGTTGCCGTGGCGACGCCGTGTTGACCGGCACCGGTCTCGGCAATGACGCGAGTTTTGCCCATTCGGCGTGCAAGCAGCACCTGCCCGACGGTATTATTAATTTTGTGGGCACCGGTGTGGTTAAGATCTTCCCGTTTTAAATACACCTGAACGTTGCCGATTCGTTCCGAAAACCTGCGTGCCAAATAAAGCGGACTTTCTCTCCCCACATATTCTTTAAGGTAGAAATTCAGCTCGCTGATAAAGTCGGCATCCGTTTTAAACCGCTCGTAGGCTGCCTCCAGCTCAAGCAACGCCGGCATAAGGGTTTCTGAAACATAACGGCCGCCGTATTCGCCAAAATGCCCTAATTGGTCAGGACTGCATGTGCTCATACTATCCTTCTCATGCTGTATATAATTTTCCGCTTAGCCAAGTCTGCCCGTTAATTCGCGTAATTTTGCGCCAGGATTCTTTGCTTTCATCAGCGTTTCGCCAATGAGAACGGCATCAACACCGGCCTCCGCAAGCCGCAACATGTCCTGTCGCGTGGCAATGCCGCTTTCGCTGACGACTATTTTATCGTCAGGTATAGCCGGCAGCAGTTCAATGGTGGTGCGCAGATTTGTTTCAAATGTTGCCAAGTTCCTGTTATTAATTCCTATGATTTCAGCGCCGGCCGAAAGCGCCTTGCGCACATCGGCAATGTTATGCACTTCAACAATATGGTGAAGCGTCAATTCCCGCGCTAACTGCACCAGTTCCGCAAGCAATTCTTCTGAAAGAATAACGGCAATGAGAAGAACAGCGTCCGCCCCATTTGCCCGTGCTTCATAAAGCTGATACGGGTCAAAAATAAAATCTTTTCTGAGTACCGGCAGTTTAATTGCCGCCTTAACCGCCCTCAGATAATCAAGACTGCCCTGAAAATAGTTCTTTTCAGTAAGCACCGAGACTGCTGCTGCGCCACCATCTTCATATGCTCGGGCAATGGCACACGCATCAAACTGCTCGCACAGTATGCCCTTTGACGGCGATGCCTTTTTTACCTCGGCGATAATGCGCACACCGTTCGGCGCTGTGCCCGATAACGCACCGGCAAAATCCCTGACTGCGGGCATATGGGCAAGCCGACCCCGTATATTTTCAAGGGGCACCGCTTGTTTTGTTTCTGCCAGCTCCTTTCTCTTGTGCTGCACAATAGTGTCTAAAATATCTGGCATGTACGGCTCCCTTTACAGCCGATTGCTGAGATCTCTTAATGCCTGCAATTTTTTGTAGGCAAGACCGCTATCAATTATGTCTGCGGCCCGTTTCATGCCATCCTGCAGGCTTTTTACCATATCTGCTGCCATGAGAGCAGCGCCGGCATTAATGAGCACTATTTCCCGATAGGGTCCTTTCTCGCCCTTTAAAATTTTAAGGACGATTTCCGCATTTTCCCGCGCCGTACTTCCCTTAATGTCGCCCAGTTCTCTGAGCGGAAGGCCATAATCCATGGGATGAATGCGATAGGTCCGGACTTCGCCGTTTTTAAGCTCAGAAACGACGGTTTCCGCGCAAATGGTGATCTCATCAAGGCCGTCCAGTCCGTGAACTACGAGTGCTCGTTTGGCGCCAAGGCGGTTAAGGACTTTGGCCAACATTTCAGTTATCCTCCCGTCATAGACCCCCAAAATCTGTATGTTTGCCCCAGCAGGGTTGGTGAGCGGGCCCAGGATATTAAAAATAGTCCGAATGCCGATCTCTTTGCGCGGGCCAAACGCATGTTTCATAGCACCATGCAGATTAGGTGCAAACAGAAACCCGATACCTGCCTCGTCAATACAGCGGCCGATATCCTCGGGTTTTAAGTAAACCTTTATTCCCAGTTCTTCCATGACGTCAGCGCTGCCGCAGCGGCTTGATATGGACCGGTTGCCATGTTTTGCGACCCTCACACCCGCGGCGCTGACCACAAAGGCCGCAGTTGTTGATATATTAAACGTATTGCGATTATCCCCGCCGGTGCCGCAGGTATCAAGCAAATCGCCGCTGGCTGAAACCGGAACCTTGCATGCCATGCTCCGCATGGTTTTTGCAGCGCCGGTTATTTCATCAACAGTTTCTCCCTTCATCCTGAGGGCTGTAATGAATGCGGCTATTTGGGCTGGTGTTGCCGTGCCGTCCATGATCTCGCCAAATGCGGCGATCATCTCGGCTTCCGAAAGGTTAAGCCCTTCAACCACTTTAAAGATGGCTTTGGCGATTACCTGGTTACCCTGTGCCATGGCATCATCTCTCTCGTTTGCGCCAAAATTGCTCAGACATTTTTAAAAAATTTTTAAGCAGGTCTTTCCCCACGACGGTCAAAATTGACTCGGGATGAAATTGGATTCCCTCAATAAAATATTGTTTGTGCCGAAGGCCCATAATTTCATTGTCCGCTGTCCAGGCGCTGATCTCAAGACAGGCTGGCAGTGTCTCCCGCTCTACGACCAACGAATGATAGCGCGTAGCGACAAAATTATCCGGTAAGCCCGCGAACAAGTTTTTGTGATCATGGCGGATGTGCGATACCTTGCCGTGCATAAGCTGTTTTGCCCGAATTATAGTGCCTCCGAAAACAGCGCCGATACACTGGTGCCCCAGGCACACACCGAGGATGGGTATAGTGCCTTGAAATGTCCGAATCACCTCATTCGAAATGCCGGCGCTTTCAGGTCTGCCAGGGCCGGGCGAAATGACAATTTTCTGCGGTGCCAGTTTTTTAATCTTTTCAACGGTAATTTTATCGTTTCTGAAAACCGTAATATTCTCTCCCAACTCGCCAAAATACTGGACCAGGTTGTAGGTGAATGAATCATAATTATCAATCATTAAAAGCATTCTCTATTCCTTCCTGAGCCCTTTGTATCGCTTTGAACATACCCAATGCTTTGTTGACCGTTTCCTGGTATTCCCGATCCGGTTTTGAATCTGCAACAATGCCGGCGCCAGCCTGAACATATATTTTATGGTTCTTAATAAGCATGGTCCTGATCGTAATGCAAAAGTCCATATTTCCGGAAAAGCTGAAATACCCCACTGCACCCGCATACGGGCCGCGCTGATGGCGCTCAAGCTCTTCGATGATTTCCATGGCTCTTATTTTCGGAGCTCCGGAAACCGTCCCCGCGGGAAATGTTGCGCGAAATACATCAAAGGCATCCCGGCCCGGCTTCAGGATGCCGCTCACATGAGAGACCAGATGCATAACGTGTGAATAGCGTTCAACAACCATCAATTCATCAACTTTTACCGAACCCATCCGTGCTATCCGTCCAATGTCATTGCGCCCCAAATCCACCAGCATGATGTGTTCTGCCCGTTCTTTCGGGTCATTTTTCAATTCGTTCTCCAGCGCCAGATCCTGTTTTTCATCGCTGCCACGGGGCCGGGTCCCAGCTATCGGGCGAACTTCTACTCTGTTTTTTTCCACCCGCACCAGCACTTCAGGCGAGGAACCAACAATAAAACTGTCCCCCATTTTCAGATAATACATATAAGGCGAAGGGTTAATCACGCGCAGCGCTCGGTACAGATCAAAGGGTTTAACGGTGAGGGTTGTCTCAAATCGTTGGGAAAGAACGGTTTGAATTATGTCGCCGGCTCTAATGTATTGTTTTGCTTTTTTAACTATGTCCTCAAACGCCGGCTTGGTAAAGTTTGACGCGATCGCCCGCTTACTTTGGCCCGGTATTACCTGCTCCTTTTTCAAGGGTCTGTTTAAGTAGGCAATAATACGGTTTATTTTTGCAACAGCCCGTTCATACACAGTGTGCGTGTTTGTTGAGCCGTCCAAATGGGCATTATAGACAACTTTAAGGGTATGCCTGAGATTGTCAAATATCAACAGACTATCGGTTATCATAAAATAGGCGTCATGCCACTTAAGATCATCAATGGTCGCCAGCGGGATTTTTTCAAAGAACCTGACCATGTCATAACTAACGTAACCCACGGCGCCGCCGAAAAATCTCGGTAAACCTTCGAGCTCCATCGGCGAATAGGCAAGCATCAGTTTTCTGAGCACTGAGAGCGGATCCGCCGTTGTGAAAATCTCGCGCTTTTTCCCCAGCTCAATCTCAACCGTTTGCCCTTTGCTTTTAAAAATTATCGAGGGGCTAAAGCCCAGGAAGCTGAAACGCGCCCATTTTTCACCGCCCTCTACGCTTTCCAGAAGAAAGCAATGATCAACAGTATTCAGTTTTTTAAAAGCAGATACCGGCGTCTCTGTATCAGCAAATATTTCCCGATAAACAGGGATCAGATTGCCCTTTTGGGATAATTTTTTAAACTCCTGAAAATCAGGATAACAGGAGAAGGTGATTGGCGACATAAATTTAAATTGCCCGGTAGCGCTTCTTTAAGAATTCACAGCCTTCGTTTGCACAAAATTTATATTTAAAAAAATGTTGATTTTGGGAATTTTATGCTGTCAGCAGGTCATAAAGCAAAAAGCCGCAAAAGTCCCTGAGACCCTCACAGCTTTACATGCAAAAAAAGCCGTGGGTTTGCCTTATAGAGAATGATGCCCACGACTTTAAAGACATCCTCAAACAACTCACAATGAAAAAATATTTAATTGGCACTGCCATCCTAACATTGCAATTTTACTTTTTTATTTTTTATGATAATACATTGCTTTATGTGTAAAGTTTTTTTAATGTATCTGTAAATAGGTTGGAATGTCAAGACATTTCTATCACGCATTTCTGCAGAAACTTTTTTGCTGAAAGCGTAATGCCCTTCTGTTTATTAAATTATTTTTTAAAATTTTTATCTTTACAAAGTAATTATATTATTGACATAACCGGTTTCCTGAAGTATTTAGTAAGCAGAATTTTTCATTATTTTATTTCAAACCACTAACCAGTTACAATCAAAGGAGGAGCTTATGCAGAAAAAACTAATGTTTCTTTGCATGATGCTGTGTTTGGTGCTTGCAGCATGTCAATGCAAACAGGTAGTAAAAGAAGAACCCCCGCCACCCCCGCCGCCTGCACCGGCACCGGCTCCGGTTGAGGAAAAAATTGTTCTTAACGGTATTCGTTTTGATTTTGACAAAGCAGTTATTAAGCCTGAATTTGTACCGGTACTTGACGAGGCGGTGGAAATTTTAAAGAAACATGCTGACAAGAAAGTGGAAATTCAGGGACATACTGATGCAATCGGAACTGATGCTTACAATGAAAAACTGGGCATGAGAAGAGCAAATGCAGTTAAGAATTATCTGGTTGAGAAGGGTGTTAATGCTGACAACCTCACCACGGTAAGTTTCGGTGAAAGTAATCCGGTTGCTGACAATGGAACAAAAGAAGGCCGGGCAATGAACCGGCGTGTCGAGTTCAAAGTGATGGAGTAATTGCGGGAGTAGAAAAAAAATAGCATGAAAGCTATCTTCGTTGCCGTTGTTTTTTTTCTGTGTTCTGCAGCCTATGCGGATGAATCGCATGTAGAAAAAAGCTTCAATGACTTCTGCAAAGAATGGATGAGCATTCTTAAAAAGAATAAGCCAAATAGCAAGTTTTGCAGAGAGGAAAGGGGCTGCTATATCGCTGAATATAGTTCTCTCAGCGATGAGCATATGACCACGGTAAAGAAGACAGCCAATAAAAAAACTCCCTATATTGGTATTTTAAAATACCGTGAAAAAGTTTTCAAAAATCAGGCTGCAACCCGTGAAAGGGCTTTGGCCGGCCCTTTCACGGCTGCATCTGAACGAAATGTAACAGAGCTTTTTGTCTTCCAGAATGGCAAGTGGCAGTGGTAGCTGCTTCTAAGCGTCGTTCAAACTGGTTTCTTTTCTTTTGTAACTGCCTTTCTATTATATTTCTTTCCTGGCCGCAATTCGGTCTCTCGCAGTCAACACCCGATTTATCATTTGCCTTACAGCAATGCGATTCACTATACAGCCAAAGGGCTGCTGATAGCAATAAACCCCGCGAGGCTGCCGCTTGCTATGAGCAATTATTTGCAAAAAGACCCGATGCTGACGTTGCCGTTCGTCTTGGCAAAACATATTACTGGATTGGAGCCCACGCCGCTCAAGATACACGGCTTGAGCTTTTTCAAAAAGGAATTGACTGGTCAAACAAGGCTATTCAATTAGACCCGAAAAATCCCGGAGGCTACTTCTGGCTGGGTGTTAATAACGGCAAATACGGAGAAACCCGGGGAATTATAAAAAGCCTCTTTCTGATCGGTCCTATTAAGGATGCCATGAATCAGGTCATTGCCCTTGACCCTGACTACGAATATGGTGGAGCTCACCGGGTGCTGGGCAGGATGTATTTTAAGCTGCCGCGTTTCGCCGGCGGCGGGATAGACAAATCAATTGATTATCTTAAGAAATCCCTCGCATTTGCCCCGAATATTTCTACGACCCGCCTTTTTCTTGCAGAATGTTATCTGTCTCAGAAAGATTATAAGAAAGCACAACATGAATTGAATGCCATCTTAAGCACGCCTCCCATCCCCGGACTGGAACCGGAATTCGCTGCAGATAAAGAAGAAGCACGTCGACTGCTGAACGAGGTTAATAAAAAAATTCATTAGCTTCCGACACAGGGATTACCCCCCTCGTGACCTCAGGGCTTTGGCCCACAGGCACGCAATGGGCAGTTCTTTTTAAAGTCGGTTTTAACGTCCTAACATGGTGATTAAATTGCACAGTTAAACGATATGAAAAAGTTTGCCGTTATGATCGGGCTGCTGGTGCTGTTCGTTGCTGCCGCCAGTTTTGCTCAGATACCATCAGGGGCCTGGTATAGTGGTGATTTGCATAGCCATTCAACCTATAGCGACGGCGACAGTCCTGTGTCTGAGGTGATTGCACACGCCGAGGCAAGGGGCTTTGATTTTTTTGCTATTACCGACCACGACGTCTCTATGTCGGGCAATCCGCTGCACTGGATTGACACGTCGTATCATTCTGGCACCATGGCTATCTTATATGGCGTAGAGTGGACAACCCCTCAAGGGCATGCAAACATCTGGGCTGCTGCACCATTCGATTATAGTCCGCTCTGGCAGGCAAACAGAGAACGCAACGCGCTTTCTGCGTGCAAAGCAGCTCATGACAATGGCGCCCTGTTTTCCATCAATCACCCTGAATCAATTTTCGTCAGCACGTGGGATTATCCGGTGTCTGACTGCATAGACAGCGTTGAGGTGTGGAATGGTATGTATCGTTTCCCCAGTTTTAATCGCTGGGCCGGCCATCATTTCTGGGACAAGGTATTGGAAAACGGCCGCCGCATAACCGGCGTTGGAGGAAGCGATACGCATCACGTAAAGAAATGGCAATCCCTGCTTCTCAGCCATGGCAATCCCACTACCTGGGTTTTTGCCGCAGAAAAGAGCGCTGAGGCAATATTGGCCGGTATAAAAGCTGGCCATGTGTCAATTAGTTATGCTCCTGATGCGCCACGGCTTGAATTTATTGCAGATGCAACCGGGGATGGAGTTTATGATGCATTGATGGGTGATTCTGTAGAAGAATTCTCTGATGATGTATCATTCAGGATATCTGTGGTAAATGTTAATGGCAAACCGGCATCAGACCGCAGTGAAATAATTGAATTGGGCCCGCGCACGGTAGAGAATATTTTATCAGGCCGACTGAGCATTGATGCTGTCTTAGACACACTTTCCATGAAAATGACGCCCTACAGGCATGATGTTTATGCCGTGGGCATTTTTAAAAACGGAACGCTTTTCAGGGCTTGGCTGTCAATTGGTGCAATTGATGAAATTACATTCAGCGATAACCCTGCTCCCCGAACATATTATCGCGTTGAGCTTATGGGCAAACCCGCTGTTACTTCGCTTCAACAAGCGCTTTACGGCAGGGTAATAGCCATCTCCAATCCTATTTATTTTGCATATGCTCAATAATTAGAACACCCAGCGGTTCTGCCTAAAAAGGAGGGTATTACTATGTTTTGTTATGTTATGTTCAATTGCGTCTGTTAAAAATATTCTGCTTATAATTAAAGCGTTTTACAGGTTTAATGAGAGGAATTATGGACTTATCAATATTTGATACTATGAATACGAATGACCTTAAACAGTATCTCCAATTTCTTTTCTGGCACTATCGGGTAATAGATTCTTTCTGGTTTATCTATGTCGCCGAGCAGTATGGCCAGCACACCGCAGAGCGGTTGAATGAGAAAGTATGGGCGCGGGCCGGCAACATGGGGGCAAAAGATATCCTTCAGCGGTTTCAAATTGCCGAGAAAGGTCTGAAAGGATTTGTTAAGGCGTTGCGTCTGTATCCATGGGCAATAATTGTCGGATACCATATTGAAGAAAATGCAGATGAAGTGATCATCACTGTGCCCGACTGCCCGACACAGGTCGCACGCCTCAAGCGCGGACTTGACGAATATGATTGCAAGGATATGCACCGCGGTGAGTTTGCGCAATTTGCCTATCAGGTAGATCCGCGCATTAACGTCGAGTGCCTTTTCGCGCCGCCTGATAACCATTCGAAGGAATGTTTTTGCAAGTGGAGATTCAGCATACGCTGAGTGCGAAGCCAAATTCCTTGACAAACCTCATTTTAAGTGGCTAAACGTTATTAAAAATATGAATTATGGGTCAAGATGAATTTCTGGAGGGCATTCTGCCTTTGAGAGTCGGGCCGCTATCTGAACGAGAAATGTTTGGATAGCGGTTAGTCATTTATTGTTGTTACAAAATCATTCCTTTTGGAACTACATGACGGGCAACTTCTTTTGCGATATTACCATGTATATGCCTTGAAAAGGAAATATTCCGGTGCTGCAGGCAAGTATAAAAATTCCCAATCGTAAAATTCTCCAGAGAAAATATGCAGCGCAACTTCCTGCCTTGGAAAAACTGCTGAAACAGCTCCAGGATCAGGTGCAGGATGCACTTAAAAAGACTCCTCTGCGCGCCACAGTCACCGGCGGGGTTAAATCATTTGACAGCTATTATAAATCGCGCTGCTTTGGCGGACTATGATGACTGCCTGCTTTAAACCCTTTTCATATTGATGCGCTCTATAGTCGGGCGCACGTATATTTCCATCGGGGCGACTATCTCAAAGCGCTTGGGGACTGTAAACAGGTTTTGAACATTCGGCCGGAATTTTTCCCTGTTCAAAGGTTCTATCGGTTGCTTAAAGACTACGCTAACTTTATCTAACCCTACTTGATTTTTATTGCTTTTGAGCGCACACGCAGATCACGTCCCATGTTATATTTACGGTGTTTAAAATGCTTCACCATTGCAGCCACCAAGGAGGATGTCTATATGAAACCTTTTAAAAACATTCTGTATGCAATTATTTTGTTGCTTCTCTTTGCCAGTGCTGGCAACAGCACAGCCGATGCCCAACCGATCAAAGGAATTCTCAAGACGCTGCAAGGCAAACGGATTCTCACCGTATGGGGCAATAACTTTGAAATGGGATTTGCTCATGGTTATTTGCTGGCAGATGATATAGTAACTCTGCTTGAAAATTACATGCTGGGAACTTTGTATGATGCGAAAAATTATGAACGAACAGTTCGTTTGATAAAAATTTACATAAACGTTCCCGCGCCATTCTGGAATGAGCTAAAGGGGATGCACCAGGGCATGCAGGAGGCGCTCGGGGATTCAGGCATGTTCAGCGCCCGGCTCAAACGCAATTACGAGCCTGTTGACCTTCTCGCATGGAATCTGGTGCCGGACATTTTTCGCCTAAGATTTGACTCCAATGGGTTATTCAACACATTCACCAACACCGCTGCACCGGGTTTTTGCTCATCCATTTCTGCCTGGGGTGAGGGATCATTCACCGGCAACACGCTCATTGCACGCGATCTTGATTTTGGCTTTCCCGGCGATCTCCTTGACCAAGGCAATATTATCATTGCCTGTCAGCCAAGCTCTTTTTTCAAACAACCGTGGATTTCAATCGGCTGGCCGGGTCTTATCGGATGCCTTACCGGTATGAATGAAGAGGGCGTTGGCGCCGCGCTTAATCTGGATTATGCGGGCCCGGATCTCGATGATCTGCTGATACCGATCGGCGATGCCTATATAGGCATACCCCGCTATTACACGCCCGTCATGTTTGCGCTGCGCAAGGCGGTGGAGAACAAAAGAATTATTTTTTACCGCAATGACCCGCTTGGTAATTTTCTGCACATAATGCGTTTTACAAATATTACCGGGGCTTTTAATATCCATCTGTTCTCGCCATATCGCAAAGGCATAAAATCCCCATATCCGGCAGCAATCCTTGAATGCAGCAACAAGGGAACTGCGTTACGAACACCGGCTGATAACCAGCAATGGGAACCATTTCTGCTTTCGGACACCTTTTTAGCGGTAACCAATCATAATAGAAAATTAAGAGACCCGATTGATTGCCCGCGTTATGAAACTCTTGTCAATCGCCTCAACAACATATCTGTTCTCAATATGGAGCAGGCACTGGCCTTAGAGCGCGAAGTGGCGCAAACCTCAGGTCCTTACAACACGGTCCAGATTATAGGACTTATGCCTGAATCGCGGGAGATATGGGTTAGTTTCAGAGATGGAGAAACACCGGCATGGGAAACAGAACCGGCGCATTTTCAGTGGAACGAGTTGTTTAAGAAGTAATGTAAAATTTTTATGAATTAATAGACGCTGCGGAGTTCGGTTTAACTACCACAAAACAATGGATAATTATACGGCTTGACAAGGCGAGTGTACCAAGAATAACAACGTAGTGTTTTTCTGCATAATAAAAAAAACAAGTTGCGATTAGCTTTTATGAAAAACCTCCCCTTTAAATTGTCTTATGTAAAAAGAAAAGTCTAAAAAATACAATTTCCTATCCTATAATGCCTGCGCCTGGGTCATTTTCTCCATTTCTTCTTCAGGTATATCAAAATTTGCATACACTTTTTGCACGTCATCTAAATCTTCCAAAGCTTCCATCAACTTAAGAACCTGCTCAGCCTCTTTGCCTACAACTTTAATGGTATTAAGCGGCACCATGGTTACCTCAGCAGAGAGATACGCGGGGAGGCCGCTCGTTTCAAGTTTTTCTTTTACGCGATAAAAGTCCTTTGGATCAGTAGTTACTTCAAGGATGGAACCATCATCACGAATATCCTCAGCACCGGCATCAAGGGCAACTTCCATAAGCTTCTCTTCATCAACAGCTTTTTTCTCATACTGTATGAGCCCTTTTTTCTGAAACATCCATGCAACGCATCCTGACTCGCCCAGGTTGCCGTTGTGTTTTGTGAAAGCATGGCGCAACTCTGCAATTGCCCGGTTTTTATTGTCCGTCATGAGTTCTACCATAATCGCCACCCCGCCGGGCCCGTAACCTTCATAAGAACACTCTTCGATGATCGTTCCTTCAAGTTCCCCGGTGCCTTTTTTAATTGCCCGCTCAATATTATCTTTTGGCATATTTTCGGCTTTTGCAGCCTGAATTGCGGTTCGCAGGCGCGGATTTCCACTTGGATCACCACCCCCAAGACGTGCTGCAATGGTTATCTCCTTTATCAGCCTGGTAAAAATTTTCCCACGCTTGGCATCCAGTGCACCTTTTTTTCGTTTAATAGTGCTCCATTTTGAATGACCAGACATATTTATCTCCAAAACAATTGTTTAATCAGGTTATCTGGAAAAACAGTATAGGAAAATTCCCCGCAGGTGTCAATAAAATTGGGGAAATAACGACAGAATAATCTTGGGAACAAAGGTGTAACACCACAGATACTTTGTTAGTCCAGTCGTTTG
Source organism: uncultured Thermodesulfobacteriota bacterium (assembly GCA_964594075.1). Classification (GTDB taxonomy): domain Bacteria; phylum Desulfobacterota; class WTBG01; order CAIYCZ01; family CAIYCZ01; genus CAZQKW01. The sequence continues at coordinate 21,920 of CAZQKW010000016.1, read as the reverse complement.
TCGCACCGTGAAGTATAATGGTCAGGAAAAACTGGACAGGGGATTAAGGTGAATTTGCCGAAGAAGGGAACATTATTATTTTGGGGACGCAAATCCATTACTTTTTACTACTCTTCTTCATCACCACTAATATAATCAGGGAAATAATAATGAGGGACAATGAAAGCACTTGTGATACGGCAAAGGTATTCATTAACAAATAACCGCGGGGGTCTCCCCGAAAGAATTCTATTATCGTCCTAAATACTGAATAGAAGAAAATCCACAGGAGCGCAAGCTGTCCATCAAACGACTTTCTTTGACGCCAGAAGACGAGAATAAGAAAGGTAATGAGAGCTGCCAGAGACGTGTATAATTGTGTGGGATGAAGCGGAACGCCAATCCGCGCAAGACTCTGCGGGTTCGTAAAAGTTACTGCCCAGGGCAAATCGCACTCTCTGCCATAGCAACAGCCGGCAAAAAAACATCCAATACGTCCAAAAAATTCTCCCAGCGCTACTGATGGGGCAAATAAATCCAGCGTTTTCCCCACCGGCAGATTGAATTTTTTCATATACACGATACCAACAACCAGGGACAGCAGAAATCCGCCGATAAAGGTAAGCCCGCCCTGCCATACTTTAAAAACGTCCAGCAGGTTATAACGATAATGGTCCAGATTTGTCAGCACATAAAAAATGCGGGAGCCAACGATTGCAGCAAGAATAATATAGAATCCCAGGTCAAGAATATGCTGTTGATTATACCCTTCATGGCGCGCAGTCCGCAGGCAATAGCCAAGGCCCGCAAGAAAGCCAATGGCAACAAAAAGACCATACGCCTTAATAGAAAAGTATGGTGTATCAATAAGAATGGGATGCATGGTTTGAATGCTGCAATTAAAAGTTTTTAAACGAAATAGTGATTAAGCTGCCTTCTTCTTTTTCATACCCAAAATTGTATCCAACCCCAGAAGAATAATTCCTATCGTAATGGCTGAGTCGGCGACGTTAAACGCCGGCCAGTGAAAAGCAGAATACCAGTGGACATCAAGAAAATCAATAACCTCTCCAATGCGAAATCGGTCAATTAAATTGCCTGCCGCTCCGCCCAGCAATAATGAAAAACATATTACTTGAAGGCGTGAACCTTTTCGTAGCTGATAGAGCACATAGCAGACAATGAACACCGCGACCGCAGAGACGAGCAAAAGCATGAGCAATTTATACTGAGCGCCTGCCTGCGTTAACAGGCCAAACGCTATGCCCGGGTTTCTGATATGGACAATATGAAAGAAGTTTTTAATAACTTCTTTTTGATGATGCAGCGGCAATGACTGACTAACCGCGTACTTGGTAAGCTGGTCAACACCAACGATACCCAGCACTGCTATAAAAACGATTATATACCGTTTCACGTTGCCCCACCGCCCACAGAACGTGATGTGAGGGCAGCGACACAGCGCGGACAGCACGCAGAAAAAGCCGCATCAGCGCTGACCGCAGGCGAATACTTCCAGCAGCGCTCACATTTATCTCCCCTTGCCTCTTCAATTCGTACCGAACAGTCTGCAATCAAATTTTCAAGTGCGACGCCCTCCCCGCCTTTTTGTTGCTCAAGGACCACGTCTGAGACTATAAACAGATCTGGAAGCTCATGCTCATAATTCTTCAAGAAATTGAAGAGCTTTACCGGTGCGGAGAGAAAAACGCACGCCTCAAGAGAATTGCCAATGAGCTTCGCAGCCCGCGCCTCTTCAAGACTTTTAAGAACTATATCTCTTACTTTTAACAGTATGTTCCACCGCTCTGCCACATTCTTATTATTGAATTCTTCAGGGAGTGTGGGAAAAAGCGACAGGTGAACACTCGGCAATTTGTCGCGCCCTTCGGGAAGATGTTCCCAGGCTTCATCAGCAGTAAAGCAGAGGATAGGAGCACAGAGCCGCAACAGGCTGTCGGCAACAATGTAAAGAACAGTTTGGGCGGCACGGCGCGCCGGATCTGTCGGTGATGAACAATACAACCGATCTTTTAAAATGTCCAAATACACCGCGCTCATATCATTGATGCAAAAGGTGCTGATGCTGTGGTACACGGTATGAAATTCATAGGCGCGATAAGCTTTGCACACCCGCTCGGCAAGATTATACAACTGATACAGTGCCCACTGGTCTATTTCCTTGAGTTCAGCGTAAGGAATCTGGTGCGCCGCCGGATCAAAATCAAACAGGTTGCCCAGCAGAAATCGGCACGTATTTCTAATCTTGCGATAGGCTTCAGAAAGCCGTTTGAGGATATCGGGAGAAATGCGCATATCCTCCCGGTAGTTTTCTGATGCCACCCACAGGCGCAGCACTTCAGCGCCGTATTGTTTTATCACTTCCTCCGGCGCAATAACATTGCCTTTTGATTTTGCCATCTTCTCGCCTTTGCCATCAACTACGAAGCCGTGGGTGAGCACGGCGCGATATGGCGGGCGGCCTCTGGTGCCCACACTCACCAACAGCGAGCTATGAAACCAGCCCCGGTGTTGATCGCTGCCTTCCAGATACATGTCACAAGGGCTGCCCAACTCTTTTCGCGTTTCCAGAACCGCGGCATGGCTCACCCCCGAATCAAACCACACATCAAGGATATCCGTCTCTTTTCTAAACGCAGTTGCGCCACACTGAGTGCACGCAGTGCCAGCAGGAAGCAGCTTTTCCGCATCCCAGGCAAACCACACATCGCTGCCCTGCCGCGCGCAGAGATCCGCAACATGATTGATAATTCGGTTATCAAGCAGCAGGTTGTTGCACGCGCTGCAATAGAATGCCACAATAGGGACGCCCCAGGCGCGCTGCCGAGAAATGCACCAGTCAGGCCGGTTTTCAATCATGCCATAAATGCGGTCCCTGCCCCAGTGCGGAATCCATTCAACCTGCTGGATACACGCCAAGGCTTTCTTGCGCAAATCATTCTTCTCCATTGAAATGAACCACTGTTCCGTTGCCCGGAATATAACCGGATTTTTGCACCGCCAGCAGTGCGGATAAGAGTGTTGGATCTCTTCTTCCCTGAGCAGCGCTCCTCGCTCCCGCAATTTTTCGTTAACCGCTTGGTTTGCCGCAAAAACAAACTGGCCGCCGAAATATTCTACATCCTGCGTAAAACAGCCGGCATCATCCACCGGCGCATAAATATCCAGGTTATAGGCGAGTCCGATTTCATAATCTTCCTGGCCGTGGCCCGGCGCAGTATGAACGCATCCGGTGCCAGCATCCAGTGTTACATGCCTGCCAAGGATTACCATAGATTCACGGTCATACAGGGGATGTCTGCATTTCATACCCTCAAGCAGGGCACCGGAAAATGTTTGCACAATAGTGAATGTTTCTATGCCCAAACTCAGCATGGTGCGGTGAAGCAGCCCTTCGGCAACGATATAAACGTCGGTGCCGGCAGCCACTGCCACATAATCAAATTCGGGATGCAGACACAGTGCAAGATTTGCCGGTATGGTCCAGGGGGTCGTTGTCCAAATAATGATTGAAACTTTTTTGCCTTTAAGCGCAGGAATTTTCGCGCCAATATCGGACAGCAGCTGAAACGTGACATAAATGGACGGCGAGGTGTGCTCCTGATACTCAACTTCCGCTTCAGCAAGAGCGGTCTTACACGAAGCGCACCACTGAATCGGTTTCTTGCGCTTATAGACGCTTCCCTGCTGAACAAATTTTCCAAATTCACGAATAATGGTGGCGACATAATCCGGGGCCATGGTCAGATAGGGATTATCCCATTCCCCCAGAACCCCCAGACGTTTAAATTCCTCCCGCTGTATTGCCATATACTTGGCAGCATATTGACTGCACAGTTTCCGTATTTCAACTTTGGGGATAGTGCCTTTCTTTTTCCCCAGCTCTTTTTCTACCTGCAACTCAATGGGCAGTCCATGACAATCCCATCCCGGCATATAATGTGACGTATAACCGTCCATAGTTTTTGATTTTACGACTATATCCTTAAGAATTTTGTTGAGCGCGGTTCCAATATGAATGTGCCCATTTGCATAGGGAGGGCCGTCGTGCAGGATAAATTTTTTCCCTTCCTGTTTGCTTGAAATTATCTGATCATAAAGCCGCATTGTTTCCCATCGTTTGAGCATTTCCGGCTCTTTGGTGGCAAGGTTGGCCTTCATGGGGAATGCGGTTTTGGGTAAATTTATAGTATTTTTATAATCCATCAACACCTCCATGCCATCACGGTCGGGGATATTTTGCAGCCGTAAAAATTAACATATGCTGGCTCAAAGTCAAGGGAATATCGGCTCGCACATACTGGGCGTCTTCCAAAAATTAACGCCAAAACTTCGGCACTCCGACTGAAAAGACAAAAACGGATATGGGTATAAAGGTGAAAATAAAGAAACCTAAGCGCCGGGGGGTATCCCGGCAATTAAATATGTTAGGGGATGTCATGAAATTAACGTGCAATGTTAACTTGCAATTGACAAAAAAAAAGTAATTATGGTAGGTTGAATAACTTTAAAAGCTGTACATGATTTTGTGAGGAAAAATTATCAATAATCGCTATGCCTTCTTGTAAATCAGAGGCTGTTATACTCCAGGCAACTGACTATGCCGAGTTTGATAAGATTGTTTCATGCTACACCAAACACTATGGCAGGATACGGGGTGTTGCAAAAGGAGCAAAGCGCAGCCAGCGACGGTTTGGCGGCGCACTGGAACCGTTCACCCACAATGAGGTCACGTTCTTCGAAAAAGAAGGCCGCGGGCTGGTCCGTCTCGAGCACTGTCGTATTATTAATACATTCCCTGAACTGACGAAGGAAATAAAGAAAATCGCCTATGGCAATTACCTGCTGGAGCTGGTAAACACGCTGACGCCTGAGCGTGAGTCGCATGAGGAGGTTTTTACCCTGGTGCTTTATTTTCTCAATATGCTGAGCGAACAGACCGTTCGTGAAGATCTATTGAGGATTTTTGAAATTCGGCTGGCAACGCTGCTTGGTTATCAGCCGCAGGTCATGCGCTGCATTACCTGTGGCAGCGATTATCTCCCCACACAAACTTATCGTTTTTCAGTTAAAAAGGGAGGGATTGTGTGCGCTGCCTGTCATCAGCATAACGAGGCATTTCCTGAAATATCTCACGGAACTATCAAAATTTTTCAGCAGGTGCAACAGGTGAACCTTGAAAAAGTACACAGAATACACTTTTCAGCCGCTTCTCATGCCGAGGGGAAACTGATTTTATCTCGATTTCTGGAATATCATATAGGGAGAAAACCAAAGTCCCTGGAATTTATAGAGCATATTTCATAACATGCCAGGAAACGTTTACTGGAAAAATATTTTGTTCGGGTGTTTCACGCTCCGTCAGAAACAGACGGCGTAACCGGGAGGACCATATTGACTTTTCAGGATCTTATTCTCTCTTTGCAAAATTTCTGGGCTGCGCAGGGCTGTGTTATTCAGCAGCCTTATGATATTGAAGTCGGCGCCGGAACATTCAATCCCGCCACCTTTCTGCGGGTCATCGGGCCTGAACCGTGGAATGTTGCCTATGTTGAGCCGTCGCGGCGGCCAACTGACGGGCGTTACGGAGAAAATCCAAACCGCCTGCAGCACTACTATCAGTATCAGGTCATTATGAAACCGTCGCCCTTGGACATCCAGGATATTTACTTAAAAAGCCTCCAGTACTTTGGCATTGATCCACTTGAGCACGATATCCGGTTTGTGGAGGACGACTGGGAATCGCCCACACTGGGCGCCTGGGGGTTGGGGTGGGAAGTGTGGCTTGACGGAATGGAAATCACCCAGTTTACTTATTTTCAGCAGGCCGGCGGCATTGATTTAAAACCGGTCTCGGTTGAAATCACGTATGGCATTGAGCGCATCGCCATGTACCTGCAGGGGATTGATAACGTCTACGACCTGCTGTGGACTGGCTCTATTACTTACGGCGATGTTCATCATCGGGGAGAGGTTGAATTTTCCACCTATAATTTTGAAGCTGCAGATCCTAAAATGCTTTTTAAACTGTTTGACCTGTACGAACGCGAGTCAAACCGGGTGATAGAAAAGGGGTTGGTACTTCCGGCCTATGATTACTGTCTGAAATGCTCCCACACGTTCAATCTTTTGCAGGCTCGCGGCGCAATCAGCATCACTGAGCGAACCAGCTATATTGCACGGGTGCGAAACCTGGCCCGGGCTGTTGCCGAGGCATATTTGAAACAGCGGGAAGCCCTGGGTTTCCCCTTATTAAAACGAAACGCACACCATTCAAAAAGGGAGCTCCACCCATGATATCACGATATGTTCGCTGCGCGAATCGGGAAGCACTCAGTGTGCTGCATAAAAGGATGCCGTGATGGAGAGAAAAGATTTACTGCTTGAAGTGGGAACCGAGGAGATCCCGGCCGCATTCCTGCCCGATGCGCTTAAAGCGCTCAAAGAAAACACCGCAACCGCGCTTGCGACGCAACGCATTGCCTTTCAAGATGTCAGAACCCTGGGAACCCCGCGCCGCCTGACGCTTATGGCCAGTGGCGTTGCGATCTGCCAGGAAGAACTTATAGTCACCAAAATAGGGCCGGCAAAATCTTTGGCATTTGATTCAGAGGGAAAGCCCACCAAATCAGCGCTGGGTTTTGCCAAAGGTCAAGGGATAGAAGTCTCAGCCGTAAAAATTATTCAGACTGACAAAGGAGAATATATCTGCGCAGAGAAAAAAGAAAAAAGCGAGCAGACCATCACTCTCCTTGCGCGCCTGCTTCCCGATATTATTCTCTCCATTCCCTTTCGCAAATCCATGCGCTGGCACGATTTTGATCTGCGTTTTGCCCGACCCATCCACTGGCTGCTGGCGCTTTTTGGGGACCAGGTAGTGCCGTTTCAGCTCGGCGCCGTTTTATCAGGCAACATCACGTATGGCCATCGGTTTCTGGCTCCACAACCCATAACGGTTAGCGGCTTTGCATCCTATTATGAAGGCCTAAAAAACGCCTTCGTTCTGGTTGATCCCGACGAAAGGCGAAAGATGCTTATTACCCAGATACGCGAAATTGCAGCAACTGCAGGCGGGGTGCCTGACGAAGACGCTGCGCTTATTGAAGAAGTAATCTATCTGGTAGAATACTGTTCTCCCATACTGTGTCATTTTGAAAAAGATTTTTTGCAGCTTCCCCGCGAAGTGCTTGTTACTACCATGAAAAAACACCAGAAATATTTTCCGGTGCTTGACCGGCAGGGAAATCCCCTGCCCTGTTTCATCGCTGTTAACAATACCCAGGCAAAAGACCCCCGGCTGTCCGCTCAGGGCCATGAGCGCGTGCTGCGCGCGCGGCTTTCTGACGCACGCTTTTTCTATACCGAGGATCAAAAAAAATCCCTTGATGCACTGACCAACCAGCTCAAGGAGGTTATTTTTCAAGCACAGCTCGGCACCTCCTATGAAAAAGTCTGCCGTTTTAAACAGCTCAGTCTATTTATCACTGAAAAATATTTCAGTTCGTCACTCAAGCGCCGTGTTGAGCGGGCTGCGCATTTGTGCAAAGCGGATCTGGTTTCTGAAATGGTGGGAGAATTCCCGGAATTGCAGGGTATCATGGGCAGAGAATACGCCCGCATCGCGGGGGAAGACCCGGAGGTGGCGGAGGCAATCTTTGAACATTACCTCCCGCGTTTTGCAGAAGACCGGATACCCACTTCAGATATTGGCGCTATCATCGGCATTGCCGACAAGCTTGACACTATTGCCGGATGTTTTGGCATCGGCCTTGTGCCGACCGGCACGGCTGACCCGTATGGATTGAGACGGCAGTGCCTGGGAATTATCAACATAATCCTGGGACGGCACTACCATATCTCTCTTTCCGCAATAGTTAACAAATCAATAGACCTCTTGGAAGACAAGTTGACCCGCCCCGCACAAGCGGTGGGTCAGGATGTGTTGAATTTTTTTGCTGGTCGCCTGGCGAATCTTCTCGTGTCCCAGGGGCATCCTGCTGATGTGGTGGATGCGGTTATTTCGTGCGGTATTGATGATATAACCGATATGGTAAAAAGAGTAAAAGCGCTTCAGCAGTTAAAACAGGCACCTGATTTTGAACCGCTGGCAATAGCATTTAAGCGCGTCGTTAATATTCTTTCCGGCACAGATGCCGGACCGGTCGATACTGCATTGTTGCAACACCCGGCAGAGATCGCCCTGCATGAAAAGTATGCTGCTCTTTCCCGGCAGGTCATATCGCTTATGGACAGCAAAGAATATCTTGCCGCTCTCAAATGCATTGCAACGCTACGTCCTGAGGTTGATGCATTTTTTGACGGGGTCATGGTTATGGTGGAGGATGTTGCCCTGCGTAATAATCGGTTGGCTTTGCTGCACGAAATAGGCTCGTTGTTCAAGAATTTCGCCGATTTTACCAGACTGTCTTGAACATGGTTAGGGGTTGATTTTAGATTCCTGCCCATAACTATATGAACTTTTTCGCCCGCCCGTTTTAAATTGTGTGACGCTCGGTAAATACAGTGAGGGGCGATGCACGCGAGGGAGCGAGCAAAATATGCGGCATTTGATCCGCAGACCGCGCAACATAATTTAATATCAGTGGCTATAAATTAAGAATATCCACATAAAAGGAGGATTGGTATGGCACCCAAATATGTATACTTTTTTGGCGGACGGAAAACTGAAGGCACCGCAGCAATGAAAGAGCTGTTGGGCGGCAAAGGGGCAAATCTTGCTGAAATGAGCAACCTTGGCATGCCGGTTCCTCCCGGCTTCACCATAACGACCAAAGCATGCCAACTTTATTATCAAAAGAATAGAAAGTGGCCGCAGGGCTTAAAGGAACAGATTCTCATTAACCTGAAAAAGCTTGAACGAGTAATGAACGCCCAGTTTGGCAATCCCAAAAAACCGCTTCTGGTATCGGTTCGTTCAGGGGCTGCCGCATCAATGCCCGGCATGATGGATACGATTTTAAACCTGGGACTTAATGAGGAGGTAATCGCGGGGCTGGCGCAAAAGACGGGCAACCATCGGTTTCCGTGGGATGCCTATCGGCGTTTTATTCAGATGTTCGGCGATGTGGTTATGGGCGTTCCTCACGAGGCGTTTGAAAACATACTTGAAGAGACAAAGAGAGCCAGGAATGTAAAACTTGACACCGATCTTACCACTGAAGACCTGCAAGAGATTGTCGCGCGCTATAAGGAAGCATACAAAAAATACACAAAAGAAGATTTCCCTGCAGACCCCTGGCAACAACTCGTAAAATCCATTAATGCGGTTTTTGAATCCTGGAATAACGAGCGCGCAATCACTTATCGCAAACTGAATGACATAAAAGGCCTGCTGGGCACTGCCGTCAACGTTCAGGCTATGGTATTTGGCAACATGGGTGAAACATCGGGCACCGGGGTGTGTTTCAGCAGGAATCCCTCAACCGGCGAGAATAAATTTTATGGTGAATACCTCATGAATGCCCAGGGAGAAGACGTGGTGGCAGGCATCAGAACGCCGGAGCCCATTACTACGCTTGCCAAGAGAAACAACAAAGCCTACCGCAAGCTCGTTGTGTTAAAGGATAAACTGGAGAAGCATTACCGCGACATGCAGGATATGGAATTTACCATCCAGGACGGCGAACTCTATATGCTGCAAACCCGCGCGGGAAAACGTACTGCAGCGGCTGCAGTTAAAATTGCGGTTGATATGGTGAAAGAAAAACTCATATCCAAACGGGAGGCGTTGATGCGGATTGAACCAGAACAGCTCAATCAGCTTCTTCATCCCGCGTTTGATCCTCAGGCTGAAAAAAGCGCGCCGCTGCTTGCCAAAGGTTTGCCGGCGTCCCCGGGGGCAGCGACGGGCCGTGTGGTTTTCAATGCCGAAGATGCAGAAGCATGGGCAAAAAGAGGCGAGAAGGTCATCCTTACTCGTATTGAAACGTCGCCTGAGGATATTGGCGGTATGAATGTTGCGGAAGGCGTGCTTACTTCCCGCGGCGGTATGACCTCGCATGCTGCCGTTGTTGCGCGCGGCATGGGGAAATGCTGTGTGGCAGGTGTCGGCACCATGAGCATTGATTATCGCGCCAAACAGTTTAGGGTCGGCGACAGAGTAATAAAGGAAGGGGACTATATTTCCATTAACGGCTCTATTGGCGCAGTCTATGCAGGCAAGATCAAAACCATTGAGCCGGAGCTTTCGGGAAGTTTTTCAACGCTTATGAAATGGGCTGATGAAATCCGCCGACTGGGTGTCCGAACCAATGCGGATATTCCCCGTGATGCGGAGCAAGCACTCAAGTTCGGGGCTGAGGGCATCGGGCTGTGCAGGACAGAACATATGTTCTTCGAGGGAGATCGGATTATTTCGATGCGCAAGATGATCCTCGCAGATGATAAGCACGGCAGAGAAGCTGCGCTGCGGGAACTTTTGCCCATTCAGCGTAAAGATTTTGAGGGGCTTTTCAAAGCCATGAAAAATCGGCCGGTGACGATTCGCCTTATTGATCCGCCACTCCATGAATTTTTGCCTCTGGATGACACGTCACAGATGGAGATGGCTGAAATCCTTAATGTTCCGATGCAAAAGGTTAAAGCTAAGGTTGCAGAGCTGCATGAATTTAATCCCATGCTGGGGCATCGCGGGTGCCGACTTGGAATTACCTATCCCGAAATAATCCAGATGCAGACACGGGCTATCATGGAAGCTGCCATTACGGTTAAACGGCAGGGCATCAAGGTGCATCCTGAGATAATGGTTCCACTGGTAGGAGAAACAGGAGAAATCAAAATCTGCAAGCAGATAATTGAAGAAACAATTGCTGCGGTTTTTAAGGAACAAAAAATAAAAATTCCCTATATGATTGGAACTATGATAGAGGTGCCGCGGGCTGCTCTGATCGCAGACAAAATTGCTGAAGACGCGGAGTTCTTCTCATTTGGCACTAACGACCTCACGCAGATGACCTGCGGTTTTAGCCGTGATGATGCAGGACGGTTTCTCAAAGAATACATAGAAAAAGGGATTTTTGAAAAAGACCCCTTCCAAGTTCTTGACCAGGAAGGGGTTGGTGAACTGGTTATCATGGGTATTAAAAGAGGACGTTCCACCAGAAAGGAATTGAAGGTTGGCATTTGCGGGGAACACGGCGGCGAACCAAAAACGATAGATTTTTGTCATCGAGTCGGCATGAATTATGTAAGCTGCTCGCCATTCCGGGTGCCCATTGCACGGTTGGCAGCAGCCCAGGCGGTCATACGAGAAAAGGGTGACGTAAAGATCGCTCTTGACAAATAAATAAACTCTTTTTATTTTTTGAAATAGTGGTGCCCCGCTGTTTTCGTTCCAGCGGGGCATTATTATATAGTTGCTGTATAAAATATTTATGGACAAAACTGTTCCGGATAAAGATCAGTGTCATGAGCTCATGGAGCGCTATCACATGCCTCGGCATATCAGAGAGCATTGCACAATCGTTTGTCGGGTTGCGTGTGCTCTGGCAAAGGAACTGAACAAACATGGCGAAACTCTTAATATTAATGAAATTGAGGCGGCCGCCCTTCTTCACGATATAACAAAATCTAACAGCATCAACACGCGCGAAAATCATGCAGAAACGGCTGCACGGTTGTTGGCTTCATTAGGCTATAAACGTATTGCCGCTATAGTCAATGCCCATATCACCGTTCCCCCGGTACAGAACAGTTCACGTGTCACTGAAGAAGAAGTGGTAAACTATGCTGATAAACGGGTGCGTCACAGCACGCTCGTCAGCCTTGATGAGCGTTTTAGGGATCTTATGCATCGTTACGGAAGAACTAAAAAGTCACAGAATCGCATCGCCCGGCTTAAAATTCGAACACACGCTATCGAGCAAAAAATATTTTCCCGCCTTCCCTACACCCCGGAAGATATCTCTGTGCTTATTGCTAAAGACTGCAATTCATAAACTTTTTGGATATAACATTTACTGCTTAATAACATGCCCATTACGCATGCTTTCATTTTCTTTCTTTCCCAAAAATTTACTACTAAATTTCCAATAAACCGCATAAAACACAAAAACGCAATGGTAATAAAGAGAAAAAGAAAACCCCCAGGTGTTCTCTACACCAAACGATAAATAAATTTTTGGAGAACATCCTGGTTTTCATTCTGCTTGACAATATTGGTAAAATTAATAGAATAAAAAAATTACAGCTACAGCAGCATATTGGTAAGCGCCGTTGTTTTTATTTTAAACTGTTAATCTTATTATGTGAGCGGAGGGGATTATGGACATGAAAGAGCTCATTAAAGAAATTACTAAGTCGCTGGTTGATAATCCGGAACAGATTCAGGTAAAGGAAGTAGATGGAGATAAAACGTCGGTTATTGAGTTGCGGGTTGCCCGTACTGATTTTGGTAAAATTATTGGCAAAAAAGGCAGGACTGCCCAGGCAATTCGCACCATTTTAAGCGCTGCCTCGGCCAAACTCGGTAAACGAACTATTTTAGAGATCTTAGAGTGATTCTTGATAGTAAGGAAGAGTCTGCTATACGGACTCTTCCTTTTTAATTGTTCCCAACTATTATTACCTGCCGAACACAAAGCGGTTCCTCCCTCTGCAACTATCTTAACACTATGGATAAACTAAGAATAGACGCAAAAACTGTTATTTGCGCAGTTATTGGAGATCCTATTGAGCACTCTCTTTCACCGCTCATTCATAACGCCGCGTTCCACGCCTGCGGACTTAACTGGGTGTATGTGGCATGCCGGGTTACCGACCTGAAGCCGGCGATAGGAGGCATCAGGGCGCTAGGCATACGTGGCGTAAGTGTAACGCTGCCGCATAAAATAGCTGCGATACCGTTACTTGATGAAATTGATGCGGCGGCCCGCACCATTGGCAGTATAAATACCATTGTTAATACTGATGGGCGGCTTATCGGCTACAACAGTGATGGAGATGGCGCGCTTCAGGCGTTGCGGCATGCCGGTTTTGACCCGTCAGGAAAGCACATTGTCATACTCGGTTCGGGCGGCGCGGCGCGGGCAATTGTTATGACTCTGGCATTAAAATCCCCGCCTGAAAAGCTGACCATCCTGGGCGCGATAAATGATGAAGTGCTAAAGCTCGCCCATGACTGCTCGCGCATACTGCGCGGTGCCGTGGTGGGGAATCTGCTTACGGCTGAAACACTGTCTCGTGCATTAGATCAATCCACAATACTGATTCATGCAACACCGATTGGTATGTATCCGCATCCTGAACAGTCTCTGGTGTCTGCAGACCTATTGCACAAAAACCTGGTCGTGTTTGACATTGTCTATAATCCGATGAAAACCAGCCTGCTTGCGGATGCTGAGCGTGCCGGGTGTGTTATTATACCCGGCACAGAAATGTTTATCAATCAGGCTGCAGTGCAATTCAGGCTGTGGACGGGAAAGGAGGCTCCCCAAGATGTTATGCGTGAAGTGCTGCAAAGCGCCCTTACGAGCGCATAACGGTCGATCACAGTGCGGGCTTTGAAGGGAACATAATGCATTGAGCGTTCTTTTCCGTGAACAAATACATCCGAATTGCGGAATAAACATTTAAGATTTCTCGCTTATGAATATAGTTCTTATTGGGTATCGGGGAGCTGGCAAAACAGTTGTGGGTGAAAAAGTGGCACAGAAACTTGCGTGGCCATTACTGCAATTGGATGCTATGATAACGCAGCGCGCTGGCTGTTCAATTACTGAAATCGTAGAAAAACGCGGATGGGAATATTTTCGGGATCTTGAATCACAGGCTGTCGCGGAAGCAGCCCAGCAAGACGCCTGCGTCATAGACACGGGCGGCGGGGTGATTCTCAGAGAACAGAATGTTCGCATACTTAAACAGAATGGTCTTTTATTCTGGTTGAAAGCTGATGTGGATACTATTATTGACCGCATAAAATACGATACCAGCCGTCCTTCTCTGTCGGGCAATAAAACATTCATTGAAGAGGTTCAGGAGATATTACAACAACGCACACCCCTCTACCAGAAAGCACTGGATGTTACTGTTGAAACGGCAGGAAAAACGATTGACAGAATTGCCGGGGAGATTATTGAGATATATAATGTATGGATTGAAAAGAAGCGCGCCGGCTCAAAGATTTAATTTTTTGTCCTGTCAGATCGATCTAAAACGCCTTGTTACAAAAGGGGGCAGCCATGGTAACCATTGAACACATTAAAAATGCTGAAATATTTTCAGGCCTGACCGATGAAGAACTAAAAAAAATACTGCCTATTTGTCAGGAAGAAGCACTGCCGAAGGATACCGTCATCTGGAAAGCGGGCGATATTGCTGACCGAATCTATATCCTGCAAACAGGGAAAGCACGTATCAACCTGCGCGGCAAGAATATAATTGAAATCATGGAACCCGGGAAAATCCTGGGTTGGTCGGCCTTTGTAAAATACAATAAATATTACACGGCGACTGCCGAATGCGCGGAAGATTCGACATTTATTCGCATACAGGCTTCAGATATCATGGCTCTGTTCAGAGAAAACCATTCCCTCGGCTTAAAAGTAATGGATAACCTGGCTGATGTGATTGCCCGGCGTCTGGAAAACATTGTAGAACATTATTGACGAACAGCCGTAAAGCAATTAAACAGGGGTTATCATGCTGACTCACAAAGAACGGGAACGTTATCATCGCCAGATGCTGATTCGAAACTGGGGCGAAGAGGGGCAGGAAAGACTCCGTTCCGCAACGGTATTCATTGCCGGCGCAGGAGGTTTGGGGTCGCCGGTTGCGATGTATCTGGCCGTGGCAGGCATTGGCACGATCAGAATCTGTGATAATGGCTCGCCAGAACTCTCAAACCTGAATCGTCAGCTGCTCCACACTGAGAAGGATCTTGGCAGGAGCAAAACGGATTCCGCCCAGGAAACTCTCCAAGAGCTCAATCCTCATGTTGCGATTGAGCCGCTGAATGCGACGATAAACGATGAAACAGTAGCCAAACTGGTCGGCGCCAGCGATATTATTCTGGACTGTCTGGACAACTTTCCCACCCGCCATGTCCTTAATCGCTATGCGGCAAAAAAAGGGGTACCCTTCATTCATGCAGGTATCTACGGCCTTTCAGGACAGCTCACTTTTATTCATACACCGGAAACTCCCTGCCTGTACTGCATTTTCCCCGGCTCTCCGCCACCGGCAGTTTTTCCGGTAGCCGGTGTCACACCTGGCGTAATCGGCGTGCTTGAGGCAACAGAAGCCATTAAATGGCTAACAGGAATTGGAAAAAATCTTAAAGGCAGGCTTCTAATCTGGGATGGTGAGTTGATGGAGTTTCAGAAAGTGGCTATTAATAAAGATCCCAACTGTCCAGTGTGTAAACGCTAAAAAAGTCAGCCACGACTTATTAGACAGAAACCTTTGGATTCGGACAACGCCCATAAAAAGAGGCCAGTCAAATATGACCGGCCTCTTTTTATACCAAACAAAAAACAGAAAGGACCTTCTCCAAAATATTTTATTGATGGGGATGAAGAAGCGTCTATGGGTTTTCCATCGGCACAACACAACCGTCTGCGCCAGGATCGTGATGCCAGCGGAAAAGCACATTGTTGTGACAGAGAAAAACCCCAAAACTCGGGTATTAATTTTTTGACACGATACTGTGATCTCATGCGGTTTGCCTGATTCAGGGCTAATTTTGAAGAAAGTGCTGAAAGGGATTACTCATTTTTGTGAGCTACTTCTTTATATCGCTCATCAAAATTAAACGGGGTATAGGTGGGGCTTTTCTCGTTATGGCACTTATTGCACAGTGCTTCATCGGGCTTTACAATAAGGCCGGCATCTAAAGCAAGTTTGCGCTGCTTTTCGGGGTTTTCTTTCCACAGCTTTTTGTTCATAATGCCGATAGCAGTGTATTTTTTCCCAGCGCCGTGACACACTTCGCATTGTATTCCCGGGAATTGAACATTGTTGCCGGTGGTGTGGCAATCAATACATTGAGGATCAGATGAATAGTCCTTCTGCGGATCAAGGTTGGCTTTCTTTTTCGCCTCAGCAGCCACACCGGCGCTTAACGTATCAAAGGCGGTGCCGTGCTTGGTTTTCTCCCAGGATTTGTATATTTTTATATGGCAGAGTTTGCACTTTTTTGCTCCGACATACTCATCCGCAGTATAGGCTATGAAAGGCAACCCAAAAAGCAACAGCGCAAGCAGCGTATATACGACCCATTTTTTCACAATTGCATCCTTAAGTTAAAATTGTTAAAAATTTTATGCTTTAGTATCAAAAAAAGAATACGGATGTCAATAGGTTTTTGACGTTTCATTGAAAATATTTTAAACATCACGTAGCACTTGCATTCATAGAGTTAGTTCTGTTATTAATTATCAGCAACTAATAAGCCAATTTCCGCAAAATTTTATTCTACGGAGACCCTGCTGCATGAGCGCTGAAAATAAAAAAAGTGCCTTTGCCCGGATATGGAATTTCTTAATTTCCATTAAGCTTACCATTGCGCTGCTCATCCTGCTTTCCGCCGTATGCGTTATAGGGACGCTCATTCCACAAAACGAAGCACCCATGCGGTATTTGCAACTGTATAGGAGGTCAACCTATAACCTATTCAGCGCACTGGGCTTCTTTGATTTGTTTCACACCTGGTGGTTTATCGCACTCATAAGCCTTTTTACCCTGAACCTGATTGCCTGTTCTATCAATCGCCTGCCCCGCATTTGGCGCCTTATGTTTCATGGTGCCACAATTCTTGACGACGGGCTTCTCCAAAGCCTCGCTTTGGTAAAGAAATTTAATTTGAAAAAATTTACCCCACAGCATGAAGAGCAAACCATAACTGCTATTGGGAACTATTTAAAAAAACCTTCTTTGATAAAAAACGCGGGAGAGTGGCATTTTTTTTCTGAAAGCGGCCGTTATACCAGGTTGGGGTTTTACCTGACGCACCTTGGCCTGGTAATCATAATTGTTGGCGCGATAGCAGGGCTCCTTGGCTTCCAGGGGTACATGCAGATTGTTGAAGGACAGACCTCCAATGTTATCCAGATGAAAAAATCCAATGCAATTAAGAAACTTGATTTTGGGGTTCGCTGCGATAAATTTGAAGTGTCCTATTATGAGGGCTCGCAGCGCCCAAAAGACTATAAAAGCGTTCTCACCATACTTGAGGACAATAAAGAAGTCCTGCGGAAAACGATTGAGGTAAACGATCCTCTGATCTACCGGGGAATCTTTTTTTATCAGTCAACCTACGGTGCAGCTCCTGATGGCAGTGGCAGTGCCCGTATCAGACTGACACAAAAAGACGGGGGAGGGAAGCATGAGCTTGAGGTAAAGGTTGGTTCAACGGCATCAATACCGGGAACGCCCTTTGCGATTCGGGCTAATGAGTTTCTTGCTGATTTTTCTATGGGCGCTGATGGAAAGGCTTTTTCGCGGTCTGAGCAGTTAAACAATCCGGCGCTAAATCTCACGGTTCTCAAAGACGGCACGGAAAATTTTACCACCTGGGTGTTTGCCCGGTATCCGGATTTTCATGGCAAAGGAGACCGGCCGTTCGACATACAATTACTCAACTTTGAACCGACATACTTTACCGGATTACAGGTAACGCGTGATCCCGGGGTGTGGATTGTATGGCTGGGCTGCGCGCTTCTGGTAGTCGGAACATTTGTCGCTTTTTTTACCTCCCATCGGCGCATCTGGTTGCGCATCGAAAAAAAGGAGGGCGAGTTTAAAGCGGTGCTGGGCGGTTCGACCAATAAAAACCATGCGGCATTTGCCAGAGAATTTGAAACATTGTTCAAAAATTTAAAATCCTAAAGAGGCTTCTCATGATAAGTTCCAAACTATTGGGTATCACAACCATTACCTATCTCGTGTGCATGGTGAGCTATTTCACGTATCTGTTTTTTCGCAATCCAAAATTTGGCAAAATAATTACTGGAATTACTATTGCAGGTCTTCTGGTGCACACGGCGGCCCTCGGCATGCGCTGGTATGAATCATACCAGCTTGGCTATGGTCACATCCCGCTTTCCAATCTATATGAATCGCTCATGTCGCTTTCCTGGACAACTGTTCTGGTTTACCTCATTATAGAGTTTCGTTATCGGAGCAAAGCGCTGGGTATTTTTATTTTCCCGTTGGTCTCAATTGCCATGGCCTATGCGTCTCTGTCCCCAAACATACAGGATGAAATTGAGCCGCTTATACCTGCTTTGCAAAGCAACTGGCTGACCTATCATGTTATGACCTGCTTTCTTTCCTATTCTGCCTTTGCCATCTCTTTTGGTTCGAGCATTACCTACCTTATCAAATTAAGAAAAGCTGCTCCTCAAAGCTCTGCAGCTCAGAAAACAGGCGACGAACTATTGCCGTCAATGGAAGCGCTGGATGAAATTATTTATAAAACAGTCGCAATCGGCTTTTTACTGCTCAGTATCGGCATTATAACCGGCGCTGTGTGGGCAAATTATGCGTGGGGAAGCTACTGGAGCTGGGACCCGAAGGAAACCTGGTCGCTTATCACCTGGTTTGTTTACGCCGCTTTCATCCATGCCCGTTTGACCCGCGGCTGGCGAGGAAGAAAAACAGCAGTGCTCTCAATAATTGGCTTTGCCGCTGTGCTGTTCACCTTTCTCGGCGTGAATTTTCTCCTCTCGGGCCTGCACAGCTACGGATCAGGATGACGGGAATAGACGAATCTCGCTAGAATTGTATATTAAATTTAAATGTGTTTAACCGTACGACGGCTCTTTGCTTTCTGCCTGCCCAGCAAGAAGCATATTATAGGTGTTTACAAGTCGTTGCCCTATGGCAAAGGCGAGTCGTTTGTAAAATAACATACCGCTTGCAGGGTCCTTCTCCAAAAGCTTGAGCAGTTTTTCCTTCTCAACTTTTATCAGTGTGCACGGCACAAGGCATTCAGCAGTTGCCGTATACGAATCAAACCCAACCAGACACGACCAGCCAAATGATTCGCCGGGATTGCTTGCCATCGTTATGGTGTGCCCCGCCACTCCGACAATGATGCGCACCCGCCCCTGTTGCAAAACATAAAAATGATGGGCCGGTTCGCCTGCTTTAAATAAAAATTCTCCCTTCTGGTAATTTTCTGTAACGACAAACTTGTTTAAGTCTTCAAGGAAAGACTGACTCATTCCCTTAAAAAGATCTGTTTGCTGAATAAACATTCTAATCTCCTCTCTTGTAACAGTTCTTTACTAACTATTTTCTGTATCCCTCCTGTGTCTTCTTTATTCAATTTTTGGGGTGTAACCGCAAAGCATTCCTTCGTCCGTGTGCTTGTGGTTTCCCCCGCGCAAAAAAATTAAAAGCCTCCGCAGGATTGGGTCCCGGGAGGCATTATGCAGGAAGCTTCAGAATCCTTTGGTTCATATGCTATCCCTAAAATTCTCTCGTTTGATCTACGTAATTTTTACATTTTCAGCTTTAATATAGCATTTAATTTGCCATTTTCAAGGCATAAGCAGCAACAAGGCTATCTCCGCAATATTTCATTGCTGGAGATAACACAGCTTTGGGGTTTTCATTTTCCCTTTATTGCCATTGCGTTTTTGTGTTCTCCTGCGGTTTACCTGAATTTCAGGGATGATTTTTTAGCAAATCCTGATAGGCAGTGAAGAATATTCTGGAGGCTATCGCTGAAATGCCGTTAGATAAAGATTATATAGTTGCCGTTTATCCGGTTTATTTTTATCCAATATACCGATTTTCAAAGGTGTTTCAATGCCCTCTCGCAAATCAAGCAGCAGTGCTCCTTCATTTAAATACACCCCCTTATAGTTGATATAAATCCCGCCCGGAAATGGCGTCTGATTTAAAGGGTGCGCCCTATACCATGAATAAATGCCCGAGACTTTTCTCCAGGGCGAGAATATGGCGGTTCCAACATGACAGCAGGAACCCACATTAAATTCATCACAAAGCCTTTTGCTCACTTCCGGCGAAATATCATTAGTGAGAAAACCGATAAAAGGTTTATTCTCCATCAGGTTCCACTCTCCGGCAACTTGTGACAGCCCCTTAAGTAAGAATTTATATGGCCTGAACGCCTTTAGATGAAAAGTATCAAGCGGAAAAAACAAATGCACATTTTCAGGAAATTCGTCCATCGCATTTTTTAAAATATGTTTGAGGCTGTGTAGATTCTTATTGTTGTTTGCCAGCTTTTTGAGCAATTCTAAACCGACTAAAAAGATGCCATTGGTCATTACATAAACAATTGACGCACAGCGGGAAGCATGAGAAAGAATTTTTGGGAAATCCGGGTGCAGCAGCGGCTCGCCTCCGGTGATGGTAATATCGTGAATACCATGGAGTTCATCTAAAACTCTCAGCACAAGTTCCGCATCCATATGTGACTGCCTTTTATCTGGCGCTGATTGGAAAGCGCAATGGACACAGGCAAGGTTACAGAGATTGGTAATATAAAGAAAGGCAAAAGAATGCCGTCCACTCGAGGCATCCAATATTTTTACCAGCGGGCTCGAAGATGGCAGGATTTTCTGTTTCACGCCCTAAAGTGTGGCTAAAAGATCACGGCAGCTTTTAAGCTGCGCAGGGAAATTAATTTTAAGGAAATTCATGGTAGTTGCCCCCGAAACTTTACACATTGCTTCAAAATCAAGGAATGTGCCTGATTCGGGTATTTTAAAAAAAAGAAATCCGCCGCTTTTTGTTTCAATATAGCCCTGCGGCAAATCTATGGAAAACCCGGCAAGCTTAAGCGCATTGATGGCTGCCCACATTTTTGCAGCGCCACCTTTTTTAAAAGGCACCATCTTTAGCACATGAGATTCCAGCCCAAAGTTTAAGCTCATGGTATCCTGAGTATCGTGGTGCAAAATATGCCGAACCTGATTAACCAGGTCTTGTTCCCGGTATCCTTTTTGACAAATTCCGTGGCAACCACCAGTGTCAAACTTTTTATATTCCTCTGCGGTATAAACACTGGTAATTCTTCCGCGCCGCACATCCCTCTTAAGCATGGAGATGGTTGCACGTTGCAGTTCTCTGGCATATTGTTTTAGTTCTTTTGCCGGTCCGGCAGCTTCTTTGAGATAGCTCGTGAGAAACCGCAGGCGGTCCTTGACAGTCACTTCACAGCCCACCCGGTTAAGCTTGGCGAGAAGTTTCGTTTTTTCCTGTTCATAAAGCCGTTTTTTAATTGCCACCCGCTCAAAATCAATAAAATAAATTTTGACCCCTCCATCCTCCTGTTTCACCATGAAATTATTCAGCGCAAAATCATCTTGATATATTCCGCTATTAAATATTTTTGCTGTTAGCGTGCCGAACGCCTCAATGACCTTTCGGCGCTCTAATACTTGATGGGATATACGCGTTTCGCGCTGCGGATTAATAAAATATTTTTTCAGCTCATATGCATCTGCAATAAATTGTGTAATGAGCAGGCTTGAAGAGACCCGGCCGTGCGACACATACTCGGCAACTACCAGAGGCTCGGGGGTTAATATGCCTTTTTCAGATATGGAGAGCGCCGTTTGAAATTCGTGAAAGGCTCGGGAATGGCGTAACATGTCTTTGGCACTTTTAATAAAACCCCTACTGGTATATTTTTTTACCACGCAGAGGTTCCCTGAGTCCCCGGGCGGAACGCGCATGGTAAAAATTGTTTTTTGTGTCGTCTGTTTTTGTGTATGCTCGCCACCT
Organism: uncultured Thermodesulfobacteriota bacterium; assembly: GCA_964594075.1. Taxonomy (GTDB): domain Bacteria; phylum Desulfobacterota; class WTBG01; order CAIYCZ01; family CAIYCZ01; genus CAZQKW01. Next base: position 200 of record CAZQKW010000016.1, on the reverse strand, counting down.
GTTTTATGAAAAAGTTCCCGGGAAAAACTCAGCCATATTTCGTCAGAATAAATGTCGCTGAGCTCGTCTTTGATAAGCAGCTGCACGGGGGATAATTGTTTATATCTATAGCCGGCAATACGGGGTAATTTCATGAAGTAATATTTTTAGCTTCTTCTGGGTTTGTTGTGCATAAAGAATAGTCTTTTTAAGAGTCCTTA
>CAZQKW010000015.1:0-67273 GCA_964594075.1 uncultured Thermodesulfobacteriota bacterium | reverse complement strand
ACTATATAACAATCCATATGATTATGTCAATATAATTTTGAGACGGTTAATATCTTCAGTAAAGGCAAGCTTGGTTGGCTGTTCAAGCCCATACCGAACCTTAAGGCGTTTGAGGTATCTTTTTGATAACCTTTTTTCAACCATTGTTCTTTTTCTTTGTAATAGTGTGTCAATCAAAAGTAACTACAGATTTAGAAGTCGTTATTTTTTATAAAATCTGTAGCTTTTTTAAAAAAATATCTGACAATTAACGCCATGTTTTCAGGGGAAATTAGGAAGAGCTTCGGAATCGTGAGGCACTGTTTTGTGGGGGTTACTGATTACCATTCATATCGGACGCGCAGGATCATGCTATCCTTGTCCCGGTAGGGATGGCGCGCTCGTTCCGAGCGGTCACCGAACAACGCAGCGCCGGTCTCCACCCGCCAGTGGTTGCCCGGCGCATAGCTGAGCAGGGGTAACAGGAAATACATGCCATTTGGATTATAGGTGCCAGCAAAAATGAACATCCACGTCTCATGCTGAATGGGCTGCACAAAATTCCAGATAAGCATGACGGCATGGCTGTCGCCAATACGGTGACCGCGCGAAAAATCTACTACCAAATCATGGTTATAGTTAAAAATCTTTTCATAATAGAGAGTAATGCTTGTTTCAAGCTGCTTATCGTTACACCACCGATGAGTGATGATCGGTAGGGTGAATTTATCTACATAATTCAATCCGGCGCCCCATGAATTTCGTTTGACTTCATCATAGGCTATGCCCATCTGACCGCCCGCTGATTTATTATAATGCTGGCCAATCTCATAAAACCATTCTATTCTCCACACCGAACCGTGGAGCTGCTCAATCAGGGTCTGCGCAGTGCCGCCTATGACAGAATAGCGCTTATATCTGAATACTTCATAACCGGGAAAATGCGGCGCAGTTCGCCCGCCGCTTATTAATCCTTTCACTGCGGCGACAGCGTATGCCAGCGCAAAGGAAACCGAACGCGCGGGATTTTGGGTAGCTAAATCGCTTCGCGTATTAAAGTAAAACAGCGTCCAGTCAATATCCAGCGTATATCCGCGAAGCCGCAGGCCGTATTCATAGTTGTCGTGAAAATTCCAGCCGCGAGCATCGCGGCGCATCTTTTCCAGATACCAGTGCCCAAAGCCAAATCCTGCGCCAGGCGTCAATGATGTCTCAACCGGACTAATGCCCCAGTGCGTGCCTTCTGGAGGCAGTCGCAGATATTGGAAATCGCCTGGCACAAAAAGGCCTTCAATAAGCATATCGCCCGGCAGTTCTGTTTTATAAAAACTCCGCACCATCCATAGCCCGCGCTTGATTTCATCCCAGGTATCAATGCCGGGCAGCGAGTAACGCAGATCAAGCGGATTAACCACGTCTGCAGTGCGGACAATGTCTGTCTCCCCCCAGACCACAATCTGTTTGCCTAACAGCAGCCGCAACGGTCCCTGGGTAAAATCAAGATAGGCTTCGTTGACGATTTCATCAATTCGGGGATAAAGATACCCGTTGTATGCCTGGGCAGGTATGCTGTCGCGAAGTTTGCTGTCAAAAACAGCCGCCTTTTCATACCAGTATCTTAATCCGCAAAAAAAATGTATATTCCGGCCATCAGTATCGGCTATTTTATACAACCCTTCCAGAAGAAAACTACTAAGCGCCATATCCATATTTGACTTATGGAATTGCTGCTCGGCATGCGGAATGTGCGTGCGAATTAAATAATACTCTCGCGCATATCCGGAAAGCTCAAGCTGACCGTCGCGAAGCACTATCCGCCCGTATGTTAAATGCGGCGCAAGAATTAAACACATGGCGCCTGCTAACAAAATGCTCCAGCACTGATTCCGGTACGCCAAACTCTTGAGAGACACTTCAGTAGCCACCCCTTTGCAAATTATACAGGGTAAACATATCTTGCGGTATATCTATTCCGACTTCCACCCGAGAATTTTTCCAAGTGCCCGCATGCCGGCGTTGAAGGTCAACAAAATGGGTGCCCACTATAAAATTTTTAGTCTCGCCGTGTTTCGTCGTAATATCGCTTGTTAAATTCTCAAAGCATTTCCACAAACGCATCTGCCGGTCATATATTTCAGTCCATAATATTAAGAACGTTTCCGGATCGACATACCATATCCGCTTGCCGTAAATATAATGGGGATCCGTACTGGTTACTTCAACAACCAGCGTCTTGGCGCGCTCGCGCGTAATATTATTTAACAGCGTCTGGCCGGACTGGCGCGCCGTTTGCGCCATGTCCTGATGACGCGCGCAGAGCAGTTCCTTATATCCGTTCCAGACATACGTGTTTCGCAGTATCTGGCCATCCCAGAAGTATTCGTCGTCATAGATAAGGTCGGTGCCGTCAATGGAATCAGTCCGTTCCGTATTTGAAATGCGCTGAATTCGGCGAAAGGCGCTAAACCATAAATACGCATTGTCGCTTTTATCAAAATCAATATAGCGAAGATTAAACATGCGGGTATTTTTATATTCGGGAGGGGAATACATGTGATAGAAAGTTGACTTTGAAATACCCTTTGGGTTGTGCTGAAAAGCAGGCCGCGGCTCAACATCAACCCGATGAATCCAGAACAGTTCCCACGCATCCTGATCGCCGACGCGCTCGGTCTTCTTTGCCGGTATTATGTTATAACCCGTTCTGTTGTAAAAACAGCCGTCGCCGTGCGTATTAAAATCAAAGTTCCAGGCTATTTCCAGACCGGTTTTGGGATTGGGAAAGGGCCTCCCCGCAATATCGGTGTAGCGAAGCAGGCGGCCGGTATCATCCATTGCAACAACCGGTGCATATTTCTTTGTCGCCTCAACCATACCGGACGTTTCACTCGCTCGCCGGTAGGGAACGATATAAAAATAGAATCCCTCGCCGGGCGCGCCCCAGGATTCTGGATTTTTATAGAGGGAAACATACGCGTCGGGAAGAAATTCAGCAATTTGATCAACGTTGTTTTTATCTATCTTTTTTCCTGTCCATAATTCTTCCCACTTTTTTAGCTGCTGTAATTCATCTGATGTGTAGCACGTTGGTAGGAACTCAAATGATGCTCCAAACACAACGGCAACGGGCGAGCCAACATACGAAAGCATCAGCATTAAAATTTTTATTAAAAACGCTTTGTTCACACCAGAAGTTCCCAAATAGCAGTCACGTCAAAAGATTGCGATGCTTGTTGAATAAGGCATGATGTCATTGCGAGCTATTCGTTATTCCAGCCAAGCCATTTTCTGCCGCCGAATTCAACGCCTGCGAGGTTAGAGGTGGCATCAACTAACAACTTCCACCGTAGCACGCCCTTCCGGTAAAGCCGCACGCGAACCGTGCCATTGACACTTTCCCACGTCCAGGCCTTGATGCCGCTTATGGTCGGATTCATGAGATTCATGAGTTGTTCGGAATTGCAGCTTCCATCAATAACTATTTTAAAATTTCCCCTGCGCCCTTGAATATGCCACGATCCCGGCGCAACATCCGCGCTAATGCGTGCAGGCTGCTGGGGAAAGCTAAAGGTATACAGTTGATCGCGGTAATAAAATCCAATACCGCAGGCCTTAAACAGCAGTTGCCCTATCGGCATAGAAGCGGCGCCCACCGAAAGGCAGCAGGCTTCCGGTTTATCAAAATTGTTTGCCTGCAACCAATACCAGGATTCGGGAAATTCTTCGCCCCAGTTTTTTTCCTGGTAGCCCATAATGTTTTCAAATTCAAAATATTCTTCATTCCACTGAATCCAGCCCGTTGCGCGTGCTTTCATGGCACCAACATGCCAGTATGTTTGCAAATTCTGCAGGGTTCCCATCCATCCCATAGTGTCCGGCCACTGCTCGCTTATTTCCATGTCAAACGACCAGGAACAGTGCCGGGAGACATCTGCAATACTACCCTCAGCATGCAGGACCTGAACATTGCCCCAGGCACGATTTTCAGCGCTTACCGCTATATCAAATATATCGTGCCGGGCGCTGAATGTTTCCACAGGGTATTCTTGATAGATGAGCGACGCCGTTCCCGGGCTGTTATTGCCAGCCATCATAAATGAAGTGCTGTCTGACGCAGCGGCAGCAGGATTATAAACGGCATAGATAAAAAGAAAGGACTTCAACGTAGCCGGATCGGAAACCTTAAAATACCATCCTTCAAAGAACTGCGCTTGCCCCTTCCAGTGATACGCATTGGGGTCAGCAGATTCAAGCCCGTTGGAACATGAAAACAATAAACAAATAATTATAACAACACATGAACATACTTTATTTTTCATTCAACACTCTCTAACATTTTGATTTTGCACAATGTTTGATACGTTGTTATTGTTATAGAATGTCTTTTAACAAAAAACAAGCAAGCACATACTGGCACAGAAAAACCTCCGGCCGCAGTTCCACTTCCATCGATAAAATATTATGGGTAAATCCTGCTAATATGCCCTTTACAAGGCCAACATTATGTTCTATAGTTGAAACAAATATATTAACTAATACTATTTTTAAGGAAGGAGGACTTTATGGACTACAAGAGTTATTTCAGCGGCGCAAGCGGAAAAGGTTTTCTGGCAACATCAAATAAAAAGGGGGAAGTCAATATTGCATTTTATTCCCGCCCGCATGTCCTTGATGATGGCACATTTGTGTTTGGCATGACCGACCGGCTAACCCATGCCAATTTAACTGAAAATCCCCATGCGGTGTATGCATTCAATGAAAACGGATATAGCGGCAAACGCATTTATCTGGAAAAAATCAAAGAGGCGACCGAAGGCCCGATATTGCAGCAAATAAAAGAGGAGGCCAATCGTTGCGTCTACCCGGGAGCAGGGGCGCTGGTAAAATATGTGGTATATTTCAAAGTGACGAAGGAACTGCCGCTGGTATGTGAAACGTGCAGCGGCGACCATTCCAAGCATATCTGTGAGCTTGCAGGCCAGGGAAAATTTGATGAGATAAAGAAGCTGGCGCAGGCACCGGATTTTATGTGCATAAATTGCGGCCGGCTTGCTGATAAAAAAGAAAATCTTTGCAATCCGCTTTCATTGGCTGATGTTCCCTTTGGCTTGGTAAGTTAATGGTAATAATTACAACCGCCCGGCAGTATTCCAACCTACTGTCGGGCATTTTATTTTATAATGAATAATACTACTGTTGTAGATGAACGGCTCATTCTGGTAACCGGTGGAACCGGTTATGTTGGTGGCCGTCTTTTGAGCGAGTTGGAACGCAAAGGATACCGCGTGCGCTGTCTGGTGCGTAGGCCTGAGTTTATTGCACACCGGGTTAAGCCATCAACCGACATTGTTCAGGGAGATGTGTTTGATACGGCGGCACTTGACCGTGCTATGGCCGGTGTGCATAGCGCTTATTTTCTGGTGCACTCGCTCGCGGCGCGCGGTTCGTTTGAAGAGCAGGATCGCATTGCAGCGACAAACTTTGCACGGGCAGCAGAAAAAGCCGGGGTCAAAAGAATGGTTTATTTGGGAGGACTCGGATCCGGGCACAAACTCTCGCCGCATCTTGCAAGCCGCCAGGAAGTTGGCGCAATCCTCAGACAATCACACATACCAACGGTTGAATTTCGTGCTTCAGTCATACTCGGATCGGGATCTCTTTCCTTTGAGTTGGTTCGTGCACTTGTGGAACGGCTGCCGATCATGATTACACCACGTTGGGTGAGAACACGCACACAGCCCATTGCCATTGAAGATGTCATTGCCTACCTGATTGCCGCCCTTGATTTGCCAATTAAAGAAAGTGCTGTTTTTGAAATTGGCTGCGCTGATATAACATCATATGAAGGAATTATGCGGGAATATGCAAGACAGCGCGGTCTCAAGCGCCTTATTATACCCGTTCCGTGGCTGAGTCCGTGGCTTTCAAGTTTCTGGCTCGCCCTGGTTACACCCTTATACTACCAAGTGGGCCGCTGGCTCATAGAAGGAGTTAAAAATGAAACGATCGTGCAAGATCATTCCGCGCTGGAAGCATTTAGTATTCGCCCGCGCGGCGTGAAAGAAGCGATTCAACGGGCGCTTGCCAATGAAGACCGAGAATTTTCAGAAACACGGTGGACTGACGCAGCTCCTGTTTATCAATCGCGCCTGGGTGTCGCGCGATTTGGTTCGCGATTTGTCTATTCACGGGAAATTATCGTCCCCTACCCTCCTGCTGCGTGCTTTAGACGCATACAATGTGTGGGCGGCGAGACCGGCTGGTACACCTTTAACTGGCTGTGGAGCCTGAGAGGTCTGTTAGATAAAATGGTCGGCGGCGTCGGCTCTAAACGAGGACGTCGCGATCCCCGCTGCGTGCTTCCCGGCGATACGATAGATTTCTGGCGAGTTGAAGCGGTTGAACAGGATCGCATGATGCGCCTGTTTTCCGAGCTCAGAGTTCCGGGCAGGGCGTGGCTGCAGTTTGAGGTGAAAGGAGATGCTTCACATTCTACCATCAGGCTGACATCAATTTTTGACCCGCTGGGCATTTCTGGTATTTTCTATTGGTATGTGTTTTATCCAATTCATGTGCTGGTTTTCAGCGGTATGCTGAAAGGTATTTTTAAGGCGCTGAGGAAGGAGCAACCCTGATAAAGTGATACGACGGGGTTAGCATGAAAAAAAATATTGGAACAGTTCTGATACTCTGTTTATTACCAATAAGTATCCTCTTATCTGCATACGGCAGCGCTGCCGCCGTTGAGCGCATTACCGCCCAAGAGCTCAATGCAAAACTGTGTTCTACTCAGGTGGTGATTCTTGATTTGAGGGATTCTGAGCTGTGGGAGAAAAGCAAAATCAAAATTAAATGTTCCCGGCGGGTTGATCCAGAGGACCTTTCATCCTGGGTTGTTACACTGCCGTTTGACAAAGAAATTATCCTTTACTGCTGCTCCTGAAGCAGTGATACCAGCGCCCGGGTGGCGAAAAAATTGATAAAAGCTGGGTTCACCAATGTGAAAGTGTTAAAGGGCGGATGGAAGGCGTGGCTTGATGGCAAATACCCGATAGAGGCGAAGTAAGGGCAGTGCGTTATGAATTGTAGCGAACAACATCTCAATATAAACATTGTTCATTGAGCGACAAGGAGTTTCTGGCCTGGTTTAATGTTCTGGTTTTGACTTAAATTGTTAAGGCGACTCAGCTCCTCTGTTGAAAGCCCATACCGGTTGGCAATGCTAAAAACCGTTTCATTGGGTTTAACCACGTGATACCGCGGCATATGCTGCATTGATTCTGTTGGGGTAATTGAAACGGGCGGGGTCTTTGCAACGGCCGTGGTTGATGGTGAAACAACGGCAGAAGGCAGTGCTGGTCGGTCCGGCTTTATATAAAAATGCACAAGTGGTGAAAATTCAATATCGGTAACCTTCACCCTCACCGCTCCTGACCATTCTGGCGGTGCATACCCCTCAATAGTGAACCCGAATTCTTTTTTTGACCCCGGTGTTAACAATTGATTATCCGAAATAAAGGAAAATTCGCTGGCAAGGGCCGGATAATCGATCTCATTGCCTCCAGCGTCAAGGAAAAACACAGCAATCTTAACTTTGGCAAGTGTTCTCTCCCCCTTATTGACAATAGTGCCTATGATGCTGTCCTTGAGCGTATCAGAACCCCGTTGCCTCTGCCGCTCAATGCGTATGTTCAGCAATTGAATCTGTGAAAGATACTGCTGCTTTTCTTTAATTAGGTTCAATTCCTTTTCTACTTCGGCTTTTTCCGCCTGAGCCTGCGTGAGATTATTATCAATGGCTAATACCTCATTATATTTTCTCAGGGCTTCCTCATAGTTGTGTGTTCGCCGCAGTTGTGAGGCTTCGGCGAGCAGCGTATTAATTGTATCCTGTTTGCGCTGCTCAGCCAGTTGCTTTTTCCAATCAAAAAAAACCTTCCACGAATCTACTTCCTTAATAAGAGTATAGGTATCATGGATGGTCGTTAACGGTATCTGCTGTCCCTGCAGTTTTTCCTGAATATCTTTTACAGTAAGTTTTTTAAATTCGTTTTCAGTTAATACGCGTGCTGACGCTGTGTCCTCAAACCGATTAATAATCGTCTTCATATCAGGCACGGTCTGGCTTACCGTCAGGACAGCGGTTTGGTTAGCGGTTGAAACCTCGCTCAGGGTAAACGGGCATGTCATGCCCAGCGCCAGTGCTACTCTTAATGCCGGATTGGTCGCCTGTTCCTGCATATATTCTTCCGCTGTTTTAACTGCCTTGTCCCGCGCCGCTATATAGGTATATGCGTCCCGGTATTTCCCCTTATACACCGCGGTCAAATAGTGCGTGAGAACATCACGGGGATTTGAAGAGAGCGTGCAGCTTTCTATAGCAACAAAACACAAGATAGCGGAACAAATGACGCGAGCTGCTGTTCTCATGGTTATTGGACTCTGCTTTTTTCCAACTCTGCCATCACTGAAAGCCCTATGGGAACGTCGCCCTGGACGTCTTCCAGGGTCAATATTACTTCCTGAAACTTGGTATCAAACCGTTCCTGAGCATCTTCGGTTCGAAAATCTCTACGGCCCACATACGGAAGGGCGTAGAGCACTTTTCCCGAACCAAGATACTGTTTGGTTTCCGAATTATAAACCTTGTAGGCCGAACCGACTTTTATTCGGTCAAGCCAGAATGATTCAACGAACAGCCGCACCCAGCGATCCTTATTGCCCAAAATAATTCTGGAATTATCGCCTGATGCAAGGGTTTCTCCCAGCCGCACATCAAATTTATATACCAGCCCGTCTATGGGAGATTTGAGGCGCAGCTCTTCTCGCTGCGCTTTCGCCAGTTCAGCTTCGCGTTCGGCAACTGCGATGCTATTTGCATCAAGCTCAGCCTTGAGGCGCGCCTGCGTGTAAGAAAATTCCGAATCAGTATTTTTTGCATATAAATTCTTTTTTCTTTTATAATCATCCTGGGTAATTTCAAGAGACTTTTTGGCAGAATTGATTTTTGCCAACGCGAGATTAAGTTGCGCCGTTTCAACATCCGCATCCAGATCACAGAGCACCTGGCCTTTGGTAACGATATCGCCCTCTTTGACATATATGCCGACAACCCTCTTGGTCTGCGGCGGGCTGACATACACTTCGCGCCCGAAAGGCTCTATTTTACCATACACCCGCGCCGGCGATTCAGGGATCGCAGGCGGCACGGCAACCTGAGGAGGCTTTGAAGACTTTACAAAGCTGGTAACCATGAAATTAATGAGAATGCCGATTATAATTAGGCCTATGGCCCATTTAATAATTCTCATTACTGCTGTCCTCCTTCTTCCACGCTTCTGGAATCATAAATAATTTTACCGTCCTCAAGCTTAATAAGCCGGTCTGCATACGGAAAAACCCGAGGATCATGCGTAACCATAATGACCCCGCGGCTGCTGTCCTTTGATAATCGTTTCAACGTGTCCAGGACAATGGAACTGCTTTCTGAATCAAGCGCAGATGTGGGTTCGTCGCACAGCAAAACTTTCGGTTCATTAATCAGCGCTCTGCCGATTGCAACGCGTTGCTTCTGCCCTGTTGATAACTTTTGCGATTTTACATAGGTGTATTCCTTGAGTCCAAAATTTTCAAGCAGTGCCACCGCTCTGTCCCGCAGCACGCCGGGTATGGACCCGCCTTGAACCCCTGCTGCTATGAGCACATTTTCAAGCACTGTTAATGCCGGGATAAGCTCTGCCTGCTGAAAAACAAAGCCAAAGTTGCGCATGCGCAGATTGGCCAGTTCGCTGTCTGAATACCTTGCCACTTTTTTAGTGCCGAGGTAAATGGCACCCTCAGAAGGCTGCAGCACCAGTCCCATAATGGTCATCAGCGTTGTCTTGCCGCTGCCGGACGGACCGGCAATAACGGTAAACTCTCCCGGAAAAATTTCCAGATCAGTTTTTTTCAGCACCCGCCGCAACTGCTTGCCGTCGTAAAAATCCCGGGTGATACTGTCAAGTTTTAATATCGCCTCAGCCATAACATTAAAATAAAACGCTAAACTCTACATCCTCAATCCAAAACCTTGTAATCATCTAAACACCGTCGCCGGTTCAATTTTTATTGCCTTGCGCATCGCAAGAATCGAGCCTAATATGGCCATAATGAGAGTAAACAACGCATGATATGCCAGAATCCACAAGGGCATATAACTGGGAAGTTTTGAGTCAAGCGTGCTGGAAAGAAAGAGCGCCAGCAGGAGAAAACCGATAAAAATGCCAATCGCCGCTATTATGAGCGATTGAGACATAACTACCACCAGTATATCAAATTTCCGCGCCCCCAACGCCCGTAATACGGCAAATTCCTTGGTGCGATTTAACACGCTGGTGTACATAGTGAGCATAATTATGACAATGCCAACGATTGCGCCAATCAGTGTTGAAAATCCGAAGCTGCCGCCGATGCCGGTATTTTTAATATAATATGAGCGCGTTCGCCGTGAAAGCTCGGCGGTAGTAAGAACTTCGTTGCGGGGAAACATTTTTTGCAGCACGCTCATGAATGCAGCGCTCTCAACGCCCGGCGAAAGTTTTATCAGAATGGCTTTGCAGCGACCCGGTGGCGTTTTAAGAATTTCCTGCGCCTTTACCATGTTGGTAAATATCAGGGTGCCGGCAAATCCGCGAATACTCTGTGTTATGCCGAGTATTTTGGTGCGAATATCCCCGATTTCGTAAAAGCTGCCAACCAGGGGATTACCCAATACAGAAAGGTCAAGACGGTCAACGGTTATGCCCTCATAGTCAAACAGCACATCCTGGCCGCCCTGATGGAACCGCCAGGGGCCGGCAGCCTGCCGCGGATTACGCACTCCAACAACCTGCACCGGCTGATACTGGCCGTCTTTGGTTCTAAACGAGGCGCTGCCGAATAACAACGGCTCCGCCCAGGCAATCTCCCGCAACCCGCTGACACGGTCTACATAACGAACCGGCATAAAACCGGCTCCGTTAATATTTTCAATGTTTTGTGTGCATAGCCAGATATCAGCACCGCTGTGATCAACCAGAACAGACATATAGTTGAACAGACCAAACAACACAGAAAGCTGCTGGCCAACCAGAAACACAATGGCTACGACCCCCAGCACCGATCCGGCTGTTGTAGAACGGTCGTGCATAAGCATTTTAAACGCTGCCCGGCTACGCATGCGGCATCACCATGTCAAGCATTGCTTTGTGACCCTCCTCTAACCCCGTAACAATTTTATCAACCAGCGGCTCAAAAGCAGTTCGTGCCTGCTCTACAGCGCGCCCTTCCATAACAAGCTTTACCTGCGGCGCGGTCTGGCGAATCTGCCCGACAAGCTGTTTTGCCGCGCGCAGCCAGGAGATGGAAACCACAGAAAGCACCGCCACCTGCGGTTGATTCACCGCAAGCGCGTGCAGAATGTCGTCCGCAGAAAAGCCGTGGCCAATATGGTAAACCGTCCACCCTTTTATTTCCAGATAGTTCGCAAACACCTCGCTGCCCAGCTCGTCTTCTTCCTCGGGCACACAAGCAACGAGCGCCCTGAATGGATATTTGCGTTCCCCAAAAATGCTGTCCATGACGCGGAAGATCGTATAACGGCAGATATCCGTCGCCACATGGACATCTGCGGCGCTGATCTGGTTTTTCCGCCATAAATGGCGCATTCGAATCAGCGCCGGCAGTAAAACCCGGGTATATGCCTGCTCTATCGTCACACCCTCTCGCATAAGACCCAGCAGGAACTCTGAGGCAAATTTGCGGTTTTTCTTAAGCAGCATATCCACAAAACGCGCTGCATTGGGCTCTATCTCAGGCTCGCGCGCTTCAAACTGCGCATGAACGATAGGCATATACCGGTGCAAACATTCAAGCGGCTGCACCAGCTCGGTAGATTCCGGCCGCCGGATCAAAGAATTAATACCCAGCATCCATGCCTTGAGATCTAACTCAAGGAAGCTTCTCTGCAGGCCTCTGCTTTCATGTTCAGCGACCAGCCAAAAAAATTCATCAGCAAAAAATTCAAACAAACTGAAATCATAGACGGCGGCCAGCAGGTGTCCGAACTTGCGGTTAAAATCCTCAACCAGTTCGAGGCAGATGTGATCCGCATCAACACACTGATATTTGTTGTCAATTTGAAATTTTTCATTGACAAAAACCAGCAGCTTTGGCAGGCATTGCCAGAATAAATCAAATGCCGACCTGCTGACCGGCTTGAAATGATGAGGGCTCGTAGATTCCCGTTGCGATGTATTAGTTTCAGGCATAAAACACGCAGTGCTATGGTGGACACAACATCAAGCTGATGCAAACGTGAGTCTGCAACAACAGTGTATAAGACTATAGCATGTAAAAATATGCGTCTGCAATACTGCTATTGAAAACACAGCTTGCCCGGATTAAGGATGTTATGTGGGTCAAGCTCTCTTTTAATCTCTTTTAATTTTTCTGTATATACGCCGCTCCGCTGGTAAACCATAGGCGCCCAAACGCCGTACGGACGGTCAAAAAATGCGCCGGCACGCATCAGTGCTTCGCTTGCCTGCATCCATATCCGTCTGACCTGTGCAGTTTCCGCCAGATCAGCGGGATTGCTGTGCAGATCAAACTCACAATGGATAGCCCGGCCTCGTTCCAGCGGCAGAATATACCCGCCAATATGTGCGGTGTCATATCCGCCGATGTCGCACGCGCTTTTAATAATGTTCTCCATGTCCGCAATCCTTCGCAAAGGAGATTTAAAGTTGAGATCATGCACCGAGCCGCGAAAATTAAATTTTTTTAAAATGCTGAACGGCCTGAGGAGTTCGTTCATTATAATCCGGTGCGCGCCTGCAGCAAAGAGAAATGAATCCTCTGCCACACAATTAAGCAGACTGCACGTCTCTTTCAGTGCTTCAACTTCATAGGCTATTTTTTGATCCGGTTTAACCACGCCGCCGCGAATACAGATAACCATGATCCATGCAGGCAGGGTCTTTTTCAGTTGTTCAAAGCTTTTTGAATACTGTGGCTGTGCGGGAAAAGCCTCGGGAATGCGCCACTCTGCTGACAGCAGCGCCGCACAATTAAAACGGTTAAGCAGAAAACATTCCATGCCAATTTCACGCCGTTGTATGAGCTGCAAGGGCTCCAGTGCTTCAGCAAGATCATCAAAATAAATAAAATATACCGCCTGCTGTTCACGGTGAGGGGTAATCTGCACCCCCATTTTGGTAACAACGCCCAGCGTCCCCTGTGCCCCCGTCCAGAGCCGAAACAAACTGTTTCGCACCGGTCCCATTGGCCCGCCCGGCTCGCCGCCCGATGACCACTGGCCGGTTCTGAACATCTCGCCGGTCGGGAGTATAATCTCCATGTCCATAATAAGAAAATTGCCATATTCAAAACTTGACGCTGCCAGCACCGGATCACGTTCCAGATAGCTGCTGAGCACCGAGCGGCGCGGCGCCGCCCCAAACGGAATCATAACCCGAAAGCCTCTGCTGAGGGCATGGTCCTGAAGCTGCTCATAGGTAACACCCGGTTCAACTATGGCATACCAGTTTTCAACATCAAAATGCAGGATTTGGTGCATGCGCGATAAATCAACGATAACGCCACCGTGGTCAGGTATGGTTGCGCCGTGAAAGTTCAAGCCGGAGCTAAAAGAAATGACGGGAAATTTATTCTGGTTGGCAAGCCGTATAATCTGCAGCACTTCAGCCGCCGATTCTGCATACACCACGCAATCCGGCCTGCGGGGGGCAACAAACGACTGGTCGCTTGAATAGGTATCAAGCGTCTGTTCATCATCATAAACCCGTGTGCTGCCGCAGATATTTTCCAGATCAGTTCGAAGATTCGTCATTTTTTCACTCACCGGGCTATAGCCGTACCGCTCATACTCCTATTTTCTTTAACCCAAACTGCTCGCGCATTTTGTTAATGCTCTCGCGCTTTGCACGCGGAAAATCCCGGTATTCCTCTTCAGTAAAAACTTGCCGTCCCGGGCTGCTCAGTCCATGGGGGTCGAAAACACGGCGCAGCTTTCGCAGCAACAGATGCACATTAGGTCCCTGTTCCGGGAAAAACGAGGTAAGCGGCTCAATGGGCCCGCCAAAGCCAAAGGGAGCGCACTTTCGTTCAGCAGCAATGCGTATAGCGCTATACATGGTGATGGCTAAACATTTTTCCAGCGACTGGGGATCGGCAGGATCGGGATAAATGTCAGATTCTGAAAACGTATATCGCCCGGCTGGTTCTATGCCATAGATAAACGTCGTATTATCAGCCCCGCCGCGATCCGTTATATGGGTTTCACCAAAGGTGTCAAGAGCTTCTTTCCAGAGTGCGCTATGATATTTTGCCACTTCCGGAGGTCCGGCAGGAAGGCAACCGCCCGCATACATGCGCCTATTCATGCGGTAACCACACACATTTCTGATGCAGTCAAGATTCCAGGGGGCAAGTGCTTCAAGCACCGCGGGCTTGAAATCAGCGCCAAGAATTCTGCCGCCATATTGAGCAACAATCTCCTGGAGCACGCCTTCTTCATAAGCAATTTGTGCTGGTGCGGTGATTGCGGCACAGATAACATAGAGGTTCCAAGCAGGAAAAAAGTTTTCCTGAAACCGTTTTTCCGTCAGCTCCTGCGTTTGAGAACAGTAGTAGGCAGAATAGACACCCGACGCATTCAATCCGATCCCTATGCCTGAATGGGCAAGCGCACGATAGGCGTTGATTTCAGCGTCGTAGGTAGGAAATTCTATCCAGTAAAGGCGAATATTTTGGGGCGCTGGCACCGTATCATATTGGGGACGGTGGTAGAAGGGTATGGCGGGGCGTCCGGCAGCAGCTTCCGGCATATTCTGCCCCCCCGGCCAGGGATGAAGCTTTACAGTGATTTCAGTAATAATGCCGGTGGTGCCGGCGCTGGTTCGTATTACCCCCATCAGGTCGGGACCCGGACCCCAATCCCAGAAATCTTCCGCCTCCGGGACTGACAGGGAACCGGTTTTAAGAATATCACCGGTGGGCAGGACCACCGTAAAGCTGATTATGTTACGGTCAAGAAGACCGTATTTCTTGCTGGTCTGCCAAATGCCCGCAAATGCTGCTTGCGATGAAAGTTTGCACAACGTGGTGGCTAACGGCGTGCCGCCGTTCCATAAACCCACTTTTGCTGCTTCAGCAAGAAGCTGTCCGTAGTCAGCATAAGGCTCAAGTGTTGCTGTCATATTGTCTTTGCTAATGGAGAGCACACGGTGCATTCTGCTTAAATGAATGCAGATGGTGGGAACATCCTGGGGCGGCGCGCTGAATGCTTGTCCGTTGGTAAACGGAATGAAGGCGATACGGTAGCGATTGGCAAGCCGCACAATTGACTGGACTTCATCCGTGCCTGCTGGCAGCACCACACAGGCCGGCAGGCTGGATGAGTCTTTATGATACTTTTTCAAAAACCCTTCTGCATCAAGAGACAGTTTACTGTAGGTCTCAAGAATAGCCCGATCCTGTGAAATCCATTCCGCACCAACAATGTGCTCAAGTTCCTTATAGATGAACGGATCAAGTTTGTGCGGTATTATTTTTTTATGATTCGTGTGCTGGGTCATGCAGGAATTTGAGCCTTTCTTGCATCGTTCGTGCTATTTCGTCTAAAGTCTCCTGCAACAAGGGGTAGGTCACATAAAAGGCAGTGCACCCCTCTTCTGTGCTGAAGGTCGCCTTTGTTCCCTTTGGTATAAACACAATATCGCCGGTGCGGGCGGTGAAGGTTTCACCTTCCGATGAGTATGTTAATGTTCCCTCGAGAAACAGATCAACTTCATCTACCGGCGACTCTATGTATCGCTGATAGCCTGCATCAAGACGGATATATCCCGCAGTCATGTGATGGCTTATCGGCGACTTGATCGCCTGGGAGAGATGGACTTTTTCGTTTACCGTTCCGAAAATCTCCACGTGAGCCAGTTTTTTTGCGTCTTGTTCTCTAACAATGTAGCATGGCATAGCTTACAATCTCCCTGAGATGTGGCACCATAGCGCCTAACGTGCTGATTTAACGTTCAAGAATAATTTAGCCATCAACTATAATCTATCCACTTTTCACTGTTCTCACAAATCCAGAAACATCAGTTCCCCTAAGCGCACGCCGCGCTCGGGTGTGTTAAGATGTGGAATGTCAGAGAGAATCTTTGGCGATGACTTTGCAAAGTTGGTCAGAAACATGGTTCGTATCTGCTTCCCCTCTTCAATAATAGCCGGCTCTTGTAAAATCGGGTAGGCGTCGCGGTGGTCAAGAAAATCTCGATACATATCAAGGTAGGCAAACCACCAGGCGAAGGTTTTATCTCTGAGCGCCGCATCAAAGTTGCCCGAAAGCATGCCCCCTGACGTTGACCCTTCGGGTAAATTGGGCGTAATCACTCCTGGTGGCACATCAGGAAGGTCGGTGTATTTTTTGTGCAGCGCCTGAACCGGTTTACAAAAGGTATCTTTGTAGCGCTGATCACGGGAGATCGGAAATAGGTCAATATTCAGGTGATCATATTTGCCGATATGCATAGAGGCTTCTAACGCCAGAATTGGCAAAGGAAGATCATCCACCGTTTTAAAACATCCCACGATCAGTTCGTCATCATCAAGTAGCGTTTTGTCATCTTTATTCCACACCAGACCATAATCAAGAATCATAAAGGCAACTTTCTTGAGGGGGAAATCTTTGCCTTCCCTATATCGATAAATCCTGAACCACAGCTTTTCATTCCCCTGTTCTGCAAACGGCAGGTCTTCTTTGGTCATCTGCTGCAGGTAGGTTGAAAAATCACTTTCGATCCTGTTCAGAATGTCCATGGGTTTCATAAAATGTCACCTCCTATAAGATAATTTATTAATATGATATCTGTGATCTGTCTTGTGCAACAGAGCAGCTTAACTCGTTATACATGCTTACGCGTACAGTGCTCATAAAAGAAAGAAGTTTCTTGGGAGCGTGTGAGCCAAAGCCCTGAGGAAACGCACGGGGAGGCACTCCCTTATGTTGGACACTATTGATCCGTGATAATACCTCATTCCTAACGAATTGAAGTGGCTCCCTTTAACATCCCGTTAAATATTAATTTTTTTGGAACGCCCGCAGGTGTTGCTTTGGAAACGGTAAACGCATTGGTAGCCGCCCCGCTGTCATTGCCGATAGAGACACCTACCGTTACATCAACGGTCTGCGCTTCGGTTACAGGCAGCCGATTCAGGCTTTCGTTCTTGGCAAAAACAAAAAATTTACCGGTGGTAAGATTAAGGGTCATCACATCAATTTTTGAATTTACCCCTGGTTGCTTTCTATAAAACACCATAGTATCACCGGGCGCCAGCTTTTTGAAAGCTCCGGCGGGTAGCGTGTCCGTAAAAATAAGCTGATTTTGAGCGGATTGGATAATTACTGAAACCTCTTCGGTTAATGGATCAAAGGGGGTTTGTGGGGTAATTGTGCCTTCGGTGAATACGGTATCTCTGTTTGGAAGCATCATAGTATACCGCAACACAGCACGCTCTATTGAACATGCTGCTGCAGGCACCAGACGAAATATCTTTGCGCCACCCAAGCCAATTCCAACTGTGTTGGAAGCTCTGCTTGCAGCAACATACAGTGTATTATTAAAAACAGCGAATGCTTCAAAGGTCAGCACATTGTTATCGCCAAAACCATCAGTGGTGACCGGTTCCCATGCTCTGCCATCTCTTGTCTTCCAGATCTGCGACCCCGTAAGGTAATCCGTGCTCATGCCACCCATGGTGGGAGGAACGACTATCAATCCTGCATAAAGATATTCAGTAAAGGTAAATAAATTTACCGCAATATGTTTATAGAGTTTTTCGGTTCCCAGTCCCGGACTTGCCGGAATAATTACCCCATCAAATCCGCACGGCAGTGTCGAATCACCGCCAACGCTGTAAGACCAGCTTCCGTCTTCTGAACTTCCCGTGGTTGAATATAACACCCGCGTGCCACCAAGAGATTGGAACCCCACAAAGAGTTCATTGCGAAAGCAGGCAATGCTCCAGACATTAAAGTTCCCGTTATACATAGTGCAATTCAAACCACCGCCAAATCCGTTTTCATTGGTGCCGGTGTCATTATCATCTACGCTGGTATCAACAATAAGTTTCCATCCGTCATCGGTCAGTCTTGCGAAACGTGCGCAACTGCCCAAATTGCCCTCAGACCCCAGTGTGCCTCCATAAAGGGCTTCGGTGCCTGAAACCGAGCAAGCTCCAATTGCCGGGATGCCCCGTGAAACCGGTTTCTGCGCGTTGGGATAATTGGGATCGGTATGGAATAAGCCAAAACTCCGCGATGGTTCGGTTACAAACCAGTTGTCGCCATCCTCAGTGTACCATACCTGTCCCCCATATTCATAATTGAGCGCAGTCGTAGCATAGAGTTTGTTTTGAAATATGGTCAGCGTGGTGGTTACCTTATTCCAGTAATCACCAAAACCATTTTCATCATAACCAGTGCCTATTTCATAGCGGTCACCAATGGCTACCGGTCCAAGATCATATTCATGCGGTGGGAATGGATTCTTATAGTGTTTGCTGCTACATATCGTGTATTCAGTTCCCCGCTCACCGGCAATTTCATTTTGTTGCACCCGCAGAGTGTTTTCCGTGTTGCCGATGATGTCAAAACGCCTGAAAACACCGCTCCCAGAAGTTATCTGCAAAACCCCGCCAGCCCACTGGTTCTCGAGCCACGCTTTTGAGTCATCGGTAAATTGAGCGGTCGTATCACCATCGCTTTCACTGCATCCTGCAATAGCCGTAATTGTTCCCGATTCCTCGGTATCCTTTTTATCTGATATAACCGATTCCCAGGTATTGCCGTCATATCTCCAGATTTCACATCCGGTTGACTTAAGAAAGCTGCCCTGGATACCCGAAGAAAATCCACAATATAACTTATCCTTAAAGACCGTCATGCAACCCATATGACTGTTCAACAGAAAATTTCCATACACGCCATTATTTATACCATTAGAAAATTGCACCTGCTCCCATGATTCACCGCTGGTTCTCCATACCGAAACGCCCAAAACATCATTTCTGACCATGGCATAGAGTCGTCCGTTGTATTCTGCCAATGCAACCACCGCCATATTATCATCATTGCCAAAACCTGGTTCACACACCTGCTCCCAAGTGCTGAAATCAGTTCCTTTAATTGTTTTAAGCGGCGCGGGGATATGATACGCTACGGCTGAACGATTTGCTGAAAGATTGCACATTGTGGACAACGCCAGACATAATATTATTGCTATTCCTGTGCTCTTCATGGCATCTCCTTCCCTCGTCCCCAGCAAAGGGCGGACCTCAAGATAGCGTTTTTGACAGGTTGGTTGACGCAAACATGTTGAATATTGTATTTGATTTTTATTCTTATTGGAATTACGTTGTGTTGTCAACTTATACTAAAGATTCATTTTCACATTGTATTTGTTTTCTTTTAAAATAGAATACTGAAGTGGTTTTTTTGACTTGTCGGGTATATTTTTATACCGTTCGCGGTAGCAATCGCACCTTTGTGAATGTATAGAACAAGTGTTATGGCGTCAGGACTGCTTCAAATACGTAATCTTAAAACATATTTTTTTGTTCGAGAGGGCATTGCCAAGGCGGTTGATGGTGTTGATTTAAGCATAAACAGCGGTGAAACACTGGCACTGGTAGGCGAATCGGGATGTGGCAAGAGCGTTACGGCATATTCTATTTTAAGACTCGTCCCCTCGCCGCCCGGTAAAATCGTGGCGGGTGAAATCTTCTTTGACCAGAAAAACCTTCTGAGCCTCCCCGAAAAAAAATTACGGGACATCCGTGGCAATACCATATCCATGGTATTTCAGGATCCCCTTACGTCATTGAACCCTGTTATAAGAATAGGAGACCAAATTGCTGAAATGCTGCAGGTGCATCGCAAGCAGAGAAAAAAAGAAGCGTTAGACCATGCGATTGATTTGCTTAAAGATGTCGGTATTCCATCGCCTGAGCAGCAGATTTACAACTTTCCTCATCAGTTGAGCGGCGGTATGAGACAACGGGTTATGATTGCAATGTCTTTAGCCTGCGAGCCGGAACTTCTCATTGCCGACGAACCAACGACAGCACTTGATGTCACCGTGCAGGCACAGATTCTTGAGCTGCTGCACAATCTTAAACAGACCCGAGATCTTGCTCTGCTGCTAATTACCCATGATCTGGGCATCGTTGCTGAGACGGCACAGAATGTGGCCGTCATGTATGCGGGGAAAATCGTGGAATATACGGATGTTATAAATCTTTTTAAAAACCCCCTCAATCCATACACGCAAGGGCTTCTTTTATCGCTGCCCCGTTCAGGAGAAAAGCAGCTTACTCCTATCAAAGGCATGGTGCCGCCATTAACGAAACTGCCTGTCGGGTGCAGATTCAATACCCGCTGTCCATATGTAATGAAGCAATGCACCGCCGAAGAACCTCCGCTGATTAATGCCCGGCATTCAGACCGGGAAAACCATTTTGTGAGATGCTGGCTGCACGCCTAAATAAAATGAATTATGCCAGGGAAGGCGAGCTTATGCTTGAGGTCATTCATTTAAAAAAAATATATCCGGTATCGGCTGGCATATTTTCCACAACCGTCGGTTCTCTTAAGGCGGTTGACGACGTGAGCTTCGTATTGGAAAAAGGCACAACGCTCGGGCTGGTTGGCGAAAGCGGCTGTGGAAAAACGACACTTGCACGATTAATTCTTAACCTGGAACAACCCACAAACGGAAAAGTTCTATTTAATGGCAATAATATTTATGAGTTCAGAGGAGAGCAAAAGAAACAATTCAGAAAACAGGTCCAGATAATTTTTCAGGATCCATACTCATCCCTTAACCCGCGCAAGAAAATCGGGAGCATTATCGGCGAGCCCCTGATTATCCATAAAACCGTTCCCCGACCCGTGGTGCCGGAAAAAGTTATGCAGCTCATGGAACTGGTCGGCCTGCAGAAAGACCAGATATCCCGTTATCCGCATGAATTCAGCAGTGGCCAGAGGCAGCGAATCGGCATTGCCCGCGCTTTAAGCCTTAACCCGCGCGTGATCATAGCAGACGAACCGGTATCAGCTCTTGATGTTTCGATTCAGGCGCAGATTATCAATTTACTTCTGGATATTCAAAACCGAATGAATTTGACGTATCTGTTCATATCTCATGATCTTCGCGTGGTGCAGTATATCAGCCATAAAGTTATGGTCATGTATCTTGGTAAACTCGTTGAAATTGCCCCTAAGGAAGAGTTATACACTCATCCGCAGCATCCTTATACTGAAGCATTATTATCCGCAGCTCCCGTGCCCGACCCTTTTTTAAAGAAAAAGAGAATTCTCTTAAATGGCGATCCCCCAAATCCACTCAATCCTCCTCGTGGATGCATTTTTTCAAGCCGCTGCCCGATAATGGAACCGGCAACCTGCCTTGAAGCACATCCGCCTTTGGCAGAAATACAAACAGGCCACTTCGTTGCCTGTTATTTAAAACAATAAAAATCGCCAAAATTGTGTAAAGTCCCACCCTTCTTTTCCGATATTTCATACATACGCGAAATATTTGAATTCTTTTGTCTAACTTTTGCAACTTTTGCTGCGAGGAGAAACCTATGATAGATGAAATTTTGGATATAAAGCAGGCCGCAGAATATCTTCAAATAAAAGAAAGAACGCTTTATCGTCTGGTAGGCGACGGGGAAATCCCCGGTATCAAAGTGGGGGGACAGTGGAGATTCAGCAAAAAGTGTCTGGACGGCATGTTTTTACGGGTAACCGAACGAAAGCCCCGAATAAAGCGGTTGCGTCGTGAAGAAGCAGTAACATGAAAAATCAATTTGAATGGGAAATAATGACCATTTATCGCTTTCATAAATTCCCACCCACACAACATCCCGCATATTTCAACAATTAACACAAATACACTTTTTCAGTTTCCCCTATCTTCTCTTCTCTAAAGATAATTTTAATTGAGAGTGGCAGGATATTTCTAAAGCATCTTATTCCACGTGGTGTGGAAATCAATGCGACGCGGACAATGCGAGTGATTTGCACACTAACGATGCCGCATATTTATAATGATTAATCCGGCATATGATGCTATAAACTATCAGCAGGATGTTGAAAAACGCCTAACTGTCAATTTAAGCGTCAGAAAAGATTTCTCTTTGAGAGACATTTCTCCCCTTATATAAAGAGAGCCTTCATTTCATACAGGATGAAACTTTTTCAACACCCCGCAGTGCGCACTGCATCGTGGACTACACTAAAGTGAAACATTAAATAGCAACAATTGTTTGGCCCCCTATGGCGCATGTTAGGGAAATAATGAAAGCAGAAATCCTTGAGACTGTTCTTCCCCTCGTTTCAAAGGCAAGCAGGTACCTGGGCAATGAAATTAATGCCATACATAAAGATCTCTCAAAGGTCGAATTAAGGTTTGCCCTTGCTTTCCCGGATGTCTATGAGGTGGGAATGTCTCATCTGGGCTTTCAGCTTTTGTATCATCTGTTAAACTCTCAGCCCCATATAGCATGCGAACGGTTTTTTACGCCGTGGGTTGATATGGAGGCACTTCTTCGCGAAAACCGCATCCCTCTCAGTTCGCTTGAATCCCGAACCCCGCTCAGCCAGTTTCATATCATTGGTTTTTCTCTGCAGTATGAGCTGGGATACAGCAATATTCTAAAAATGCTTGCACTGGCGGATATTCCCCTGCTTGCAGAGGAACGAAACGACTGCTATCCGCTTATTATTGCGGGCGGTCCCTGCACCTATAACCCTGAACCGCTGGCTGCATTTTTTGACGCTTTTGTAATCGGTGAAGGGGAAGAGGTGATCTTGGAGTTGTGCAATACCTACCTTGAATGGAAAAAAACAAATGCCCCCAAGTCAATTCTTCTCGATCGTCTCGCAGCTATTGACGGTATTTATGTGCCGACACATTTTCAAGTTGATTACCATGCTGATGGGACGGTGAAGAACATAATTAACGTGAAACAGGCTGGGAAAAAGGTGGTCAAGGGATACGTAACAAATTTGGATGCGGCATTTTCATGCACGACCCCCATTGTCCCATATATGCAAATCATCCATGACCGCATCAGCCTTGAAATTGCCCGCGGCTGCACGCGCGGTTGCCGTTTTTGCATGGCTGGTATGATCTACCGGCCAGTGCGCGAAAGGAGCTTGCACAATATTCTCGAACTTGCGGAAACTACACTGGGAAGCACCGGCTATGAAGAGCTGTCGCTTACATCGCTCAGTGCCGGCGACTTCACCGCCATAGACACCCTGTTAAAAAAACTCATGAAACAGCATCAGAAGAACCGAACTGCGATTTCTCTGCCATCCCTGCGGGCTGAAACGCTCACCAGATCGCTGATGGAAGAAATAAAGCACGTTCGTAAAACAGGGTTCACTATTGCTCCTGAAGCCGGCACACAACGGTTGCGCACTGTAATCAACAAAAATCTCACCGAAGATGAAATTATGCACACGGTTGCGGAAGTATTTGCTGCCGGCTGGCAGCTTATTAAGCTGTATTTTATGATTGGACTTCCCACTGAAACACAGGACGATATTGAGGGCATTGTTGCACTGGCCACTAAAATTCGTGCGATCGGCAAAAAAATCAGACACTGCAACCAACTTAATGTCAGCGTTTCAACATTTGTGCCCAAACCGCATACACCCTTCCAATGGACAGCGCAGCTACTGCCTGATGAAATTCGAGAAAAACAAATGTTCCTGATGAGGCATTTAAAACGGCCGGGCATCAGGCTTAAATGGCATAATCCTGAAATGAGCATTCTGGAAGGTGTTTTCGCTCGCGGTGATCGCCGTTTGAGTAACGTCCTGATCAAGGCACACCAGTTAGGCGCAGGTTTTGACGGATGGTCAGAACATTTTAAACCGTCGGTGTGGGATGAGGCATTTGCTGAGTGCAAGGTTGATAAATATTTTTACCTCCGCGCCAGAGCCACAGACGAGCTTCTGCCTTGGGAACATATATGCTGCGGGGTCAGTGTTGACTTCCTGAAAGCAGAATATCAGAAAGCGCTCACAGGTGAAACTACTGATGATTGTCGCGTAACGGGTTGCAAAAACTGTGGAGTGTGCGGTATTCAGCAGCCTACCCCAAGCTACCCCTCAGAGTGCACTAATCCGCCAGTGAACTCTTCCTTCGACAGTTACCCTCCCGATTCTCCTAAAACGCCGATATATCGCTATCGGTGTCATTTCAGCAAAAGCGGTTCCGCACGTTTCGTCAGTCATCTTGAATTGTCCCGATGCATAATCCGCGCCCTAAGACGAGCGTGCATGCCGATCAACTATACTCAGGGCTATCATCCGCATCCGCGGGTAATTTTTTACCAGGCGTTGCCGGTGGGAATTGAAAGCGAATGCGAATTCTTTGATGTGGAACTTGTTCAACATATTCCGCCGGACATCATTGTCGCACACGTAAATAAACATCTTCCCTCGGGAATAACGATGTTAAGTGTTGAAGAAATTTTTTTGAAAAAGCTTTTTGCCCCTGATATAATGGTTTATCAAAAATATCGTGCGCGTATTCCATTACCCGAATGCGGTACTGCACCTTCCATCAGCGCTATAGATGATGCCCTGGCAGCTTTTTTAAAGGCTGAGGATTTTTTTATCAAGACCACAAAAAATGGCTCAACCGTTTCCATTAACATACGACCCCTGGTCAGCAACCTTTCGCTTAAAGACAATGACACCATAGAAATCACGGTAAACAACACGTCCGGGGCTATGCCCAGAATCGGTGATATTCTGGGTGAAATTTTAGAACTCGACGATAAACAAAGAAAGTTATTGCACATAACCAAGCTTACTGCATAAACCAGATCCCGCTGTATGAGTTCCGAATTAATAATTAATGTGACATCGCTTGAAACTCGCGTTGCGCTCATGGAAAATGGATCGCTTGCCGAGCTGCATATTGAACGTGAATCTGACAAAGGCATTACCGGCAACATCTACAAGGGAAGAGTGACACGGGTACTGCCCGGCATGCAGGCTGCCTTTGTGGACATCGGCATTTCTCGTTCCGCGTTTCTTTATGTTGTTGATGTGTATCACAACAACAAAATTTTTGACGGCGTTATGAATGGTATATCGGAAGTGCCATTGGATATGGAACAAAATGAAAAACTGGCGGACGAGCAAACCTCACGTCCAAACTATCCCATCGAAGATTTGATAACTGAGGGACAGGAGATACTGGTTCAGGTCGTTAAAGAGCCCATCGGTTCAAAGGGCTCCAGAATTTCATCGCACATTTCGCTTCCCGGCCGTTATCTTGTATATATGCCGATGGTGAATCATGTAGGCATCTCGCGCAGGATAGAAAACGAGGCGGAACGGACACGGCTCAAAGAAATTGTCCAAAGGATAAAACCCCCCGATGTCGGTTTTATAATACGCACGGCCAGCGAAGGCGCTACGGAAGAAGAGATTTTAATGGACATGGATTTTCTGGTACGGCTCTGGGACAATATTCAGAAACGCACGCGGTATGCGCCGGTCCCAAGTCTTGTGCACGAGGATTTAAGCATTGCTCTGCGTGCAATACGCGATCTTTACTCAAAAGATGTAACACGGGTTATTGTTGATTCACGAAAAACCTATGAAAGTATTTTAGAATTTTCTGAAACCTTTATGCCCGAACTTAAACGCTCGGTTGAGTTGTATGAGTGTGAGGAGCCGATTTTTGATGCGTTTGGGATTGAGGTTGAAATCAGCCGGGCGCTGGGCAAAAGAATTTGGCTGAAATCAGGCGGTTATATTGTTATTGAAGAAACAGAAGCGCTGGTTGCTATTGACGTAAATACGGGTAGATTCGTGGGCAAGGGAAATCCCGATGACACTATCTTCAAAACCAATCTGGAAGCAGTAAAAGAAATTGCCTATCAGATTCGCCTAAGAAATTTGGGCGGTATTATTATCATTGATTTTATAGATATGGCGAAGGAAAATGACCGCGAAAAAATATTACAAGCATTTAAAGAGGCTCTCAGCAAGGACCGTGCAAAAACAACTATCCTAAACATCTCGGAACTGGGCTTGATTGAGATGACACGGAAGCGGGTGCGCGAAAATCTAAGCCGCAAAATGGGCGAACCATGTCCCTACTGCGAAGGGAGAGGATCTATCAGGTCAACGCCTTCGCTGTGCTATGAAATTCTGCGTGCCATTCGGCGAGAAGCCATGAACAACCTGGGCAATAATATCATCGTGCTGGTTCATCCTGATGTCGCAACTTTTCTCTACGATGAAGAGCGCAATGGTATTGAAGAGTTGGAAAAACAAATTAAGAAAAAAATTATCATAAAGATAAAAGACGAGCTGCATCATGAGCAGTTTGAAATCTATTCGCAGTGAAGCGCTGGACGATTTCGCTTGAAACGTAACGCGCTTTTCAAGACGGCGTTTTTTGAACAACGCAATGTAAGATTTGCTGAGTAGAATAACGGGGTCTGCCAAGTGTGTGAACGGTTTTCGTTATATCCCGTGTAATATCATACCCAAACATCCTGACATACAGAGGGGGGATGGGTATCACACCAATTTTCCACAATATGGACATTATTAATAGTGTTGGCTTTTCCCAGAGACGAATTACCGATGGTTTTACGCCCCCCAGTCTTGCAGCTTCTGCAAAAAGATCATATATGGTCATGGTATCTTCTGCGGCCACATCAAAAATACCCTCTTTACCAATGGCATGGCAACATGCCTCAATAACGTCTTCCACATGCACCAGTTGAATGGGCGGATTTTTATCAGCAAGAACAAAAAAACGTCCGCTTTTTGAAGTTGCCCTGAGCATATCGCCGAAACCCGCTCCACCGCCTTCCCAGCAGACAATACCCAGGCGCAGGATGGCAAGTTTAAAAGCATGTTCTTTTGCCTGCTGTAAAAGCATCTTTTCAACTTTTATTTTATTGACTGCATATTCATCGTCTTTTGGATTAAGATAATTGCCATCATCGTCATATATCCCCCCCGGGCTGTTCTTATCGCCATATACCCGTCCGCTGCTGGCAAAAATAAAATGTTTTACCTTGTTTTTGACGGCGCATTGCACAAGGTTTTTGGAACCGTTCAAGTCAATGTCATCCCGCACCTGAGGGTTCATTTTAGGCTTCGTGCAAAATGCAAGATGGATAATGGCATTAATCCCATTGTTTGCTATAAGGCGATCAATTGCCGGGTCGCGTATATCAAGTTTGACAAACCGGTAATCAGGCAGTTCAAAATTATCGGCCACATCAATACCAATAAATTCAATGCCCTCTTTAAGAAACCGCCGTGCCATCCTTTTGCCAATGTGCCCCGCCGCGCCTGTTATGAGAATCAAAGTTTTGCCCTTTGCTATTGGAAAATAGTGTTTTCTATTTGTTAAAAATAATTATATTTTTTAAAGCTTTTTGCATATATTGACGATAATTTGACCGAGTTTACCTGATTGGCAACACTGACACCTATAAGAATGAGGAATTCATGAAATACAGGCTTTTATATATACACATTTATTTGTTTGTAATGGTAATAACAATACTGGCCAATCCCGTCAATTCGTTTGCAGGCGGATTTTTGATCTACAATCAAGACGCTGCCGCAAGTTCTATGGGCCTTGCATATACCGCACAAGTTAAAAATCCGTCTGCTGTACTATACAACCCAGCTGCCATCAATCAGCTTAACGGCACTCGGTATTCCTGGGGCGGCACATTAATTATATCTAATGCGTCGTTTCGGGTTTCGTGCAACGGAAACAAGGTTGATCAAGACAGCAAGTTTTTTTTACTCCCTACATTTTTTGCAACAAAAAAATTAAACGACCGCTGGAGCATTGGCATCGGTTCATTTTCTCCATATGGTTTAACCAGTAATTGGCCCCGGGATTGGGAGGGCCGTTATCTGGCAACATTTGCGCAACTGAGAAGCTTTTTCCTTAACCCGGTTATTTCCTGCCAGCTCACGCCAAAGATATCAATAGCAGGAGGCTTTAGTCCTGTCTATTCTGATGTATTACAAAGGAAAAAGATAAAATTAACACCATCGCGTGACGGAGAAGCAACGTTTCAGGGAAATGATTTTGGCTGGGGATACAATTTGGGGTTATTATACCATTTAACTGATACGGTAACATTTGGTGTAGCCTATCGCAGCACCGTTCACATGAACTATGAAGGGGACATAACTTTCCGTGTTCCTAAACTATTGCGCTCGATTGTTCCAGAAGGTAATGCATCAATCAACATTGATTTACCGGGATTCATTACAACAGGATTCTGCTATGCGCCGACATCACGCTGGACTTTTGAATTTGACGTTTACTGGATTGACTGGAGCCAATATGATTCGTTGGCTCTCAATTATAGCAAACCTGTTTCACTGTTGTTGAAAAAAGATGCAGCGCCAATTATAAGGAACTATCATGATACTTACGATTTTTGTTTTGGCGTAAGCTATAAACCGGGAGAAAAAGTCACGCTCAGGGCTGGATATCTTTTTGACGCAAGCCCGGTTCCCGAAGCCCATCAGGACCCCATTCTGTATGATTCTGATAAAAACATTTATACTATGGGGTTCGGGTATACAACCGGAAAATGGACAGTTGATGTAGCCAATTATCTATGCTTTTATAAAGATAAAAACGTCAGGCGTAATCAGGATGGCTTTAATGGCAAGTTCAAAGCTTTTGTTAATATGCTGGCCTTGACTCTTACCTATGCAAAATAGGTATATTATGAGGCATCGCCCATGCCCAAACCTGATTCATGACCGTTGGTTTTTTTCCATATCAAATTCACCGCATCATTGACAGTCTTAATTGATTGCATTTCATCTTCATTAATTGATATTTTATATTCATCCTCAACAGTATTAACAAATTCCACCGCGCCCATTGAATCCATACCAAGATCATCTGCCAGATTACTCTCGGGCTTTACCACCAGTTGCTCTGCCATAAGAACTTGCCTTATTACATCTGATACTCTTTGTAAAATTTCTTCGCGTTCCACTTAAAGCCTCCTTCTCCCAATATTATTAAATTTTCTCAAGAATCATGCATGCATTAGTCCCCCCAAACCCGAAGCTATTGGTTAGCACTTTTTTTAAGTGAACGTTTCTGTTTTTTAAAACAATATCAAAACCAGTAAATTCAGGGTCAAGCTCCTCTATGTTCACCGAAGCAGTAATGAATCCGTGTTTCATCATTAACAGACAATAAATTAATTCCTGCGCGCCTGAAGCGCCGATACCGTGGCCTGTTAATGACTTCGTTGAGGATATAGGCACCCGATGATTTCCAAAAATTTTTTTAATAGCCCGGCATTCGGCAACATCTCCGGCTGGCGTCCCGGTTCCATGGGTATTAATATAATCAATATGTTGGGGGTCGCATCGCGCCATCTCCATAGCCTCTTTAATACACCGATATGCTCCCTCTCCCTCAGGATGAGGCTGAATAATATCGTGTCCGTCAGAACTTGCGCCATAGCCCACCACTTCAGCATATACCGGGGCATTTCGCTTTTTTGCGTGTTCAAATTCCTCAACTATCACAATTCCAGCCCCGCCGCTTATGACAAAACCATCTCGCTTGATATCGTAAGGGCGGGAGGCTT
Organism: uncultured Thermodesulfobacteriota bacterium; assembly: GCA_964594075.1. Classification (GTDB taxonomy): domain Bacteria; phylum Desulfobacterota; class WTBG01; order CAIYCZ01; family CAIYCZ01; genus CAZQKW01. The sequence goes on along the minus strand of CAZQKW010000015.1, from coordinate 37,552 downwards.
TTTCCGGTATATCATTAAAATTGTTGGATAATGCTGAACGCATGCCGTCAAAATTAGCCGTCATAATAGACGATACTTCATCCGCACCGCCTGCAAGCACCACATCGCATATTCCGCCCCAGATTAATTCACAGGCGTGACCGATATTGTGCAGGGAGGTGGCACAGGCCGAACTGATGGAATAACTCCTTCCCCTGATGCCATAAAGATTTACCAGATTTGCGCTGCAACTGCTGGTCATACTTCTGGTAACGCCGTATGGTGTAATTTTCCCGTTTTTATCGTAAAGTTTAGCGCCCGCTTGATAAATTGGCTCAGTATTGGAAACGCCACTGCCGACTACGCAGCCTGTTCTTTCAGAGGCTAACACTTCAGGATATAAACAGCTATTTTCCAATGCTTCTATGGAGGCTAATGCAGAATATAACCCTGATAAATCCATATAGCGGGATTTTAATCCTATTTTTTTTCTTACCTCTTCAATGTTGAGATTCTTTATAGTGCCGCCAACACAGCTTTTAAAACCCAATTCCGCCCATTCAGGAACTGCAACAATACCAGATTTGTTCTGCCGTAACGCCTCCAACACTTCCGCGCAATTATTACCAATACTCGATATTATTCCATATCCGGTTATGACTGCTCTTCTCTCCATAACAATCCCTATATATAGATATCTGCCAAAATCAACATACTATAATTTGATATTTTTATAAAATTATTATTTAACAATGTCAATAAAATTTTAACAGCATAATTCTATGGACTAAACATAGCTATTATTAAACATCATGTTAAATAATTTAAAATAAACATTTTTGTTGACAGAGTATTTCTTGCTTGATAGGCTTTATGCCTGTTATACCTATCAAACCTTTAAATGAATTAAAAGGGATTTTTGTTTTCTAATCATTTACAATGATCCTGAAAGGAATTTCTGATGCCATATTCAACAAAAGAATTTCTTAAAAAAGTTAATGTATCTGAATCTACCCTTCGTCGCTGGTTAGCAGAAAAAAATCGAATTCCAGAATTAAATACGGCAAAAAAAGATTGGAGGGGGTGGAGAGTCTGGGAAGACGCACATATTAAAGCAGTGCTGGAATACCAGGAAAAAAAACAAAAAGTTTAAATTGGTAAATTATAGTTCCTGAAATAATTTTTTCAATCCATCATGAGGTTTATTGATTATGAATAATTACTATAAAAGCAGGAGAGTAGTCATAACAGGGCTGGGAGTTGTATCTCCAATCGGTATAGGTCTTGAAGCATTTTGGAATTCTTTAAAAGAGGGTAAATCAGGCATTGGGACTATAACAAGCTTTGATATATCAACTTTTAACTCCAAGGTCGCAGGTGAAGTTAAAGATTTTGATCCCACAGACTATATGGATCCATTAAGCGCTAAGAAAATGGACCGTTTTTCACATTTTGCAGTGGTTGCGGCTCAAATGGCGATTAAAGATGCTGAACTGAAAATCAACGAACATAATGCTTTTGATATAGGTATTATAATAGGCTCCGCAATGGGTGGCATACCATTAGCAGAAACGCAACACACCATTTTCCTTGAAAAAGGCCTTAAAAGAGTCAGCCCTTATCTAAACAGCAGTCTGTTTCCGGGAGCAGCCGCCAGTCAGGTCTCAATTGCGCTGGGTATTAAAGGGTTTAGCAATACTATAGCTGGCGCATGTTCAACGGGAAATGACTCTATTGGCTATGCGTATCAATGCATCAAGAATGGACTTCTGGATATCTGTATAGTCGGCGGAGCTGAAGCACCGCTGGCACCATTAACACTCGGCTCATTTGATATTATTCATGCATTGTCTACGTTGAACGATCCGCCGGAAAAAGCTTCAAGGCCTTTTGATGCCAAGAGGAATGGCTTTGTTTTAAGCGAAGGAGCAGGCATCATGGTAATGGAGGAATTGGGACATGCTCTCCGGCGAAATGCTAAAATTTATGGTGAAATTGCGGGGTATTACTCTACACTTGATGCTTTTCATATGGTGCAACCGGCTCCCGACGCGGAGGCAGGGAGTGTTTGTGTTAGGCGCGCAATTGCGGATGCCGGTATTTCTCCAGAAGAAATTGATTATATTAATGCACATGGCACTTCAACCCCATTTAATGACAAAAACGAAACCAAAGTTATAAAAAAGGTTTTTGGAGATAAGGCATATAAAATTCCGATTAGCGCAAATAAGTCAATGACCGGTCATGCTCTTGGCGCTGCAGGGGCGATTGAAGCTGTTGCCTCTTTCCTTACATTAAAATATCAATTTTTACCTCCTACCATAAATTACGAAGATCCTGACCCAGAGTGTGATTTGGATTATGTCCCAAATGTGGGACGGTGTGCTGAAGTTCACACGGTTCTTTCAAATTCATATGGGTTTGGTGGCAAAAACTCTGCTCTCGTTTTCGTTAATTTCATCAATTAATTATTCATTCCATAAAATGAATAATTTATTCACATATGCGTTCCTGTTTTTTATGTTTTCAATGGCTGTTCACAGGATTTGGTCTACATTTTTCTTGTCTGGTCAAGAAAAGGGTGAAATTATAAAGGGCTGGACACTTTATGTATTATCTGTAGTTCATTTTACGATCGGTATCGTTGTTGTCTTAGAATATTTCATTAATAATAATAAACCTATAAATCAGAAGGTTTCTTTAGTTGGCTTAATAATGTTCACTATCGGCTTATTAGGCAGGAAATGGGCAGCAAGCACATTGGGGAAATACCACAGTGCTCACATTGAAATAAGAAAAAATCAGCCTTTGATAATCGAGGGTCCCTATAAATATGTTCGCCACCCTATATATCTTTCTATTATATTTGAAATATTAGGTTTTCCGCTTATCCCAAATGCTTATTATGGTTTTTTATCATCTCTCTTTATATATATCCCTTTTCTTTTAATAAGACTTTATCAAGAAGAACAGATACTATTAATAAAATTTGGTTCGTTATATCACAAATATAAATCTAATGTTCCTATGTTAATACCTTTTATTAAATAGTATTCGAATGAAACCAATTAAATGTAGCGACCTTCAATTTTACATTCTATAAAAAAGGATTACTATAAGTGAAAATTCTCATAACTGGAGCAACAGGATTTATTGGAAGGCATTTGGTTAAAGCTTTAAAGAATGAGGGGAGATCAATTAAATGCTTAATAAGAAAATCAAGCCAGATTGATTTCCTCAAGGAATTAAATGCAGAAATTGTCTATGGAGACCTTAGGGATAAGGATTCGTTAAAAAAAGCACTAATAGAGACAGATATTATTTATAATGTTGCAGGAGAAGTTTTTGCGTTAGATGCCGGCAATTATTATAGTGTTAATGTTTCAGGGGTCAACAATCTGTTAGAAGCATGTTCTAACGGTTCGGTGAGGAAATTAATCCATTTAAGTAGCAGTTCGGCCACAGGACCAAATCCTGTTAGGGATCTACCGGTTAATGAAAATAGCCCTTGTTGTCCTATAACTCCATATGGAAAAAGTAAATTAGAAGGCGAAAAAATTGTTAAAGAACTTTCCAGAAGTTACAAAGTGCCGACAGTGGTAATTCGTCCGCCTTTAGTTTACGGTCCCGGGGTTTCTGAATCATCACGAGTTTTAATGTTTTTGAAATTAATTCACAACGGAATGTTCAAGATTATTGGTGATGGTAATAATTTTGTAAGCCTTTGTTATATAGATAATCTTATTCACGGTATGTTGCTGGCTGAAAAAGAAAATCGTTCAGCAGGCGAAACATACTTCCTTGCAGATGCAAGACCATATACAATAAATCAAATAGCCTCAACAATTGCAACAGAACTGGGCAAAGAATTACCACTACCTCATATGCCTTTTTTTGCTGCAAATATTTTATCCTTTGTGTTGCCAATTTTTTCAAAACCATTTGGAGTAACATCTCCGCTAACCAGAAATACTATTAAAGAGTTAACAAGTAATTGGTTCGTGGATATTAAAAAGGCTCAATTAGAGTTGGGCTACCGTCCGATAGTTGAGCTTAAAGAAGGCGTTAAAAAAACTGTGGAATGGTTCGTAAATGATTATTTGCCGATTCATTAGAATTTTATAATATGCTTTTAGCCTACATTATCTCCAATCTTATCACCGCAACGCTGAGTCTCTTCCTCGGGATATTCGTTTATTCTAAAAATAGAAAAAGTAACATTAATATTACCTTTGCTTTGATGAATCTCAGCATTTCAATATGGGCGTTTGGCTTTGCAATGGCAATAACGGCTCCCGATAAAGATTGGGGGTTTTTTTGGGTAAGATTCTTAAACGTTGGCGCTATATGTATCCCATTATTTTTCCTTCATTTTGTTTTTGCACTTCTTAAATTAGAAGAAATTAGCAAAAAGGCAATCAAAGTTGCTTATGCTTTTTCCGGATTAACACTCATAATTAGTTTCACGCCATTATTTCATTCTGATATATCTCCCAAACTCAGTTTTAAATTTTATTCGCAACCAGGGCCTTTATACTTTGTATATCTGTTATTGTTATTTATATCTATTAACTACGGTTTTTTTAAACTATTAAATGCATACAAAAAAGCAAGCGGATTACTTAAAAACCAGCTAAAATACATTATAATTGCATGCGTCGTTGGTTTTAGCGGTGGCATTACAACATTTCTTCCAGTTTTTAATGTTAATGTATATCCCTTTGGCCAATTATTTTTTCCTTTAGAAGGGCTAATCATTAGTTACGCTATTGTCAAACACCGCCTCATGGATATTGACTTTGTTATAAGAAAGGGAGCTGTTTATGTTTTTGCTTCTTTCCTCTATTTGATTCCTCTTGTGGCAATTATGCTGTATGCCCAAAAAATTATTTTCAAAGAAACCAATTTAATTTTTTCTGTTTTATCAGCTCTGGCGATACTCACAGCTGCTTATATTTTTCCTAAATTGAGATTACACGCAGAATATAGAGCCGAACAATATGTTTTTAAAAATTTAAAAGATTATAAAAAAGCTATTCAAGAATTAACCAGAGCGACAGTTACGATTTTAAACAAAAACGAGCTCTGCAAAAAAATCGTGAACACGATAACACAGGCAATGGATGTTAAATCAGCTTCGATATATCTGCTTGATGAAGAAGAGAATTGTTATGTGCTATTTGAATCTAATTCATTAAAAAACCTCCCTAATACTGCTTCGAATTTTCATAAGAATCACCCTTTTTTTTCTTTATTGGAACAACGCCAAGAGATTATAGTTCGTGAAGAAATAGAACACATTAAAGAAACTGCCGATACACAAACGATACTTTCAGCAATGAATGCTTTAGAAGCAGAAATAACTATTCCACTTATCTCAAAAAACAAATTAATAGGCATCATTAATCTTGGCATAAAGGGCAATAAAAAAATGTATTCGCACGAGGATCTTGAACTGCTCTCAACTCTTGCCGGCAGTGCCGCTGTCGCCCTTGAAAATGCCAATCTTGTGGAAAACCTAAATAAACAACGATTAGCAATGGAGCGTGCGGACCGCCTTGCGCAAATTGGAACGCTTGCTGCTGGCATCGCCCACGAAATACGCAATCCGATGGTTGCTATTAAAACCTCTGCGCAGCTCTTGCCAGAGAGATATGAAGATGAGGAATTTCGCTCCTATTTTAGCTCTGTCGTTGTCTCTGAAATAGAGCGGGTTACAAAAAAGATAAATAATCTTCTTGATTATGCAAGGCCTGCCAATCCGTTTTTCCAGAAAGAAAATATCAACAGTATTATTGATGAAATGGTTGCATTTCTTAAAAACGAAGCGCATAAAAAAGGGCAGACCATTGAAACGATATTATCGCCAAACCTGCCACAGATCACTGTTGATAAAGAACAAATTAAACAGGTTTTTATAAATCTTATATTAAATGCCATAGAGGCAACACCGCAAAATGGCAAAATATTTATTTCCACGCAAAAACAGGAAAAAGCAAATGGAGAGGTAGAATTCATTAAAATACAAGTAAGCGATACCGGAATCGGTATTCCAAAAGAAGATTGGGAAAAGATATTTACCCCCTATTACACTACTAAAGCATCCGGAAGCGGCTTTGGTTTAGCGACTACCCAACAAATTGTAATAAAACATGGCGGAACCATTGATGTTAACAGCAGACTAAATGAAGGCACCACCTTTACTATTACGCTTCCCGTAAATCCACTGCTTTTACTTAATAACAATGCTCAGCATGTCCAGTAATAATTCTCCATCTCATCAAAGAGCGCCTTTTGTTTCTTACCGTGAAATAGCTAACGATCTTTTATTTTCATCATTGACCCTTAACTCCGTAGAAAAAATTACTCATACTCCCCTTCCCTTCCTTATCGTGGGAGAAAAAGGCCTTGCACAAACATATCTTGCACAACTCATCCATGAAACTGGATTTACAAAAAATGAACCATTTGTTGAAATTCACCTGCAACCAGACAGGGAACATGAAAATATTAACATCCTGTTTGCACTTATAAACGAGGCTTCAAACGAACAAGTATTTAAAGGCAGCATTTTCATAAATGCCTTTGAATATTCCTCATACCGCCTGCAAAAAATATTGTTAAACATGCTCATAGAGCAAAATGTGCCGCTTGCCAATAGGCAAATCCGTTTTGAAGGCCGTATTGGCGCAGGTATATATAAAACATTTGAGGAAACCGTATCGCAGGCCGCAATAGTGGATGAGTTGCTGTATAAACTTGCTGTTGCACCCATAGAACTTTTGCCGTTGCGCCAGCGGCAAGGTGACATTCCGCGTCTTGCTCATGTTTTTTTATGCGCATGTGCTGAGCGGACTCCCAAATCTTCTGTAGAGTTCAGTGAAGATGCCATAAAATGCCTTCAAGACTATTCCTGGCCGGGTAATCTGCCTGAGCTTGAAAGCGTCATTTGCCGATCAATGCTTTTTTCAAACACGCACAAACTGAAGCGGGAAAACATATTGTTCAAAGCGCCGCATGAAAAAACAGACGTCCCGCGGGAATCATGGTTAAGCAATAGCAACTACGCTGCTTCAATAGAGCAGAAACAGCCTGTGGCAAATGCAGTGTCAATACCCTTTGAGCAGATCACAACACATCTGGTAGCAGAGCTTTCGCATGAAATAAAAAATCCTCTCGTAGCAATAAAAACGTTCATTCAGCTTTTTCCCGGCCATATGAATGACCCTGAATTTTTATCAGGGTTTTTTGCTATCGCAGAGAGAAGCACTGATCGTATTAATTATCTCACAGAAAGAATGCTTGAATTTGCCAAGCTCTGCCGGCCGCAGTTCAACAGCGTTTCACTCAGCGCTATGCTGCAAGAGGCTTTAAATACAATTAACGCTGCGGGTCCCCGCCTGCAGATTGCCTGGAATGCAAAACACTTTGAGTTAATCCCTGATGTCCGGGCTGATTTTGAGCACCTGCGCTATTCCTTTGAAAACATTCTGTTCCATATTGCTAACAATGCATCTGGTAGCCACCATGCTGAGATTACACCCGAAGTACACGGTGATTCCATAGTGTTAACTTTTTCCTATGCGGGCGATAAAAACGTGCAGGGCTTAGCTTTTCACAATGGTAACGGTGAACAAATAAACGATCTTCAGGGCCTTGACTTTTTTCTTGCGCAACAGGTATTGCAAAAAAATGCAATTACCTGTAATAAACAACTTGTTGCAGATCGTACGGTAATAACAATCAATCTTTCCAGATATTAAATGACCGTGGGAGAATGACATATATGAAATCAATTCTTATTGTTGATGACGAGCTTGCCACCCGTGAATCACTGCGCATGATTCTGAAGCGCAAATATGAGCTGATGACTGCGGAAAGCGGCGAAGAAGCGTTGCGCCTGCTTGTGGCACAGCAGCCTGATCTAATCCTGCTTGACATAATTATGCCCGGCATGGATGGCATGGAAACGTTAAGAAAGATCAAAGAGCACAATCGTAAACAGCAGGTAGTCATGATTACTGCCACCAAAACTGTTAAAACGGCTGTTGAAGCCATGAAACTCGGCGCCTTTGACTACCTAACCAAGCCCTTTGATGTGAATGAAATTACGCAGGTGGTTGAAGAGGCCCTCAAAAAAGAGGAGGAACGCCGGTTCAAAATAATCTGTGACAAAGCGAACATTATTGGCAAAAGCGCAGCAATGCAGAAAATCTTTGATATGATCCGTCAGGTGGCAGATCGTAAAACAACTGTGCTGATCTCCGGCGAAAGCGGCACCGGAAAAGAGCTCGTTGCCCGTTCTATTCATTTTAATGGACCTCGCCGTGACAAGCCGTTTGTGGCGTTGAACTGTGCCGCAATTCCTGAAACACTCATTGAAAGCGAGCTGTTTGGCCATGAGAAAGGAGCATTCACCAATGCCTATGAACGGCGAATTGGGCATTTTGAACTTTCTCATCAGGGAACTCTGTTCCTGGACGAAATTACAGAATTATCTCTGTTTACCCAGGCGAAAGTTCTCAGGTTTCTTCAGGAAAAAGAGTTTACCCGAGTTGGCGGCATCAAACCCATTTCTGTGGATACCCGATTGATTGCGGCAACGAATCGCAATCTTGAAGCCGCCCTCAAAGATAAGCAAATCAGGGAAGATTTTTATTATCGCATCAACGTAGTGCCTATCGTTCTTCCACCGCTCCGAGAACGCCGCGAAGATATTCCGCTGCTTATTGACTATTTCCTAAAAAAAATAACGCAGGAAGAAGGGCGTCAGCCAATGACGATTGCAAATGATGCCATGAAGATATTCGAACGGTACGACTGGCCGGGAAATGTGCGAGAACTGGAAAACCTTATAGAACGTATTGTTGCGCTTTCAGACGGCACTGCCATAAGCGCACACGATATACCTGAAAATGTGCGCCAGAACAAAGGCCATCGTCCTGATGATAAGCAATCGGCTAACGGTGATTATCAGGAAAGCGTTCTGAACGGTAAACTATCTCTTGAAGAGGCAGAATCTGAATTTAACCGTGAGATCATCTTAAATGCTTTAGAAAAATCGGATTATGTTCAGTCGCGGGCGGCAAAAATGCTTGGCATAACGCGACGAATCCTTAAATATAAAATGGACAAACTTGGCATAAACGCACCCGAAGAAAACGGCATTTAATGTTCAACTTTGTACAATTTCTTTAGAAGTAATTTTTTTAAGTTATTTCAATATATTAACTCACCTTCACGCCCTGTCCGGACAAATAAGTAATAAAATTTGAAGTTCGGACCCCTTCTCTATTCCACTTCTTTTTTTCATTCAGTTTATTTATGTAGTTATTTCAATAGGTTACAATTAAAACCTTTTTCATTTTTTGGCAGACTACTTGCAAAATGGTTGTTAGCTATTCAGTGGCGTGCACAATTTTCAAAGGAGAACTCTCATGATTGATAAAGCTAATATTCTTATTGTGGACGATGAAATTGGTCCGCGCGAGTCTCTGCGAATGATATTAAAGCCCTCGTATAACGTCTATACAGCAGAAGATGGCGAAAAGGCACTTGATATTATCAAACAATATCCCATTGATTTAATGACTCTCGATCTTAAAATGCCCGGGAAAAGCGGCATAGATGTGCTTAAAGAAGTCCGAGAACATAACAAAGACATCAGCGTGATAATTATTACCGCTTACGGCACACTGGGAACAATAACTTCTGCCAACCAGTATGGCGTGTCTGACTTTATTGCCAAACCCTTTGATAAAGATGATGTGCATATCGTAGTGGAAAAGTCACTGGGAAAAAAGAAACAGGGACGCGAAATACGCACGCTTTTAGAAGAGATTGGAAATGTTAAAGACATCTCCATTAAAGAAAAGGCCAAGAAGATATTTGAAAGGAGCGCACTGCATATACATGAAATTGCTGCACACCGCCTTTCTAATTACAGCACAACACGGTCGACCGGAAATATAGAGTGTTTTAAATTGTTAAAACTGATCGCAGATATTTTTCACCATAAGACGTATGCCTATGCTGATCATGCTGAAAGAATTTACCATTATAGCTGCCTCTTTTTTGATGCCCTGCAACTCACTGATTATCAAAAAGGGTCAATTGAAATTGCCGCATATTTCCATGATATCGGCAAACTGTGCATGGATATAGAGAGAGAACTTCAGGTGCCAGATCGGCAAACAGGTGAATGGCAAGAGCATCCCGCCCTGGGAGTCAAACTGCTTGAACCTGCACGGCTTCCTGCGTCAATCCTGGAAATAATTCTCCACCATCACGAACGGTATGACGGAAAGGGCTTCCCTAATAGCCTCCGGGGCACTGAAATCCCGCTGGGGGCGAGAATCCTCAGAATCGCAAACATTTATGATGCGCAGCTTCTGGCAAAACCATTTCCTGAAACACAAACAAAGCAGGATATCATTAACAACATGAATATTTATTCGGCTGGCGAAGTAGATCCGCATCTACTGCAAGTTTTTTTTAACGCACTGCAAACCAACGACAAGAGGCTGCAATGAACAAGATAATACGCTGTATTGACTGCAATGCACTCTATGTGTCAACGCCCTTTGATCAAATTCCAGAATATGTTCGTGATGAGGTGATTGTTGACATTCAAAAAGAACATCCCCTTGAATATCGCGAGGTCGGAAAAAACGACTATGGCGCTTTTTCTTATAAACACAGCGGTCATATGTTAGAAAATCTCACCATTATTGAAAATTCATTTTACAGCGAAGGGCCCTACTTTGACCCGCACCGCATTCTCTATTTTGAGACTACCAACGGAAAAGAGACTTTTTTAATCAAACGCTGGCGAACATCTGTTTTAGAACCCGTTCGCTATGAAGTAGTGCCGGCAAAATTAGAAGTTACGACAACGGTTGAGATTCAGCGCCAAGATCTGAAAAAACAGCTCGTCCATGAAATGCGCGAGCCGTCTACCCAAGAAAAGGTAGAGCGTTTTATAGAAATCGTGCAGGAAGAAGCCCAGCAGATTGATCCGGTGCACTGCGCTGCTGAAGCTATTGAAGTTACCGAGGCTAACATTTCATTTGTGCCTCTGGTGGAAGAACAAATTGCCCGCATTCTCAAAAAAAGCAGTTCTATTTTTACTCCGGAAGAGCTGTCCAGGCTTGAACGTTTTATACGGCAAAATGCCGAATATAATGGCGTGATGACGTTTTTAATTAAGAAAAGTGCCGTATTTCATCCTGAAAATCTAAAAGAGCCGCTGGCAAATTAAAAGCCGCTTTTTCCAAGAACTTGTAAAACCACTCCCTTCACCGCATCTGTGCTGCCCCATTTCCAGCCTGGCCCTTCGGCTGTAAGTTCCCTTACTATAAAAACCTGCCTGCCGCGCGGCCCCCAGATATGCGGATCAGTCGGTCCAAACAATGCGATTGTTGGCACACCGGCGGCGGCGGCAAGATGCGTTATTCCCGTGTCATTGCCAATATAGAGATTGCAGCGCGAAAGTATTGCTGCAAGCACTGGCAAATCCAGATAATTGAGCACAACATATTCTGTGTTACAAAGCAGTTCAGTCAATTGCTGCGATTCTTTGTATTCAGCAGGTCCCTGAACTATCAATACCGGCTCTGCGTATCGCTTATATAACTCCTGAATAAGTGCGCAGTAATTTTGCAGCATCCAGTTTTTATGTTTACTGCCGCTGCCCGGATGAATCGCTATACGGGGGCCTCTCTGGGCGTTAAAACCGTGTTGACTAAAAAAAGAATGAGCTTGGTTGACGTCATCGGCGCTCAAATAAATGGTCGGCGTATTAGTGGTGGTGTTAAAACCATGCATTGAAAGCTGCCGCAATTGAAAATCAATAATATGCTGAATTGCCGGCGATGCAGGAAAGGTTCTTATTATGAAGGCGTCCTGCTGTTCATTAACCCGTTTTATATTGTTAATCACAACAGCCTGCGCCGTGCCGCCGAAAATAACAATCTTCGCAAACCGCTGCAGATATTGAATCAATTCATCATTAAGCGCGCTGTCTTCGCTATAAAGAGACGCAACCCATGCCCTATCAACAGAAACGATGTCGTCGGCGTAAAATCTTTTGTGAATGAGACTCAATGTGCGGGGATAACCCATAACTTCAATGTGCGCGCTGGGAAATTTTGTGCGCAGAGCATAAAAGCATGGCAGCGAGAGTATGAGATCACCGATTGCTCCCTGATGCACGACAAGGATATGGAGCCTATCGCTTATGTGCCGCGATTCTTTCCCGGCCATATATATTTCTGTAACTGGAGCTGAAGACGAGCGTTGATTTTTGCCTGAATAATCCATTCTGCCAGCTCGTTGGGGCGCATTCTTTGGTGAACAGGTGACATGAGAATGCCAGCGATTTTTTCAAGATCAAAGCGCTCCACGACGGAAAGAGCCCATTGAAAGTCGTACCAGTCAGATACAACAAACTTTACTTCATCCTGTCGCGTCAAATAGTTGACATTTTTAAAATCCATATATGCATCCATGCCGCTGGCCGGACATTTTAAATCAAGAATTCGGTGCACGCGTTGATCAACATTTTTAATTGATAAGCTGCCATTGGTCTCTAACAAAACCACATATTCTCGGTCTAATAATTGTGCGCAGAGGCTGTAGGTTTCGTTTTGCAACAATGGTTCGCCCCCCGTTATTACAATGCGGGGAATGCCGCGCCGCTGAATGTCTGACAAAATTTTATCTATCGTCCATTCTGTCCCCTCATCGTAGGCATACTGCGTATCGCAATAAATGCAGCGCAGATTGCATCCGGTAAGCCGGACAAACGTGAACGGCAGCCCGGCAAACGATGTTTCTCCTTGAATGCTGGTAAAAATTTCGTTTATTTTCATATTAAACCCGATTGTGAAGCTCCCCGCCTCCAAGGCGGGACTTCCCGAAGCTTAATTATCCTTTTCAGATACATGCCTCTTGACCCTCGTTTTCAAAGCGGGGCTTGCGCGGCATGAAACCGGTCAAAACTTACTGCAGAATGTAGTATAATGAATTTTATTGTGTTACGGTAGGAATAATTTTTAGTTTCTTACCTGTTGACTTCTGAGAATTGTGCTCTCATATTTGTATCGTTTGGCTTTGGGTGAAAGTAGTTGCGGGCGGTGCGAGCTATGGCTTGGGACGAACACAACAATCCGTTACTGCGAGCATTGAGCCCGAACAAATGAATCAGAAGCCAGATAAATGTTCCATATCTTTGGATAGACTTAACCCCTGCTGCGCACTTAGAGGCAGCGTTTATAGCCGGCATGAATACTGAACCATTATGATTTTCAACCAACCGAAAGATAACAACCTGCAAACAACAACCGTATGGATAGAAATAAAAGTTGCTGTTCCCTTATCATGGGCTGATGCGGTTGCAAACTATCTTATGGAACAGGGAGCAAATGGTATAGCAGAGGAAAACCAGGTGACATCCGCAGGCATTGCCTCTGCTGATAGAAATATAATTTTAAACGCCTATTTCAAGAAAGACGCCTCTATATCGTGCCGTATTTCCGCGATCAGAAATTATCTCACCTCTTTATCCTCACTAACCGGTGCTACAAAGTTTGAATTGATAACTAACGAGATTGAAGACCAGGACTGGAATGCTCAATGGAAGTCGTTTTTCCAACCGATTAAAGTAACGCAGCGGATAGTAATTAAACCCTCCTGGACGAATTATTGGAAACGCGCCGATGAAATTATTATCGAGCTTGATCCGGGTATGGCTTTTGGCACTGGTACGCACCCATCAACCCGATTGTGCCTTCAGGCTATAGAGGAAATAGTGGATAAAATCGATGAACACAACAAACATGCCCTGCTTGACGTCGGAACTGGTTCGGGAATACTTGCAATTGCAGCTGCCCTTTTAGGCATTCCGCATGTAGTTGGAATTGATATTGATTATCAGGCGGTAGCGTGCGCAAAAAACAACGCGAAAAAAAACAATGTTTCTGGGAAAATAATCTTGAGTGATATGCCACTGCATACCGTTAATGGTCTTTTTTCTATCATTGTCGCCAATATACTGCCGCAGACCCTGATTGATTTAAAAAAAGACTTGATTAATCATCTTGCCCCCTGCGGTTACCTCATTTTGTCAGGGATTCTTAAGGAAAAAGCGATGGAGGTAACCGAGGCCTTTGCCGGGGATATATCGTTTAACAAAGAAACTGAAGATGAGGGGTGGTCCTGTCTGGTATTTAATCGAAGTTGATACTTAAAAAAGCATTAGCAGTCTTATTTTATGATCTTTGCCAATTTTAATGATTATTCTGCCTGCAAAAAACTGTCTTCAATGCGTATGCACATGGTTTTTCCGCGCAATATCGTGAGCCGATTCATTTCCCGCAGCGCTTTTTGCAAGTTTGATTCCCTCGCCTCATGAGTGAGCATAAAAATAGGCACCGCCCCGCCGCGCATGCGCCTGCCGCGTTGCATCACTGAATGAATACTGATCTGGTTACGGCCAAGTATGCCAGCTATGTTGGCAAGCACCCCAGGTTTATCAACTGCAGAAAATCGCAGATAATACCGGGTCTGGATATTGCTGATATCTCTGACTTTAATGTCGCAGACGGGGCTGGCGCATGCGGTTGCCGGTAGAATTCTTTGGGAGATCCCCTTTTGTATGTTGCGCGCAAGATCAATAATGTCTGACACAACCGCGCTTGCCGTCGGCATCATTCCCGCACCCTTGCCGTAAAGCATACAGGGTCCCACCGCATCACCCTGCAGAAAAACCGCATTAAACGTTCCGCTGACTTGCGACAGCAGATGCCTCTCTGGAATGAGTGTTGGATGGACGCGGGCATCCACCTTTTCAGCGTTTCCCCTGCAGATTGCAAGGAGCTTGATGGTATATCCCAGTTCCCGGGCAAATTCTATGTCAAGGGGGGTAATCTCGGAAATCCCCTCGGTATATATGTTTTTGAACTTGATATTCCTGCCGTAGGCCAAATTAATTAACACCGCCAGTTTATGTGCCGTGTCTATGCCTTCAATGTCAAGCGTCGGGTCTGCTTCGGCAAAACCCTGTTGCTGGGCATCCTTGAGAACTTTCTCAAAATGTTCATTCTGTTCGGTCATTCTGCTTAAAATATAATTTGATGTGCCATTAAGAATTCCGAATATGCCAAGAAGATGATTTGCTGAAAAACCTTCCCGGACCGCCCTGATAATCGGTATGCCGCCACCAACGCTGCCTTCAAATGCCACGTCAACACCCTGCTCTGCAGCCACTCTAAAAATGTCCGCACCAGATTCAGCAAGCAGCGCTTTGTTCGCGGTTACTACATGCTTACCGTTTTTCAGCGCGCGCATAATATACTTTTTCGCCGGCTGTATCCCGCCCATAAGTTCAATGACAATATTAATATCGGCATCATCAATAACGTGTGCTGCGTCTGTGGTCAGCACACTGGGTGATACCGCAACATCCCGGGCAGAGGTAATATCAAGATCAGCAATGCGCTTTAAAACAAGCTGAGCGCCAAGGCGCCGGCGTATGAGCGCAGCATTTTTTTGCAGAAGTTTTACGACGCCGGTGCCAATGGTGCCAAAGCCAATGAGTCCTAATACAATTCTTTTCATTTACAGCACTCCCCGTATGCCGCGTATCGCCTGCCGGATTCGGTGTTCATTTTCAACCAAAGCAAAGCGAACATAGCCCTCTCCGTATTCTCCAAATCCGATTCCCGGAGAAACCGCCACCTTTGCCTCTTTCAACAGGACCTTGGAAAAATCAAGCGATCCCATCTGTTTAAATTTTCCCGGAATTTGCGCCCATACAAACATGGTTGCCTTCGGTTTTTCTATTTCCCAGCCTATTTTATTGAGCCCCTCTACCAGCACATCTCGTCTGCTTTGATACACAGCGGCGACCTCTCTGGGAACAGCGTATAATTCATTAAGGGCAATGATTGAAGCAATCTGAATGGGTTGGAACATTCCGTAATCAAAATAACTCTTAAGCCGCGCCAGTGCTGCGATCATCTGAGCATTGCCAACCGCAAAACCAACGCGCCATCCCGGCATGCTGTAACTTTTTGACATCGAAAAGAACTCCACCCCGATCTCTTTTGCGCCCGCCACCTGCAGCATGCTGGGCGCCTGATATTCGTCAAATACCAAGTCTGCATAGGCAAGATCATGGATAACCAGACACTGGTTTTCGCGGGCAAAATCAACTACTTTTTTGAAAAAATCAAGGTCAACGACCGCCGTGGTCGGATTGTTAGGGAACGATATGATCAGCAGTTTAGGTTTTGGCCAGGTTCGTTTAACCGCCTTCATCAACTGCTCAAAAAAATCCCACTCATTGCCAATGGGAAAATTGATTAGATCCCCGCCGGCGATTACCACTGAATAAGGATGAATAGGATAGGCAGGATTGGGCACCAGCACCACGTCGCCCGAACTGATTATTGAAAGCGCCATATGGCTGAGGCCTTCCTTTGCTCCCATGGTCACGATGGCCTCGCTGTCCGGATCAAGATCAACATTAAATTTGCGCCGGTACCAATTGGTTATTGCTAACCGCAGCTTGTAAATTCCCCGCGACACAGAATAACGGTGGTTTTTAGGGTTCTGAACCGCTTCAATCATTTTATCCACCACTGGTTGCGGTGTGGGGAGATCCGGATTGCCCATCCCCAGATCAATGATGTCCTCTCCCTCCCTGCGCGCTTGTAGTTTCAGGGTGTCAATGATACTAAAAATATAAGGGGGAAGCCTCGTAATGCGTCTGAATTCCTGCATGTCTTTTTTTACCTTTTTTCACCTATAATTTTTTTATCCCATAATATAAAAAATTGAAACATATCCTACATCGCCTGCGGTGTCAAGAACGGCATGCTACAGCTCGCCTGCACGCGGCAACAAATTCCGCGGCAATAGAGGGATTGGAGGCAAAATGAATATGAATGTAGCTTGCAAGAGTGTTATATATCGAATAGCCTTCATAAAATACTGGCCGACTTTTTCTCCCTGATATGCGATAACAGCGCGTCACCTGCTGCGGCATCTCTTCAATTTCTGAATAATGGAACTCATGGCCTCTGAACTTTTTACCTTCGCTCAAAAACGGACAATTTTTTAGAATCTCGCCCTCCACGTAACCGAGGCGCTGCAGATTTGGAAGTATTCGTGCCTGCGCAGGAAACAGCCCAACCATTTCATGCCTGACGCCATGCTGATCAATAAGGTTTTGTAACAAATACAACAGGCCACCACATTCTGCATATACCGGATTCCTGGCAGAGCAAAATTCGCGAATTGACGCGCGCATATTTTTATTGCGGCTTAGAGCGGCAGCATAAAGCTCTGGATACCCACCGGGCACATAGAGCCCCTCAATCCCTGTTGGCAGGAAGCTATCATGAATTGGGCTGAAAAAAACGAGCCGTGCTCCCTGCTGTTCAAGGTAGTCCAGATTATCTTGATAATAAAAACAAAAGGCCTCATCGCGTGCTACGCCAATGGTCGTTGATTCAGGATGCTTATGCCGAACTGTTCTGAACTGCTGTTGCGTAATCGGGCGCGCCAGTGATACTATCTCGTCAATATTCACGGTCTGCTCTAACTGTCGTGACATTGAGGCAATTTTAAACTTGAGATCTGCAGACTCCTCAGCCATAATGAGACCCAGATGGCGTTCACCTAATACCCATTCGCTGTTGCGCAGGACATAGCCTAAGACTTTTGCATCGCAGCGGGCTTGCACACCATCGCACAGGTATCGAAAGTGATTTTCACCGGCAACCCGATTAAAAATAATCCCGGCTATTTTAAGCTCTCGATCATAAACTTCAAATCCCAGCGCAACTGCCCCGGCGCTGCGCGCAAGGGAGCTTCCGTCTATAATTAAAATGACCGGCAGGTTTAGCCATTTGGCGATTTGTGCAGTTGAACCATCTTCAGATAGGCCATCATAGCCGTCAAAGAGCCCCATAACGCCTTCAATAACCACCATATCAACATCACGGCTATTATGTTCAAACAAGTTCAGACATTGATCCTTGCCCATCATCCATCCATCAAGATTGCGCGGCGGCCGGCCAGTAACTGCCGCATGGTAACCTGGATCAATAAAATCAGGGCCTACTTTAAAACACTGCACCCTCAATCCCCGGCTGATGAGGGATTTAACAATTGCCAGCGTTAAAGACGTTTTGCCGACGCCGCTTCGCTCGCCTGCTATAACAAATCCGCGTGCCATAAAACATCCTCATTTAAAGCCATCTACAATTTTTAAAAGATACTACATTACACAACAGGTGCGCAACAGTAAAAGCCGCATGAGTCTCCCCCAAAAATCTTTTTTAGAAATCCGACAAACGGCAGTGCAGCACGAACAAGGAAGCAAAGAGCAGCGGCGCAGTAAACTACCAGCACAACAAAAAAACTTATTACGGAATCTCTTGTAAATACCTGCGTAAAGTAATTATAATTTTTTTTTACCGATTTGACACTTTTATTGACATTTTAGAATTTTTTTATAATACTTCCCCCCAATGCAACTAATAATCTCATGCAACTGGAGCGACATGTCATGAGTTTTGTAACTCAGTATTTTGAAGATAGTGAAAATGGGGGGCTTTATCATATTGTGTCAGAGGATTTTTCACGCGCGCTTGACACAGACAAACTCGTGGAAGACCAGTTTAACGATGCGCGAATCCATGTCATTGGAGCAATGATCAGCCATGATCCAGATGCTATTGCTGATGCAGAAAAGGCCGTAAATGCGGTTATGACCCGGTTTGAAGATACTACCCATGGAGGCTATTTTTTAAAAGCCGATCGCGGCTGGCATATTAGAGATAGAAATAAGAGTCTTGCAGAAACAGAAGGCATTTTTGGCATTCTCACGCACCTCTATGAAGTTAGCAAAAAAGATCAGTATCTGCTTCAGGCATTACAGTTTCTTGACACAGCAGTTGAAAAAGGCTGGGACGATACCCATGGGGGTTTCTTTTCCTTATATCATGAGGACTGGACACCGGCCTGCGACACAAAGGACCTCCTCACCCAATCGGGCATGCTGCAACATATGAATGGCGCCTGGAAAGACGGTATAGATTCTCCCTATGCCACACGCGCTGTTTACTATAAAAATCGCGCAGAAGAATTCGCTGATTTCATCCTGGAAAAAGCCGCAGACAAGCAGAACGGCGGCTTCTTTACCTCTTTTTCCGCCAATTGGAAGCCTCTGAAAAAAGAAAAAGATCTTGCCCATATTGCATCATTAGCGCTGACGCTTTATTTTCAGTACCACAACAGCGGGCCATCCATCTGGGGCCCCCGGCGCGGAAGCCATGCCTTTACCGGCCGCCCCTACCCTGCAAGCTACCGCTATCTGGGGCCTGCGCCAAGCCGTGATCCGGTAAACGCAAAAGCGTTCCGATACGGGCAAACGGTTATTGACACCGCTGATATCCTGATAAAAAAAGGTTGGGATACCGAACAGGGCGGCTTTTTTTCACAACTCACCGAAGATTTTGTTCCATTTGATAGAAATAAAATCTTGTCCACGCAGTTGTCATGTTTAATGGCGCTTAATGTTGCATTCCGGCTCAGCGGTTTTCACCGATTTAAAGAAAAAATTGTTCAATTGGTAAAGATCATTGAAGATAAATGTTTCGACGAGCAGAATGGCGGTGTGTTTCATAGTTTCAGCCCTGACTGGCAGCCTTTAACCCGTGAAAAAGCATGCGGCCCAAACCTTCTGGTCAACGGTATCCTGAGCATGTTGTCGCCAATCATCAATAATATTGATGTGACCAGAGAAACCTTATATCTTTCAGTTGAACCGCTTGCTCAATCTATTCGTTGCGGCGAATCCGCCCAATTTACCGTAACCCTGCAGAATCAGGGATTCGCTCCGGCTAAAATCCGCATCGGCGGGTTAAGCACGCCTACCCGATGGATGAAGCCTGATGAAAAAATTGTTGATCTGTCTTCACACGAAATACACTCTTATTCACTTCTTATTTCACCGCCCGAAGACATACCGTCCGGTACTTACTATTTTGAACTTACCGCTGCGCCCGCAGGCGAAGTTGCCGGGTATGTGTCGGCAGGCGGAAAATTAATAATTATGTAACTACTCCGGTATCCAGTGTGAAATTACACAAGGCCATCATTCCAGCACTGCTGCTTTATTCAATTTTTGGATGCAAGGGGCTGCAATATGCCCCCCAGTCACCTCAGCTGCCTGTTATCTCGGGCGCAATTTATACCGGCACTGATTCCTGCATTCCCTGCCATGATGACATTTACCGTCAGTATAAAAAAACCGTTCATTATCGCCTTGCTCCCTCTGAATTCAAATGGGCAGAACGCGGCTGCGAAACCTGCCATGGTCCAGGGAGCCTTCATGTCAAATCAAAAGGAGCACCCCAGGATATATTAAGTTTTTCTCGCCTTTCCCCTCAGGAGAGCTCGGAAATCTGTCTTCAGTGCCATACCGGACCACCGACCCTCAACTGGCGGGCAAATGTGCATGTGCAGAACGGCGTGGGATGCAATGAATGCCACAAGTCGCACAAAGTTACGTCTGCAAAAATGGTCTATCTCGGCGACCCAGCAATATGCTTTACCTGTCACCAGGAAAAGAAAGCGCAGGGAACCCTTCCTTCCCATCACCCGGTCAATGAGGGGAAGATGACCTGCGGGGGCTGCCATAATGTTCATGGCACAGAAAATCACAACCTTCAAAACAATACCATCAATGACCTGTGCCTTGAGTGTCATGCTGAATATAAGGGCCCATTTGTCTATGAGCATGCGCCGGCGGTCGAGGACTGCAGTATCTGTCACGAACCGCATGGCACCATTGCTAACAACCTGCTGGTGCAGAATCAGCCGTTTCTATGCCTGCGCTGCCACACGGGACATCGAGAAAATCCAAAAACCGGACCCCACCCCTCTGTTTCAGCTTTGCTCACGTCATGTACCCAGTGCCATTCATCGCCTCACGGCAGCGATCTGCCATCACAGCTTCCACCGGGAAAGGGCCTGACACGATGAAGCAGCGACAGCAAAAACTGTTAAGCATCATGTCATATATTGTGATGCTTGTGATTACGCAGACGCTGGGTCAGGTTATATGTGGGATGTGTAGTTCCGTTTCCGTATTAGCTCAGGATAGTCAACTGGCACAGAATCGCGAGCTGTCTGTTTATTTTGGCTCAGGACTGCATTTCTTTAATGTTTCAGGGTACCGTGGAAAAGTGGGAGAATATGATGTGTTAAAATCCGGTGTTGACAGTGCATTTTCCATTACCGGCAATGAAGGGAAAAATCATTTCGATTTAAACGGTCAGTTCTTTGCAGCAAATGACCAGAAATATTGGTTTAATGTGGATGCGCGGCGGTTATTTCATACCGCATTTTCTTATCAAAAGTTCACACATTATCTTGATCACGACCCCCTCACCAACCAGGATTTCTATACCGACCACAATCTCGGTCAAAATAACCACATCATTGTTGAAGAATTAAAGTCCGGCAATATCCTGCGAATACCGCAGATTCCTTTTTTAAAATTTAAAATGAATTACCGAAGTTATGCAAAGCGTGGGACCAGGCAGGCAACAACAGTCTCTAAATGTTCTGAATGCCATGTGTCATCCAGAAATCAGCGCATCAATAACCGGGTTGACGATGTTGCATTTGGCTTCGAAGGAACTGCAGGCCCGGCAACGCTTGAATACACGCGGCACTGGATTGGCTTTAATCAGAATGGTTCCGCACCCGTCAATAATTATGGCGACGGTGCCTCATTTTTTCTGGTAAAAGGTATCCAGCCGTACGCATTGATTCCAGAAACCTATTCCACTATACATGATATAAAAATCCGAACATCGCTGCCTTTTTCATCGTCGCTCTTCGCCACCTATCAGACGGGGGAAAAGTCTAACCGAAATTCGGATAATGAAATCGACTATTATAACCTTGCAGCTCGCCTCAGCAATTATCTTTTTAAATATGTTACCGTTGATACCTTTTACAATCAATACCGCATGGATAACTCTACGCCGAATGCCATTGAGAGAAATTATAAACGCGGGGGGTTTGATGCGGGCACAGCCTTTAAAAAGCAGTTCAACATAAAATTATCCTATATCTGGGAGAACATTGACCGTGATAATTTTTACGTGAACTATACCAGAAAAAAAACCTTTCGCTTGACTGCCAATTATCGGGCGCTGAAAAAACTCCGGTTTCATGTCAAATATGAAAAAATGAGAGTGAGCGAACCGTTTGCTACGGAAAACACGTTCTATACGCCAGGCACGAACTTAGTTGGTATGACACAAACCATGCTTCCTCAGAATGCTGACCTTTTTTACAGTTCCGTGACCTGGAACATGCGATCCAATTTAACCTACAACTCAAGTTTCAGATATGTCGCCGAAAAAAATGAGCGCTATCATGTTGATACCGACCACTATGAATTCAATTTCAGCCTGTGGTACGCTCCCACCGAAAAAATAACGTTCTCCGGTTCATATACAATATCTGACCGCAATCTTGATACGCCAGTTTCATACAAGCGCTATCATTCATACGATAAAACAAGTCTGCTGCGCCTTGATGATATTCCCTATGACGAAGAAAGCCAGGTTTTTTCATTGACCACAAGCTATTTATTTAACCACGCTATTTCACTTACCGGAGAAATTACCTATAGCAGGAGCGCATCTGCATTTGATTCCTATCTTAATGAAAAAAATATCGGGGACCTGTCCGACCTGAAAATAAACCGCCTTGATACCGCGCTTGGAGTTACCTACCGTTACAGCAGACGGCTGACCCTTAGTGCCAAATATCTGTTCAGAGAATATAACGATAAGAATGATAATCGGCTTGATGGTCAGTTTAATGGAATAAGCGCAGGCCTCACCTGGGTATTGCAATAGGAGAATATATTATGAAAAAATATTTTATAGCTCTTTTAGCATGTTACCTCGGTTTGCTACAACATCCTGCTTACGCGCTTCTCGTCAATCTTAGTCCCAAGGACTGCGAGGAAGCAATTACGTTTGGCAAGACCCACCGCGGAGCAATAGAAAAGGAGCTTGATAAACGCTATTCCTTTGGTGCCGCAAATGAATATTCCGATAATGGAACCATTCATAGCAAGTGGTATAAACTGTCTCTTATGGCAGGCTATAAGGCACAGAGAGGAGAAATCATAAGCCGACCGGAACAATCAGAAATTCTTGCCGATCCGTTTCTGCAAATTAATATTAACCTGTATGGACAGAGCCTTGATTTTGCAAAAGGCTATCAGGCACTACTGCTACAAGACGGCAAGGAGATAAAGGCGAATAAAATTCATGCAGATTATTTCATGCTTCAGTCGCCAACGCAAAAAACTTTGTCCGGATTTCCCGTGTGCCGCGCAGTTCTGAGAGCTTATTTTAAGTACGATCTTATTGATCCATCGGGATCGGCAGTGGTGGTGATAAAGAAAGATAGTAAAAGCGTGCATCTTGAGGTTGATTTTGCAAAATTCAGATAGACGTTAGATTCATGACTCTCAGCGGCGATCTTATTTTTATACTTACTTATTGTCTGTTTCTTACCGGCGCAGCCTGGTCATTTCAAAATAATGCCCCGATGTCATCACTTGTGGTTATGGGCGGAGCGGTATTAATTGATTTTCTTGCAAGTATTCTGCCGCTTATGAACTTAAAGTCCATTGCTATCAATCTTCCCTCCAATAACATTATTACTGCAGCAATTCCATTAGGCATTCTTATATGGCTGATGTTTCTTTTGGCGCTATTTGTCTGGAAAATTAAAAAATATCGTCTGTTTCATTTTCTGATTTTAGAAATTGAGATCATCTGGTTTATAGACTATATCCTGCTGCTTTATGCCACGTATAAAGTTCCTTTCAAATAGTGGTACTGAATCGGGATTGCGTCCTGTGCGACTTTTTGAGTGCCCAATAGAAAGTTTCTTCTCCCAACTAATCGAAATGGCAATGACGAATGGCCTTTATAGGGCCGCTTTGTTTAGGTTATTGCAAGGAAAGTATCGAATGCGTTCAGTTCGATATTGCCCGTTCGTTGATTAATGCCAACCATAAATCGTTAACTCTTTGTGCTTGGAGAGGATTTAGTATCATGGACATCGAAAGACTAAAACAGCACATTGAAATATCAAAAACGGGCTTTGACGCATTGCGTAAGGTAATTGAATATGCCTGTTCTGCATGCGGTCTTTGTGTAAGTCTCTGTCCGGCACAGGTTATTGAGATGCAGAAAAATGTTCCAACCCTAATAGGAGAATGCACCAGATGCGGTTTTTGCTATCAGGGCTGTCCGAGGAGTTTTTACCCTCTCAGCAAGGTAAAAGAGCGCTTTTTTGGCCGGGAATACACGGAAATAGAACAACGCGTCGGCCGCTGTGTTGAGCGATTTACCGCGCGATCCCTGAATGACGAAATATTTGACCGGGCCGCAAATGGCGGCACAACGACGGCGCTGCTCCATTACTTACTGGAGAAACAAATTGTTGATGCAATCCTTCATCTGGGCAGAACTCACGAAAACTGTTTCATTTGTCATCATGCCTTTACCATCATCTCAACCACGCCGGAAGAAACATTGCGCGGGTCCCGTTCAAAGAATCAGATAACACCGATTCTCCATGACTTGAAAAAAATGACCCGCTTCCCGCGTTATGCCATAGTCGGCCTTTCCTGTCATGTGCAGGCAATCAGAAAATTGCAGGTTATGAAAGATGGCCCTGAGCTGAAAGAACTGTTTAAAGGCTTGTCAAAAGTTGCTGCAAATTTGTTGCAAAATCTGAAATTTGTTATCGGCGTCAACTGTTTTGCCAATACCAAATACGGTGCCATTGACAAGATTTACGAAAAATTCGGGATTCGGGAGGAGGATGTTATTAAATACGCAGAAGATACAAAAAAATCGCTTTACCAGTTTTTGCATGAGGATAAAAACTTTTTCTGGTATGTGCAGGACAATATCATGACGAAAGACGGTCGATTTTTTCCCTTTAAGTACACGGATTTTCTGGATACCACCATTTTTATGGGCTGCATGGTGTGCCCGAGTTTTATTGTTTGCAAGGAAGCGGATGTGAGCATCGGCATAACCGCCTCTGAGATAAAACTTAAGGAATTTGGCTACAACAGCGTCATGGTGCGAAATCCTGAATTAAGCAGTATCTTCAACAACATGGCTGCTGAAGGAAAACTGCTCAAGCGACCGATGTGGGATAATCGCGGCACCTATTTGAGGAAATTTGTCGAGCGTGTCCTCCCCTCAAAAGACCTTATGAACCTAAATGGATATGTGGCAACCGGAAAATGGAGTCCCTCTGATGATTTATTTAAATCTGCTTCTTCGGCGCATAGCACGCGCATTGTGGGATTGCAGCGGCTGTTTCTGGCTCAAACGGTTAAACGGAAAATGATGTATGAGCCGGCAATGAAGGCTCTTAAAACTAACAACAAATTATATACTGAAATGCTGTAAACAGCAGAACGTGTAGGTAGCAACACATTAAGTTTAACCTGGAATTTTTCCGAGAAAACGCTACCACCAGCACCCGCCTTTTGTTATACTTACCGCAAATTCAACCCTAATATACCGTTAACTTAGGAGACAGATGCATGGTGCCCTTTTTGTTGAAAGCCAAAACCATCGCTGATGCATGGTTCCAGCTTATTTATAATATCTTTGATAACTCATATAAACAGACCATTCAGAAAGGTTCATTTGAGCATGATCAGTACCGTCTGCAGTATCCGGGGCTTGCTGTTTTTATAGAGCATCCGGAAATGGACATGATCCCCACTATTCCTCCAGCTCTGGGAATTCCGCCGCCGACCACTATGCAGTATATAGAAGACTATTTTGTAACCTATCTTATGGATCCACGGCTGTCCGAAAATGAAACCTATCGCTACGCCAGCAGGATTCATCATCCCCTGCCAAACGGCGGCACCCAGCTTGAGCGCGCCATCCAATTGCTGAAAGCGACACCGCTTACCAATCAGGCAATAGTCGAGGTTGGTTCGCCGGAGGATTATGACCGTTGCATAGGAAAAGATGGAAAGCTTGATCCACCCTGTTTACGTTTGCTTGATTTTAAGGTAATTCCGCAGGGCAACGAGTTGGTTCTTGCGGTAAGCTGTTACTTCCGGTCGTGGGACCTTTGGGCCGGGTTCCCCACAAATCTGGGCGGCATTGAACTTCTTAAAAAATATGTTGCAGATGAGGCTAATCTAAAAAATGGCCCCATCTATGCCTACAGCGCTGGTGCTCACATCTACGGCTATCAGGAAGAACTTGCCCGCATTCGGACACTGAAATCAAAATAACCATCTGAAAAACGATAAGTTAAAATAATAAACAGCGCTTGTTCTGCTTTTCACCATTCATTATTTAGCCTTAACTTTTCTCCTCGATGAGGACCCGTATGGCGCTAAAACGTTTTGTTCAGGAAAAAACGCAGCTTATTATTCACACGGAAGGCATGATCTGTTCAACAGCCACGCAACTGTTTGAAAGTAGAGAATTCAACCGCATTGTTGCGCTGTATGTAAAGAAATTTGTCAAGAAAAGCTCCTACATGCAAAATATCCGCGAGCGAGGCCTGTTTAAAAAATCCGAAGGATTATATATAACCGAGCTGCTCAGGCTGCTTGCTGAGCTTCCTTTGGAGAAAATTGCAAAGCTGCAGCCTGATGCCCGGAATCTTTTAGACCCTCAGTTCCGAAAATCCTTGCTCATCTTTGTCGAGGAGCTCTACAACTTCTGGCGCACATTTGACCGCTTTATGATACTGCATTCCGAACCGGGAGCCAGCAGTTTTGATCAGCGGCCGTATCGCTCGTTTAATGCAACGTTGGGAACGTTGACCAATTTAATTCGCGGCGTATATCGTGATATTTGCGAGAACATAACCGGCGACCACCCGCGCATTTACCGCCAGGTCGCAGCCGGTTGCAACGTCGGCCTTATTGCAGTTCCGCGGGAATGTTATTTGCCGGAAAATTATGGTCACATTCTTGGTGCGGTTCCTTTTATCCGACAGCTATTGATCAATCCGCCTATGATTATCAACCCACCCATGAACACGCGTTCTGGTCACTTCATAAAGGTGGAGCGAAATCCGCTCAAAGGCCTATCGTGCAACAGGGACGAGTGGCTGTGTTATCCTGCTCAAGTTGGGCCTCTGGTTATTTTTATTTATTTCCATAAGTGCTTCATGGCACTTGGCTGCTCGCTGGCCAATTTGTTTGAAATTGCAAGCGACCAACAGATAGCTCGGGGCCCAGATGCAGTATTTGCCTACGGCGTGCCTTCTGAACACCTTTCTGCTTTCGGCGCGCTGCCAACTGTTTTTTATGATGATGAAAAACGCAACTTATTAGTCGGCGCAATCCCCGGCGATGATTTTTTTGGCTATTTTGGCTACTTAAAAAAAATGGCTCTCACATTACACAACATTATCATAATGAAACGCGGCCGTATGCCATTTCATGGCGCTATGGTGCACATACTGCTTAATAATGGCCTATCGGCAAATATTTTAATAGTCGGCGACACCGGGGCGGGTAAATCCGAAACCCTGGAGGCGTTGCGTATTCTGGGAGAGGATTATATAAGCGAACTTCGCATCATTGCCGACGACATGGGCTCTCTTGAAATATCAGAAAAGGAACATATGATTCGGGGATATGGGACAGAAATTGGTGCATTTGTGCGTCTTGATGACCTGCAGAAAGGATATGCCTTTGGTCAGATTGACCGTGCTATCATTATGAGTCCCCAAAAAACAAATGCGCGCGTTGTGCTGCCAGTAACCACCCTTGATGAAGTTCTCCAGGGTTACCCACTTAATATTATGCTGTATGCGAACAACTATGAAGAGGTTGATGAAGATCATCCCATTATTGAAAAATTTGCGTCGCCGCAACACGCTATGCGGGTGTTTCGCGAGGGAACAGCAATGTCAAAAGGAACAACGAGCGCTACGGGTCTGGTGCATAGTTACTTTGCCAATATATTCGGCCCGTATCAATATCGCGAACTCCATGAAAAACTTGCAGAAAAAACATTTAACTGTGCGTATCAGGCAGGTATATTTGTCGGTCAGATACGCACCCGGCTGGGAATTAGCGGATACGAAATAAAAGGTCCGCATGAAGCGGCAACAGCTCTGTTCGCACTTATTTCTGAACTTAAAAAGACTGCTTCTAAAAATTAGCTGGGATTGCTTTGCGCGACTTTATCATCCTCGAAATGACCGCAAAGCTGTAATTTTATCGCACGCAAAGTATGGCAATTCTGCCTTTTAGAGCTTTTTGCACTTAACTCATTAAAAAATAGAAAGCTACTTATGGACGAAAAAGATACCACACAGGATTTTAGCGAATATACTGAGCAGGTATTGAAATTGGAGCACCGGTATTATCAAAAAGTGACGGTCACCAAAGTAAACGGCACCTGCCCGTACGGGCTCCGGGTGGGTGATTCATTTAAAATTACCGCCATGAACAGTGCTGGAATCTGCGGCTCGCTTTTACAGGGCATTATTTCACCCATAGTAAGCCTGCACTATGGCGGATCTATTCTCTGGGAGAAAAATTCGGATTCGTTTACCGGCCGCTGTCTTGAAGACGGAAAGGTAGAGGTTGCCGTAAAACGGGTTAAGCAGAAAGAGCCTGTTATGCTGCAAACGCAATTCTCATTTAAGGATATGCGCGGCAAAGGGTTTCCATTGCTTGATAAATATCGGCTTTTTGTAGAGGTGAGAGATATAGCCGTGAGGTGCATCTGGGGTCACAAAATCGGCGATATGTTTGAGGTTGATCCATTCAACGTGGGAGGTGCCTGCTGCTTACTCTACACACAGTTATATCCTTACCTGCATGTGCTGCTTTCAGGGGCAACACCCGGGTGGGCTACAGAAGAACATGCCGTGAGCGGCGAGTACCCTGACACCTACGACCGGCTTGCCTATAAACTGTTTCTGGTAAAACGTTAAGGATTAAATTGTTTAGGTCAAAAAAAGAGGCAGAAGAATTAACATCTTCCGCCTCTTGGCGCTTCTGATTATTACTTAGTTCTATTTAAAAATAGCATACATCCACTTCGGCGTTGCACTCACCGGACCGTGCGCTGTTGCCGTGCCATTCAGGTCAATATCCTCCAACTTGTAATAGTAAGTCTTTCTGTTCCGCACGTTGGTATCAACAAACTGATACGCTGCCCCCTGTGCTGCTCCTCCCTGTGCAGGAATAAGCTCTGCATTTATCTTTACATACACGCCATCTTCAGCGGTTGCACGCAGAATATTAAAACCAACGTTGTCAATTTCTGTTTCCGTTGCCCAGTTCAGCGTTACGGAACCATTGCCTGGCTTTGCGGTAAATGAGGAAAGAGTGATTAAAGTCTTTGGTTCACAGCATGCATAATCTGTACATTGATTGATATTCAATCCCTGGGGCGGCTGTGCAAATTCATTGCTATCACATTGATAGAATGTTACACCACAATCTGCCAAATTGGAACCTGGAGGAAGTAACTTGTTAATTTTGCTCGTATCAACAGCAAAATATATAATCTGGCCATCTGTCACATTTTCCCAAAAAAAAGTATCTTCTCCATCAGTGTTATATTTAACATCAATTTTCAAGTCATAACAGGTAAAACAGAATGGATCTTCTCCTGGCTGCTGTGGATAACAGTATCCAGGCGTTATATGGACAATACCCTTAAAGAACAGCTTTGCAGGCAAAGTGCTTGCAACAACGTTCAAATACTGAAAGCCGCCTCCCTGGTCAAATTGGATAGGACATCCATTCTCATCTATAAAAGTAACATATGGTCGGTTGTCAGGTGGCACATATTGAGCACTGCTTGCCCCAAAAGAACATATTAATACAGTTAAAGTTATTGCTGTAATTCCTATTAACGTTTTCATAAAGAACCCCCTTTTTCCCCATAAATATGATTTATTTATATGTTGGACATGGGCTTGGCGAGCAAGTCTGTGCCGGACCAAGCAGTTCTATGATCTCATCTTCTGAATAAGTAATCACTTTGGGCGCTTCATACATTGCGTCTTTGGGCTTCATAGCTCCTCCCTCTTCTCCTTTAAAATTTATTGGTGCAGTTATTGTTTTGACAACATAATAGCAATTAAAATCAATCAATACAATAACCCAAAGAGGTTATTTTTTCACTTTTTTAGGGTTAGTTTTAAATTATTTATGCAGAAATGGTATAAAATTGCTTTTTTATGCACTTAAATTGCTGTTTGCCCGTTTCTCACAATAATCTAATTAGCCAAACAAATTATTCTGGCGACAGATATAAAATGATGAATTAATATCTACTGCGTCCGCCAAAACTTCCTCCACCTGATCTGCCTCCGCCAAATCTTCCACCAGGTCTTCGCCCGCCTGTTCTGCCGCCTCTCTGATCAGGCCGCGGCCTGGCTTCGCTTACCACAATCTTTTTGCCGCACAGTTCGCCGCCATTGAATTTCTGGATAGCATCCTGTGCCTCCTTTTCAGTCCCCATTTCCACAAAACCAAATCCCTTTGATTCACCAGAAAATTTGTCCTTAATGACAACCGCGGAAACAACATCTCCCACCTCTTTAAAGTTCACCGTTAAATCATCCTGTGTCACCTCGGGCGACAAATTGCCTACATATAAATTTTTAGCCATGTTTCCTCCACATCTACCTATTATTGAAAATAAAATAATTAAGCCCCGGGACTGATAGCAAGTCCCAGGGCTTATCATGACAAAAGCATACGAGGGCTTATATACCAGATTAAGGAGCGCCTTTAATGTTGTCTTTAACTTACTCTTTATTTTTCAAGATGTCAAATTATAAATTATTTTTGTGGTAACGCTTGCAATATTCACGATATAGTATTAAATAACAAATGCAGTAAAAAGAAATGGATACATTTTACAGGTGTTTTTTTGAAATGAGAAAATTAACTTTGCCTATAATATTATTCGTTAGTGTGGTCTTTTTTTTTTCCGCGGCAACCTGTTTGGGCTGAGGGTTATCCGGTTTCTGTTATTGAAACAGGCAAGACACCTGGGTTTTCAGCGCCGAAACTTAATTTAAATGCAATAAATGCCACATATCTTTTGCTGCCAAAACTGGCACACAATCGCACACTCCATGAACCTTTTTTAATAAACACAGACAAAGATTTGGGTCCAGTCGGCGCGCCTATTAATTGGAAATTCATGGTCAAAATGATTTGCAGCCAGGTCAAAGCATTTAATCAGTATATCGATTCCCATAATGAGGCTGATTTTCTATCATCGGGAGTTTCTTGGCAACTCAAAATATTCCATCCTGGTGAAACACCCGGTAATCTTCCATTATCATATGCTCCCTATCATATCATCATTTTCTGCAGCGGAGCAAGCGGCTCTGACCCTGCCCTCGACGATGCTCTGGACTGGCTGGGAGCCTATTACGCCAGGCAGGGATATCTTGTTGCCATCCCCGTTTTTATTGGCAATGATGCAGGATTTGCTGACATTCCGTTTTATGAAATTGCCACAGATATTTATGCTCTGCAGACAAGTCAGACCATTAATTTCATCAGCCGCGCATTCAATAAACCATTTAAAAAGATAGTTGATACGGAAAAGGTAACGCTTATCGGCCATTCACTGGGTGGCTTTGTTGCCCAAAAAACAGCCTCCCAGGATACGCGGATCGCGCGGCTCTGTCTCCTATCATCTGTTTTTGTCTATCCGCCAAACTGGCCCGGCTTTCTAATTGATACCGTTGATATTTACGATCTTTTAAATAAAGCGCCCAAAACACGGGGCATGGCATTGCACGTTCAGAGATTTACCCGGCCACCCTATCCTATTCCTTGCCCTGATTTTGACCCAGAATGTGACTGGATACCACCCGTCGATGGATTCATTACCCAGGTTGATTTAAGCCTTGACCCTTGGGAGTCGCACACCTGCAATGGAGAACCCTGCGGCATAAGAGATGGATCACTGTATAACTATGTCCTTTATAAAGGACCCAAACAGACCGGTATTAAGAATAATATATTGCTTGATCATGGCGGCATTGTTTCTTCTGGCGTGGAAAATGAAGCAGGCAAAGAATTAGTTCTTCAATATCTTGATGATTTTTTTGCCCAATTTCCTCTTGATTAAAACTAATAGAGAGACCACTATGAGAAATAAAAAACTTGAAGAAATTATTGACCTTGCAATAAACCGCGAACAAATAGCCTATGCGTTTTATCAAGACCTGCTTATGAGGGTATCAGACAAAACTGCTCGCGAAACACTTGAGTTTCTATCCCGAGAGGAGCAAAAACACAAAGAATTTCTGCAGCGATATAAAGCGGGCAATTATGATGCGACTGGCTTGCGCATGAGCACTGTCGTTGATTATCATTTAGCAGAGCATTTGGAGAAACCGGATATTAATAAAAACATGGAGACCCGAGAAATCTACCTGGTGGCGGCATACCGGGAGCTCGCTTCATTTAACTTCTATACGTCGCTTGCTGAGATACAGCCTGCAGGAGAGGTCAAAGAAATGCTTAGCAACATAGCTAACGAAGAATTAAAACATAAAGAGAAAGTTGAATATTTATATGCAAATACCGCGTTCCCGCAAACTGATGGTGGCTAACAATAGCTTCTTTAACGCGGCGAGTGAATGGTCATTTTAAATCAACAGACTAACTTGTGAAAGAGGAGATCAGAGTGTTTTATATTTTGCTTGCAGTTGCAGCGCTCATTACAACGGCAGGATTCTACAAGTTTGTTTATTTTCTCTCTACCGGTTATGCGTTTTCAATTGTTGGATTGGCACTGGCAATGATAATTGGCTTTTGGCCGACCCTAACGCTTCCGGCTCTTATACTCCTTCTTTTAATTGCCCTGTATGCAGCGCGGCTGGGTATTTTTCTTGTCATTCGTGAATATAAAAGCGGCGCTTACCGCGTGGTTCTTGACGAAGCTTCCAGCGGATACGCCACCATACCGTTTTTTGTTAAAGTTATTATTTGGATTTTTTGTTCTGTTTTATATGTTATGCAGGTATCTCCGGTGTTCTTTAGATTGCATAACAAATTGCAAGACATTTATGTCGGATGGCTCTACGCGGGCATTCTTCTGGTAGCTGGTGGCTTGCTTATTCAGGCAATTGCAGATGAACAGAAAAATAGAGCAAAAAAAGAAAATCCTAAAAAGTTCTGTAACCGTGGACTTTTCAAGATAGTTCGTTGTCCCAACTATTTCGGAGAAATTCTTGTGTGGACCGGCGTCATTGTGTCATCCCTGCCGTGCTTAACGGGCTGGTTCCAGGTTGTCTTTGCACTGGCGGGATATGTCGGCATAGTTTATGTGATGTTTGGCTCAACGCGCAGACTGGAACTTCGACAAAACAAAAACTACGGTTCAGATCCCGCCTATCAGGATTATGTAAAAAATACCCCCGTGTTGATTCCGTTTATCCCCCTGTATTCTGTCGCAAAATGGAAGTGGATATTTGGATAATTACAATTACAACTGTTGAATTCTTTCTATCATGCGCTTCATCGGTTCGCGATATGCAGGGCAATGGGGGCATTTCTGCCCCATGAATTGTTTTGCCTGATCTTTTTCTTCTTGCGGCATACTCTGAAACATCGGCACCCAGTCATACTCCCAGCAATTCTTGCCTGCTTCAAAAGCGGGGCATTTAATCCCTTTTTTTAACATGCAATCTGGATTTAATGTCGCGCATTCATTAGCCATGTTTGCCTCCCTGTTGATCGTTTTACAGGTCACGGTGTACATGAAACTGTTTAATTAGAGTTCTACCTTTATTGTTAATTCCTGCGTTCTTCGCCGCACCATAACATGAACAATGTCGCCTCTGTTTTTCATCAAAAGCAATATCTTAACATCATCAATGTCTGAAACAGTTTTGGCATCTATTTTTATAATCACATCTTTTTCTTTCAAGCCAGCTTTATCCCCAGGTCCATCTTTGATAATCTTGTCAATAACGACGCCTTCTTTTTCTTTCTTGAGCATTACCTGCAAACGCGGACTTTCCGGAGCGGACATTGGCTTTGAAAACAATATGAAATCTGCCAGCCCGCGTTCAATTCCCTGCCCCGAGTCGTTTAGTATTATAGCGCTTGTTGCATTGGTCAGCCGGCGCACGCGCGCAGGTATGCCCCACGCATATTGCAAATGGCCGCTTCCAGCCAGAACAACCATCTGCGATTCAGGATACTTGGCAAGCGCGTCTGCCACAGAATGTGCCATAGTCTCGTCCCAGAAAATTTGTGAAAGATAGAACCGTTCAAAATTCTTTTTTTCACTTTTCTCATGCTGTAAAAAAACCTGTTTTAAATATGAGCGGTAGTTCTGATCATTGAGATTCATTGTTGCCGGTAGTTCGCTCCGCTCGCGGTCGGACAATACATCCATACCCTTCTCGGCAACTTTCTCGGTTATTTCTTTCCTGAGATTAAGCGCAATGATCGGAATGGCGTGCGCACGGGCAAAATTTAAAATATACCGATAGAGATTATAATCATAGCCCCACCGTGAAAAATATTCAGTCTTTTTCAGCAATTCTTCTTCACCTATTTTCTGAGCAACATACTCATCAAGATATTTCTGAAATGGCCGCTGAAACATCTCCATGCCAATTATTAAACGTCCTTTTAATTCGTACAGCAGTCTGATTATTTCAAGCTGCATGACATGGTCGGCATATGCGGTATGCGATTCGCCGATATAGATAACTCTCCGATTTTCTATATCCGTAACAATTTCATTAAGATTGACCGTCTCACTGGTTTTTACCCCGGAAACAGGAACGCTCAGGTCTTCCACTATTCCCTGCGCCGCAGCAGCGCTCTGCTGTGTACGTACGGCTCCTTTTTCAAATATAAGCAGCGAATAATTTCCGTATCGCGCCAGTTTGCGGTAGACCGGCTTAATTTCTTCCTCCGCTTTTCCCGTCATAACAACCACGACATGCCGGCTACTGAGCGGATTTTTATTGGCTTTAACCACACAACCGCCGTCGGGCAACGATTCTCCGGCAAACAA
Source organism: uncultured Thermodesulfobacteriota bacterium (assembly GCA_964594075.1). Taxonomy (GTDB): domain Bacteria; phylum Desulfobacterota; class WTBG01; order CAIYCZ01; family CAIYCZ01; genus CAZQKW01. The sequence goes on along the minus strand of CAZQKW010000015.1, from coordinate 2,426 downwards.
TTTCCGGTAAAAACTGTTGTGTTCTGAAAGAATGAGAGCAGAGCATGTTTTAATTTCTTCCCATGAAGCATCTCTTTCCTTTCTTATCCTATAGCCCTGTGCTTTAAAATACCTGGCTACATCCTGGTAAAATTTTTCTTCTTTCTCCGGCAGAATAACCAGTGCCCCGGTGTCCCCAAAAAAAGCTGACAAAACTGGCGCTATTTCGTCTTCTGAAAGTCTGCGCAAGGTATCATAATTTTCATCAACAATAATTTTTAACGGTCTTCCAGCCAACGGTCTTTCCCAATGAGTCCGCTGCGTATTAATTTCTATTGAAAACATCTCATCACCTTTATCAGTTATAACTCGTAACGGAATCGTGAGTATAAATGGTTCGTTATCCTGAACGATATCAAAGGCCAATAGAAACGCGTTTTCTCTGAAGACTGTCCGTAAACGGGTAATCGTTAACGCGGGAGCACCTTTTCTCCTGAGCCATTGCTGGAAAAAGTCATTAAGATTCTGATTGGCTACCGTTATAAACACATCGTTAATATCACGCCATCCCGCTTCCTTAAACCTGAAGGTATTTATAAATTGCTTGAGGCTTTTGAAGAAGTTGTCATCGCCAAGCCTTAAACGCAGCATGTGAAAAACAAGAGCCGCCTTGTTATAGCCGACAGCCCGGGTTGCAAAACTGTCTGGACGTTTAAAACCGCTGAGGGGGATTTCATTATCAAGGTCAACATAGTTCATGTAATCGGTGAGAAGTTTTTTTCTATATAAAGCACCTTGTCCCCTGAGATGGGTGTACCAATGATCGGCAAGGTAGGTCACGATTCCTTCTGCCCAGTTGCCCTGTTCTTCGTCAACGTAAACACAATTTCCGAACCATTGATGGAGTATTTCATGGCCCAGAGATGTCTCAACAATAAATGGCAATTTGATTACCTGCGAACCGAGCAGGGTGTAGGTGGGGAATGAATAACCGGTCTGATAATTATTTTCTACAATGGCAAACGATTTAAACGGAAAAGTTCCGAGAAGAGCTTCGTACATCTCAAGATAGCGTTTGGCATGTGCGAGGTACGTTTCTGAGAGTTCCTGATCTTCGGCAAAGAAATAGGTCTTAATTATTATACCATGGTAGCTGTATGAACGAGTAAAATATCTGCCGGCAACCAGTGAAAGAGACGGCAGCGGGTAGGGAAAATTAAATGAAATAATTTTCAGCCCATCGCTCACTCTGGCAATGCTTGACTCTGACTCTGAAACCGCATCAAGATATTCTGGAATTTTTACCGTGAGGTTATAAAAACATCGCCTCTGCACCCCGGGATACCAGCTATTCAACAGCATAATACCCGTCTCGGCTATGACATTCCGCCTCAAGGCGCTTGTAGTATCTGCAATCTCGTGGTGAACAGTTTCTTTAAATTCGGCGCTATATTCAATGTCTACTGATTTCTTAATCTGAGCATCAGCTCGCACTGTTACTGTTGTTGCGGTAATTTTATGTGATATGCCATCAATAAGCAGTTTTTTTATATTCAGGTTTGAAAAAACAAGTTTTATTTCATTATTCTCAGGGATTTCTATGCGAGCAGTACCTTCAATTCTATGCCGCTCCGGAAAAATTCTGACTGCAAGTGTGTAGACCGGGATATTCTGTTCTGCTTGCAATTCTTTTACACATGACAAAATAATTACAAGAGTTAGTATGATTGATTTCCATCTAAGCAGCATATGTGCCTCATGATTACATTGGAAAGAATATATTAAGAATGTAACATAACATATGTTATCTCGCTGCAAATTGAGTTGCTATTTTTTTTATCCTTTCCTCAGTATTAATTTATTATATTGAATGGAAGCAGATTTTATGAGGTCGTTGAAGCAAAAAGTCGCGAAAAAACATCAAACTGTATGAAATATCAGACGCAGCGCAACTATCTGTTTCATCGTGATTTTATTGATAAATTAATTTTTCGTTGTAAACAGTCGCCAGACACCATACTTACAGCCCGTGAATAGTATTAACAATAATTTTAAAATATTTCAAATGGTTAGCCGCAAATATGAAATTGGTATAACTTTTGTCTTTGTGCATTGTTAAAATGAAAGATGAGATGACCTGTTGTGATGTGTGTATTGCTTTAAAAAACATTAACTGGCCAATTTATTACCAGAAAGGAGTCGCGACATGAAAAAATTATTTGTATTGTTTTTAGCAATGGCATTTATGGCAGCGGGGTGTGCAACCATGAAGGAGAATCCCAAGACCACGATTGGCGCGGCAACCGGTGCGGCGATCGGCGCGGGAGTGGGATATGGGTTAGGTAAAGGCAAAGGGGCGGCCATCGGGGCGGTGGTAGGTGGTCTTGCAGGCGGAGCCATTGGTCATTATATGGACAAGCAGAAGCGGGAATTTGATCAGTTGCTGG
>CAZQKW010000014.1:0-72969 GCA_964594075.1 uncultured Thermodesulfobacteriota bacterium | reverse complement strand
TGCAACCACTAAATATGCAGCGTGATGTTAATTCTATTTTGAGACGATTAATAATTCCACAATGCCATCAAGAAAAAATCGAATGCAGCCAGTAAACAAATCAGTCTGTTGTTTGAAAAGCGACAGACGATTACGAAAACTTATTTTGGCCATTTCCACGTCTGCAGCATCAACCAGCAGATTGAAATATCCGATTCTTTTTTCACCGTCATATGTTTCAAAAACAAAATGTCCCAGATAAAGCATTTTTGACCTCCTTGCTGATCGTGAATGTTTGTTTGATCCTGCTGGATCATGTGTTTGCAAAACATTAGCCAAATTTTGTGAACAGAAAAAAATACTGCCAATATTGGGCCGATTTGTGTTAGGGTAATGTATCGCAATGCCGGTTCGCTCGTTAAACCGGGCGTCAGCAGTCCAGATTGTGGAGCATGTGATAAAGAAAGCAAAACAGGCTTGTGAAGAAAGGATCTCGTGATGATGGATCAGGGCATAATCCTCAGGGCGGATTTAACCAGCAGGAGGTTTGAAAAAGAGCAATTGGATAGGGAGCTGCGGCACAAGTTCGTGGGTGGACGAGGGATCAATGCCTGGTTGGTTTTTCGTGAAACCGCTGCCCATATTGACCCGTTGTCTCCTGAAAATGTCTTGATTTTCGGCTGCGGCCCTTTCTCAGGGACGTCAGCCCCATGTCCTGCGCGATTCAATGTCACCGCCAAGTCGCCCCTGACTGGAATCCTCGGCGATTCAAATGCCGGAGGATATTTTGGCCCTGCTATGAAGCGGGCGGGAATTGATCATATTCTTATTCAAGGCAAGGCTGATGAACCGGTATATATATTGATTGATGACGGCGAACCGGCAATCAGGTCGGCGCGGCATTTGTGGGGTAAAAATGTCAGAGAGACAGAAACACTTATTAAACGTGAATTAGGAGACAAACGAATCAGGGTGGCATCCATAGGGCAGGCTGGCGAACATCTTGTGCGGATTGCGAGCGTCATTCACGAAGAGCGTGCCGCTGCCCGGACCGGCATGGGTGCAGTAATGGGATCCAAGAATCTCAAGGCGGTTGCGGTCAGGGGAACCCGGGAAGTAGCGCTGTATGATCCTGAGGGCTTTAATACCTGCGCCCGGAACTTGCATAAGAAAATAGGCGCATCAAAGGCCTATGAACACTTTCGCAAAAAAGGAGGTTCAACCGGCACATATTCCACTGACAAAGCCGGGTTCCTGGCGGTCAGAAATTTTCAACAGACCGGCGGTTTTGAAGGCATTGATAATTTTGAACCGCTGAAGGTTGCGGCGCGGTATTACAAGGCAAATAAACCTTGTTTCAGATGTCCAATTGGCTGCGGGAAGAAATTTGAAGTCCCCGACGGCCCGTTTGCCGGCGAGTGGGGCAATAAGATTGAAGAGGGTGCGTTTACTCCGCTGGGGCCGGTATGCGGCAATGCCAATGTTGATTCCATTTTTAAGATGAACAATATGGGTAATCAGTATGGCATTGATCTGATTGAATTCGGCCAGGCAGCGGCAGTGGCTATGGAGTGGTATGAGAAGGGCATTGTCTCAGCAGAGGACCTCGACGGGCTTGAGCTTACCTGGGGAAACTATGAAGCAATGATGCGTTTGATGGAAATGATAGCCTATCGCGAGGGGGTGGGTGAACTTTTTGCCGAGGGCATTGTTCGTGCTGCTCCAAAATTTGGAAAAGAAGCGGAAAAATATGTCAGCCACTGCAAAGGTATGGTCATGGCAGGAGTGGATAGCCGTATGCTCAAAGGAACTTCTCTGGGCTTTGCCACAGCTACACGCGGCGCGGATCATCTGCGGGCGCTGGTGCCCGTTGAATTTCCTGCCTTTCCCGTAATGACGCCTGAACAGGCGAATGCAAAATTCGGCTCTGCTGAAGTGCTCAATCCCGTTTCGTATAATAAAGCAGGGCCGCTCATTTATTATCAAAATATTTCAATCGTGCCGGATCTTTTTGAATTGTGCCGTTTCCTGTTGGGTCTTGGGACGGGAACAAAAGAGTTTAAATATGACCATCTTGCTGAGCTTTATTACTTTGCCTCGGGGATAAAACTTGATGAACGCCAAATGCTAACTATTGGCGAGCGGGTGTTCAATGTTGAACGGGCATTTTCGTGTCGTGATGGTTTGGGACGGAAGGACGATCATCTTATGGGCAAATGGGCGCGAGAGCCGGTTCCGGACGGGAAATATAAGGGTGAACTGATTGATCCCGGGCAGTGGGAACGAATGCTGGATGAATACTATCGTCTGCGCGGCTGGGATAAAAACGGGGTGCCGACCATAGAGAAGCTCACGCAGCTTAATCTAAAAGAAATTGCAGATTCATTGAAACAGGCAGGGGTATATGGGTGAAAAAACTAGCCAAAGATATTTGAAAAAATTTTTTGGCTTCTGATTCATTTATTCGGGCTCAGTGCTCGCTGGAACTGATCGTTGTGTTCGCCACAGCGATCGCTCTTACCGCCAGCATCTGTTTTACCAAACGCCAAGCGATACAAATATAAAAGCAAAATGCTGAGACTTTAATAGGTAAAAATTTAAAGATGTTTTTTAATTTTCAACTTTTTTTTCGCGTCGTATATCGTGCACTATTCAAAACCAGGGGCACGCATGCACGATTGACCCCCAAGCGACTGTGCGTTCTCATTATCATAGGCAGTCTTTACTTTATTACGGAGATTATCACGTGGATAGGCTTTTTGTTTGATGCAATATTATTTTCAGGTTACCGTCGCGTTCAGGTTCGGCAACCGGTTTTCGTCATAGGACCTCCTCGCAGTGGTACCACGTTTCTTCAGCGGGTGCTCGCCCTGGATACAGGTCGATTTACCTCAATGAAGGCATGGGAAATATTGTTTGCTCCGTCGGTCACGCAAAAGAGATTTTTTGTGACACTGGGAAAACTTGATAGTTTGTTAGGAAGTCCTCTGTATCGGCTGGTACGAACAATTGAACGGCGACTCTTCAAGAGTCTGACTGATATCCATCCGTCAAGCATTTTTGAGGCAGAGGAAGATGGGATGATCATGCTGCATATTTTCTCGTCGGCAGCTGCATTTTTTTTGTTTCCTTTTGCCGAGGAGTTTTGGCCGTACTTCGTTTTTGATCAAGAGATTAGTCCCAAACGCCGCAGTAGAATCCTGGGTTTCTATAAACGTTGTGTGCAAAATCATCTGTTTGTTTTTGGAACCGATAAAATCTTTCTTTCAAAAAATCCGATGTTCAGCACGATGGTGCTATCGCTTAATGAGGTATTTCCCGATGCAAAATTTATTTATTTAGCACGCACACCTTTTGAAACAGTCCCTTCCACAATCAGCCTGATTTCCTATTATTTTAATACGCTCATGACCCCACTTGAACCCTATCCATTTCTCAGCGAGCAGTTAGAGATGCTTGACCGTTATTATCGGTATCCGCTCATAAAATTTGCGGAATTTCCCGTACACCGACAGCAGATCATAGCTTACACCGCTCTTTTGGAAAATCCCGAGCAAACCATAACGGAACTTTTTAAACGCTTTGGCATAGAACTAAGCTCGGATTTTGCTCAGGCGCTACGTCACGAGCAGGAAAAGGCGCGCCGATATAAAAGCCGGCATAACTATTCTCTGGATAAATTTGGTTTGACTCCGGAGTCCGTAGCAAAGAAATATGAGTTTGTGTTTGAACGCTTTGGCTTTGACCGGCAGCCATAATCATGGTACCCACACGCGGTGGTCTGGTTTGAACCGTGCATCATAACAACTTTCAGCCGCAGTCAGGATTTATCCCGCTCAATGAGCTTGACAAGCTGTTTTTTTCCTGGGGCGATTTGGGCTATCATGCTGTTTCACGAATCCTCTTTGAGTTTAAGGGTGGCAGCATTGATCTTGAACTGTTGCGGCAGGCCTATGCCGTTGCAATAAAACGACGGCCGGTGCTGAATGCGCGTATTGATGATTCAACGCCGGGAGATAACTGGCACGTTTACTGGAAACTGCGCACGGACAGCGACGCAGTCACCGCGGTGCGGATGTGCGATTTGTCAGCGCTCTCTTTTGGGGATGCCGAAGTAAAAGTGCGGCAGTTGCAATTTGATCCCCTTGCTGGCTACAACCTCCGCACTGACCCCCCCTTTTTTATTCATCTCTGCAAGATGCCGGCGAGCGCGTGGAAACTGCTGGTTTTTATCCATCATGCGCTTGCTGATGGACATGGCATAACCCTGATACTTGAAGAACTCATTACCGCTTATAACAGGCTTGCCGCAGGCGACGGCATAGATATTACGCCAGGTGAAATCATAACTGCCGGGAAGTTGCCGCTGTTGCCAGCGAATCGCTTGGTTCTTGTCAGGCAGATTTTGTGCGCTCTTTTCTATTTTGTGCGTTTGAATATCACAGCGAGATTTTCCTCGGCTGCAAAAATAGCATACGGCAGACATAGGTTTCGGGCGGCAACCGCAGTAGTTTGTCGCTCCGTTTCCCCCGATCGCCTGGCGCGGTATCGCGCTGCCGCGAAGCGCGCCGGGATAGCGTTTAATGTTTTGCTGGTGGGAGCACAGGCATTAGCGCTTGAACGCTGGAAACGGAGCAGGGGAGAGCACTGCGGCCTGATAAATATTCAGATTCATCACAACCTTCGCTCAAAACCGGAAGATTTTCAGCAGCTCGCAAACAAGTTCTGTCCTTATATTATCCCCATTCCACCTGCAGCCAGAAAGGATCCAAAGAAACTCCTGCAGTATGTTCAGCGCAGGCAAGCGCAGGCGGTGCGGAACCAGACCGCGCAAACAATAGCCGCTCTTTTATCAGTGCTCAATACCGGTTTGGGACGCAGAACGCAAAAATTCTGGCAACATCTCATTTTCAATAATCCCCGGTTTGGCGACTCTTCTACGGTTTCAAACATAGGAAAACTGTGGGTAGGCAGTGACGGTTTAACCCGTGTGACACGGCTCGGCGATGCAGCAATAAAATCTGTTTATATTGCTGGTCCGCCAGTTCCTTCAATTGGAAGCTATTTTGGCTATTTGACGTATAATGAAACACTTTTTATTATGTTTAATTATTTTGAATGGACTATGACAGATGATGATGCGCGCTGTTTTGTAGATCTGTTTGAAGAATTGCTGGAGGAACTGGCTGGATATTGTTAAGCTTCTCAATATGCTCTGCCTTCTCACGCGTCAATGCGCGGACTTTACTTCTGTTCCTGCTGAAGGCTTTTAAGATAACGAAATATCGCCCTGAACGCTTTGGAAGTTTTTCCCTGTGCCTGTTCCTTCTGCGCATTACGCACCAGTTGGCGTAGATGTTGAATGTCCAGACCAGGGAAGCACTGTAATATAGCAGGTATGATTGTTTCATTGCCCGCAATTAATTGATCCCGCCATTTTTCAAGCTGATGAAACTGATCTGTTGCACGATTATTTTTGTTTCGTAACACCTCAAGCGCTTCATGAATCGGTGTAATGTCGGTTTCGCGCATGAGCCTGCCGATATATTGCATTTGCCGATAACGGGCGCCGAATTTACTCATGGTTTGAAAACTCTGGAGAGCCGAACGCAATTCACCAGAAAGAGGAATCTGGGCGAGTTGTTTAGCATTTAAACGCGCAAGTTCTCGGCCCAACTCTTGCAATGCAGTCATTTCTTGTTTCTTTTTGGTTTTGCTTTTTTTATCCGGCGTGGCGGGATTGCTATCCATTTCAAATTGTGCTGGCTATTGAAACCGTGTGGTTTTAACGAGATGAAAAATCTCGCGTTGGCACCAGTTAGGGACTTCAATAGGTAAGGGATGAAGCTATTATCACCGACCTCAAGGTGTTTGTCTTCAACAACGGATCAGTATCATTATTCTCTGGCACGTTATTCTGTTACGGCAATTTTAACAGCCATTTATGTAAACCCCGGCGATAACACATGCTCATAACAGCAAAATAGGCCGAGGGGAAAAACCGTTTTGAGTACCATATAAATTTTGCATCTATCTGCGGCAGTACATACAGTTTATTTTTTTGCACGGCTTTAATGATGCGCCGGGCAACTATCTGCGGATCCATGGAGAACCACCACGTGAGAAGTTTTTCTGCAATGCGATACTCCTCTTCGGTGTCATACCGAAAGGTTTCCAGAAGGTTGGAGGTAAAAAACGTTGGACATGCAATCGTAACACCAATGTTAAAGGGAGCCAGCTCAGAGCGCAGTGTTTCAGAAAGGCTGATGACGCCGGCTTTGGAGACGTTATAAGGGGCCATTTCCGGCAAACTTGCAATGCCGGCATTTGAGGCAATGTTGACGATGTGGCCGGCCCCCATTTCTTTCATGCGCGGGATAAAATAGTGGCAGCCATAAATGACACTCCACATATCGTGGTCAATGATCCAGCGCCAGTTTTCAAGAGGCGATCTGCCAACGAACCCTGCCATGCTGACACCGGCATTGTTAATAAGAAGGTCAACACCGCCCCACTCGCAAAATACGTTCTCTGCCATTGCGGCAACTTGACTCATATCAGTCACATCGCAATAGAGCGCTTTCCCTGAACCTCCCGCCTGAGTTACCAGGCGAAGCGTTTCCTGTGCGCGCTCTTCCTTAACATCGCTCACTGCAATGCGCCAGCCGCGTTGCGCAAGTTCCAAGGCAAGTGCTCTTCCCAAACCGCTGCCAGCACCGGTTATTACTGCTCTTGTGCCTTTCAGTCTTTTCATTAAGCCGTATTGTGCCTATACATTAATGTGTTGCGTGCTTAATCTATAAGAATAAATAATCAGTTAATCTGTTATTCTGGGCAATGTTTTTTCAATATACAGAATTATGTGCCATATGGATAGTTTTTTTGCAATCTACCAAAAAATTAGTATTAATAAAAAAATCAAAATCATGGTATGAGATAAAAAGCGCATTGTAGCAGTTGATGTATTGCTGTAACAGCTCATAATAAAGTGATGCTGCCCGCGCACCACCTACCAGAAATAATCACAGAATTTTCGAGAAACTATGCAAGGATGATTCGATGAGCAATAGAAAACGTGTCTGGCAGACGATTGTTGGGGTTTTAATTATTGCTGCATACGGAATGGAAATTTATTTTTTCTTTACCATTAATAAAAATCCCTCCGAGGACGCATTTATTACCTTTCGTTTTGCCCGCAACCTTGCACAAGGGAACGGCCCGGTTTTCAATACCGGAGAACCGGTAGAGGGATACTCAAACTTTTTATGGATGGCTTTCATTGCCGGCGCACATAAACTGGGGCTGGACATGATTTCATTTAGCAGGTTTGTCGGCGCGCTCTGTAACACGCTTACGCTGTTTCTTACCTGGTTTATACCATACCGTTACTTTGCCATAGGCGGGTCCTGCGTCCTGTTAGGACCGCTGCTGTATATTCTGTTTGTGCCATTTCATTATACCGCAACTATCGGGCTTGAAACCTCTGCGTTCACCTTCCTTATAATTTTCAGCACCTGTTTAGTCATCGGGGCACATGACAGACCTCTGCGTTTTGCTTTAGCGTCATTTGTTTTCCTTCTCCTCGCTCTTACCAGACCGGAAGGGAATCTGTATTTTGGGTTTTTTGCGGGTTACTTACTTGTTCGCTGGCTGTTGTTCAGGGAGTCTATTAGACCCTATATACCGGGATTTATTATTTTTATCGCAGGCTACTGTTTGTTTATGGTATGGCGCTTTTCCTACTATCATCTGCCGTTCCCCAACACCTATTACGCTAAGGTCTCTTTTCCTCTGTTCATGCGGGCAGCAGTCGGGTTCGTCAGTCTGAAGGGTTTTTTTCTGCATTATCCGTACCTTATCCTCTTCTTTCTCATGTTCTGGCGCGCCAGGAAGCTGTGTGTTAATTGGCGGATCATGGGTCCGGTTGTTATTTTTACGGGAGTCGGCCTTATTTTCAACTTGTTTGCCGGCTTTGAGTGGATGCCGTTCTTTCGTTATGTGAGCCCCATTGTGCCGCTGATGATTATTCTTTGCCAGATTTTTTTTTCCAGTCTCTGGCAAACCATTGCCGACGCATCCAATACGCAACGGCTTGTCTGGCGAGGCATAACTCTTTTCTGTCTTGTTATAGCCGCAGAACAGTTTATCTGCGACGTGGCATTCAACATGAGGCTGAAAGATTTTGATGCCTTTGCCTATAACAACCAGAAGTTTTTTGGAGAGTGGTTCAAAAGGGAGATTGGCACGGAGCCAATGGTATGTATCGGTGATGTTGGCCGGATAGCCTATTTTTCAGAGGCAAAAATAATGGATATTGTGGGCCTTACCAGCAGAGAATTTGCAACGCTCAGGCAAAAGCATGGTTCGCCTGACCTTAGCCTGATACCATGTTCCTGGAGCTTTAACAGCTATAAAAATAAGGAGCGGGAGCTGCTGCTCAAACTCAAGCCCGACTATGTATTACTTTACAATTTCAGGTTTAGAGCATCTGACACGTTCCCGGGCAGCAATATCGGTATTGCTGAATATGACGACTTTAAATCCAGCTATGAGCATTTAGGGAGTTTCAGCGTCATCCCCAAAAACACCAGCCCCTCGTGGCCCAAACAGTATTATTATTTTGAGGTGGTTGATCTCTCGTCCGGCCTTCTTGCATGGATAAATGAAGGGTGGGGCTGGGGATACGAAATTTATGTAAGAAAGGACTTCCCCGGCAAGCGGTTTAAAATTGAATTATATCCCGACGACAGAATAAAAGCGATAACCGTTACGAACACAGATAGCAAATAGTGCACATTTTTATTGAGCAATGTATGACACAAAGATATTATGCACACAGCCTGAATGGTATGCCACAAGATTTCTGGCAGTCTTTGGATAATCATTTAAAGGAAGTAGCATCAATGGCCGAGGCGTTTGCTGCAAAATTTGATTCTGCAGCATGGGCATATACTGCGGGCATTTTGCATGATCTTGGCAAGGCACATCCTGATTTTCAATCATATCTGCACCGCCAGAATGGTCTTAACGCTTCTGAATACGATGATGAGATAACAGGTTCTCGTGTCAACCATTCCGGAGCTGGCGCAATTTTAGCTTATGAAAAGTGGCACAATATTATTGGAAAAACCCTTGCCTATCTTGTAGCCGGGCATCATGCGGGACTGCCCGATTGGTTCGACGGAGCTGATTCTCTCCCTATGCGAATAAAAAATGAACAGCATATTTCAGAGAAAGTTCGCCACTACGCAAGACATTTTATTGCTTCCCTCCCCGACACGTTGATGCAGCCTGCTTTTGCAATGCAGTGCCGCAATCATGATGCAACCGCTTATCATATGTGGGTGAGAATGCTTTATTCCTGTCTTGTTGACGCTGATTTTCTCAATTCAGAAGCTTTTATGGATGCCACAAAGCATTCACGAAGGCCATTATTCCCGTCGCTTGCTGCATTGAAGGTTCAATTTGACAAAAAGTTGCAGGCATTAGTTTTAGATGCTCCAAAGACTTCAGTTAATGCCGCGCGTGCAGATATTCTTAAAAACTGTCGTGTTGCTGCCAAGAAAGCGCCGGGGTTATTTTCTCTAACCGTTCCCACTGGGGGTGGCAAAACGCTTTCAGGAGCTGCCTTTGCTCTTGACCATGCGATTCATTATGGCAAGGACCGCATTATTTATGTCATTCCTTATACTAGCATTATTGAGCAAACCGCAGGAGTTCTTCGCGAATTTTTCGGAACTGAGAATGTTGTTGAACATCACACTAACATTGCAACCGAAAGGGAAAAGGAATCTCCACATCTGACGCTTGCTGCTGAAAATTGGGATGCACCAGTAATTGTAACTACCAGCGTCCGTTTTTTGAGTCACTTTATGCAGCGAGACCGGGGCGGTGTCGGAAGCTTCATAATATTGTCAATAGCGTAGTCATTCTTGATGAGGCCCACCTTCTTCCCCCGGATCTACTTTTTCCCTGTGTTGAATCACTTAACCGTTTGGTTTGCGATTACAAAGTTACAGTCGTTCTTTCAACTGCAACACAGCCTGCATTACCGTATCTCTTTCAGAAACCAAACGAGATAATTTCTAACCCTTCACGGCTTTATGTTGAACTCAAGCGCGCAAATATCAATTTCCCGAAAAACATGAACGATTCTTATGATTGGCATGACCTTGCAGAAGAACTTGCGGACTATCAGCAAGTTCTCTGTATTGTAAATACTCGGACTGATTGTTATTGGCTCTGGAAAGAGATGCCGGAAGGCACAATACATCTTTCTGCGCTAATGTGCGGCGAACATCGCTCGCAAGTCATTACTGAAATTAAGAATCGGCTTTTGCGAGGTGAAATATGCCGTGTGGTAAGTACGCAACTTGTCGAGGCGGGAGTGGATATGGATTTCCCTGTTGTCTATCGCGCCCTGGCCGGACTTGATTCAATTAACCAGGCAGCTGGCCGTTGCAACCGCGAGGGGAAAAACCACCGTCTTGGTGAGGTGCATGTATTCATAGCTCCCAAGCCTGCACCACCTGGCTTGCTGCGCAAGGGAGAGGACGCAACCAAAGAACTAAGTTTGTTACATGATTTCTCCCCCGAGACCCCTGATTCCTTCCAGCGCTACTTTGAAAGATACTATAGCAGTATAAACGACACAGGTGAAAACTGGTGGCGCGAAAAGTTGGTTAGGGATGTTAATCCTCATGGCAATGTTCAGTTTCGGACTGCCGGTCAAGAATTTCAACTGATTAAAGACCCATCAGTTACAGTCATTGTTCGTTATGGCAATAATGATGAACTGATAAAATGTTTGTTTTATGCCGGTCCAAGTCGTGAAATTATGCGGAAGCTTCAACGCTATACTGTTGCAATTAAGCCAAATGTTGCGAAACGTCTCGTGGAGGAGGGTCGCATTGAAGAGATTCATAACGGCATTTTTGTTCAGGCCGACTCTATGCTGTATTCTCCAAATATCGGACTGAACATTTACCAGGAGACGTATAATCCCGAAGATTTGCTAGTTTAATCCAACATGAAAGGAATATGCCTATGAAAGGATTTTGCCTTGAAGTAAGCGGCCCATATGCCTGCTTTACCCGGCCTGAGATGAAGGTAGAGCGCGTTAGTTATGATGTGATCACCCCATCTGCTGCCCGAGCTGTATTCGATGCGATTCTCTGGAAACCAGCCATATTTTGGCAGGTTAAAAAGATAGAAGTTCTTGCGCCAATCAGGTGGATTTCTGTGCGTCGCAACGAAGTCGGCAAAATCGCTTCACCGCGTTCAGATGGCATTTTTATCGAAGACGAACGCCAGCAGCGAGCCGGGCTTTTTTTGCGGGATGTAAGATATCGCCTTTACGCACAGTTTGTTTTTATCCCGCCGGATAAGCGCAGCACTGCACTTAACCCTGCTCCCGAGTGGCTGGTGGATTCGGATGAAACCGCGGCCATGAAAAAGCCGAACATACGCCCGGATGAAATCGAAGCGAAGTATGCCGCAATGTTTGAACGTCGTGCCAAAAAAGGGCAACATTTTCATCAACCATACCTTGGCTGTCGAGAGTTTGCTGCCCATGTGATTCTGGTAAGCCCTGAGGCGGAGCCAGCTTCGCCGATTCCCGAAACAAGAGACCTCGGCTGGATGTTCTATGATATGGATTATTCAGATCCTAAGGATATAAAACCTATGTTTTTTAGGGCAGCGCTAAAAAAAGGGGTAATAAACGTTCCCCCGCTCGATAGTCAGGAGGTAAGAAGATGATTCTGCTGGCTCTCAAAGAATACTACGACCGCAAAACAGAGGAACAGGACAGTGGCATTGCACCAGAAGGCTGGGAATTTAAAGAAATTCCTTTTGTTATCGTATTAAATCCTGATGGCACCCTTGCAAATCTTGAAAATACCTCTGAGGGAAGTGGTGGAAAACGAAATGCTAAACCTTTCCTTGTGCCGAAGACCGTTATTCGTTCCTCTGGCATAAAAGCAAATTTGTTCTGGGACAATCCAGATAAAGCATTAGGATTTGTTAAGAGGGGAAATCAAGAACGTGCAAAAAAGCAGCACGCGTTATTTAAAGCTAACATTAAAAAATTCAGCAATCTTAACAGTCCGGGTATTAACGCGTTAATAAAATTTCTTGATCAAGAAAATAAAATTACAATCCTTGAACGAAATTTCCCGGAAACCTGGCAAGAACTAATTGATTTTCAGGCTGCAAAGGTTACTTTTCGATTGGTTTCAGATGATCAGATTATTGTGCGCCGGGAGGAAATAGTAAATGCTATTGAAAAAGCTAGAAGTCACAGTGAAGGAGAAAGAGGGTTTTGTTTAGTAACCGGCGAAGAGAATCAGCCACTTGAGACGCTACATCCTTTAATCAAAGGGATCCGGGGTGCTCTAAGCACCGGAGCAAACCTGGTATCCTTTAATTGGAATTCCTTTAAGTCCTTTGGTAAAGAGCAAGGTGCAAATGCGCCGGTTAGCAAATTTGCCGCTTTTGCTTATTCGGAAGCGCTTAATTATTTGCTCCGTAAAGATTCCCGGCAACGAATTCAAATAGGCGACTCAACCACAGTATTTTGGGCTGACCGTCAAACCGATTTTGAAAATCAGGTTATTAATTTTTTCAGCGAACCGCCGAAGGATGACCCTGACCGCAGCATTGAGGCCGTTCGAGCCTTGTATGAATCGGTTAAAAAAGGAAGTTATTGGGATTCAGACAAGGAAACGCGATTTTATGTTCTTGGTCTTGCACCCAATGCAAAACGTTTAGCTGTTCGTTTTTGGCACGTAGGCACGATACCTGAAATGGCTGCACGATTTTATCAATATTTTGAAGATGTAAAAATTATTCATGGCAATAACGAAAAGGCGATACTCTCACTGCTTCGTTTATTAAATTCATTAGCTGCACAAGGAAAATCTGAAAATATTCCCCCAAACCTTGCTGGGGATATTATGCGTTCTATTCTTTCAGGACTGCCTTTTCCGGCTACGCTTCTGCAGGCGGCAGTTCGACGTAACCGTGCCGAGCAGAATGTGCGATACCCTCGTGCTGCATTAATCAAGGCATTTTTGAATCGTTCAGTACGTTTTAATAACCCTAAAAATGAAAAGGAGATCTCTATGAGCCTCGACCCCACTAACACCAATATTGGTTACTGCCTTGGCCGGCTATTTGCCGCACTGGAGAAAATCCAGTCCGATGCTAATCCGGGAATCAACGCCACTATCCGTGACAGATTTTACGGCGCAGCATCGGGTTCACCTGTGTCAGTTTTTGGTAATCTTATACGATTGACCCAACACCATCTTGGGAAGCTACCCGAAGGCCTTCGCATTGCGCGGGAACGTCTGGTTCAGGAAATAATCTCGGAAATAGGAGATTTTCCACCGCATCTTGATGTTGCTGATCAGGGTCGCTTTGCCATTGGCTATTATCATCAAATGCAGGATTTTTATACCAAAAAAACAAACAATGAATAACAAATTATTTTTACAGGAAAGGGCATAATTATGGGAAAAAATCCAATTAAAAACCGTTATGATTTTATTCTTGTTTTTGATGTTCAGGATGGCAACCCCAATGGTGACCCGGATGCAGGAAACCTTCCTCGTTTAGATCCTGAAACAGGCTTGGGTCTTGTTACTGATGTATGCCTCAAGCGCAAAGTGCGCAATTATGTGCTTCTTACGCAGGCGGGGAAAGAGGGCTTTGATATTTTTGTAAAGGAAAGGGCGATTCTTAATATTGAGATAGATAATGGATATAAAGCCGCTGGTCTTGATGCAAAAGCTGCGAAAGAAGCAAAAAAAAAGAAAGACAAAAGTCAAGAACGTCGCGAAGAAATTGCGAAGGCCCGCCAAAAAATGTGTGAGCTTTTTTATGATATTAGAACCTTCGGTGCCGTTTTATCCACGGGAGCTAATGCTGGCCAAGTCCGTGGCCCTGTTCAGATTACCTTCGGTCGTTCTGTTGACCCTATTGTAACGCTTGAACACTCCATTACACGAATCGCTGTCACGAGCGAAGATGATGCGCGGAGCAAAGAAACAGAAATGGGACGTAAACACACAGTTCCGTATGGCGTTTATGTTGCCTATGGCTTTGTTTCTCCTTATCTCGCTGCCCAGACCGGTTTTTCGGAAGAAGACCTTGAAATACTTTGGAGATCGTTGACAGACATGTTTGAACATGACCGTTCAGCTGCAAGAGGCATGATGTCAACACGCGGGTTAATCATTTTTAAACATGATTCTGCCTTGGGAAACGCTCCAGCGCATGCGCTTTTTGAACGTATTGAAGTGAAACGCAGGACTAATCCTGCAAAACCAGCCCGCGGTTTTGAAGATTATCAAATACTATTAGATGGTCAGGAAATTAAAGAAACAATAAAAGAGGTGTTTTTGATTAATTGACCGGAAAGAGGCCTATACAGCACCATCTCCCATGGCGGTCGCCGTGATTTGAAATATTACCGGTAGCTGAAATTATTTATAAAGCCACGGTAGTGTTCTGCAATTACTTAATTATCTGGTCGCACAGGTTTGAAAAGATCGTGCAGACGGCAAGAAGCAGCAAGCAGAATGTTGCTGAGCATTGGAGGGTCGCCGATACTCCAAAATTGCCATAAATGTTTTATGAGGCTCAAATGTATTCTGAAGATGACCTTATACATCTTTCTGCTTTGCAACATTATGTTTTTTGCCCGCGTCAGTGTGCTCTTATTTATATAGAACAGGTCTGGAATGATAACCGTCTTACCGCCGAGGGTAAAATTTTGCATGACAAAGTGCATGAGGCAGGAAGCGAATCTCGCGGGAAAGTGCGAATTGAGCATGCAGTACCTTTGCGGTCGTTGCGCTTAGGACTCGTGGGTATTGCTGATGTCGTAGAGTTCCACCAGCAGTTCGATGGAACATGGAAACCGTTTCCTGTTGAGTATAAACGCGGAAAGCCAAAGCCGGATGATTGTGACAAGATTCAACTATGTGCTCAGGCAATATGTCTTGAAGAAATGCTTAAAACTGAAGTGTCGGAAGGCGCTCTGTTCTATGGTAAAACACGGCACAGATTTGATGTCACATTTAACCCATGGCTGAGAGAAAAGACCGAAAAGACGGCCAATTTTGTTCATGAGCTGGTTGCATCTGGCATGACACCAAATGCTGATTACGCGCGTAAATGTGATAATTGCTCTATGATTTCTTACTGTCTGCCTAAGATTAGTAGAAAAAGGTTTTGCGTTAATAACTACTTAAAAGAAATAACGCGGGAAAGTGAAAAAGCATCTTAATACTCTTTTTGTTACAACACAAGGAGCATATCTTTCTAAAGAAGGAGAAACAATTGTTGTAAAAATTGAACAAGAAACTCGTCTACGCATTCCTGTCCATACGATAAGTGGCATTGTCTGTTTTGGTCAAGTAACTTGTAGTCCTTTTCTCATGGGTTTTTGTGCTGAAAATGGTGTTGAAATAAGCTTTCTATCCGAGTACGGCAGGTTTCTGGCGCGTGTCCAAGGCCCGGTAACTGGCAACGTAATGCTGCGTCGCGAACAATACCGTAAAGCAGATGACCTGCAATTTTCGGCAAAAATGGCACAAGCCATTCTTATTGGTAAGATTGCCAATTGCCGGACAGTTATGCAACGAGCACTAAGAGACCATAGCGATAGAATAAATGTTACAGAAGTTGAGCATGCAGCAAGGAGACTTGCCCATTATCTTAGATTACTACAGCAAGATCAACCGCTCGATATTGTGCGGGGTTATGAGGGAGATGCCGCCCATATTTATTTCGGCATTTTTGATCATCTGATAGTTGCACAGAAAGACTCTTTCAGTTTTCAAGAGCGAAATAGGAGGCCGCCGCTTGATAAGGTGAATTGTCTGTTGTCTTTCATCTACACACTCCTCATGCACGATGTCCGTTCAGCACTTGAGTCTGTAGGTCTGGATCCAGCGGTTGGTTTTCTGCATAGGGATCGTCCTGGCAGGCCGGGGCTGGCGCTTGATTTGATGGAAGAATTCAGGCCTGTGATAGCTGATAGATTGGTTCTTTCATTAATCAACTTGAAGCAGGTTAACGAAAAAGGTTTTAAAAAATCTGAAACAGGTGCTGTGTTTATGACAGATGATACCAGAAAGACAGTTCTTGCCTCATATCAGGAGAGAAAACAGGAAGAAATATTTCATCCCTTTATTGAGGAGAAAGTCACCATAGGAATATTGTTTCACATACAGGCTTTGTTACTGGCTCGTCATCTGCGCCGTGATTTGGACGGGTATCCGCCCTTTATTTGGAAGTAGGAAGTAAAAAAATGCTTGCCTCATCACCGGTGAAAGGATGTCATAAAGAAAACCTATATAATGGGGAATAATATGTTTGTCCTTATAAGTTATGATGTTGCAATTACAGAAGAAGGCGGTCATCGGCGTTTGCGTAGAGTTGCAAAAGCCTGTCAGGATTATGGTCAGCGCGTTCAATTTTCAGTTTTTGAATGTATTGTAGATCCTGCCCAGTGGGCTGTTTTAAAAAATCGGCTTATCGAAGAGATTGATCAAACTGTAGATAGTCTGAGGTTTTACTATTTGGGGTCTAATTGGAAACATCGGGTGGAGCATGTCGGAGCGAAAAAAACAATTGATCAGGAGGGGCCATTGATTGTGTGAATTTGATCGCGAACCCGAAGCTCACATAATATATAAAGTATGTTCTCGGGTGAAATAAAAGCTTAAAATTTAATGATAAATTGGACATTGATGATTATGAGCACTTAATTTTGCGTGCGAGATTATTTGGTTCGCGAAATCGAATAAATAGATATAGAAATTTTATTAAGTTAAGAAAAAGCAGTCGCGCCCCGCGTGGGCGCGTGGATTGAAACTCAATAGAAAATGGCAAAAAAATCAGAACATTGACGTCGCGCCCCGCGTGGGCGCGTGGATTGAAACTGAGATTTGCCGAAGAAGTTGTGGCTGAGCTACTGTCGCGCCCCGCGTGGGCGCGTGGATTGAAACCGTTGAAATAGAGGTCTGGCTGTGCCGATATACGGTCGCGCCCCGCGTGGGCTCGTGGATTGAAACACTGGGCCGTTTAGGAATTGTATTATTAGAAAATTGTTTTGGCGGTTTAAATTATGGATTTTATAAGACAGGGGAACCTTTAAGCAGTTGATCTTTTTTCAATGATTGTAATATGTGAGTGGCGATCAACCTTGAGGTGTTTCTGTTTTTTTCTCTGAACAAATATTTGCAACTTTCTTGTCCAAAATCGCAGATTAACTCGTTATGTAATGTTTACTTTTTGGCAGTTGAGATTGCCACGTCCCGCGCTGCGGAACTCGCAATGACCGTTACAAGGTGTGTATGAAAGGAACTGGTCATTGCAAGCGTTTGAGCCAAAGCCCTGAGGCAATGAAAAGGGAAGCACCCCCTATTTTGGACACTATTGATAAGAGATATTTAATGTAAATAAATTATACATGATTGGCAAATAGCGTTATAGATTCTGAGCCGATTGTTGCTTCCCACTTTGCAGGCGAATGATTGAATAAAAACCCTGTAAAAAAAGATGGATTGAAAATAGTAATAAAATCATCCTATAATAATAATTCATAAACGCGCGGCGATATTAATTTTTTAACAGATTTAAAAAGGAGGATTTATTATGGAAGCACAAGAACCTAACAGCGGCATATCTGCAATGCCCAGAAGAAGTTTTCTAAAATGGGGAGGAGCAGGCCTTTTGGCGATGCCTTTTTTGACCAGGGTCAGGCTTGCGTATGGGAATGGATCCAATTTGACATCAAGAAAAAATTACTGGAAAACAAATGCAGAAGGGAAAAAGTATTGCATACAGAAAACCGTTTATGATGGAGAAGTTAAACAGGGTTATATCTGGGCACGGGTTGACGGATGGTGGAGACGATTCCAGATAAGAAACCTTGAGGAAACATACTGGAACTGGCATTTTTCGGAAATGCTCAGAAGTTTTGAAGAACAGTTATCTCCCGAGCCGTATGAATTCCGCGCCGGCGGGCCGCACAGTCCATCGGTGGCCACCTATGGCAACCGCCGTGGAAGAGGCGACAGCAGCTTTCATCTCAACAGCAAAATCATTGGGCTTTCTGCAGTGCCCACACCGGAACATATCAAAGAAATAAACGCAACCATGTTAAGAATGATAGATGAACAAACACCTTTTAAAACCAAAGTTGCATGGCTTAAGGAGCTTCACGAACAGGACATATGGCGCAAAGAACTGCAACCCGGCGTCGAATATTTTACTACCCCGGAATTTGAAACCCACACCTTCTTAAATCTCATGGAAAATCCGGTGGCAACGCTGTGTTTTCAAGGTCGCTATGATATATTTAAAAGTTTTGAGATCCGCTGTATTGCACAAGTGCTTGATCCGAGGAACCCGGCTGTTTCAGAAGAATTGCTTGAAATTGTCAAATTTCCGGCTATTCTTCATGGTTTTTATCATAATAATGTTCCTGAAGTTCCCGCAGTTCTTTACTGGCCGGTTGAAGAATTTGACAATACGGTAAAGGAGAAACCGGGTCAGAGGCTGGTAAAATTATTTGAGCAAAAAGTAAAAAGCTATTTTGCGTAGTGCTTCGATTCGCAACTCCGGCGGCGCTTCATTTGTGGAAATGCTTTTTTAAAAACTCAAACATTTCCTCTTTTGTCGGCGGGCATCCGCCCAAAAAACACTTTTTCTCTGCAATTTGTTTTGTGCACTCCCCGATAAAAAGAACGGCATCAGTTTTTATCGGGGAGTGACCGTTTTTCCCCGCGATAATAGTGCATTCCGCACCGATTTTTCCCTGATTGCTCTCTAATTGCTGCAATGCCCAGAAAAATGGTATCAGGCAGCCACTGCAGGCCTGCCGTGCGGCAAGGGTGAGACGAGGAAATGCTCTTTTGAGATAGTCTTCGTGCTGTTCAAAATTCATTTTTAGAGTTTTAAAATCGTCGCCGAGCAGCTCAATTTTGGCAAGATGCATTTCCCCCAAACCAGCCTGGTAACCGAGTTGGATGGTTCGGATTTTTTCGGGACTTAAGCCCATCAGCGATGTCGTTACCGCATCGCAGGCAACGATGTCAGAGCTTGCCAGAAGAAAGTTTTTATTGGTATGCACCGGGGCGGTGCAGTCAACAATGGTCAGGGAGGGACGTATCAGGCAATTAAGTTCTGTAACCGAGCCGTGAATGCCCTCGTCGCCGACATGGTGAAAGGCAGGTTTGTCATTACGCTTGAGAAAACCCTTCAAATTTTTCATGCCAATGGAAACAGTGGTGAGATAATGAGATTTGGGTACCGGAACATTAATGATATGGTCCCAGGTAAAGGCATGTTCAGAGACAGAGAAGCTTTTCGGTGTGCGGGGAGAATAATTATTAAAAGTGCGAAAGGGCCCTTCGTCAAACAGTATCCACGGGACATTCTGGCGTTTGGCGACAGCGGCAATGCCGGTTTCGGTAAAACATTCGCGCAAAGAATACTGCGGTTGAAAATAACTTGGTCCTTCGCCTATGGCAATCTGCGTTGCGCCCTGAAGCCGGCACCATTGAATTATTGCCTCTACCACAGCAGGATTGGTTGTTTGCCCCGTGGTGTAATGTTCAGGCTCAACCAGATTGGGTTTGATGAGCACTGAGGAGCCAGACAGAGCACGTTGTGCGGCAAAAGGTTGCAATAACAATTGGAGGGCGGGCAAAATCCCGGCTTCTTTTATTCGTTGTATTGTAACAGTCGGCATGTGATACCCATTTTAAAATACCATGAGCTGTCGCTCAACAGCAGCACAATTTTGCTAAAAACTAAACACAGATATTTGACTGCTGGTTCCATAGTCAAACCATACCAATATGAGAGCAAAATTCTTAGATTTAAACAAGTAAGAATCAAAGAACTTACCGCGAACCGCCTTATTCATTTTTGATCACTTTGATTACTGTTCCGGGCTTTAATGCGGCATGGGGAGACATCTGATAAGGGTTCATGCCGTTTAGCAGGGCCAGTGTCTTTGCTTCCTCAGGCGGCCGACCAAATTCTTTACAAATGGCGGTCAACGTGTCGCCAGCCTTGACCGTATAAAGAGCAATGCGAGATGGCTTTATCATCTGCGCTTCTTTGACCGACAGCTTGCGGAAACTATTAATGGTGGCATTAAACAAGGGCAGGGCTGTGGAGAATTGCTCGGGACGGGAAAAGCCCATAATAATATGAACAATATCCTCGTCCTGAAAGAACCCGATACGGGCTGTTACATAACCAGTGTTCTGGGTTTTTCCAAAATACGTCCCCACATAGGCATCCAAACCATTTACGCGCGTTATACCGCCTGAAGTTTCTCTGAAGCCATTCTTCGCCGCAATACTTCGGGCAACAGCCGTAAGAGGTGTTTTTTTATTGAGATGGTCAAGCCTGAGCTGCACGGATAGTTCTTTTGAGGAATTTATTGCAATAACCACATCTCGCTTATTTTCAATGTTCCATCCTTTGGGAAAGGTAAGCTGGATTTTTAGATCCGGATGTTGAAAGATTTCGCCCTTGACGATCCCTTCTTTGGGGTCGGGACCATAAAGAAGCCCCTCAATCCGTTTGAGGCAATTCTCTCTGCCCACTGTAAGCCGTGTGGTGAACGGCTGTGTTTTTTGTGCAGCCTCAGCATCTGCAAGGTTCATGCGCTCCTCAGTTCGCGGATGGGTTGAAAATAAACCGTGGTATGACTTTTTGCCTTCAACTTTATCCAGCAGTGAAAGTGTTTGCAGAAAAGCTGATATTGCCTGTGGGTCATAACCCGCTGCAAAGGCATATTTTACTCCCAGCCGGTCTGCTTCGCGTTCATATTCTCTGCTGTAGCCGCTGGTTATAGCCAGAAACGCAATGTCAGCGATTTGCCCGAAGTTATTTATTTGGGGGAAAAAGATTGAAGCGATATTGGTTGCGATATTATAGCTTGCGGCTTTGGTATATTGACGGACTGCATGGCGCGCGGTAATGTGGCCGATTTCATGTCCCAGCACGCCGGCAAGTTCAGCTTCGCTGTTGACATAAGCCAATAGACCGCGCGTGACATAAACATAGCCGCCCGGTAGGGCAAACGCATTTACCAGGGGCGTGTCAACAACCTTGAAATGAAAAAACAAATCATGGCGGTCAGAAACGTTTGCAAGACGTTTTCCAATGGTTTCCACATACTCCTGGAGATGGCTGTCAGGGTATAAACCATATTCTTGAATAATCTTTGGGTCCATCTCCCGTCCGATGGAGAGTTCCTGTTCCTCTGACATGAGGACGAATTCAGGCTGTTTGGTGACGGGATTGGTGGCGCAGCCTGACAATGAAATAAAGATGCTCGTCACGCAGATTATTAATGTAATTCGTTGATAGAGAGTGTTCATGAAGCGCGGTAATTTTCCCTAATAATATCAAGACAGCTAAGGCGCCGCTCGATGGCGTACTGATTTTTTTGTGGCGGGTTTTGAGCTCTCACAGTCACGACAATGTGCCTTTTCGCATGCATTTAACTCCCGCCCACTGCACGACATTTCATGAAGAACAGTCCGAAACCGAAATTATCGTTGACAATCTTTTTGTTTCTATATTAACATAGATCCACGGGTAAATGAATATCTCCGTTTTCACAACACTACTGGCGGTGTAGCTCAGATGGTTAGAGCATGCGGCTCATATCCGCAGTGTCCGGGGTTCAAATCCCTGCACCGCCACCATCGCATTATTCCTGCAAAGCCAATTCTGCAGTTCTTCTCGTTTTAATGGGCTTTTGAATTAATCTAATAAAAAAAGAGTTCCTCTGCACTATAACAAAAGAACTCTTTTAAATCAGTATGCTTCAGAAACTTATTTCATCATTTTTTCAATAAAGGATTTATTGAATCTCCAGGAACCGCCTACTCTGAAACCAGGGATTGAACCCTGTTTTGCAAGTTTATACACTGTAATTTTGGAGAGTTTTAAAAACTCCGCCACCTCGTCCGCCGTGAGTATGGACGTGTCGGGATTCAAATCTTTATTTTTCCTTCTCATGTAACCATTCTCCTTTTCCTTATATTTTCCCCTCAATTTAAATATTAGCATAAAAAATAATAATTGCAAGTATTATAATTTTATTATTCATCATCGCTGATATTTTAGTCATATTATTATAAATAAGTCAATATTAAAAATTTTATCTCATTAAAAATAATTTAAACGAGCCAAGTATATTAGATTATCTCATTAATGCTAATTTTATTGTGTTTATATTGTTGAAATTTTTTATAATATATATAAAATAATATCTAATTGCATTTTAAATCGTTTAATTGTTATCTTAGGATGATCTTACTTATGGGGAATGAGAATTAAGTAGTGCGGTGGCAAAAAAATGTGCTACATGATACACACGTTAAAAAAAATAACTGTCCGTATTTTTGTAAAATGTGGTTGATTGAGGAGGAACACCGGCCATGTCAACCGTAAGAAAGGATATCATTGAATTGCTCAGCACAGGAGAATGGGCAGCCCGCGATATTTCCAAAGCACGGCATATCCCGGAAAAAGAGGTTTACGACCATTTAGATCATATAAAGCGTTCGCTAAAAGGAATGTTCAAAATGAAGCCGGCAGTATGTTTAATCTGCGGTTTCCGATTTAGCAAACGCACTGTCCTTAAACCGCCCAGTCGTTGCCCGGTGTGCAGAGCGGAGCACATTCAGGATCCGCTGTTTTCTTGCCCGAGAGCATCAGAGAAGTTTTAATGCTGAATATCTCCTGAAGCTATTTTTTATAGAAGTTATTCAACTGCTCAAATAAAAACTTTCGGATTAGTTTCTGATATATTTCCGGGCTCTGGGTAACCATTCGCTCTATAATGCTGGACACCAGCCGGTAAATTATTTCATCAGCCGTGAGCGGGGTTTGATCTGTTTCTGCAAAATTCTCAAGGATTACATTGGGGAGTTTGAAATTAATTGTATTTTTGCCCATTGAAATTGAAGAGAGGCACACCTCGATGTTTTTTGCCTCCAGGTTTTCAATTATAAAGCGTTTTTTAGGACGGGTTTGATTAATACCAGCATCACCGGAACCATTTTGTTCTTTCTTCTCTTTGGGTATATCAGATTTAGTTTTGCCTTTTTTCAGATAATCAAGGTTTAAACCATCTTTGGTGTGCTCGGCAGTAATGGTAATCCCCCGCAGCTTAATAGATTCAATGTAAATGATGTCTTGGGTAAGGGTTGAAAATTTTACCGATGCGCTGCAGGATTTGAGCTTAAAAAGTGGTTTGTTTGAGAATCCTTCAGGGTTTGCAATCGTAAGCCGTTTAATATTAATTGTGCTATTTATCGGCGATATCCAGAAATCGGCCATTTGCGTTCTCAATCCAATCGTTTTGGTGAGCCGCGCCTCGGTTACTTTTTGCACAATAAAATTTGCAAAGATATACAGGACGCACAGCGCCCCGGCAATAAAAAGCAGACCTATGACTGTTCTATGGTTCATAGCAGACGCGCCTTTGCTTCATCGAGTTGCCGAAGGAAACTCGCAGAGTGAAAACAACCCCTTATAATACAGCACGTAACCGCCTTTATGGTTATTCCACGCAGGCAGAGCATAAAAAAATTTTTCGCCAAACCGTTCCATCATGCTATTATGCGCATGGCCGCAAATGATTATATCATGACCCTGCTGAAAACAGTCCTTGATCGCAGTCCGGGAAAATTGAAATCGCGCGGGATCTTGACTGGTAATGACCTGTTTGCTTTTAAGAATAAATTTTTGTGCGAGATAATTTTCAACCGGTCCAGGCATGATTTTATCAAAAAATCGAAATAACGGCCAAACGCGTTTCTTATAGCGCTGAAATTTTATGTCCAGCGTGCAGAGCAGGTGGCCATGGGTGAGAAAGACGTTTTTATCATCAAGTTTGATGGTGGTCTGTTCGCCAAGAAAAACTATGCCGAATTGAGACAAAACTTTCTGGTTAATCAGCAAATCACGGTTTCCTATCAACAGATAAATCCTTGAATCATGATCGGTCAACTGTTTCATCCGGTCTAATACCGTTCGGTTTGCTGCAATAACTGCTTTATTATTTGCCCAGAAATCAAAAAGATCGCCCAGCACGTAGAGGTCTCCCTGCTCGGCACCAATCATGGTCAGGAAGGACAGAAAAAGCTGTTCATGATCAGAAAAGGCGCTGTTCAAGTGAACATCTGCAATAAAATATGTTTTTTTCATAGGCCGGGCATCCGTATTTGATTATCTGTATGCTCTTTTTTTAAAAAAATGTCTATAAGCAAATCTCGCGGTTACAGTGTTTGCCGGAGACGCTATCCCATGACGCATATATTCTGAATGCACGCACATGAAAATGAGATACTATTATATCTGTCTGGTCTTGCTCGTGTCAAATGTATGCTCTGATATGGTATTCGCGGACAGTGCAGCGGTCGTGTCACGGTCCCGGCCGCTGCTGCATACGTTTGTCGAAATTAAGGCATGGGGAGATCATGCAGAAACAGCAATAGAAGAAGCTTTTGTTGAGATGGAGCGGGTTAATTACCTGCTCAACAATTATGATGACCGCAGTGAAATATCGCGCATTAATCAACATGCCGGCAACCGTGCGGTGCCGATTAGCCCAGAAACAATGGAAGCGCTCACGCGTGCCATCGCGTTTTGTGACATGACCGGAGGAGCGCTTGATATTACCATCGGGCCGCTGTTACGGTTATGGGGATTTGGCACAGATGAGGTGGGGATTCCATCCCCTGAACCCGACGCCGCGGCGCGCGCAAGAGCCAAATCCTTGGTTGATTATCGTGCGTTGGAGCTGTTTGAACAGAGGACGGCGGATGGTCTGGTTAAAAGAAGCGCTCGGCTTGCCAGAAAAGGCATGTGGATTGATGTAGGATCATTTTCCAAAGGTTATGTCGCTGACCGCGCTTTGATTATTTTGAAAAAAAGGGGTATAAGTCATGCGTTAATTGTTGCCGGGGGGACTATTCTGGCACGAGGACATAAACCAGACGGTTCGCTTTGGCAAATCGGGATCCAGCATCCCCGTAAGCCCGGGCAGCTGCTGACCGTTGTGTCCCTCACGGATTGCGCAATCTCGACATCAGGAGATTATGAGATATATTACGAAAAGAAAGGCACACGCAGAACACATATTATTGATCCCAGAACAGGCGAGCCGGTCCCCCATTTACAGTCAGTAAGTGTCATTGCCCCGGATGGCATGACCAGCGACGCGCTTTCTACCGCCTTGTTTGTGCTTGGCGCTGACAATGGCATCAAATTGGTGAAAAATTATCCTGGGGTGGAGGCGCTTATTGTTTCTGAGGGAGGGAAAATTACCGTTTCCGAGGGATGGCCGACGAAGCCCATTGCGTATTGAAAGGGATTCGGCTTAACGTGTTTCGGCGATTGTTGTAATTTCAAATTGTTTCAACATGTCCCACGCACATTTGAATGGCGTTGGTTTTGAACCGCTCGCCACGGTGCCGGTAACGTAGATTTTATAATCGGCAAAACCGGTTTTCTCTCCGCGTTTTAATATCTGCGGGAAACGGTCAGTAGCCATTATCTGATTTCCGTTTTTTAAATCTATCTTGATGCGCGTTCCGACTTCTTCTCTTATAAATGATACCCGTTGAACATCCGTCAAAGGGATCTTTTGTGTTTCAATGGTAACGCGCCGGGTTTCTCCGGGGACCGGCTGCATAACCTCTACAATCAGTTCTTTCGCATAATATGAATAGGGTTTTAGAAATGGCGTTTCTCCTCGCTCCTCCCACGTGTACAATATTTTTAAATTTTTAACGATCGTGGCTTGACCAAACAGGTCAATTACCTGTGCGGTAAAGAAAGGCGGCGTTTCCCGCTCGCCACAGCCAACAGCGAAGACGCCCATTGCAATGAGTATACAAACGGCTCGGGTATTGGCAAAGAAACGATTAAAAACACTCATGTAATTTCCGCTATGGACTGATTCTCGCATCTGATGGGACTGCCTGCTTTCATGGAGCTGAAAATTGTTATAAGAATAATGCCGGTTTTTGTCAATGACTATGCAAACAAAAGACCTCTACGCACAAATGAAAAATTTTCCCAAGGTAGATCTCCATCGCCATCTTGAGGGAAGTATTTTACCCGAAACCTTTATCGAAATTGCCAGAACCTATGGCGGCAGGCTCCCCGCCGACAGTGTTGAGTCATTACGCCCGCTTGTGCAGATGATTAATGACCCGCCGGGTTTCCATAACTTTTTAAACAAGTTTAAAGTGTTCCGCTGTTTTTATCCGTGCCGCGAGGCAGTTGAAGAGATTGCATACCGCGCGGTCAGGGATGCGGCGGCGGATGGTGTCAAATATCTTGAACTCCGTTACAGTCCGACCCATTTTTCCTGCAACGGGCGGTTCCCAGAATGGGATGTGGTACACTGGATTCAGGACGCGATTGACCGGGCATCCCGCGATTTTGCCGTCATTGTTATTCCCATCGCAACCATCAGCAGGGATTATGGTGTTGCGCTTGCAGAGCAAACTCTCAACATGATAGCCAGCCTGCCGCCGGGTTATTTTTATGGACTTGACCTGGCCGGCGATGAAATATCTCATTCCGCGCAACCATACACGGCGGTTTTTGTCATGGCGCGCCAGTTGGGATTGAAGCTCAGTATTCATGCCGGCGAAGCGGGAGGCGCGGAAAATATCTATCAGGCTGTTGAGCAGTTTCACGCTGCACGGATTGGACATGGAATCAGGGCGGCGGATGACGAGACGCTCATGGGGCTGCTGAAAAAAAGAGATATACTGCTTGAACTATGCCTTACGAGTAATCTGCAAACGGGCGTTGTATCCGATATAAAAAGTCACCCGATAAGGAGACTCATGGCATTCGGCGTGCCCGTCAGTCTCAACACGGATGATCCGGCAATATCAGGCATAACGCTTACCGATGAGTATCTGCGGGCGATGCGTGAGCTGGGGCTGACCGTAGATGATTTTAAAAAGCTTAATAAAACTGCGCTTGAACACGCATTTTATCCTGATGTTCATGATCTGAAGAAAAAAATCCTGCCGTGGTGGGACTGATCAGCGCTGCTCAAGCACAGATTCTTCACCTTGTTCAGCATGGCACGTTTTCAACGGTCTGCTCATTATTGGAGAAACAAATTCTTGGTCGAAAAATCCGGATCACTGGTGACATTGATTCCCAATCTACGCAAGCCAGCCTCGTCACCGGGGGTGGGAATATGAGTTATGTGCATTTCGCAGTCCCGCAGTGCCTTCAGGTGCTCAATGGCCAGTTGCGCGGCAGGGTTGGACATGGCGCTGATGCTCAGGGCTATAAGCGTCTCCTCCAGATCAAGGCTGGCGGTTTTGGTGTCCAAAATAGATGTTTTAAAATGCGCTATGGTTTCTGTTATGTTCTGGGGCAACAGGTGAATTTTAAACGGAATGTCTGCCAATTTTTTTATGGCGTTAATGACCACGCTTGATGCCGCATGCAACAGTGATGAATTATTGCCCTTCACGATAGTGCCGTCCGGCAGTTCTATTGCAGCGCCGCAAAAGATCCCCTCGTTGCCTTTTTGCAGCTTCTGCGCTTCTGCTGCAGCTCTGCGCGCCATATGAACTACTCTGCGGTTGTTAATGTTAACCTCGAGTTCATTCATTAATAGTTCAACCCGCTGCACCGCCTCTCGTTCAACAAATCCCATGACATATTCACACTGATAACGGAAATATCTGCGTATGAGTTCCTGCTTTGCGGCTTCCTGGACGACCGCGTCATCCGTAATGGCAAAACCCACCTTATTCACGCCCATGTCGGTCGGGGACTTATACACCGAATCAGTGCCCGAAATTTTCTCAAGGATGCGCTTCAAAACCGGGAAAATCTCAATATCGCGATTGTAATTTATTGCGGTTTTGTGGTGCGCTTCCAGGTGAAACGGGTCGATCTGGTTAAAATCCATGATATCTGCCGTTGCCGCCTCATAGGCAACATTGACGGGATGTTTAAGCGGCAGATTCCATACCGGAAATGTCTCAAGTTTTGCATAGCCTGCGGCTACGCCGCGTTTGTGTTCATGATAGAGTTGCGAAAGGCAGGTCGCAAGTTTTCCGCTGCCGGGCCCGGGCCCGGTAACCACCACGAGCTGTTTGCCGGTCTCAATATATTCGTTGCTGCCGTATCCTTCATCGCTGACTATGGTATTGACGTCAGTGGGGTAGCCTTTGGTAAAGGGGTGGACATAGACGCGGATATTTCTGCGCTCCAGTTTGTTTTTAAATATTTTTGCTGCCGGCTGATTGTCAAATCGCGTGATCACGACCGCGGTAATATCCAGCCCCCAGTCTTTTAAATCATCAATCAGTTTCAGCGCGTCAGAATCATAGGTAATGCCAAAATCAGCGCGCACTTTTTTGCGTTCGATATCGCCAGCATAGATGCACAGCACAATGTCCGCACGGTCTTTGAGTTTGTGGAGAAGTTCCATCTTAACATTGGGATTAAACCCCGGCAGCACCCGCGAGGCATGGTAATCAAACAGCAATTTTCCGCCAAATTCCAGATAGAGCTTGCCACCAAACAGTTTAATACGGTCAAGAATCGCCGCCGATTGCTCGCGTAGGTACAACTCGTTGTCGAAACCAATGGCTTTTTTCATGGGTTCTCTTTTTTTCTATGCCGCGTGACGCGGTAATAACGATCTTGTTCCAGCACCCTGACTATGACACTGCCAATGCAGGGACGCACCAGAAGGGTGTTTTCCGAAGAATCAAGCAGATTAAACAGCTCAACACAGCAACTGCTGATATGCACGGTATCGGCGACGGAGTAGGGCGCATTCATTAACTTCTCGCCCGCGCGATACCGGGGATTAACAAAATTGGCGTGAACCGCAGTCCAGGTCTGGAGTAATTCTGAAAAATCCTTTGCGGGCGGCGTGCCGGTCATTTTTGTTAGTCCGTGAACGATTGCTTCTCCCATGTGGGGAGGAAACTGCCCCCAGCCCTGAGGTTCGCGCGCGGTATAGATTGTATCCTGAGCCAATGCGGCGAGCATTTTTGCATCCGGCAGAGCTGGCGGCTCAAACGCGGTGAGCTCAATAGTTGTTTCAAGAAAACGCTCGTATGCTTCAGGCAACGCAAAAGATGACACGACCAGATATTTGCCCGCATGTATTGAGGCGTGATACCATGGGGCTGCGTCATGCTTGCAGATGCTATTCCAGACATGGGGCTCGGCATATCCAATATCTCCGCGCAACGCCTCGCAGGGGTTTTGTTTTGACGGGGTAGGGTCAATGCCCTTTTCCTGCAGATCCTTTTTTACCTGCAGCATCCCGTGTTCATCAAACCAGTAAACGTATTTCCAAGCATTATTGCGCATGGTTTTCATAATCTACCTGCTTTCTGTTTGTCAGACACGCAAAAAAAGTAAAACTACTAACCGCTGTCTTTGCGGGCGACAGTACCACAAAAATAGTTTACCACACAACTGCATTTTGGGGTTAAAAAAATTATAACGAAGAAACAACGAACCCGAAACTAATGTTTAAATGATTTTATAGAAAAGAGGTTTGGTATTGTGCCGAGCTAACGGGCGAGATGGTGGCCGAAGCGATGTATTGTCGAAAGTGTGCGTGCCTCTGTTTGGGTAGTCACGGCATTAATGCACACATATTGTCACGGGAACACAAAAAATGCCGCTGTCAAACAATGCGCTGTTTATAGAAATCAGCAGCTCTGAAAATCTTCACACAGATGCTGAAATTGGCGGGCTTTTAAAAACAGCCGTATCTTACGCAGCGCGGCATTCTCGATCTGGCGGACACGTTCGCGGGAAATACCATAGCGGACGCCGATTTCTTCCAGGGTATGGCATTCGCCTTCTCCCAAACCGAAATGCAGGCGAATAACGTTTTTCTCGCGGGCTGAAAGGCACTGGAGAATGTGCGCAGTTCCCCGGGCAAAAGACGAGCGCTCAATTTCCCGGTCTGGTGTAAAGGGGGCGTGAATATCCGCTATACATTCGTGAAAGCTGCGCGCCCCATTATGTGCCGCATCGAGGGCAATCGGCTCATGCATGACTTGCATGGCGCGATATACCAGGGCATCATGGCCGCAGCCCTCTGGGTTGGTTTCGCACGCTGGCACTGCACAATCCCGGTCCATCTGGTTTTTAACCTTCCGGACTTTACTGTTCATATAGACCGGCACGCGTATGGTATGCGCTTTGTTTTCCAGCGCGCGCACAATGGTCTGACGAATCCACCAGCCGGCATAGGTGCTGAGGCGAAGATTGCGCCGATAATCAAACTTCTCGATTGCCTTAATAAGCCCCAGGTTGCCCTCCTGTATTAGATCAGCGAGTGAAAGGCCGCGATTAACGTAATTTTTGGCAATGCTAATCACAAACCTAAGATTTGATTGCGCTAATGCCTCTTTTGCCTGTTGTGCTCGTTTTTCATGCGCCAAAAACTGGCGTAGAATCCGCACCAGCGTGCGTTTATTTTCGCGACGAATCGGTTTCAGGAAGCATTTGAGCTTTGCTGTTGTGCCAGTGTGGTATAGCTTTGTCAGGTTCACGTATTTTGCTTCCTCCAGCGCAAGAAATTTCACATTGCCTGCCTTATGGCGGTCAGTTGTCCGCGTGCGAGAGCGCATCGATTGCAGCACGCCTATCAGATTCTGCAGCGCAGCATCAGCCGGCTCTAAATAGTCAAGCCGTTTTTTCATTATTTTTCTCCTGTCTATCAGGTCTGAAAATAAAAGCAGCCATTCATTGGTATAATAACGTTTCATGGATTCAGCCTCATGGTAAGCCCTGGCTAAAGCCTGCTCTTGTTCTCGCGGAAGCGGTGCAAAGTATTTTATATCATGCAAGTATGCGGTCAGCGTATCTTCACAATGGATATCTGGAGTGTTTTCAAACGCGGCAGTTTCATCGTCCAAAAGGTCGCAAAACGCGAGCTGCTCTCCAGTATTGAGTTCTTTTGCAAATTCTTCGTTTTCTGATGGATATTCAACGGGTTCATGTAAAAATGGTGTCTGCATGGCCAGTTCCCTCATAGTTGTTTTACCTGGGGTTGTTTTTACCCATCAGTATAAACTGTGTTTTTTACAGAAAAGTTTCTTGATTATTACAATCTGGTAATGTTTGCGGGAAGCGTGTCAGGAACGCACATGGCAGTAAATACGACCGCGCTAACAGGCTGTTGAAAACGTGTCATTCTGAATAAAGCGAAGAATCTCAATAGTAGCAACAGTGTGGCACTTCGCTGCGTTACGAGTGAATCTCGGATCACAAGCCCGTATGCGATGATGTTTTTCAATACCCCGCTAAAACCGTTGCGTTTATTGCGCACACGTCGGCCCCAGAGGGAACGGCAAAAATTGTTGCCGAAAATTATTTTTTCTTACCCGTTGATTTTTTTACGGCGGGTGTTTCTTCGGCAGGAAGGATAGACAATTTCTCCTGCTGCGGCTTAGGAAAATATATTGAAGCAGAAATGGTAAGCATCAGAGTGACAGCGACAACTCCCAGCGCCATTGACACCGGTATTTCATAGAATCTGCTGAGAAGCATTTTCACGCCGACAAAAGCAAGAATTATGGCGAGGCCGATGTTTAGAAAATGAAATAATTCCATCATGCCGGCAAGCGCGAAAAAGAGCGCCCGCAGGCCCAGAATGGCAAACACGTTGGATGTATAGACAATAAACGGGTCGGTGGTAATTGCAAGAATGGCAGGAATTGAATCTATCGCAAAAATAATATCGGTCGTCTCTATGACGAGAAGGACTATAAACAGCGGTGTTGCAAAAAACTTTTTATTTTTCCTGATAAAAAATTTCCCCTCAACATATTTTCCCGTAACCGGCATAACCATGCGGAACAGTTTTAATACCGGATTTCTTTCGGGATGAATTTCTTTTTCCTTTTCAAAGGCCATGCGCCCGGCAATGACTATAAGAAACGCCCCGAAAACATAGATTACCCAGTGAAATGTGTTAATGAGGGCAACGCCCGCCGCAATAAAAAGCGCGCGCATTATCAGCGCGCCAATAATGCCCCAAAAAAGGACTTTGTGATGATAGACACGAGGGACTTTAAAGTAAGAAAAAATTATCAAGAAAACAAATAAATTATCAACGCTCAGAGATTTTTCAATTAAATATCCGGTTAAAAAGGACAGGGCTACCACAGGGCCCTGCCATACATAAATAGCTGCATTAAACAGCAGGGCAAGCAGTATCCATAGCACGCTCCATCCCAACGCTTCTTTGATCTTAATAACATGCAAATGGCGGTGGAAAAGCCCGAGATCAACCGCAAGAAGGATTAAGACAAAAATATTAAAGCCGACCCATAATAGTATCTGATGCGACATCACGTATACTCGCTGGTTGGAATCGAATTGTCAGTGAACGTTATTTAAGACTGATGGTGTTTTAATAGAAAGACCACCACGCCCGCCCCATTTTCAATGAGATGCGCGATTACCGGCGTTATGAGCGAGCCGCTCCACACATAGCCCAGACCAAAAAGAATCCCCATAAAAAAAAGCAGCAGAGAGTTTTGCAACGGGAAAAAATGGTAGAGGGTGAACATTAACGATTGAAGAACGATTGCCAGAAGAATCCCGGTGTGTTGTGAAAGCACCGGCAGCAGCATGCCCCTGAAAATAATCTCTTCGCCCCATGCGTTCAACAGCGATGCTGTAAGCAAGAGGGCAATAGTGCTGTAAGAATGAGCGTGCTGCAGCATTGCGCCCCCCGTTGACCGGTAAGGTGTGCCAAAGATGAGATATGAATATTTTTGATAGATTCCGGCGCAGGCCATCATCACAGCCGCCAACACAACACCCTTGCCCAGCGATTGCATCACGCCGCCCCTGGTCCAGCCCAGACAGCCGGGATTAAGCCCCGCCAGGGACCGCAGAAGCAAGAAGGGAATTGCAGTCTTTGAGGCTATGACCAGGAAGGTTAAGAGCGCCGGATATGTCTCGCCCCATGCAGCCACTGTCGGCGCGCACAGCCGCTCAAGGATTATCAGAATCGTGACTGCCACAATGGAGATGGCGGTTATCTCCGCAAACCGCGGACCAATTTCGAGAAAATAAGCCACAGCACCCTTACCCGACCGCTCAGCAGACAAAAAAAGCGGAAACCGCGCTGGCGTTTAGTTTCCACTTTTTTGTCATTACCGGAATAAATGATATGTGCTACTCAATGCCGAACATTACCGTTCGGATATATTCCTGCTGCTTTTCGGGGCCAAGAATTTTTTTGAAGACATCAACGGCAGGACCGCCCTTTGCAAGCAGCGTGGAAACGTAAAATTCAATGCCGGATTTCACCATGTTACTCTGTGCGGCGTTAAGCTTCTGAGCATTTTGCGCCATTTCAATATACGCATCAATGTAGGTTTTAAATATGTCAAACAGGACGTCGTCGTCTGATGCTTTGGCATTGATGTGGATGCTCACATCCGCGAGAAAATCCTTAAACCAGTCGCGGGTCGGCATTTGCTCAAATTTTTCCACTTCAGGCATCCATTTCCTCATTTTGTCATAGCCGGCTTTTTTGTTAGCATCTTCAATACGCGCCGGATCTATAACCTCAAGAACATAGACGCGCTTGCCGCCTGGTATGGCAATGATGTCAACCGACAACATGGGCAGATTATAATCGTAATTCGGCCGCAGCAGCAGCGTATACATTTTCATGCAGAGAAACAGCGTCGCATCAATCGTGTTGATTCGGGCAATGCGGTCAGTCTGCTGGCTGTCCACGACGAATTGAAACATTTTCAGCGCTTTCCAGGGAGCGATCTTCTGAAATTC
The DNA here is from genome assembly GCA_964594075.1 of uncultured Thermodesulfobacteriota bacterium. GTDB lineage: Bacteria > Desulfobacterota > WTBG01 > CAIYCZ01 > CAIYCZ01 > CAZQKW01. The sequence goes on along the minus strand of CAZQKW010000014.1, from coordinate 39,102 downwards.
AGCCTTTATTGGATATTGCTGCAACATGAAATTTTTGGACAGCGCTTCACGCGCGTATCGGTCATACCGGGCATACATCTGATCGCCGCTTCTTCTCAAGACTGAGGTGACGACCAAAACAAGCGCAATCAAGACTATGATAATGATCAATAGCCATTTTATTATATTCATATGCTGGTTACCCCCTGTATAATGAAAAGCTATTCTGACACAGACGAGGCAGTCTCGTGACGATCTTCAATTTTTCTGCCTTGTGCCCAGAGTAATTCTTCAGCCTTGCGAATGTCCTGCTCCGCGCCGCTTCGTAGCGCCGGTTTGTCAAAGGAGCGGAATGACACATGCACACTTCCGGGCGTTTCGGGAAATGTGGATGCGACAACATGCACGGTCAATTCCTTGCCGTTATAGTTTTTAATTGCGTGGTAATAAATATTAAAAAATGTTTTGCGCTGCTCCTTCAGGGTGATGTTGTTCTGCTGCGCCCAGTTCTGCAGCATCTGAATGGTGGCTTCAAGTGTGCCTTTTATGTGGGATCGAGTATAATATACCCGGTCGGTGTTTACTAAAACATTGTAAGGTTTTGGGGTATACTTAACTTTGCTGGGATCAGTGAGCGACGCCGGCTGCAGAGAATTCCAGAAGCCTCGATATTTCTTTATTTCTGCTGCGGACAACGGGTCAAGTCCGAGAATTTTAACGCGAACCTCATTGCCAAAACATTCAACCCGTTCCGGAACCAGCGACTCCCAAATATCAAGGCCCTTCCACGCAGCGCCTTCTTTCGCAAGTTTTTCCAGCATCCAGGTCATGAATGAATCGGTGCCCTGCAGCGCCGGCAGAACCTGGCGACCGCCGAATCCGGCGATAACGACCGGTTTGACGTTGGGATATTTTTCCTGTATTTCCCAGAGATAATTGCGACCGGCAATCAGGTGCGGGGTCCCGCCGGGTGTTTTCAGAATCATGGTTTCATCAAAATCACCACAGGTAAGAAAATACGCCACCTTCTTGGTGGCAAGATCATCCTGAAAAACTTCCATGAACTTATAAATTCGGGGCGAGGGCTTCTCCCATTTTGTGTAACTGCCGATTATCACATAGTCGTAGGGTTTGACGGTAACGACCTGATCAATTTTTTTCACGTCAAGATGCTGATCGTAACCAATTATCGCCTTGATCCAGTATGCCACCTCGACAGTGGAACTGTAAATTGAGTCATATACCAGAAGACCCTTTAGCTGTCCGGCGCTGCCCGATGCCGGTATAGCCAGCAAACAAAAAATCCAAAGAACAGCAATAAGAAGATGTTTTCGGTTGATCATGTCATTCCTCCTCTGATTGTGTTTTTAGTGAGCGCTTCAATAATTACTGCCACATTTCTTATACTCTAAAAAAAACGAGGACACAAAACATTTTTTGTGCCCTCGGTAATCACAGATTAAATGGAAAAACTGCCATTGAAACCCGCCCGGATAGTATTTTTCAACATTACTTCCGCCGGCAGGGAGGCAAATCCTTCAAGTTTTTTCAACAGATCAGGCCGTTCAGCCTGTATTTCGGGAATTACCCGTGCCATGGCGCTGCCCATATGCCGTGGCACTTCATAAGGGTCAAGCAATGTGGGCAGTGTTTCCTTGATTTTGCTAAAAATATAGTCAATTTCACGGTCTGTGCAGAGAATCGGCATGGCAAGGTTTTTTAGAAATACCGTATAGTCTAGGGTGTCAAGGTGGTATTTTTTCCACCACTCAAGGTAGGGTTGCGCGCCGTCTTCATTGAGTAACCCTTCCTGCAGGGCAAAGCTGACCGTGGTGCCTGCTTTCCAGCCGCACATTACTGCACCGCTCATTTCAGCCTCCTGGCACCAGCCGGCGTCGCCCGCAATAATCACATTGTCTTTGAAAGGACGACCAATCGGTCCATACATGTTTCCGCACACACCCAGCTTGCGAATCCGCTTCGCTCGCTTAAACCAGGAGGAAAACCTGCTGTGCTGAATAAAATGTTCACACAGTGCTTCATGGTCGTTGGAGGGATTCGTATCAGAGACCATTACCAGCCAGAGGTCTTCGCCGTTATGTTTCCATGCACGCGGGATAATGAATCCCAGCATCGGCGGATCGCCGCTCTGAACAAGAGGCTGTATGAGGGCATAGGGGCTCGGCAGGTCGAGGTTGGTCATTTCATAAGCCCAGGAAGCTACCGTGCCAAAGAACCCGCGGTTCTTATTCATGCCCAGTATGCGCGCAGTTCGTGAAATACGCCCATCTGCGGCAATAACAAAGGGCGCCTTAACCGTGCTGCCCTCTGCGGTCAACACAGTAACCATATCGCCGGATTTTCGCACATCTACAACATTTGCACCGGTGTAAATGCTGACCCCGAGATTGCGGCATTCTTCAGCAAGGCCCAGCAAAAAGGCGCTTTTATCATACACTGCAGTAGCACGTCCTGCTTTGCCTTTCTTAACATTGGATGCGTAATCGCCGAAGGTAATCTTTTCCCCACCGGGCGAATAGATTTCCCAGGCATAAAAGTCCTTTGTCGGCCCTTCATATTTCACACTGAACCCGTGATGCGGGAATGATATGCGTTTAAGCTCTTCGTTATATATGAGACGTTCGCCCATATAATTTCCGGAGAGCGTAACCAGCATCATGCCGCACATCCTGAGCACTTCGTGAATGGTATCTTTTCGTTCCAGCAGCGCAACAGACAAGCCGTTTTCTGCTGCAAATTTGGCAGCAGTCAGCCCTGCGGGGCCGGCGCCTATAACCACTAAATCATATGCACTCTTCACCGTCTTCCTCCTGATTGGTCGTTGTTAAGTTTATTGTCCTCTCACCTGCGGTATCATGCTGCGCAGCAGTTCAAAGGTCGGCAGTTTTCTGTAACGGAATGTTTTCTTTGACCAGAATGCCTTCCAGGCACAGATTAATCCGCTGATTGAGTTCATCTGAGGAAATTTTGCAAATCCGCTTCACCAGACAATCTATAACAAACAAATTGAAAACCCCCTCCAGCATTGCAGCGAGTTTTTCTGCCGATAGATCACGGCGAATGCAGCCTTCCTGCTGACCTTTTTCCAGAACTTTGGCTACCATTATTCTGAATTCTTCAAAAAAGAACCGATCATAGCGTTGATTCAGCGAAGACACATTGTTTATCAGCAAGGCTCTGCTGATATTTTCATTTTTTGCAATAAAGTGTGCGGTTGTATTAAAAATATCCTGGATTTTGGTCTTAACGGGCGTGGCTGAATCAAGAATAGCTGTCCATTTATCCTTCATCGCCGGAAGTTTTTTGCGAAACATCTCGGGAAGGATATCTTCCTTGCGGGGGAAATAATTGAAGAACGTGCTCTGGGCGATGTTGATCTGCCTGGTGATATCCTCAACCGCGGTATTTTCAAATCCTTTTTCAGCAAACAGTTTTTGCGCAATGCGCAGTATTGCATCGCGCGTGCTTTTCTTTTTTTGTTCTCTTTTATATGACTTTTTCAAAATAAAACCCGGAATAAATTTATAAGATGCCAGTTTATTGGGCAGAAAGTTAGCACAAACAAAATAATACTTGACATCTGCGATTATAGCATATATGAGTATACTCATTAATAATGCAGAGCCGCATCTAAAGTCAAGTAAATTTTCCGGCCATCAAGTTACGCAGATGACAATGTTCGCTATGCTTCACAAGCCTGCGCGCAAATATCCCGTCAAATTTTGAGCCAGCCTGTGAAAATTCAGTAAGCATTTAGGGAATGCAGTTATGAACGTGTATCAAATGGGACGATTCCGAAGCTGGTCGTGCCATGGGAAATATAGGCCGCTAATATCTCCTTTTCAAATTGGCCGTATTCCTTCTCAACACGGATGGCAATTGAGATACCCCCCACGGAAGGTCCTTGCATGTGTTTCTTATTCTGCTCTTTATAAATTGACCACATCACGCGCACCAATTCCCCAGCATTTTCCAGATACGTCGCCCGCTTCCTTTAGCACACCATCCTTCATAATAAAAAAAACTCCTTGCAAAAAAAATCTTTTGTATATATTGACACGTTGTAAAGTCATTCGCACTTATACCTTTTGGGACGCAGGTATTCAACGAGTGAAAATGATGGGCAAGAAATTGGGATTCTTGAAAGGGAAGATTACGAAGGGTCTCAACCTGTCTGTTTTAATACCACCAATTAAATATGTCTTGTTTGTGTTGTCAGAATATACAATGCACTATTATTTTTATTTGAGGCACGCTCAAACACAGACCAGGCAATGAAGAAAGGGGTTCCCGCAATGAATAAAACATTTTATACGGCGTGTTCGGTCATCATTCTTACAGCTTTTGCTACAGTGGTTGGCGGGTGCAAAACCGGTGAAAAATTTGAGGCGCCCAAAATACCATTTATAACAGCGGAAAATGTGCACGGTGTAATGGCGCCGGATGATAATAACATATGGATTGTTGGGAATTATGGAACGATCCATCATTCCAGTGACGGTGGAAAAAACTGGGTTAGCCAGGATTCAGGAATTAAAACCCTGCTGGTTGACGGGGTGTTTATTGACAGTAAAACCGGATGGGTTATTGGCATTGACGGAGTTATTATCCATACCACGGATGGCGGCGCCACCTGGGTTAAACAGAATTCAGGAACCACCAAGCATTTATTTGGCATATCATTCACTGACAAGGATTACGGCTGGGCAGTGGGAGAATATTCCACGATTATTCATACCACGGATGGCGGCGCTACCTGGGTCTCACAACAGCCTGAGGCAGATAAAATTTATAATAATGTCCATTTTGTTGACCGTCAGAACGGCTTTATAGTAGGCGAGGCGGGTGCCATGGTTCGCACCACTGATGGCGGTGCCACCTGGATGCCGGTTATGCCTAAAATTTTTGAGCGAGAAAGCCTTGAGGACGAATACGAACGCCCGCGGCCGACACTTTTCTGTGTAACATTTACCGATGCCCGTAATGGCTGGGCGTGCGGCAATTTTGGCGTCATTCTGCATACCACGGATGGCGGCGCCACCTGGGATCCGCTGAACAGTAATACGGATCTACCTCTCTATACTATTTTTATCAAAAATGGCAGAGGGTGGTGTGTCGGCGACAAAGGGGCATACCTCACATCGGGGGACGGCGGTCTGACGTGGAAATTTGAAGAAGAAACCATCAAGTCAAAACTCTGGTTTCGGGATGTTTTTTTTACCAGTCCAAAAAAAGGCTGGATAGTCGGCGCCAGTGGCACGGTTATCAGCACTGAGGACGGAGGCACGAACTGGGAATTCCATTCCGGTCTTTCATATGATTCCAAAGCGTTTGCATTTTTCAATGACATCTTGGCACGTTTTGAAAAAATGATGTCAGAGTAAAAAAAATCCATCAAACAACGGGCTGACAGACGATTTTACGACCGAATCAATTTTTTTGAAAGGGATTGAGACATGGCTAACCCACAATCATTTATGGAAAGAATTGCAGACCACGTCATAGAAAAACGCAACATTTACCTCGCCATTGCCATCATTGTAACTCTGTTTTTTGCCTGGCAGTGCCGCAAGCTGTCGGTAAAGACCGTGTTTGCCGACTTGCTGCCGCAAAAACACCCTTACATTAAACTGCATAATGAAATCCGCAATAAATTTGGCGGCGCCAACCAGATTCTGATTATGCTGGGGGTGAGGACGACCGGCAAGTATCAGGATATTTTTAATGTTGAGACCTTGACCAAGGTAAAAGGCATTACCGAAGACCTGCTCACCTTTAATGCGGTTGACCGCTATAAGATTGTGTCCATAGCCAGCAGAAAAATAAAGGAGTTCAAAGCCAAGCCAGAGGGATATGTTTCGGTGCCGGTCATGTTCCCTGAAGTGCCGAAAACTGAAGAAGAGATAAAACGGCTGCGGCTGGTTATCTACGGCAATCCAATTTGTTATCCGGCCCTGGTATCCCTTGACAGTCAGAAAGCGCTTATTCAAGTGGATTTTTTTGAAGAGCAGATGGATTATAAAACCACCTATAAGGAATTGCAGGAGCTCCGCAAGAAATATGAGGATGATAATCATTTTGTTGCCATTGCCGGGAACCCCATGCATATTGGCTACATTGAAAGCTATGTGCCGCAGGCAATAAAAATATTTGCCTATACCATCATCGGCATGCTGGTGATGTTTTTGATCTTCTTTCGCACCAAGCGCGGCATGGTGATGCCGGTTTTTGCAGCGTTGTTAAGCGCGGTATGGGGTCTGGGATTTCTTGCCATGCTGAACTTCAACCTTGATCCGCTGGTGCTGGTATTTCCATTTCTCATCGGCGCTATGTCCGCTTCGCACTCGGTGCAGGTGGTGAAGCGCTACCGTGAGGAGGCATCCAAGCTTGGCGAGGGCAAGGAAGCCTGCAAGAAGATAATTGCCAGCCTGTTTGTGCCGGGAGTGGCAGGCGTTATAACGGACTCATCCGGTATAATCATAATTGCCATCACCCCCATAGATATTCTCTATAAGATTACCATTTCCTGTGCGTTCTGGGCCTTTGGGACGGTTTTTATTGCCTTTTTCCTCCTGCCGATAATTTTTTCCTACTTTCCACTGCAAACAACTCCTGAAAAAGAAGGGTTTATGGACCGGATGCTGCACGGCATTGGCTATTTTATCTGTCGAAAAGCCAAAATCCCGATCCTGGCAATAACATTGATAGTGACCGTCTGGGGATTTTTCCAGCAATTCAAGCTGCCGGTAGGAAACGTTGTGCCTGGGTCAGAAATACTGTGGCCGTTTCACCGCTATAATGTGGACGCATTCCGGATCATTTTCAACATGCCGCTGCTCAACCCAATGTATGTGGTGTGTGAGACGGATAAAGCCTTTGCCCAGAATAACCCGACCGTAATCCGCGACATCATTAAGTTTGTTCGTTATATGTCGCGCACGCCGAACCAACGCATCATGTTCGTGGGCAGCCTGAACGGACCCATACCAAATTTTAACCGAGCGGTGCGCGATTCCGATCCCAACTGGCTGTTCCCGCCGACCAATGATATGCAGCTCAAGCAGCTTTGGCGGCTGGTTTATTATACTGGTTCACCGGGCGACTGGGATAAATATCTGGACGCGGATGAGAAGGCGGCAAATATTGTGCTGTTCATGCGCGACAAGACTGCAGACGCCATTACCGAAGTAATAGCGAGGGTCAATAAGTTTGTCAGAGAAGAATCTGAAGCGGGTAAGAAAATTACCGCAGTGATAAACGATAAAGAGGACACCTTTACCTTCAATTACCGTCTCGCAGGCGGCACCTGCGGTGTTCAAGCCGGCATTAATGAAACCCTGGTGGAATACAATAATCTGACAACGCTTGCCGCCTACATTATGTGTTTCTTTTTTGTTACGGTTTTCTTCCAGTCTTTTGTGGCGGCTATCTTTATCACACTGCCATTGCTTACCTCAACCTTTCTCACGCAGTCATTCATGACCCTTAACAATCCGCCAATCCCGCTGACCACGGCCACACTGCCGGTAGCGTCGGTCGGCATGGGGCTTGGGGTGGATTATGCGATTTATATAGTAGGGCGTATTATTGAGGAATACCGCGACAATCGGCGCGAGCTGAATGATGCGATTGCTGTTGCCCTGGGGACATCAGGCAAGGCGGTGCTGTATATCGGATTAACACTCATTGTGAGCCTTGCTTTCTGGGCAATGTCAAAGCTGATGTTTCAAGCTTTAATGGGGCTGCTGCTGGCAATTGTTCTGGTGATTAACATGTTCGGCGCTATATTTGTCGTGCCCAGTTTTATTGCGCTGTTTAAACCCAAATTTATAACTGCAAAAAGAAAGAATTAATAACTACCAGTTCTTTCATACACCCATTGTAACGGTCATTGCGAGTCCCGCAGCGCGGGAATTGGCAATTGCAACTGCCAAAAAGGAAGCATATATAACGAGTTAATCTGCTATGATGGACAAGACAGAAGAGAAGTAAATTTTTAGCTTGACATAACCATAGTGATTTAATAGAGGGTATAGCAACCAGTTGTAGTTTAATAGCATATATCAAGCAGGACAGGTGAGTTAGAGTGTTTTTTGATTTAAGCAATTAAACAAGGGAGGGCATTTGGTATGAAAAGAAAAATTGTTTTTTCAGGTATCATTCTCACTGCTTTTCTGATGACGGTCTTGCACGTTACCTCAAGTCGCGCAGAGGTCAGGCTCGCCGATGAGAAGATTATTCTCAACGGCACGATCAAGCAGACTGCGTATCTGCGCACGCAGATGAACAGCAAGGAATATAAGCGGTATCACAGAACCCATCTTGATTATAACCGCTTCAGTTATGTCATTGAGGGTCTGTTTAAAATTAAAGACTGCCCGGAAGAGCAGCTTAATTTCTTTGGCGGTGTGAAATACTGGTATGAACTGTCCCCGGTATTTGACGACAAGCACCGTTCGGCAATACCTGATGTTCAGCGCAACTGGTATAGCCGTGCTCAGGATAGAGACTTGCTTTCAGAAGCCTATATTGATTATATTCGCGGACCATTCAATTTGCGCATCGGGCAGCAGATCGTCGTATGGGGCGAGACTGACATCAAGAGAACCGTTGATATTATCAACCCCATAGATGTGCGTCTTGGGTCTCCCGGCGTAGATGCATGGGAAGAGATAAAGCTTGGCCTGTTTATGCTGCGCGGCACTTACCAATCGCAACTGCCGGGGAACTTGCTGTTTGAAATGCTCTACATTCCCGGTGATTTTCGCCCCGCACGGCTGCCGGTTGAGGGCACCCACTATGGCCCTAACCCGGTTGACGCAAATCCATTTTATCCTTATCTGCCCTATGGTGTTACCACCTGGCTGTTTGAAAAAGCACGTCGGGATGCGCCGGGCTGGCAGCTTAAGAATTATGAATTCGGTTTGCGGGTGCGCGGTTATACCTGGAATATTGACTGGACTCTGGTATATTTTGATGGCCTGTATGATGCGCCCATCACCCAGGCTCAGAAGCTGCCCAGCGCCTTCTTTTCAAATTATATTGCCAAAGGCATCATAGGTTCAATAACGGACAAACCGCAGAAAGTCTATTTTCCTAATGAGACGCTATTTAGATACCCTCGTTATAAAATGATCGGCGGCACAGCGCAGACGGTTTCCGAATTTTTGGGTGATTCAGTGTGGCGGCTGGAATGGTTTTATAACTTTGATGAGCCGTATAATCGCGGCACCAATGCCGACAGCGGCTCAGTCTATGATACCGTTGGACGAGACACATTCGGCATGGGGCTTAACTGGAGCGACAAATTCGCTTTTGGTGAATTTACTCATAAGTACTGCGACGACAAGATGATGGACGTAAGCCTCACCTTCTTTTATGAGCGGGTGTTTAACTGGGACGACGACATTATCATTGCCGAGAGCGGCCGTGGTCATCGCCGCGGCGCTGCCCACTCGGCTGAAATTGCATGGAATGTGCAGCAGTTCGTATGGCACCAGCAACTCATGTTCATGTTCACAGGAAGCTACAATCCTATCGGCAAGTATTTTATTTGCCCGATCATTGCCTATGTGCCCGGGAATCACTGGCGCTGGGAAGTTGGATATCCGATGTATGGATCACGGACGCCGTCTAATAAGGGACTGCATGATAAGGATAGCGTGCTGTTGCGCATGAGATACGAATTTTAGATAAGTTGTTGCGAACAGGGTTTTTAAAAACATTTAAGTGAAGGAGGTTAATTCATGAGGGTAATAAGAACGGCACAAATAAAATATAGGACATTGATGATACTGCTCGCGATGTTCATTTTATCAGCACCGGTACTGGTTTATGCAGAGCAACTTGTGTTCCCCGGTACTGCCTATACCGATGAGGAACTGGCAAAAGTTCGCGAGTGGGAAAAGACCTGGGCGGGAAAGAAAATAGATAAAAGCAATGTGGAACAAATAAAGGAGTTCCTTCCTGAATCATACGTCGGGGTTTACGCAAAACCTGAAGTATGGAATGAACCGAATGGGTTCTGGTTTACCATTAGCCCGTATAAGAAGTATACAGACACGAAGGGAATGCTTGAAGCAACACAAAAATATGCCCCTACTGTCCAGGTTGACGCTCAGGGGATAATAACGAATTACGGCAAAACTGCAGGTATGCCGTTCCCGACCATAAACACAGCTGATCCGGTAAAAGCAGGGCTGCAAGTTGCCTGGAATTTTGACCACAACACCCATGGCGATGCCTGGCACTGGTACAGAATTGGGCCGAATGTTGAAGTTCGATCGCGCACGGAAAGGGTATCCAATCAGGATATGTATGAGCTTTATTATGTGAGTAGGGTTGATGTTGATCCGAAACCTGATCTTTTGCCCAGCAATCCCAAGGGTATTCGTCGGGGTTATTTCATCCATCTTTTCAAACCCCCCGAATTTATCAACACCCGCATGTTTAATATCCGCTATCTTGATTTTAACAAAAGCGACGATGGGTATATGTGGTACAGCCAATTCCGTCGTATTCGCCGCATTTCAACGGCGCAACGGACTGACACAATTGACGGCTCTGACTTGATTTATGATGATGAGTTTTTATGGGACGGTCATATTCCCAGAAATAATTATAAATATATTGGTAGAAAAGACCTGTTGTGCGCCAGAAACCAAGATTTAAAACTTCTGCAGCGGGTTGATGGACAGGCAATGCCCAACGGCATAAATCGCGAACGGGTAAATACAATAATCATTGAATGCGTCAGCAAGGATCCCAATTACATCTATAAGAAATGGGTGTGGTATATTGACCCGGAAAGTTACTATATTATGTGGAAGGAAGTTTATGATTCGCTGGATAGATTTTGGAAATGCTTTGAGAACTGGACGGGCGATTGCCAGTCAGAGGCAACGGGCGAAATGAAGCGGGTAATTGTGGGCACAGAATTCATGGATTTCCAACGGATTCATGCCGGCTCAAGCATGCAGGAATGCAAGGGGGTTGGCCTGCGAAAGGTTGATCAAAACATGTTCACCATCAGCAACTTGCAGAAAGGTGGATATTGATAACAATAACAAAAACTAAATGAACATATAATTTGTAAGCCTGCCTCGTTTGAGGCAGGCTTATTCATTTTCGGCAGGCATAAATTTTCTTGACATCAAAGTTACGTTTTGGCTATATAGTGTGAGCGTACTCATAGACATATCTCTGCGCCGGAATGCGAATGACTCGAGTATAAAGCATTATGAACTCTAAAACCAGTTCAATCGTTGCCTCACCGTATCTTCCATGCAACCAATCTCGCAAAATCAATCTGAACGATACAAAAGGAGGACAGCCATGTTAAGGGCACTCGCCGTTGCGTTTTCTGGTATTTTATATTTTGTGTTGTCGCTGCTGATATTTTTGCCGTTTCGCATGAAGCCGGTGGAGAACTACAATTTGTTTGCTCTGCCGATTCTGGCGGTTATTTTTCTCGGCTTGTTTTATAAGGCGTGCACCGCCCAAAGGGAAAGCAGAGGCTACCTGTATGCGTTTTACGCCGGCATATTGATGTGGCAGGTAATCGGCGAAATTCCGTTTATTGAAGTTCCCACGGGGAAAATACTTCAGTTCAGCGACCTTAATATCAAAATGCTTGGCGGGTATTATTATATGCTGGCCGGGTGGATAATGCTTCACATTCTTTGGCGGACGCGGGTGCTGAAAAACACCGTTGCGTTCATGTTTGCCATTTTTTTAGGCATCTGGACCTTTGAAATCTATATGGACAATTACTCATTCCGCGTGCCCCTTGAGGCTATGGCGCAGGTTTCAAATGTAATTATGCTGGTCTTTCTCATTGTGAGCATCGTGCTTCTTATAGTGGCGCGAAAAGCAAAAACGATGGAAAAAAAGATTGTGGTTGGCGGTGTATTATACTTAACGATTTCAATTGTCATGATGTCTTCAGGGCCGTGGAAAAAACCGCAGGATTTTTACATCAAATACGAGAGCGCAGGTATCCCCAATGAAATTGAAGACCTTAAAGAAGAGTTAAACTACATAAAACATCTGAAAACGCGGCTGGCGTTGCAGTCCTATATGACGCCCAACCAATGGGCGACGATGAAGGGTTATAAACTGCCGAAAAAATAACATTAGCAATTGGTAATTGAGTTAGAAGGCATTAATATCGGAGGAGGTTTGAATGGCTGATAATGATAATTACAAAACACCGCTTGCTCGCGCAGCGCGCATCATGGAAATTATCATCCCGTGCTACATGTTTGGAAAGGCGTGGGGCATTTCTGATGCAAAAACCGTTGATCTGTTTCGCGCCATGTTTCCGCCGTTTCTGATTGACATCGCAGAATTTTTTAAACGGATAATGCAGACCGACAATGAGAATATCCAGCGCTTTTTTTCAACTATGTCCGGAGCAATTGTTGGTTTTATTGTGGTTGCGATACTGGCGTTGATTATGCATCTGGTATTGCGGGATAGAAAGTATATTGATTCTTTGCGTTTTACCTCGGTCTCGCTGATTCCGATTGCGGTATTGAACGGGACGCTTTCTCATGCCATTAAAACGCTGGTTGAAAATCTGGGCTCGCAAACCCCTGAAGCCCTCTATGCCAGCACGGTGAGCAGTTCCCGCGGCAATATCGCACTTGACGGATTTTTTTATCTGACCGCCATGTGGTTTTTAGCGCGGCGCACCGGTGTCAGACGCACCAAGAGAGTCGGCGTTGTGTGTGTTGGGATAGCATTTATGGTTATTTACATTGGGCTGGGCCTTATGATATCTCCCGCTGAATGGCAGGTGCTTTTGCCCAAACTCCAGCAGGCTTTAACCGCTCACTGAGGAGGACGCATACCGTGGAACTAACAAAACAGCGATTTATTAATATCAACAAATACGCTATTACCGCAGCAATCGTGGTGTATCTATATGGCACGTTTTTTTCTAAAATCATGCAGCCCAGTATCCTGTTCGCGCTTGCTGCCGGATTTTTCTGCCTGTTTCATAAAGACTATTTTGTAAGCAGAGTAAAGCTTGCCGCGCATATCTGGGCGGTGCCGATTATCATAGGACTATTCACCTACTCGCTGCTTATGGAAAAGGAACCCAGCGGCCAGAATGGGTTCTACTTTTTCCTCACATTCATCATCTGTATTATTCCCTATATTCTGTTTATTTTCGGGAAAACGGTTGAAGCGCCCCCCAAAAAGGAGCGGTTAGGAATTATCAGTGTCCGCATTTTAGTGCAGCTCACGGTTTTGCTGCTCTATGCGGTTACGACCTCCTATTCCTTTATCTATGGATCAAACGTTGCGCTGCTCTTCTGGGGAATGTTTCATGTGTTTACGGTGGCGATTTTCCCGTTCCTGTTCGGCAGAGTGCTCTGCGGCTGGCTCTGCCCGAATGCCGTGCTGCAAGATAGCCTTTTAAAAAATCTCAGATACCGGCGCCCCATTCCTTCATTGCCTAAAGCCATTGACGAACAGAGCCATTCAAGCGCCATGTATATAAGTGGCGAGGTGGATAAAAATGCGCCGTATTTCCCTTTTACGCTGTTGGTAGCATGGTTTCCCATGTTTTTTGTGGAGACAGTTTTTGACCTCACCGGCGTGCTCTGGTATCCTATTTATTTTATGTATGGCCTGTATTTAGGTTCGCTCCTGCTTCCTTGGAGAAAAATGTGCACCCATTTTTGCTGGCTCTCATCCTACCGTGGTCTGGCAGCCCAGGGCAGCATATGGCGCATTCGTTACAACCGTTCAAAGTGCAAACAATGCAAAAAATGCCAGGCTGAGGAAGCCTGCCCGTTCTATATTGATATACGCAATCAGGATAATGAAATGCCGGCAACCTGCTGTCTTTGTTTTAGTTGTATGGAAGCATGCCCCTTTGATGGTGTCATTACCTTTAGACGCGCGCCGGAGGAGAAAGCGCGGGTAAAGGCGATCGGGAAAAAGGCAGCATAATACGCTTATTGGCTTTGACCATAGGATTGTGATTTCAGTAAAGCTTGCACGTCGTGAGGCGCGCAGGCTTTAATTGTGTTTGCCGAATAGCATCATCTACGAGGTGAAGAAATGAGCAGTTTAATAGACATACATACCATCGCGCTGGCTGAGATTAAGAAAAGATTTACTCTCAATCCCGTCCGTTTAAAATTTCCCTTTCCTGAGCGATCCCGGAGAGCACTGGGATTAGTGCGTGTGGATGGAGAGGTTTACAGCTCCGAGCAGTTTTCGCGGGTGGTGTTTATGAAAATTGATTTGCCGGTGTATATGTGCGTGCGCTCAACTTTTCTGCGGCCGCGGATAGAATTTGATCTGCCGGTTTTTTCCTGTGAAGCGGTCATTATGGGGAAGAAACGGATGTTTATTGCAGATATTCACCGCGCAGGAGGCGAGGGGGTGCATGACGACACGGCCCTGTTTAACCAGATGCTGCGCATACGCAGCCGCTATCCATCCTTAACGCAGAAAGCAGAAACCGTAAAGGGGAAAATTCAAAGCGTTTTTTCCCCTGCCGCCGTTCAGGCACGTATTACAGAAGCGCAGGATGAAGACGCGTTGGGTGTGTTTCGGGAATATCTCAATCTATTTCTTGACCTGACACAGAACGCCACGCCGCTGAGCGGAGCGGCGCTGGATCAAGCCAAAGCTAACTTTGAAAAATATTTACAGACGGTTGTTGATCATGATCCGGGCGTAAAGGGCTACAAAATGCTGTTCGGTAAAGAGAGCGGCGTCATCCGCGCTCTTGACATATTTTTTGACCGATGAACGGCAGCGAACTGCTCTGCCGCCAACCTGAGCACATTGAGGCGCAGATTGGTAGTTCCATCAATTTTTCCTGAGAGCCTCGCCCAGTTTTTTCCCCGCCTCTTCAGCGCGCTTCATGACTTCCGGCATATCATAGACATCATTCATACCAACGGGCTCTGCGAGTTCAGCCACAATTTTCATTTTGTGGCAGTAGTCAAGAAACATTTTGAGCGTTTCTCTGGTTCGCTCATGCCCGCTGCCTGCGACTGTTGTGACAGAAACAGCGGGTTTTCCTGAAAGCGGCCGTTTGCCCAGCACTTCAATTTCCGCGTCCGGCCCGATGCCTCGGTAATAGAGCGCCATATTGCGGTCAATGAAGCATTTGACCGCGCCGGAAACGTCCAGAAAATAGGTCGGCGAACCGACAACTAGCGCATCAGCGCTGAGCAGCTTATCATACAAGTCCTGCATGCCGTCTTTAATGATGCATTCGCCGTCATTCATCATACAATGGGCGCACCCTGTGCAGGGCTTAATTTCGCGTTGTGCCAGATAAATAAGCTCATGCTCACAACCTGATGCTTCTGCCACTTGTTTAACCAGCTTATTGGTGTTGCTGTCCTCGCGCAGACTGCCACAAATTCCCAGAATCTTCATATGACCTCCCTAATACAAGTTAATGTAATATTGACACGACACTTACATACTTTTTCCGATATTAAAACGCAAGCGAAAATTTTAAAATCGCAGTTCATGGATAACTTCCCGATCAGGAGATTTTCGCCTACAATATTTCATTGGCGCGGATAAAACAGCGTTTGAGGGTTTTTCTCTACCACTGCACTATGTGCATCTGCCAGCATCACGACCCTCCGCGCGGTGCATTTGTTATCATGCAATGTACCTGAATTTCAAAGATACATTTAAAAATGTCCCGAAATCCCATGTAAATTGACACCGTGCGACATTTTCAGTATAGTTTGAACTTCTTTTATATGTAACCTGCTTAGACCGTTTTTATTATATCAGCGCGACATGGCATATTGCATGGCATATTATTTATTCTCGTCGCTCATGCTTCTGGTTGGAGCGTATGCAATCGGCGCCCAGATTTTTTTTATCAGAGAATTGCTGGTGCTTTTTTTCGGCAATGAGCTGTGTATCGGGATTATTTTTGGGAGCTGGTTTCTGGGCATTACTGCCGGTGCGTTCATTTCCGGGAAACGCGCACAACACGTCCCGGATATAGGGACGATATTTTTTATTGTCATTATTGTGCTGACACTTCTCCCGTTCTTGCTGATACCTGTTATGCGCCTGCTCAGAGGAATCCTTGCGGTTCCTTCCGGGGAACATTTTACCGTTTTGGAAATGCTTTTTGGCACCGCATTGAGCGTGTGCCCCTTTAGTTTTATAATAGGATATTTTTTTCCCATAGCCTGCAAAGCAATCTTATATCTCGGCATGACGGGATCAGCGGGAATCGGCATGGTGTATGTCTGGGAATCGGCAGGAAGTCTCGTCGGGGGATGTATTATCTCGCTTGTGCTCATACCGTCTTATAGCCCGCTCCAGATCTTTAGCGTCGGGGCGCTTATGCTCTGGTTAATCGCCGTCTGCTATTTAATAATAGATATGACGGGTGTTGCTCGAATCCGATTGCTCGCAGTTCTTTTATCCTTATTAGTAATTGGGGGCACACTGGCGGCGGGCGGTTACATATCTATGCTGGATGAGTATCTAACAGTGCTCAGGTGGAAAACATTCAACAACGAGCTTTCGCTGGTTGTATCCCGGGATTCCCGTTATCAGAACATTATCATTGCCAGGAACGGCGGGCAGTATAATATTTTTACTGACGGCCAGTTCATTGGCAGTTATCCCGACGAATATCAGTCAGCCGTGAACGCACATCTTTTTCTGTGCCAGCATCCATCACCACAACATGTTCTGGTTATTGGCGGCGGGCTCACCGGACTTATTAGGAATATCCTGCAACATAAGGTAAAAACTATTGATTATGTGGAGCTTGATGCAGAAATGGTAAATTTAATAATTCCTGTTCTTGCCGCAGATGACAGAGAAGCGGTTAGAAATCCACGGGTTCATATCAGTTTTGAAGATGGCAGAAAGTTCGTAAAAAATTCGTTAAAACACTATAATCTCATTTTAATACTGACGCCAGAACCATCAACTGCATCGCTTAACAGGTTTTATACCATAGAGTTTTTGCGGGAAGTAAAGCGCACTCTCGCAGATGGCGGTATAATGGTCATAGGCTTGCCTTCCTCCGCGGTCTATTTGGGGGAAATAATTTCACCTTATGCCGGGTCTTTGTATAAAAGCTTGCAAGCGGTATATCCCTACCTCTTGATTATGCCACAGGAAGATAGGTACTATTTTTTTGCCGCCTCACAACATAATCTCTTAACCGCTGATGCCTCCATACTTGAAAAACGCTTTAATGAAAGAAAAATTCAGTCATCCCCGTCATTTTCACCGGCGCTTTTTTCAGTATTAGTGCAAACTGAACGGATTGAATTTGTTAATGAGGCCCTGAACAAAAAAACCGATACGCAGCTCAATACTGATTTTAGACCAATCACCTATTTTTATAATCTGCTCCTGTGGGAGACAATTGCTGCGGGGAGAGGCGCAGTTAGTATTATTAAACAATTAAGCAGAATAAGCGTTCTTAGTCTTGTGTTAGTTATTATTATTTTCTGCGCTGCCAGAATCATCTGGTCGCATAAAAGAGGTACCAAAAGTCCCTTTTTGTTTAATGGATTATGGGCAATCGGCACCACGGGATGTGCCGGGATGGCGCTTGAAATTGTGCTTATATTTACTTTTCAGAATCTATATGGCTATATTTACCAGATGATCGGCCTGATTGTCGGGTTTTTTATGTTCGGCTTGACGCTGGGTGGATACTGGGCAAAGAGAAACATTGAACAGCAAAATTGGCAGGACATAAGACCTCTTGTAATTGTTGAGATTATATTTGTCATTTATTCAATTTTACTTCCTTTTTTAATAAGATTACTTAATATTTCTGGCGGCGGGTTTGCAGAAAAATATTTAGCCCTGATTATGCCGTATCTGTATATGCTTCTGGTTTTTGGAGCCGGCTTTATCACCGGGCTTGAATTTCCCCTGGTAAGTAATATGCTGATTGGTAAACAATATGGCAGCGCGGCAGTCGCAGGCTGGGTGGATGCAACAGACCATCTCGGGGCCTGTGGAGGTTCGCTTTTTACCGGCACTTTACTCTTGCCGCTGGCCGGCGTATATCAGACCTGCTTTATTATCGGTCTCCTGAAACTCTCAAGCTGTATATTTCTGTTATTCACGCATATAAGAAATGATTAAAATTTCGTACTTGTGATAAGGTAACTTAGAATTAATAGTTGTAGAATCCATGGCTCGAAACATAAATTAGTTAACAAAGGAGATCTTTATATGTATGGATGGATGGGTAAAATATTAAGCGTTAATCTCAGTGAAAGAACAATCACCACGCTGGATACTGAAACGTATTGCGAACGTTTTATCGGTGGTCTCGGTATAGGAGAAAAACTGTACTGGGATGCAGCGCAGTTTGATAACGATGCGTTCCATCCGGACAATCCGCTTATATTTATGACCGGTCCGTTAGCGGCAACAACAGCCCCCGCTGCACCGCGCTGGACTGCGTGTGGAAAATCTCCGCTGATGTTTCCCGAGATGTTTTACAGCGGAAGCCTTTCTGGGTTCTGGGGTGCCGAGCTTAAAAAGGCCGGCTATGACGGGGTTATTATAACCGGCAGGTCAAAATATCCAGTGTATCTTCTTATACATGATGAAAAGGTAGAAATTAAAGATGCGCGGCACTTGTGGGGAGCCAAGAATAGCGAGACACAGAAAGCAATCAGAAATGAAGCTGGACAGCAGGTCAAACTCATGACCATTGGACCGGGCGCCGAGAATAGCTCTCGCATCGGCACCATCTTTACCGATGTGGCGGGCAGCGGTTCACGGGGTTTTGGGTCAATAATGGGGGCAAAAAACCTGAAGGCCGTGGCGGTATGCGGTTCCGCCACAATTCCGGTTTTTGATGCTGAGAAGATACGGCAGATACGCAAACGAGTAATGGAGATGACCGGCGAGGGATATTTTAATCTGTTTGGAAATCCGATTATCCTTCCCGGTTCAACGGTGGTCAAAAAAGTTCACTGTCATGGCTGCCCGATGGGGTGCTGGAGGACTCTTCACCGCAGTGCTGGCGGTCGCGAAGATATTCGCAAGTGCCAGACGCCGCTATTTTACAGCCTTTGGGACAAGAAGCTTCACGGTGAAGTCACTGAAGCAAGTTTTATAGCCACCACCATGGCTAATGATTATTCGTTCTGCGTCTTGGAAATAGTATTTTTGTTATTGTGGCTGGAAAAGTGTTATCAGTCAGGCATAATTTCGGAAAAGGATAGCGAATTGCCGCTCAGCAAGATGGGAAGCCTTGAATTTCTTGAACGTATGTTTGAAAAAATTTCCAGACGGGAGGGCTTTGGAAATGTGCTTGCACAAGGCGTGACACGGGCAGCGCCAATGATGGGGGCCGCATCAGAAAAGATTGCCTATGCTGACCGGCCTTTTCCTTACGGTCCCAAAGTTTTTCTGCAGTCGGCATTGCTGTATGCAGTTGAACCGCGCCCCATGATAACAGAACTGCATCATGTGTGTGAGCCGCTGACCAAATGGGCGCTCTGGCATACCTCGCACGGAGAAAAATCATATGTTTCAACCCAGGTATTGCGGGAGATTGCGAAAAAATTTTGGGGCAGTGAAACCGCAGTTGACTTTACGACCACTGAGGGAAAAGCGCTGTCTGCAGTAAAGATACAAAACCGCGAATATATCAAAGAATCGTTGATACTTTGTGATTTTGTGTGGCCGGTTTTTGATGACGCAAGCACGCCGCAGCATGTGGGAGATCCGGATCTTGAACGGCAGCTCTTTTGTGCAGTCACCGGGAAGAACATGAGCGAGATCGAGTGGGAACGCGCAGCAGAAAGAATTTTTAATTTAAATCGAGCTATCCTGCTCAGAAGCGGTAAAAAGGGCAGGGCAGATGATTGTCTTCCGGATTCTCAATTCATTGAACGGGTGGAACCTATCGCGGATGTGTTTGGCATGCACAATCCTGAATTATTGCTTCCAGGCGGAGGCGATACGATCATATCACGCAAAGGCAAAGCGGTGGATAGAGCGCACTTTGAAAAAATGCTGGATGAATACTACGAGCTCAGGGGCTGGGATAGAAATACCGGCTTGTTGAAGCAGGAAAAACTGAAAGACCTTAATCTCGTTGATATTATACCGGCACTTAGGGACAAGGTTGTATAGCAGACAGCGGGAAAAGAGTGAAGCTCCCCGCCACAAGGCGGGGTCAAGAGGCATGAAACCGGTCATTCTGAACTAAAGCGGTGTCATTCGGAACGAAGCGAAGAATCGCAATTAATTCAGCGCAGTGTGCCTTTGAATACTGCTCCGAATAACTTCAGGAATTTAATGAACGCCTGTCGATGGCATTGTTTATCAACGCCATTGCACGAACACACCAGCACAATTTTACCGCTCTCCAGTATTCGGTCCCAGGTGTATTGATGCTGGATGAAACTGTTTTCAAGAAATGCACGGTATTCCTTATGGAATTGAGTGGCGTTTAATGTGCCCAGTTTGTAGTTAAGAACCATCTGTTTGGGCGGAGAAAAAACCGGATTGCCGCCATGGAAGGAAACGTCAATTTTGCCCTCGCCGTCATAGCTGGTATCAGCCAAATAAACTTTTAGCGAAAACTTTTTTTTAAGCCGTTCCTTTAAAATTTTTTCAATGCTGAGTGGAATGGCGCCCGCCCCCATAGTTCTGTCCTTGCTTATTGTTGCCACAATGGGCGTTTACTAAAAAGATAACAAACAAAAAAAAAGATCGGTTTGATTTAAGTCAATCAATCACGCAATATCTTTAAATGAAGAAGAACGCATAGTTACGATTTCTACGCGATGATTTGCGTCAGGGAGCGCTGCCGACGGGCCTTCTGCTAACAGCACAACCTCGGCGCGGACTTCATGGTTGTGCAGGAAGTTTTGTATATAATGGTTCCAGTTAACCGGGTGCTGCGGTTCAAAAACCGGGTACACGCCGTATGAGAAACGTAGCTGTTGACACGTTTTCTCGTTCTGACTGACCGCGACAATCCATGCCGCCAGCCTGAATCGTCCGATTGTTCTGGCTGTTGCGCCGGTTCGCGCAGGAACGAAAACCAGCGGAGCTGGCGCATATTCCAAAATTGTTTCAATACTCAAGGCTACCAGATCGGTAAGGCTGTGCGTCCTGTCAGGGCAGGTGCTGTTCAACATATCGCACACGGCATACTGCCGTTGCTGCGGTTCTGTGACCGTTGCAATTTTTCGGAGCATAGCTACTGCTTCAACCGGGTATTTGCCGGTCGCCGATTCTTCGGAAAGCATTACGCAATCAGTTCCATCAAGAATTGCGTTTGCCACATCAGTAGCCTCTGCCCGCGTGGGACGGCGGTTTTCGGTCATGGATACCAGCATCTGCGTTGCGGTAATCACCGGTTTCCCTAAACAATTGGCGCGGTGGATGATCTGCTTCTGAATAACTGCGATATTTTCTATAGGAATTTCTACGCCCAGATCGCCGCGTGCTATCATGATAGCATCAGCAGCAACCAATATCTCCTCCAGGCGGTCAAGCGCGCGCGATCGCTCGATTTTTGCGATTATAAAGGGGTCGTGGCCCAGGGTGCGTGCAGCAGAACGCACCGCTGAAATATCCTCTGCTGACTCAACAAAGGACTGGCTTATTGCATCAATGCCGTTTTCAAGCGCGAACGCAAGGCACGCAGCATCCTGTTTGGTAAACGCAGTTATATCCAGTTCAATACCGGGCAAATTGAGTCCCTTGCGGGAGCGCAGCTCCCCGCCGGTCATCACCGTGCAGATAACGTCTTCTGCCGTTATGGTTTCAACAGAGAGCTGGATTAAACCATCATTAAGAAATATGATGTCTCCCGGTTTTACCGCCCGGGGCAGATCTGAAAAGTTCACTGATACGCGCTGCGCATCTCCCGCAACATCGTTTGTGGAAAGAACGAACCGATCATGCTGCCGTAATTCAATCGGTTCGGAACGAAGCTCGCCGATACGAATCTTGGGGCCCGGCAAATCAGCCATAATGGTAACAGGTTTACCGGTTAGACGGGATGCGCTGCGAAGATTCTCAATAACTTTTTTATGGCCGGAAAAATCCCCGTGGGAAAAATTGATCCGTGCTATGTCCATTCCGGCCAGAAGCATCTGCGCTAACACGTCGGGAGACGCAGACGCCGGTCCAATGGTGCACACCAGTTTGGTTTTGTGCTGCGGAAGCGGCATAGATGCTCGGCTGTTAGAGGTGTGATAAGTATTATAGTTAATCCATAATCTACTCAACAAACAGAGTCAATATGAAATTCTATTTTATTTTCTCAATGGACAACTTTTGTATTTCAGGATATAAAACAAGGCGTCAGGTGATGCTCGCTGCTCATCGCGCAGGGTATCAGGACAATTACGGGCGGTTAAAAAGGGTCATGCTGAACGAAGTGCAGCATCTTAACGGCAGCACCAGCATGGTACTTCAATACGTTGAAAATGAAACCCGAATCACAGCCCTTAGAGTTGCATAATTTTCAACAACCTAATTCTGATTGATATGTCATTTTGCGTTTATTTATTCCCGCGTTCAAGACCGGGGGCCTTCTCGGCACATATCGTAAACGATAATATCTGATTGATTATGGATACCAGAGGCAGTGGCATACTATTGCATATCTCATCGCTCCCTTCGCCATGCGGTATTGGGGATGTCGGCCCGGCGGCTTTTAATTTTGCAGATTTTCTGCTTCAGGCGAAACAGAGCTATTGGCAGGTGCTGCCGCTCAATCCGACTGACCAGGTATGCGGTAATTCGCCCTATAGCACAGTTTCCTCATATGCCGGCAATACCATGCTTATCAGTCCCGAGCTTTTAGTCCAGTCCGGTTTCTTGACCGATGAAGACATTGCACGCCAGCCGTCATTTCCCGCGGGAAGATGTGATTATTCCCTGGTTATTCCTTACAAGGCCCAACTGTTGCGCACGGCCTATAATCGTTACCGTGCAACAGGATTAGAAAGAGATGCCTTTAAGGCTTTCTGCACGCATAACCGTGATTGGCTAGATGATTATGCCTTGTTTAAAGTTATTAAAGGTCGCAACAAGGGAAAACCCTGGAATGAATGGGAACCGTCCTGCCGGGATCGCGACACGCACCAGCTTAATTATATTAAAGAAACCTATGAGGACGACATTGAACGGGAACAATGGTTGCAATATATTTTTTATAAACAGTGGGCATCACTTAAAGCATACTGCAATGCGCGAGGCATCAGAATCATAGGCGATATGCCTATGTATGTGAATCTTGATAGCGTAGATGTATGGACGAATACCGAGATTTTTAAACTTGATACCAACAAAAGGCCGTTGTTTAGTGCCGGTGTGCCGCCTGATTATTTTAGTGCAACGGGTCAGTTATGGGGTAATCCGGTATATAACTGGGAAGTTCTTAAGAAAACGGGTTTTAAATGGTGGCTTGAACGAATGGCCCGTTATATGACGCTGTATGATATCGTGCGTATTGATCATTTCCGGGGATTTGTGGCATTCTGGGAAGTCCCGGCACATGAACAGACTGCAATTAATGGCGTCTGGGTGGATGCCCCTGCGGCAGAATTTTTTAAAAAACTTATTAAGAAGTTTCCATCGCTGTCGCTTATAGCAGAAGATCTGGGAGTGATTACCGACGATGTGCGGGACATTATGCAGCGTTTTGGGTTTCCCGGCATGAAAGTGCTGCAATTTGCATTTAGCGAAGATCTGCCGACGCATCCCTATCTTCCCCACAATTACACTCCTCATTGCGTGGTCTATACCGGAACGCATGATAATAACACCACTCGAGGATGGTTCGAACAGGAAACAACGGCGGAAGACCGCAGACGACTGTTTAATTATCTTGGCCGGGAGGTATCAGCAGATGAGATTCCCCATGAATTTATCCGTCTTGCCATGATGTCGGTTGCCAAGACCGTGATTTTTCCGCTGCAGGATATTCTCAGGCTCGGCGCAGAATCGCGCATGAATCGTCCCGGCACAACTCACGGCAATTGGGAATGGCGCGTGACGCCTGACCAGATTACCGCGGCATATGCTGATAATCTTTCAACGCTGACCAGAACATTTGGCCGTATGCAGCGCAATACAGCAATAGAAAAATAGAAGGAGGTACTAAGTATGCGTCAAACATTAATGCTCATGGTGTTGCTTTTTTATTTAGTGTGTTCTACGTTTCTCCATGCCGGAGAGTTGAAGCAGGAATATTACCCTAACGGCAGATTAAAAGCTGAATGGTACGAGAGCAAGGGCAAAATAGAGGGGGTTAAAAAAGAATATTACGCGGATGGAACATTAAAAAAGGAAGAGACATTCCGGCATGGGGTGCCAGAGGGAACGGTAAAAGATTATAGTCCGAAAGGACAGATAAGCTTTGAGGGCACCTATACCAATGGCAAACGAAACGGCGTTGTTAGAAACTACTATGACAGCGGACAGATATTCTCCGAAGAACACTACCGGGACGGCATACTTGATGGAGAAGCAAAACGCTTTTACACCGATGGAACGGTGCAATATGTCAGCACCTTTCACAATGGCAAGAAAACCAGCATGAAAGCATATAATAAAAAGGGGAAATTAATCTATGACAAGCAGTATCCCTCTATAGAGTGAAGACTGGCCGGCTGTTAACCATTTGTCATTCTGGACGAAGTTAAAAGCTCCCCGGTAGCACCAGCATGGCACTTTAATATATTGATACAATAGTGTTTAAAATAGGGGAGTGCCTCCCCTATCGGTGCCTCAGGGCTTTGGCTCACACGCGCGCAATGCCCCGATCACTTCATACACCCCTTGTAACGGTCATTGCGCGAGTATGACCCCGGCGCTGCGCTTCGAGGTTGTTCAATGAATGAAACGCGTTTCTTAAACGCTCAAGAGAAACGATTGCTTCAGGCACCGTTGTCGCCTTCGCACTGACCGCGTAAGAACGTCACTACGCGGGACGCGCAGTCACAGCTTACAGTGCTCATAAAAGAAAGAAGTTTCTTAGGAGACGCGACAGCGAGGTGGCAATCTCAACTGCCAAAAACTAAGCATACATATCGAGTTAATTTGCTATGTGGGACAAGACAGATATTAAAAATGGTTTTTTTATTTTCAGGGTGGGTAATCAGCGCTGCTCCTGAAGATATCTGGTAAATTCAATCTCATGCTCTTCTTCATCTGCACGCACGCTGTTTATTATTGAGCAGAACTCGGCGTAGCCGCTGAATTGTTCAAGTTGATCATCATAGCGTTTGCGTGCTGCCTTTTCCAGCACAATGTCCTGTTTCAGCATTTCTGAGATATCCGTGCTTCTGTCAATGTCCCATTGTTGAAGATGCGGTGTGCCGCAATATTTGGTTATCAAGTCGGAGAAAAAGAGAATGTGGGACATTTCATCAAGCGCTGCTGATTTGAATGCTTCTGCAAGCACCGGGTTTTCGGCTTTTGCCAATATGCGGTGGGCGATATACTGAAGCGTCGCGCGAAACTCTTCGTTCATGTTGTGATTCAACGCCGCCAACAATTCCTGGCGATCAGTTTCTGTTTTAAAGGTAATCATCGTTGAAATTAAATAGTTCTTTTCATAATTTTATTATGCATCAATAAGCCAAAAAATAAGAGCAGTGTCGTTATATTCGTTGTCCGGTTTCATGCCTCGCAGGCCCCGCGTTGTAGGCGGGGAGCTTCACTGAAGCTACTGGTTTTGGAGACCCCCTCAATAATTAGGGTTGCGGCGGGATGGCAATTGCCACGCCAAGGTCTCTGGAATCAGATGACTGTCCCGTTAACCGGGGGTTCCACGTCCGGTTCACTTGAAACGTTACCATAGTATGACGCGAAATGAGTGAAGATGCAATGGGTATGGCAAGCCAGCGCTGCTCGGCAAACGTAACCGTTTTTATTATATCTCCCCCGGCATAAATTGTCAGCATCACAGGATCGTGGTTTAGGTCTGGATGTCCTGCATATACATATAAAGCCCCGTCTTTATGCTTCCAGAAATCCGGTATCGGCATGGATGCACGCATACCAGTCCAGCGTAACCGCAATGGAACACCTTTCGGCCACGCCCCAACCATTTGAGCATCCCACGTCTCCCATGTATAAAAACCGCAATCTCCTTCGGGCAATTCAGCAAGAAATAGTGCATTTCGAAAATGCAGAGGACGATTTTTTTCCTCCTTTAGCCGTAAAAAAGGATAGCCGGAGGAATTTATCGTTATGCCATTGAGCACCGGAGAGCCGTCGTCGCGTTTGGCAAATGTGGTGAGCAGCATAACTCCTAACTCGCGGGAGTCCTTAGTCTCACCCTTTTCTGACGGTTTAAACGTTTTGCTGGCATGAATTGAAAATAAAACCTCCGTATCCTTTAAACCGGGAACATAATAGAGTAGCGATTTTGTTCCTCCATTTATAAATGTTACCCTATCCAGTGTATTCCCATTGACGCGCAGCGTTACGGTAAGGCCTTGAGGGGGCGCGCTATTATGGGGACTTGCAGCGATTAAAAACATAAAATAATCTGACGCAGCGGTGGCTTTGAACTGCATGTTCTTGCTGGTCCAAATCCAGCGTTTTATCTCATTATTTTCAAACTGCCACTCCGGGTGATATCCCCCGCTGACGATGCCGGAAATTTTTAGCGCATAGTTATAGGCATGAAAGGAGAACGCATTTTTTAAACATCCAATTCCATAGAGTGTTGCCGCCAGGGCGACGGCGGAAATAAATGTTTTGGTGCTCAGCGACTTTGGTTGATAACCGTGCTGCAGTGCTATGGTAACCATGACGGCTTGAATGCACGCATAAGGCCATAATACTTCAAGATAATCCACATGCGGCCCGGTTATATACAGAAGCAGCCATATGGCAGATGCACTCCCCAGCAGCGCAGCGCACAGCCGAGAGGAGACCCCGCTAATGCGGTTGCGTATCTTATAGACCATCCAGAGCGGATATAGATGAATGAACACCGCCACCAGACACCCGAGCAAGCCTAAGTCCGCCAATAGCTGTAGATAATAGTCTGCCGCATTATGAATGGGCCCCGCTGGAATATTATAGCGATGCTGGTAGTTAAGCTGATTATGTTGATAGCCGGCCGGCCCCCAACCAATGAGCGGCGCATCCATGAACATGTGTATTGCTGGGGCGGCATAATAGATGCGCGCGCTGTCATGTTTCTGCGCTACTATTTTGCAATCGTCGATAATAGACGTTTGTCGTGGTGCTTTTTGCGGGTGCTCTGCGTAAAGACGCTGGAGAAAAACATCGTGTGCGGACAAAAAATACTTTCCACATAACATGACTGCGGCAATGATCACCACACCGAAAGCCAGCGCATGGGCAAGGCGTCTGGCCAATTTAGAAAATGTGCGCGTCTCTGCTGCCGCATACAGATACATTCTGGGCAACAGCCCGGCTAAAAGCAGCCATCCAATTTGCACTGTTTGCTGTGTCTGTAAAAAATGCGTTCCTACCATCGCCAAAAAGGCAAAGATGAAAAGATATGTATAACGGTTTCTAAAATTCAACCAGATACCCGCAAAGGCAATGATGCTCAAAAAATATACGGATATTCCAATGGCGCACCCATGGGCAGAAAGGCCAAAAATCATGCTGCTGGTAGGGGCGAGAAAGAATCGGTCAAAAAAATACTGATATGCCGCTACGGCACAGGATGGTAAAAACAACAGGGGCACAAATAACAGCAAAAAGTAAGGGTTTGTCGCATCACGCCATATTAAAAGCGCCGCTAAAAAAAGCAGCGGCAAGGTCATATACATTCGTCCCACGCGATTGGTAAAGTGCTGCGCCCATTCCACCGTATGATAATCAACCGTTACATATCCATCTAACGGCAATCTGGACAGGGCTGTTAGGTGCACAGCCGACGAAATTAAAACGATCAGAAAAAAAATAGTAAGCAAAAGGGGATAAAACGACCGACGGAACGGGCTGGCACTGCAAAAAAGATAAAAAACACCTGCGGCCAAACACAGAAGCAGCAAAAAATTATTTCCGGGAACAGTAAGTGGTGTTTCCCAAAAATCTGAACCAAAAGAATCGGCGCCAAAACATCGCGGTAATACCAGACATATAATTGAAAGTATTGCAAAGAGGATCGTGCTTATTTTCAAAAATTTGTTCCTATATAAACTGTCTATCAGGCTGTTGAAAACGTGTCATTCTGAATGAAGTGAAGAATCTTAACTGTATCAACAGCGCGTCAATTCAATACGTCAAGAATGAATCTGGGATCTCAGCCCTTGCCCTATCATATTTACAACAAGCCGCTCTTGCACGACGGGTTGCCGGCTAATGTGATGTTGATATTTTGTTTTAAATAATATAACTTATGTATAAAATAATAGTATTCAACGCAAGCATATAATTTTCATGAATTTATTATTACTCTGCGATCATTATTATCCTTACATAGGAGGAGCAGAAGTTGTCAACAGACACATTGCCGAATATTTCAGCAAAAATCACCGGGTCACCGTAATCACCAGACCGGTGCAAGGGATAAAGGAAAGCATCGAAAAGGCACACAATGTTACGGTGTGTCGAACGGTTCGTGTTCCCCGCTCGCTGCATAGCATTGTTGCGTATATGAAAGCACGGAAACTGGCTGCGCATGCTGACGTGATACTGTGCGCCACATATGCTTCTGCGCTTGCGGGTTACTGGCTTGCCCGTCAATTTAAGAAGAAATCCATAGTTATGGTGCATGAAATTCTTTCCGAGCACTGGCGCTATTTTAAACCCTTTAGTTATTTTCTGTATAGGGGATATGAACGCTACATTGTTACCCGTCGGTTTGACCGTTATCTTGCATTCAGCCAGTATACCAAAAAAAAACTAATGGAATACGGCGTTCCAGAATCCTCTATTAACGTAATTTACCATGGCGTTGACGGCAGCCTGTTTTATCCCAGACCGCCAGATGAATCACTGCGAAAATTACTGGTGGGAGATGCTCCGTTTGTTTATCTGTATTTTGGGCGTCCCGGGGGGTCAAAAGGCCTGCCGTATCTTATCGCAGCAGTTCCTGAAATATCACAAGCTATTCCGGGGAGCGTTTTGCTGCTTATTCTCAGCCGTGAAACAAAGGCGGAATACCGGCGCGCCCGGCATCTCATAGATGCGGTAAATGCTGCGACGGGCAATATTGTGGTCATTGATCCGGTGCCGCTTGAGCGCCTTCCAGATTATATCAATGTTGCCGATACCATAGTTATCCCGTCGTTATCGGAGGGATTTGGATTTTCCGCGGCAGAGAGTTGTATGATGGGGAAAAAAGTTGTTGTGACTGATACCGGTTCGCTGCCCGAGGTCGTCTTTGGCAAAGTGGTTAAAGTAAAAAAGGCTGACAGCCAGGCGCTTGCTCAGGGTGTGATACGCATGTTTCATAATGATTTTGAAATTATAGAACCAAAGTTGTTCTCGTGGGAAAAGGCTCTGCCGGAATACGAATCAGTTATTCGGAGCCTGGTCAATTGAATCATTAATCTCTCTTTCCAAATATGATTAATGTATCGTTAATACTTGAGCTCACAAAAAGAGATTTTTCAGATCGCTTTGCAGGTTCAATTCTGGGCTCGGTTTGGGCGCTTATCTGGCCGCTGGTCAGTCTATTTATTTATATAGCCATTTTTGGCAAGCTGATGGGTGCAAAACTTCCCGGCAGTTCTGAATTTTATGCGTACAGCATCTATCTTACCGTCGGGCTTCTGCCGTGGACTGCTTTTTCCAATTCTATTTACCGGTCAACGTCAGTTTTCATAGACACGAAACACCTGATATCCAAAGTTAAGTTATCTCTCCCATCCCTGCTCATCTATATCATTTTGTCTGAGACGATTACTTACGTCATTGCGATGATGCTGTTCTTTGTTTTTTTGTTCGTCAGCGGCTACCAGTTTAACGCTCGCCTCATACTGCTTCCCTATCTCTTTTATCTGCAGCAGTTATTTGCCTTTGGTTTTGGTTTATGTGCTGCCACGGTGACTGTTTTTATCAGGGATCTCAAGGAAGTGATCGGCATCATGCTTCAGCTCTGGTTCTGGTTTACTCCAATTGTTTACATTCAGGATATTCTGCCGGAATTTTTAAAAAAAATCATGGTATATAATCCTGCGCATATTATCATTTCTTCGTATCGCAGCATTTTTGTCTTTAACGACGCTCCCTGGTATGGAGGGCTCATAGCGCTCACCGTTATAACGCATGTTATTATTTTTCTTGCCTATCTCTTATTTCGTTCCCTTGAAAAGGACGTGAGAGACTTCTTATGATTACTGTCTTCTGTCTGCTGTTATGGTCGGCTTTGTTCATCATGGTCAGTTACCTTTCGTGGCGAAAAATCGTCAGTCATATAAAAGTATATTTGTTCATAATCTATAATGCCTTATTTTTATGCGGCGTATTTTTACTGAGCGCCTTCCTTAGGGTGTGATTGATGGATATGCAAATTATAGTAAATGCCATGCCGTTGACCGGATTGCTCACCGGCATATCGCGATATGTCCGCTGTCTGTATTCGCAGATACAACGAGTCCCCGGCATCAGGGTTTCTTACTTTGTCGGTCGGGAGATGCTGCCAGAGATGCCCGTTCAGGCTGAACCAAACCTTTGGATGCGCCGCACCGAGCAAGCCTGGATGTTGCCCGATACAGTAGTTTTTGGCGGACGAACCGTCCAATGGCTCAACTTTGAAAGATTATTGAGAAAGGCCGCTCGGCGGAACCATTATAGCATATATCATGAAACGGGATTTGTGCCTGCAGCCCTTACCGATATTCCGGTGGTATACACCCTCCACGACCTTTCCCTGATAAAGCACAGCGACAAGCATCCTCGGGAGAGGGTATGGTTTTTTAGACTGTTTTTTAGACGCCGTATGCCGTATGCAGTTCATGTTATAACAGTATCAGAGTTTATGAAAAATGAAATTATCGAGGATTTAAAAATTCATCCTGACGCCATTACGGTCATTCACGAAGCCCCTGATCCCCACTTTTATCCGCGTTCCCCGGAAAAATTAACCTGCCTGCTTGAACAGCGCGCATGGCCACGAGACTATATTTTATTTGTCGGGACATTAGAACCGCGGAAAAATATAGAACTGTTAATTACTGCGCTCTCCCGTATGGCAAATAAAGTTCCGCTGATCCTGGCTGGCTGGCAGGGATGGGGAGATAAACATTGGCTTAACGAGATAAATAAATTAGGCTTAAAAAAACAAATCTATTTTGCCAATTATGTTGATGAAGAAGCTCTTGCCTGCCTTTACAGCGGGGCGCACGCATTCGTATATCCAAGCCTCTATGAGGGCTTCGGTCTGCCGGTTCTTGAGGCAATGGCATGCGGGTGCCCGGTTATCTGTTCACAAGTTGCCAGCATGCCGGAAGTGGCCGGTGATGCTGCGCTGTTTTGCTCGCCGCATGATCCGGACGAGCTTGCCCATCGAATAGATGCGGTCATAGAAGATTCATCGTTAAGGGGTCAGCTCATTGAACGCGGGATTCAGAGAGCCCGGCAGTTTAGCTGGCAAAAATCGGCAGAACAGACGATCAATCTGTTTGCATCGCTTATTGAGAACCATCGGGCGGAGCAGCACCAATAGCATGATTACCGTTTCGCAACTTACCAAAAAATTCAAACTATATAAGTCGCCGGCAGACCGCCTCAAGGAAATACTGTTTCGTCAACAATTTCATCGAGAATTCACTGCGCTCAATAACGTCAGTTTTGCGGTTCGCAACGGCGAGATTCTCGGCATTGTTGGGCAAAACGGCGCCGGAAAATCAACGCTTCTCAAGCTGCTTATGGGCATATTGCTGCCGGACAGCGGAACAGTCAGCATAGAGGGCAGAATTACCGGGCTGCTTGAGCTTACCACCGGTTTTCATTATGAATGTTCCGGTCTGGAGAATATTTATCTTAACGCTGCGCTACGCGGTATGACGCGCCAGGAAACCGATGCCAAATTAGACGAAATTATTGCCTTTAGCGAACTGGGCGAATTTATTGGCGAGCCGCTTAAAACTTACTCAAACGGCATGGTGATGCGACTGGCGTTTGCCATCGCAATACATGCCGAGCCCCGGGCGTTTGTGGTTGATGAAGCGCTGTCAGTGGGGGATGCCTATTTTCAACAAAAATGCATGGAGCGCATCCGGGCGTTCAAGGAAAAGGGCGGATCCATTATCTTTGTATCGCACGATCTGAATGCAATCAAAGTGCTCAGCGACCAGGCTATGCTTCTGGATCATGGTCAGGTAATAGAGAGCGGGGATCCCGAGCGGGTCATTAACAGCTATAACTTTCTTCTTGCCAAAAAGAGGGAAGGGGATAATGTTTCGTTGCAGACCGCCACCGGCAGAGTTATGGCATACGGAAATTTAAAGGTGGAAATTGCGGCGGTTAAATTATTAAATGAACACGGTGTAGAATGCGAACTTTTTACCAGCGGCGAACCCTGTGCAGTTCAAATTGTGCTCAAATCGCGTGAGGATGTGCCGGAAGCCACTGTTGGCATGTTAATAAGAGACAAGTTTGGGCAGGATATTTTTGGCACCAATACGTTCTACCTCAATATGCCGTTGCGCCTTGAGCGTGATAAAAACTGTATTGTAGAATATGTCATCCCCGAATTGAATATCGGGCCTGGGAAATATACGCTTACTGTAGCTGCCCACACCCGGGAAACGCACGTGCATGAGTGTTATCACTGGGTTGATGTGATCAAATCGTTTGAAGTTGTATCAAACAGTGATTTTATTTTCAGTGGTCTTTTAAGGTTGAGGCCGCACGTAACGATGCGGTTTTCATCGTAGCGCCTTGCAAGCGATTACAGATAAAAAACTGCACGGTCAGGAATGTTCTATGAGCAACATTAATATTGATGAAATCATGAAGGAAGTAAAAACCCGGGCGGCCCGCCGGCAGAGCGAACAGCAATCGGTGCAGGCAAAACATCCGGACGAATATTCGCCGGATGGCCAGCCGTTCATGGAATTGGTTCCCGTTGAGTTTCTCCCGCATCTGCACTCTTCCCATTTAAACACTGGCAAGGTGCTCGAATTCCGCGACGCATACTCTCTGACAGATTTTCTTTCGTTTCATGACAGCCTGTTCATCCGCAATGCCTACCGGGGTATTCTCGGCAGAGAGCCTGACGCGCACGGTTATGCACATTACTTATCAAAATTGAGAAACGGAGATTTCAATAAAATTGAAATTTTGGGGCGGCTGCGTTACTCCACGGAAGGTCGCTATTTGGCAAAACCAGTAAAAGGATTATTTATTCCGTTTGTCTTTAACATTATATGTAAGATTCCGGTTGCGGGGTATGCGGTTCGGCTTGGAGCCGGTATTTTGCAACTGCCGCGCATCATAAACAATATCTATAGGTATGAAGCGTTTACCCAGGGACAGCTTTATGAAATAAAACAAAACGCAGCTGACGCTCAAAAAGAGCTTGCGGTTTTTCTAAATACCGCGGCTAATACTATAAATAATTTGATTGAAGTGGTAACGCGCAATAAAGCTGATAAATCAGCAATTGATCAGGTTCGCAATGAGCTATCAGCATGGCTCAAAGGGAAGGCCGATCAGGCGGACCTGTTGCATGTAAAACAACAGATAGATCATCTATCTATCAACAAGGCGAATAAAGAAACATTGAACCACATTCAGCAGCAGCTGGCAGAAATTAGTGCAATTTCAAATGAATTAAAAGAAATTCATAATAAAATTCAACGCTCAATGCAGCAGCTCATGGATTTTCAGCAAAAAATGCTTGCCCAGGAACATGAATATACTGAAGTGCTTGATGAGCTGGAAGATGCGCTGGTTGAGGAAGAGCATATTCGGGGCGCAGCCTATGTTGCGTTTGAAGATAAGTTCAGAGGAACACGCGAAGAAGTAAAGAAACGGCTGAGCATTTATGTGCCCTATCTGGAAAAATTGCCTGACAAAGTTAAAAGTATGACAATGCTTGATGTGGGATGCGGTCGGGGAGAATGGTTGGAGGTATTAAAAGAGCATAATTACCGCGCAGTCGGAGTGGACATCAATAACAAAATGATTCAGCAATGCTGTGCGTTAGGGCTTAACGCAGTTGAGGATGACGCACTTAATTATATAAAAAACCTTGACGGTCAGAGTATCGGCGTCATTACCGGTTTTCATGTAATTGAGCATCTTTCCTTTAGAAATAGAATCAAGCTTTTTGACGAAGCAGTGCGGGTCCTGTGCCCGAAGGGGATGGCAATATTTGAAACGCCCAATCCGGAGAATTTGTTGGTCGGTGCCTGTGAATTTTACAGCGATCCCACGCATAAACGGCCAATTCCGCCGGCTACATTACAGTATTTTATGCAGGTGCGTGGGTTCCAAAATACGTTCATTCTGCGTATCAATAGAAATGGCCAGCCGTCTGCTGATAATCAGCCTATTGAACAATTATTAACTATGGGAAAAGACTATGCAGTGATTGGATATAAGGCATGATTGACCGGGGTGTTGCCCGAGAAACGTAAAACAATTAATGAAATGTCGCGCAATGGGTGTCTCATTTTAGGACTTTTCCCAAACTAATTTATTGCTGGTGATGAAGAAACATCCGGGGTTTTTTCTCTGCCGTATCAAGGTAGATGCTTGTGTGTTGTGTTTCCATGCGGGTTACCAAAATTTTATGGCTAACTTTCGGGGCACGTCCGGTCTCCTTTTCGGTTTATTTATTCGGGTTGAGCTTGAATAGCACAATATCCCAGTTCAAGGTAGTTCTTCAAGACATCATAAGGATATTTAGCGGAGCATGCGCGCTGATCTCCTACTGCTTCAGCAAAGATAACATCCCGGTAGCCCTCTCGCAATTTTCCACTGAGTCTTTCTTCGTAATACCCGGAAATACCTATAGCTACGACCTGCACATATGCAACGACACCGGCACGAACGCAGCAGTAAAACTTTTGGTTGATATTTATGCAAAAGAACTCCCAGTGCACCCTGAGGGACACTATGCCTATTATTCAAAAAACATTTATCTAACCGCCCATGAATCCAAGCACCTGGTTGTGAGCTACAACTGGATTGATTCGTTTGCCATTCGTATTGACGAATTATCGCATATGCCGGATGATAGCTGGCGGGGGACATGCAGGCAAAAAGGCGCATATCTCATACAGGCAATTCTTTTAAATGAACATGGCCAGCGCCTTGACGGGCTGTCTATTGTCCAGCAGCTTGTGTAATGAAAATACTCAACATTATCCAGAGATATCCACCCGCGGTGGGAGGTTCTGAGACCTGGTGCCAGGAGGTGTGCCGCTATTTAGCAAAGCGGAAACATCGGGTTCAGGTGCTTACCCTGGATGTAAATAAAGAAGAAGAGTTCTGGCGCGAGCCATCAGACCGTGATCATACGATAGCGCTGGGGCGTCTTGCCTGGGATCAAGGGGTGCGCATAAGACGATTTAAAAGATCCTTGCCAATTCATTTACTATACCATGCTCTGTTTAGAAAACTTATTGATGAAAGGTTTAAGGTTTATTTTTATGGCCCGCACTCCATTGAGATGTATGGCAAGATGTGGCGCGAGGTTCGACAGGCAGATGTCGTTGTTTTACACACCATGCCGTATCCACATAATTTTATTGCGTTATTCTGGGCGAAACTTTTGCGAAAAAAAATTATCATGGTGCCGCATTTTCATCCAACTCACCCGCATTATGAAAGACGCGTTAATTATTGGCTTTTGCATCAGTGCGACGGCATTCTTACCGTCTCTGAATATGAGAAAAATTATCTTGTAGGCAAAGGCATTTCCGCCCTTTCAATCTATGTCACCGGCAACGGCATTCATCCTGATCTGTATAAGCCCGATAATGTGGATGCGTTTAAAAATAAATTGACAACTGATTACCGCCTTTTGCAGGGAGATAAAGTTATTGTCTTTATCGGGAGAAAAACAAAAGAAAAAGGGGTGCTTACTCTCATAGAAGCCGCAAAAGCTGTGAGAAAAGATATCCCAATTAAATTGTTTTTAGTCGGGCCTGGAATTGACTGGTATGACAGACTTTACGCCGAACTCTCTGCAGCGGAGAAGAAATATATTATTGATCTGGGGGTGCTCTCCCATGCCGAAAAAGTCAACTTGCTGCATTGCTCCGATATATTGGTCCTGCCGTCGCAGTATGAAGCATTTGGCATCGTATTTCTTGAAGCATGGGTGTGCGGAAAACCGGTTATCGGCACCGATCAGGGAGCTATGCCCAGCGTCATTGGCAACGATGGCTATGTATGCCGGTTTGGAGACACTGCGGATTTAATAGCAAAAATTAAAAAAGCCTTTGCTCAGCCTGAAGACGCGAACCAGAAAGGCCTCAGCGGGCGCAGCAAAGTTTTGAAAAATTATACCTGGGATTGTATTGGCAAGAAGGTAGAGCAGGCCATAAAAACTGTCTATGAAAGTTAAAAAAATACTTATCTGCTCCAATGCCTATCCGCCCCATTTTATTGGCGGCGCAGAGCTTATTGCGCACCAACACGCTCACGTTTTAAAACGCCTCGGCTATGATGTTTCTGTATTTGCCGGCGAATTGAATAACCGGAGTAGGCAATACCAATTAAAGCACGATACCTTTGAATCCATACCGGTGCATCGCGTCATGCTTCACCACCGAGATTTCAGCGGAGACTTCATTAATTTTTATAATAAGAAGATTGACGATTTGTTTGGAAATCTTATTGCTGACATCATGCCCGATGTGGTGCATTTTCACAATGTCGGCGGACTTTCGGTTGGCCTTTTTCGTGCGGCAAAAAGTCGCGGCATAAGAACCATATTGACGCTCCATGATTACTGGGCCATCTGTTACAAAAATACCTTCCTTAAATATGATTACACCATATGCGACGGCGATGTTGTGTCCTGTTATGAATGCAGAACGTCTGTGTCGGGCGGCGGCTGGACTAATATACCCATTCACCTGAGGAAAGACTTCATTTTTTCTCAGTTTGACTACATTGATGTTTTTATATCTCCGAGTGTGTATCTTGCAGAGAGATATATGCATGCCGGCGTGGAGCCGGAAAAAATGCAGGTGTTAGCAAACGGAATAGATATTGAGCGATTTTCAAGCATCCAACGAAGAAAACCTGCAGAACCGTTGCGGTTCAGCTATATCGGGTACCTTGGCCGCCACAAAGGCGTGTTTACCCTCATCGAAGCTTTACCGCAGATAGGCGCGGAGAGGAAATATCAGGTTAACATAGTGGGCGATGGTGAGGAGAAGGGCGAACTGGAAAATCAGGTTAAGAATCTTGAGTTAAAGGATCGCGTGCGTTTCTGGGGTAAAGTATCCCATAATGAGATTGAACGAGTTTTCAAGGAAACAGACGTGTTGATCCTTCCCTCCATCTGGCCTGAAAATCAGCCGGTTTCAATTACTGAGGCAATGGCAGCGCGTATTCCGGTCATTGCGTCACGCATTGGCGGTATTCCAGAACTTGTGGATGACGGAATGACCGGCTACTTGTTTGCACCAGGCAATGCGCATGATCTGGCGAAGAAAATGAACAGGTGTATTTATGCCGCTGATAATCTGCAGGTGATGGGCGAGAATGGCTATAAAAAGATTTCTGCTTATACTGTGGAGAACCAGGTTCGTCTCATAGCCCAGCTTTACGAACAGAGAGAAATAAAACCCCCGCGTGAACACGACCAAAGGAAGAATATAGTGTGTATAGGTAAGAATGTTCATCCGGACTGTGTGCTGGCAACTGATATTTTCGTAAAGGAAGGGGGTAGCGATTACCGTTTTATTATGCTGGACTGGGCTGGCGAGTCAGAGTTACGCAAAGCTATTCTGCTCTGGGTTGTTGATGCCGCCGTCTCATCCAAAGAATTAATCCCGGTAATGAAAAAAAAATTGCCTCTGCTTGTTCCAGAATCCAATGAGGCGTTAAAAAGTATTTGTCGAGTCGGACAGTGCGGTCTGTTTTATAGCAATACATATGAAACGATAGAATGTCTGAAATTCCTGACGAAAAACATCGCCATTGCGCTGGAAATGGGGTGTAATGCTTATCGTTATGTTTTATAAAACACTATTGCAATTGATAGATATAGACACCATTACTATTATAAACTAATTTATATTTGTTATTGTCTTTTAAAGCCGACTTATTGAGCTGACAACTTTCAGGGTACACGCATTTACTTCCTATATAGACAAATTTTGGTTTGCCCAAAGATTTCAGTTTATCTAAATAAACAACATTAACGTGAGGATGAGTAATTCCTCTAAAAATAACGGCTGGAATCCATAATCCCGCATCCCCATAATTATTTTGAATAATATCATTCTTCTTCGCAGTTTTGTCCAACCACATAAACGCTTCTACATCTTCTTTGGTTAATGGTGAAAAAGCTTTAATTCTGTCAATAAATTGTAATTTATTGGTCTCGTGCGATAACAGGAGTGCCGCTAAAACAAGGAATATTTTTGTAGTGCTATTAAGATGTTTATGTTTAATAAACTTCAGACTTTCGCCTATGGTATATCCAAAGAGAATGCTTAACGGGATAACCGTCATCAGTGCCACACGCTCTGGATATATGGCATAAGAAAATGGCAACACCCAATACTTCGCATTTAATATGAGCAACACGCAAGCAATTAAGAATACTAAATGGTGGACACACCGCTTCGGATTTTGTTTAATCAAAATGATCAATCCGACAATGCAGACTAATAAAGAATACAAAAAAACTGAATTACCGAATACATAGTTCGTCATATATGCTGGGACAGTCCAAAGGGCGTTTTTTAAATTGCCTTGCCATACATGTCCGGAATTTCTTACCCAGTTTTTAATCCATGTCTGGGTATTTTGCGTCGCAATGGAAAAATTAAAATCATACAGGTACGGTAGAATTATCGCTAAAAACAATAGGCAGATCAGCACATATTTAACCCAATGCAATTTTAGGTGAGTTTTGTTCAACAAAAGATATACACTCAGGGAGAGGATATACTATTTTTAGTTGAAAATTGAAGAAGTGGCTCCCCCGTGGCATAA
>CAZQKW010000013.1:0-75263 GCA_964594075.1 uncultured Thermodesulfobacteriota bacterium | reverse complement strand
TGATTTTATCGATATAAAAGTCGCTTTTTGCTTACTAAAAACCCAAATGATCGTAAAAAAGAGATGCGCCTGTTTATTGAGGAATCGCCGAGGTTTTTTTTCAGCGGCAGAAGCAAAGCCCTTGCCGCCTGAAATTGATAAATATTAAACAACTCCTGCGCCTGTTTTATTTTATTTTCAGCAAATAAGGCGAGCGGTTTAATTGGCATGGGCCGTTCATGGCCGGGTATTACTCTGCCGGTAGAATCACGCTTGCCCGCAATGTAGTTAATGGATCCCACCTCCGTCGCAATTCCTGCAGCGAAAATTGCTGCTGACATTGCTTTGGTGCCGGATGTGTAGTCAATGACTATGTCTTCAGCGTTGCAGCCTTCTTCAATAAGGCGCTGAATGATTGTAACATAACTTAGGTAGAGTACCTCTACGTCATCAGTTTGTTGATTTTCCTCAACAAAACACTCCCTGTTTTGTAAAACCTCAGGTTCAATTAATGGAAGAGTCTCCTCCTTACTTAAAGGCGAGGCAAGAAAAATGACGCGATTGGGGGATTCTCTTTGAATGGCAAGAGAAATTGCACCGGCAATATCCTTTCTTTCTCTTCCCGTGCCAACTGTTATGAGCATTGTTTTAGCCATATAGGTAAATCCTTCTTTCGCTCGCCGTGAGTTTGAACTCAAGACCCTGCTTATATTAACAAGATGTTTAAATTTTCATAAAATTTAATGAACCGTTGCCTTGATCCAACCACAAGGATATTTTTTCTCACAGATATTGCGGGTATTCCCCCATCCCATTTGTCGCTTGGTGCGCGGATTGAATCTCGTATGGGGAACACGATGCTCATCAACAGTCACCGATTCGACCTGAGAAAAGCGACCGACCCGCAAAAGGAATTCATTCTCCTTGCAGGTTTGCGAAAGCAGCATTTTTGATGCTTTCTCAACCGGCGTTCCCACATAAAACTTGTTGTCCTCCATCTTCATTTTGTCGAGATAAAACGCATTACATGCCGTTATAATATCCTCAATAGTAAATTTATGGGACAGTCGTGCTCGATTTTGCAACTCTTCATCTATGATAACCTCGGCTACAAATTCCATGATTTCTTCGTCTAACAGCGACTTTGTTACCTCATTAAACATCTGCATAGATTTAAATTGGCTGCCCCGAGCCGTTTTATGTCTGCCCATGTTATAGATTTCGCAAACCACCCTGGCATCTTCTGGCAGATGGGCATCCCGTATCTTTATTGCTTTGAACGGATCATTCTTGACATCGCGATACGAGAGAGCCATTCCCTCAAAGAATTGTGCAAATTTCTTCATGTCGCTTTTGTCAAATTTCTTATTTTTAGCAATTCCGCTGATAAGCGCTGTGCGAATTGCTCCCTTAATGGAGCTTCCGGGGATATAAGAGCGATAGTCAATCTCTGAATGTATAAAAGGGGTAACCAGAAGTTGGTTATTAATGTCGCTGATCTTGTTACGATACAAGGTTTCTACCGTTTCAGAAACCCCTGCGGTGTAAAGGGTAAACTCATCAAGGTCAACAGATTCAGCAATAAACTGGCGCAGCACATTTATATCTCCCTTTTGATTTAACCGATAAAACTCATTCCGTGTCTTCTCCGTCAGATTCGCAAGAAAACCAGAGAGATCAATACGATAAAATGTGTGATCCCTGATGACATAATTAAAGGGCTCAATCTGTTCTCCCGTACCGATATGCACTGGGCTTAAGATTACGCATTTTAGTTTATAGCTTTTCATAGGTATTACCCCACTGCTTATATGACATTAATAAAGTAAGGAAAGACATGGCCAAAGTGCTTTATGCTGAGGTTGTCATGAACGGCACCAATAAGAGTGCCATAATATTCTCTTCGGGGACCATCAAGACGAAACGTTGAACCGGCACAAAACATGATCAGGGGCTTCTTAAATGGGTTATAAGAAACATCCCGTGAACCTATGGCGTAATCACCTCCCAATTTGCCATACTTGGTAATAATGTTATAAGAGCCTTTCTCGATAAGACCTGCAGGGACATAATTTGACAAGCTCATGACCGTATTAGACGGACCCATCGAGAAAGCAAACTCTTCAAGGGATTTGATTAAAAACCTTCCTTTGCCCGTTGACTTATCTTTGCCAAAGCCGCTTCTGCTGATAAAATCCCACAACTCAGAAATATCATTGGTGCTGAACATAGATGTCTTCAAATAAATGGTGAAGCACGCACCCTTGGGATAAAAAGTTTCCTCATGTAGAAAAAAACCTCCCTGTTCGAGCACGGTATTGGTAATCCTGTTTATGGAATTGTGGGCAACAAGCTCTGTTTCGGGGGTGCTGCCTGCATGGGTTTCACCAAAATCCCAGATGCGGCTCAGCATGGTTTTTTCTGTATAGGCATCTGCAATACTTTCAAGCAACGCCAGAGGAATGTACTTCAGCTTCCTCAAAGCTTTTATTTTTAGTAACCCGCTTACTGTATTTTTCTGCCCGGTTCCCGCTTTTTCTTCAATGAGTTTTGCAGCTTCTTGGCTGCTCATAAGCTGACAAATGGGTTTGGGAACAAATCCGCGGGGAAACCCATTACTCACCAGCAAAGGACATCCGGTATCATACCCTTTAAGAAGATCAATCAGAGCTTGTTCGCCATGCAGATACTTTAATGCCCAGCATAAGTGACCCCAAATAGTATCCGAATGAAGCGGTGTGATCAGAGGTGAAGTTAGTTCAACATCTATCCTATAGCTTTTCATCTTGGCTCCCATTAGACTAAGACAGCCATAGTCTCTTTGCTGCCATCAATGTCGGTAATCATGATGTCCTTAAACTCAATCTGACCGCAACCTCTACTGCCGCATCCCCCCAAAGCATCGTTCTGCACATATCGCAGGGCATCAAGCAGATACTTAAAATATTCTTTATCAGTATTTCCATTGTCGTTATTAATGTCAAAAATCCGGTAGTTGATTTCAAATTTAAATTCGACTCCAGCACACACTCTTTCCATAGGTCTTGGATTTGCAACAGCAGTAATTCTGTTTAAGGCATTTTCATATTTCTCTTCCACAAGGGTTTTGCCCTCCTGGTAGATTTTATCCTTCCACTCTTGAGTTAATTCCGCATCCCTGACAATAACGCGCGTCGGTCCTGCAGTAAAGTCCTTCGCAGTGGTGCCAAAAAGCCTGCATACAATACAATCTGCGTTTTTGCAGGTATGCACATCACCTTTTGCGTCCACCTTGTTGGTTTTCCATTCCGTGAGAGAGCGCATTTTGCCCTTCAGGGAAGATCCGGGAATATACGGCTCATTGGTGAGCGGATTTTTTATAACCGGATTGTCCATGCCCCCGATTTCAATGATGTTTGAGCTTCCGCCTATGTGCAAGCCTGTTTTAACCATTATTTTGCCTTCAATAGTCTTATAGCCAAGAAGTTTCATTGTTTTACCCCCTTTCCATAGTAAAAACCAACTACTGCCTCAAAATGTAGCGCGAAGGCTTTGAAATCTTTTTCACCGTCTTCAGGAATGTTATCAATACATTCATCAATAAACTTGCGAAATTCAGGTGTTATCCTACTGCTTCGTCTCGGATTTGACGCATATGCGACCTTCGATTTAATCATCTTTATCAGGGGAAGAAGCGTCTTAAAATTTCCGGGGACGAGTCGTTTTTCCAACGATTTAACCTCATTGTAGAATCTGCGCAACTGTGCCGATGTCAATCCCTCTCGCTGGTGACCCTTTGAGTCAACACTAAAAAATTTTTCAGCAATTTCCTGTGCCTTCTCGTTTAGAAGTTCCTTTTTGATAATGGTCTTTTCTTTGTCCTCAT
This sequence comes from uncultured Thermodesulfobacteriota bacterium, assembly GCA_964594075.1. GTDB lineage: Bacteria > Desulfobacterota > WTBG01 > CAIYCZ01 > CAIYCZ01 > CAZQKW01. Next base: position 71,419 of record CAZQKW010000013.1, on the reverse strand, counting down.
AATAATAGCTACTCATGTTTCAACCTCCTTTCTGTATTGATACACAAACTGCCATATTTTAAATACTTCATACTTGCCTCCTGTTTTTATACATTGCATAGCTTATAGGTATTTTAAGGCCCTTTATAAGCGGTGAGGATAACTCAACAATCTCCTGAAGTTTTTCAATCTCATCAGGATTGAGAATAGCGCCTGCAGAGTCTTTCTTGAGAATGTTTCTGCCCATATCGTAATTAAACAGGGCGTGATATTTCAGATTTCTTACATCTGTTTCAGCCGCAAGCGCCATTTTATGATACACCAGAAGACGATAGACAAATGAGTCAGTTATGGATGATTTTTTGTCGTTGATTTTTTCATCAAGATATTTTCCAAAGTTGATATACTTGTCAAACTCACTCCACGGGATGGTGGTGTTGAAAAACCTGATCCGGTCACGCCCAGCTTCCTTTGCTTGGTCAAGGAATCGGTCAGCAATCTCTGCAGCCCGGTTTATAGGATAACGAGGTCTGATAAAGTTGATACCCGCAGAGATGGTGATGTCTTGGTTATGGCAGGTATAGGCGCGGAATGAGTCATGAATCTGTTTGGCAAAAGACACAATTTGCGTCCAGGGCCCTATTAGAAAGAGGTCGTCGCCACCTGCGTAAACCGTATAAATGTCACGATAATTGCTATCATGTTTGAGCACATTTTGGAGATAGCCGCAGAAGTACAGATTCATCATTCTGCTTAAAAACGTGTAGCGGGACACTGAAATATTGTTTGTTAAACCCACTCCGAATATCATACCCAACCGGTCCACGTCTGCCTTGAGCACCCCAAGCATTGCCCGTCCTTTGGGTTTTTGTTTTTCATCAATGCTCTGCGCAGCGAGGGCGATGCAGTCAAAAGTCTTTGGCGCACCGGGTCGGACTGTCTCCGGATAGTTTTTTAATGCGAGATCTGAAATGTCTTCCGAACTGAACTTGGGAATATAATTGGCAAGATATCTTCGAGTATAGCGTGGGAATTCACCATCATCTTCAATTGATTCTAAAAGAAAATATTTATTGTCTTTAATCTCTGCCGTTCCTCGCAAAAAGGAAACAAAAAACCTATCGTCAATAACAGGAATTTCGCGGTCTGCCCCTGTTTTGGTACGCGCGTAACCAATGTATTTTGTATCCGGAAGGTATCCGCCAAGCTGTATTTGCAAGTCGCACATGGAGCAGATGGTGCTCGCTGCTTCATTCTCATCAAGCAAATGCGTCTGCCGGTTTGCCGGGTTAGTGCCACATATACTGCAAAGCCCCTGATCAGGATCAAAGTTTTCATAATCCCTTCTCATAACAAAACTCTCCGGACTGTCGAGGACTGTGTCCAGCTTTTGCAGTTTTGCCTTTTCAAGGGAAGCGACGATATTGCCAATGACCGTTGGAAACTTCTCCTGTTGAAAATCAGCGCCACAGAGGGTTGTATCCCAATTGAGATTTAAAACAAGTTCGCCGTTGAAGTGGTTCAGAAAAAATTTGTCAATCTCTTTTTTAATCTGTGTCAGCACCTGCACCACACCATGGGTATTGGGAGCAAGTATGACAAAGTGACCACCTGCACTAATAATTTTGTTTACCGAAAATAACTTCAGCCGCTCTATGATTTCGTGACTCCATAGATCAGCAAGTAACCCCACATAAAAAGACCTTGCACGCAGTATTTTGCTTACGCCGTGCACATTGCTCCGGGTTAGATTGAATATGTATGATTGAATGCCGCTCAAATCACCGCTGACCAGAATAAATTTTGTTGTTATTTTATCTCTTACAGAATCCACCGACAGATTGTTGTATGCGACATGGTATTGATAAAGAGCTGCTGCTATGGCAGCCGTGGTAATGCTGTGGTCATAGAGGGAAATATCCGGCTGATCAACGGTTGAAGATGGTATTGCCCATGTACATTGTTCAAGTAGCGACAAGAGGGCATTGTAAAACATAATGAAATCGTGTCGTGGTAAGTTCTTAACGCCTGCTTCAAATCCTTTCCAAAGAGACTGATATTTTCCAATAAGGCCTTCAGAATTCGCGTCCTTTGCTCTCGGGAAATCGTTATTCGTCGCTGAAAGCTTGCTTAGAGGATAAACGAACTTATTGCGATCCTGATGATTACCAAGGGTTATTTCTTCAAAGATTGATTTTAAGGGCGTGTTTTTGTATGCGTCTCTACCGAATATTTCATCATCAATGTCTCTCTCTTTACGATCCATGCCTGATGACAGTCGGTCTGCTTCTGTAACGAGCCATTGTAAAGGAGTGTTTGGTTTATGGTGCTGCCTGGCAAAATTGAAGTAATTGTCTTCAGGATTTTGTTGCCCCGACAAAGGATCAGGTAGCCACTGTGAATAATCCTCAAGAAAACTACTAGTCCATAAAACGTGTTTATGTGAATATGAACTGCGCTCCTTAAAGAATGGACAAATACGTTGCATTTCTGATTCATCGTTTTTATATTTGCAATTGACATTCGCCCGCTGCGCAAATTTGCCTATGTCATGTAAAAGTGCTCCTAATACTATGGCTTCCTTTTCATTCATTGTTTACTCCCTAAACTTTATTTATAACCTATTAATTTTGTTGGTGTATCTCATACTTCCCCAGCCCAAAGCTTGTGCCTTTGCCGACGTGAATATATTCCCCCAGCAGCATGTAGGGCATGAACGGCCCGAGGTCTCCTGCAAAGGTAATGTCACCCACAAAGCCGCCCAACTTCATTTTGGTTTCCTGCCGGTTTGAGTAGCGCTCCCAGTCATACCAGGTAAGCGCGCGCTGTTGCGTGTGTATATCAGCAGATTTCTGGATGAGATCTTTTATGGTGCTATCTGAGGTGTTCCCACAGTGAAACGCTGAGAGCGCTTCAATGCGCCGCGCAAGACTTTTAAAAAAGATGGGGAAATCAAGGTCAAGCACCAGATCGTCCTTGAGCCTGATGCGGACGGGAGTGAGAAAACGCAGGGTTACGGCAGAACCAGTGCAGGGGCGTTTTTCTATAACCGTTTGCCAGGATACCGGTTCATAGGCTTGTTTCAGGATTTTACCCTCGCCGTCATACACCAGTCGGTGTTCTGCGCCGTTAATCCGCAGAACCCGTTTCAGCCTAAACTTGCCGCGCGCTCTGCCCATGCCGCTCTCTCCCAGCTCGTGAAACGTATAAATGAAATACGGCAAATATTCCAATGCCTTGCCAATCAAGGTGAGGGTGAACGAAATCGTTTCGCCGGGTGCATAACGGGTTTTCTTGTCAAGAGGCGGCAGAATGACAAACGGGTGGGGCGCAGTTTTGAATTGTTCGTGGTTCGGGCCGGTTGACGGCGAAGGAGTTTCAAAGATATAGGAATAGACACAGCGTTCGTTTAACAGGCACTCGCCACACGTTTTGGTGCGAAGCGCGCACACTACTTTTTTGAACGCATGCCCAAATGCCCCCCGCAGCGTAGAACCCTTGTATGCCGGAAGCTGCAGCGGTTCAACGGTTTCGAGTTCAAACTGGAATTGTGCAAAGGTGAAGTGATTGCGCACAGCATTCCCCCGACCCATGCTGATGGAGATTGGTTATTGCGGTTAGCAAACAGTAATTGTCTATAAAATAATTTATAAAAAGGCAAATGAAATTTTATGAATCTATGACACACCATATGATGATTTTTATATTGGACAGCGGGACGGCAATCATGTTAAAAATTCTACAAATTGTTCTACTGACCCCTTAACCCCGAATGCCATACCCCCACAATATGAAGACCATCGGCATTATCATTAAAAAAGGCCGCTGCGAGGCACAGGTGCTGGCGCAAAAAATATGCTCCTGGTGTTCCGAACAGGGGATAACGGTATTTACGGAGCCGGCCCCCGCGCTGCAGGGGCCCGGGATCGAGTTTGTCAATCAGGATGCCATTGCCGCATCGGCAGAAACCGTGGTGGTGTTGGGCGGCGACGGGACACTGCTTAGCGCAGCGCGGCTGCCGGGCATTGAAAAAACCCTGATTGTTCCGGTCAATCTGGGCGGACTGGGTTTTCTGACCGAAATTCGGGCTGACGAAGTTTTCTCGCTGCTGGAAAAAATCAAAGCAGGTGACTTTACCGTTGACAGCCGGATGATGCTTACGGTGGCGTTGTTGCAGGCGCAAGCGCGCCGCGACGAGTATCGGGTGCTCAACGACGTGGTCATCAACAAAGGCGCTATGGCGCGCATCATTGATCTTGAGACGCGGGTTAACGGCCAGTATCTTAATACCTTTAAGGCAGACGGACTGATTATCTGCACCCCGACGGGATCAACCGCTTACTCGCTTTCTGCGGGCGGTCCGATTATTTATCCTTCGCTGCGCTGTCTCTCCATCACCCCTATTTGTCCGCATACGCTGACGAACCGTCCGATCATTCTGCCTGAGAACAGCCTGATCGAAGTGCGGCTGATATCCGAACATGAAGATGTGTTTCTCACTATGGACGGCCAAATCGGCATACGATTGCAGGCAGAGGATTCTGTGGTAGTGCAAAAGGCAGACACCACCTTGCAGTTGGTAAAATCGCCATTCTGCGATTATTTTGAAGTGCTCAAGGAAAAGTTGCGCTGGGGAGAACGATAGCTGCGCCATGCTGCAGTATCTGCACATCAAAAACTTTGCCCTTATAGATTCGCTGCAGCTTTCGTTGCAGGGCGGTCTGAACATCATTTCCGGCGAAACCGGCGCCGGCAAATCCATTCTGGTGGGCGCTCTAAACCTGCTGCTGGGTGGCCGGGCCTCAGCCGACCTGATTCGCAGCGGCCAGGATGAAGCGCTGGTTGAGGCGGCGTTTGACCTCGCGGAAAGCCCCGGGATAAAAAATGTTCTGCGCGCGTGGGACATCGCCGACGATGACGGGCAGATTATCGTCAGGCGGGTGCTGTCGCGCAGCGGCAAGAATAAAATCGTCATCAATGAGCGGCTGGCAACCATGCAAATGCTGGCGCAGCTTGGCGGGCGGCTGATTGATATTTCCGGGCAGTATTCCCAGCAGCTTCTGCTGCAGACGGACAACCATCTGGACATCCTTGATTACTACGGCGGCGTGCAGGAGCTGCGGGACACCTATCAGCAGCACTGGGCGGCATATAGCGCTAAGCTCAGAGAGCTTGCAGACCTGAAGCAACGCGAACAGCACAAAGAACAGCGTCGGGAGCTGCTGGTGTTTCAGCGTGACGAATTAGACCACGCGCAGCTTTCCGCCGGCGAGGATGGCACGCTGCTGCAGGAACGCGCGATTCTCGCCAACGCTGCAAAACTCTACGAACGCACCTACGGCGCCTATGCCAGCCTGTATGAAGCCGATGATTCTGTGCTGGGAACGCTCAAGAAAATTATCAGCATTCTGCACGATGCGGCAGCCATTGATCCGGCACTGCGCAGCCAGAGCGAACAGGTCAATTCCGCCGTTATCAGCCTTGAGGATGTCGCCTGGTCGCTGCGCGCGTACGCCGAAAAACTTCCCACCGACAGCAGCCGGCTGGAACAGGTTGAAAACCGGCTTAATGAACTGCTGCGGCTGAAGAAAAAATACGGGAAATCTGTCGAAGAGCTTTTAAGCTACCGCCAGGAGATTGAGCAGGAGCTGAACGACCTAACCGGCGCCGCGCAGCGTATTGAGACGCTGACGCAGGAACTCGCGGCGGACGCCCGAAGGCTCTGGACTCTGGCCGAAGAGCTGTCGGCGAAACGGCAGCAGGCAGCCGCGCGGCTTAAAAAAAGCATAGAAGAAGAACTCGCCACCATCGGGATGAAAAAAACCACGTTCTCAACGGTATTCCAGAAGGCGCCACAACCATCTGCTCATGATCCTGCCTGCGCGGTGGCCGGGCTTGATGCGCGGGGAATGGACCGAGCGGAATTTTATATTTCCCCCAATGTGGGCGAAGAAGCGCGCCCGCTGTCGCGGATTGCATCAGGAGGCGAGCTGTCGCGCATTGTGCTTGCCATCAAGAAAATCCTGGCGCGCAATTACCGGGTGGCAACGCTGTTGTTTGATGAAGTGGATGCCGGCATCGGCGGCGCAGTTGCCGAGGCGGTGGGCGAAAAACTGCGGGAGATAGCGCAGAACCACCAGGTGCTGTGCATAACGCACCTGCCGCAGATTGCCTGTTTTGGCACCGCCCATTACAGCGTGCGCAAGAGCGAACAGGCGGGACGAACCGTAACCACGGTAAAGCTGCTTGACGCTGAAGAGCGCGTTGACGAAATCACCCGCATGCTGGCCGGCAAAGAGGTGACGGAAAAGACCCGGGCGCATGCGCAGGAACTACTGGCGAGAGCTGGGAAGGAAGGCGAAAGGAGGAAGGGGGAAGGAAAAAGGATGAAGGATGAAGGAGGAGGGGGGAAGGGAAAAGGATGAAGGAGGAAGGATGAAGGGGGAAGGCGAAAGGCGGAAGGATGAAGGATGAAGGATGAAGGAGGAAAGGATGGAGGGGCGGAGATGATACGGAAGGCGCGTATTGGTGATGTGAAAAAAATTCATAAACTGCTGTCTGCGTATTCTGAGCGGGGAGCGTTGCTGCCGCGTTCGTTAAGCGAGCTGTATGATCAACTGCGGGATTTTGTGGTGTATGTTGATCCAGAGGAGGGCGCGCTTCTCGGCACCTGCGCCATGCATATTTGCTGGGATAAAATTGCCGAAATTCGTTCACTTGCCGTGCTCAAGGCGCATCAGGGAAAAGGCATCGGCCACGAGCTGGTGCGGGCATGCCTTGAGGAAGCGCGCCAGCTTGAGGTGGATCAGATATTTGTGCTAACCTATGCGGCGCGGTTTTTCCGGAAATTTGGTTTTAAAAAGGTTGACAAAGCGCTGCTGCCGCACAAAGTGTGGTCTGATTGTCTCAAGTGTGTCAAGTTTCCTGATTGCGACGAAGAAGCGCTGCTGTTGGATTTAAAACGAAAGTGACTTCAAAGTTCCCGCCGCCGGCCTTATTTGCCGATGCAGAAGGAAGAAAAAATCCGCTCTAAAATATCTTCAGTGGTGGTCTTGCCCGTTATTTCTCCCAGCGCGTCCAGCGCCGCCCGCAGATCAACAGCCACCAGCTCAGGCGAGAGATGATTCTGCGCCGCCAGACGGGCATTGTGCAGCGCCGCAATGGTGCGGTCAAGCGCATCCTTCTGGCGCGCACTGGTAATCAGCACGTCTGCCGCGCTGTCATGGGGGAACTGCAGCACCGTATCGTAGATCATCTGCCGGAGCTCATCAAGCCCTTGCCGAAAAAGGGCTGAAACCAGCGCCACTGGGCCGGCCTGTCCCAGTAGGCGCACATCATCAACGCTCAAGCGCCGGGGCAGATCGGATTTATTGATAATGGTTATAACGGTTTTGCCGCCCAGTTCTTCAACAATGGCCTGATCCCGTTCATCGAGCGGCGCGCTGCCGTCAAGCACCAGCAGCACCAGTTCCGCCGCGGCAAGTCTGGCGCGCGCGAAATCAATACCCAGTTTGTCAATTTCATCCTGCCCTTCATGGATGCCGGCCGAATCCTGGATGACAACGGGTATGCCCCGAATACTGATGGTCTCCTGGATGCCGTCTCTGGTGGTGCCGGGAAACGGCGTCACCAGCGCCCGCGTCTCTCCCAGCAGCGCGTTCAGCAGGCTTGATTTGCCGACATTGGGCTTGCCCACAATAATGGTGTTCACGCCGAGGCGATAGAGCCGGCCTTCCTGATACGTGGCGCCCAGCCGTTCCAGATCGGCACCGGCGCGGGACAGCATCTGCGCGGCGGCCGCTGGTTCGTATAATTCAGGCTCGTCTTCCGGAAAATCAATGGCGGTTTCAACGCGCGCCGTTATGTCCAGCAGGGCGTCCTGCACCGCGCGCAGCTTTTCAGACAGGCTGCCGTGAAGCTGGCGCGACGCAATTTTCAGAGCTGCTTCGGTTTTTGCCTCAATCAGGTCAATGACTGCTTCAGCTTGGGTCAGATCGATACGGCCGTTAAGAAATGCCCGTTTGGTAAATTCGCCCGGTTCGGCAAGGCGTGCGCCGTTGTGCAGCACGAGGGCGAGGATCTGCTGCAAAATGACCTGGCCGCTGTGGCAATTGATTTCAACCACGTCTTCGCCGGTGTAGGTGCGCGGCGCGGGCATGAAGCACAGAAGCACTTCATCAAGGATATGCGCATCACGGGGATCAACAATAACGCCGTAATACAGATGGCGCGGGCGCGGGGATGCCGGGTCAAACGAGCGGCAGCGGAAGAGCGGGGCGACCATGCGCAGTGCATCGGGACCGCTGAGTTTAATTATGCCGATTCCGCCTCTGCCGACCGGCGTGGCAATGGCAACAATGGTGTCCTGCTGGGACATTGACAACCGTTCCCCTGCGCGCCCCCTGCTGTGTGCGTTTTTATTTTGCGGATTGCTTGGGCGCAATGATCACCTTTTTAAGCACGCCGTCGCCCTTGCTCCAGGTGGTGAGGTCAGGCTCCTTTTTAAGAGCGAGGTGGATAGTCCGCCGTTCCGCGGGGTTAAGCAGATTGGTGGCCACCGGGCCTTTGCGCTTGCGGGCTTTTGCGCCGAGCTGCCGGGCAAGGGCAATGAGGGATTCCGTGCGCCGCTCCCGGTATGATTCAGCATCAACGGTAACCGGCGTGGCGCCGTTGGCATAGCGGGCCTTAATTTTATTGAGCAGATACTGCAGCGCATCCAGGGTCTGGCCCTGCTTGCCGATAAACAGCCCGCTGCCGTCGCCCTGGATATTAAACACAACGCCGTCTTCTTCATGCCGGACCGCGACCGTGGCCGACGCATCAATATATTTCACGATGGTTTCCAGCGTTTCCTTGAGCCGATTCTCAAGCTCTGCGCTCAGCTCCGCCGCGCCGGAACGGGGGCGCTGTTCGTCGGCAATGCGCGTGGCGCGAATCTTTGCCTTGCGGGCGGACATGAACGCAAAAATTTTGCTGGGCGCATCCTGCAACACTTCTATCGCGAGCTGCTCGCGCGTGGCATTGAGCTGTTCACAGGCCATCATGATTGCTTCATCAACGGTTTTTGCTTCGATTTCGATTGTGTCCATTCACTACCTCCTGCATCGCGTGCTGTTTTATTGATGTAGAGCTGCTGAATGATTGAGAGCACATTATTAATGAGCCAGTACAGCACCAGCCCTGCCGGAAAATTTAAAAACATAAAGGTAAAAATAATCGGCATCATGAGCATCATTTTTGCCTGGGCGGGGTCGGCGGTGCTGGGCGTCATTTTCTGCTGATAAAACATGGATGCCCCCATCAGAAGGGGGGAAATATAGGTCGGATCATGGGCGGAGAGGTCATTAATCCAGAACGAGATAAAGTTGGCATGCCGCAGTTCAATTGAGTCCGACAGCACGCTGTAGAGCGCGATAAACACCGGGATCTGCAGCAGTATGGGCAGGCAGCCGCCCAGCGGATTGACATTATATTTTTTATAGAGAGCCATGATCTCGCGATTGAGTTCGTCTTTTTTATTCTTATATTTTTCTTTGAGTTTTTGCATTTCCGGCTGCAGCTTCTGCATGTCCTTCATGGACTGGTAGCTCTTATGGGTGAGCGGCCAGAACAGAATCTTGATAATCACGGTAATCAGAATGATAGCGATGCCGTAGTTGCCGCAAAACCGGTAGAAAAAGTTCAGGGAAATCAGCAAGGGTTTGGCGATGATGTCAAACATGCCGAAGTTAAGGGTTTTTTCCAGCTTTGAACCCTGGCGCTCAAGCGTGCCGATCTCTTTGGGGCCCAGATACACAGCCATCTGATAGGTTTTTTCTTCTCCCGGCTTAAGCGTCACGTGGGGAAAGACCAGCCGGTAGGCAAGCGACTGGTCGGCGGGTGTGCCGACCTGCACCTGGTGCGGCAGCTCCTGGTGCGGTATAACGGCGGAGGTGAAATACTTGTCCTCAAACGCCGTCCACAGAATATCCCCTTCCAAAATTTTCGCCTCGGCGAAGTCCTTAAGCTCTTTTTTTTCAACTTTACCGTTAATAAAATAGGCAAATTTGGCAGGCATGGTCTCACTGCTTTGACTTCCGCCAAAAAAACCGCCGCCGCTGTGCTCTCCCCGGGATGGATAATAATGGGTCCATTCAACAACGGCATTCCCGTCAACCGCTGTCGTGGCCGTATTTCTCAGCGTCACCGCAACATCAATGCGGTAATCGGCGGGGGTAAATTTAAAAGTTTTCTCCAGCCTGAGGTCCTGCACAGCCGCAGTGCTGTCAGGGGTGAAGGTTATGGATGACGGGCCGCTCTGGGCCGTAACCTCCAGGGCATCCCGGCTGGATTGATACTGACTATCTTCGATTATCCGGCCCTGGGCAGTGAGAAAAAATGCTCTGAGCGGCAGATGCTGCGCTGGCCCCAGATGAATAAGTTCCTTCCACTGCGGCTGTGGTTCCGGTTGCGTTTCGCCGGCAGAGAACATTTTTTTGACGAGTTTTATAACCGCGGGACTGCCGAGGCTGTCCATATAGCGGTGGAGCCTGAAGCTGGTAAGGCCCGCCTCAAAGTGCGAGAATACGGCAGTATAGAGCGGCGTGGTAATAACAGCGGTTTTTGCCGCCCGTTCCGCCACGTCAGGCTTTGCCGCTTCCGCCAGTGCCGGCGGGGGCGCCGGTTTCATGTCGGGGGGTGCCGATGGCGATATTTTTTCTTGCGGCGCTGTTTCCTGTGGCGCCGCGCCTGGTTTGACCGGAACTTTTTTAGGGGGCGGGGCAAAGAAATACTGGTAGATAAACAGAACCAGCAATGACAGCACAATGGCCAGCAGGGCCCTTTTTTCATTATCCATGAAATGGTTCTCCAGATTACGTAAGATTTACGGGAAACGCGCGCATCAAACGGGGTCGTATCCCCCGGCGCAGAACGGATGACACCTGAGCAACCGCCAGACGACCAGCAGCAGTGCCTTGGGCAGCCGGTATGTCTGCAGGGCATGGAGTGCATACGTGGAGCATGTAGGCGTGAAGCGGCACTGTGCGCCGAGGACAGGCGCGACGCACAATTTATATACGCGGATAAGAGCGATACAGCCCTTTACTGCTATGCGCTCAACGTGGCGTGCCATCATGGTGAAGCGGTCCTGTTTGTGTTGGTATCCGTGAGCGGTGGAAAAACCCGGTTCAGCTCTTCGCACAGGCAGTGATACGTCAAATCGCCGGCGCCCGGTTTGGCAATAAGAACCAGGTCAGAGGATACAGGAAATTGCGCCTTGTGCAGTCTGAAGTATTCGCGAACGATTCGTTTCACATAGTTCCTGACAACAGCAGTGCCTATGGACTTGCTGACCGTTATGCCCAGCCGTCTCCACCCCAATTCATTGGGACAGGTGATAATCACAAAATGCTCAGTATGGTGCCGTTCCCCTTTTTGGTAAACAATTTTAAACTCAGCATGTTTGCGGATGCGTTCGTGTTTGGTGAAGGAAGCGTCTGCCATACAAAAAGGCTGCCGAAGAATCAGCTCACAGCGTGTAATGCATTATGCTGACAGTCGTTTCCTGCCCTTGTTTCGTCTTCGTTTCAGCACATTCTGGCCGGATTTTGTGCTCATCCGCTCGCGAAAGCCGTGTTTTCTTTTGCGCTTCAAGTTGCTTGGCTGAAATGTCCGTTTCAAAGTTCTCTCCGTTCAAAAGAATCTATGATGAATAGTCAAAGCTTTTATATTCTATTAGTAGTCAGTTTATCTAAGAATTATAAACCAAACCACAATTTGGCAGGTTTGTCAAGTAGTTCAAGGATCAGGACTTATCCAATATATTTTATTGATGGGGATAACGAAGCGTCTGGGGTGTGGGAAACGTTCTTGGTCACGCAGCGCTTCTCAAGGAGTTTTGCACGGCAGATGTTCGGTGCGGTTACGCGCAGCCGCCAGAGCGATGACAACAAACACCAGCGCGGCTGCGGTCATGGGATAAAATAGATATTTCATCCCGAAGAACTTTATCGTCCACCCCGTGAGCGCCGGACCGGCAATAGAGCCCACACCATACAGGAAACTGAAGGTAGAATTAGCCATGCCCATCTGCTGCGGCGGTATCAGGTCGCCGATGAGGGCCAGGGCAACAGGATACAGACCGCCGGCAACAAAGCCAACCGCAAAGCACAAAAATACAATAATATAATAATCCGAGGTTGCGGTAAAAGCAAAGGTGGTGGCAGCCAGAATAATTCCCAGCACATACAGCGATGGCAATTTGCCGAACCGGTCGGCAGCCCTTCCGGCAGGCACGGGCGATACAATGCCGCCGACGGCAAAAAACGTGAAGGCGATTCCCAATGACGCGCCCTTGAAATTGAGGTGATCAAGGTATAAGGAAAGGAAGCTGCCGATGGATGCTTCTACCACTGCATAGCACAGGCCGGCAAGAAGGGGGACGCGGAGCAGAGTAAATAATTTAAACACCCGTAAGTCAGCGGTTCGCATGGGTATGGGAACATCCTGGTAGCCGATGATCATTACCGCGCAGCTCAGTAAACACAGCGCAGCGCCGAACAGAAACGGCACCCGGGGGTCGAGGGCAAACAGATAGGTACCGATGCCCGGACCGACCGCAAACCCGACCGCAAAAACCACGCCGTAGAGCCCCATGTTGGATGAGCGGCGTTCCGGCGACGAGAGGACATTGATGGCTGACTCGGTGGGGGCAAAGAGGCACGCGGTGCCCAATCCTTGGAAAATCCTAATGCCGTAGAAATGCCAGCCGGCGGATGCATAGACCATGGATAAAACGGACATGGCATACATGACCAGGCCGGCGACAATGATTTTTTTTGAGCCGACTTTGTCAACCACTTTTCCCATCAGCGGTGTAAACACGGTAAAGGAGAAAAAATAAATTGCTGCGATCTGGCCAATGGTGGCTGCAGAGGCGCCCGCGTTCCTGATGACCAGCGGAATGAGCGGCGCGACAAAGCTCATGCCAAAGGCAAGCAAAAAGACGGTGAGCAGTATGGGGAAAAGCCCCCGGTCAAGGGTCGTCATGGCTTTTGGGGACAGGGGGGTGTTGAAAAAGTCTCCTCCTAAATGACATGAACGATCTCTTTATCTTACCAGGGCAGGAAAGTCTTTCCGCAAGAGATTTTTCGCTGACGCTCAGGATGGCCGCACGGGGTTTTTCTCCAGACCCACAGGCACTGTTTTTCATTCAGGGATTACCTTCCCATAGATATTTTTTTGTTTCTGCGACAATGAGGCCGTTCAAGGCAACCAGGGAAATCAGATTGGGTAGTGCCATAAGACCGTTGGCAATATCGGCAAAGCACCACACGCAGGGAAGCGACAAAAGGGAGCCAGCCATAACCGCTGCTACCCACAGCAGCCGATAGGGGAGAATTGATTTGTTGCCGAATAAATACTCGCACGCTTTTTCGCCATAATATGACCAGCCCAGAATCGTTGAAAAAACGAACGTCAGAAGCCCCCCGGTCAGGACGATCGGGCCGATAACGGGCAAATCAGAAAAAACAGCTTTGGTCAGTGCGGCGCCGTTCAGCCCCAGCGTCCATTTTCCAGAATTAACCACCACCAGCCCGGTGAGGGCGCAGACCACGACGGTATCCCAGAAGGTGCCGGTGGAGGATACCAGCGCCTGCCGGACCGGGTTGCTGGTTTGCGCTGCAGCGGCCACAATGGGCGCGCTGCCAAGCCCGGACTCATTTGAAAAAAGACCCCGGGCTACCCCATAGCGCACTGCTTCTCTGACCCCGGCGCCAACAAAGCCCCCAACAGCGGCAGTGCCGGTGAAGGCAGTGCTGAGGATGAGCATGACTGTATCGGGAAGGGTTTCGGCACGGAGAAAAAGCATGATGCAGCACCCGGTCACATACACCACCGCCATTGCGGGAACAAGTTTCTCGCACACCCGGGCGATTGATTTAATGCCGCCCAGAATAACCACAGCGGTCAACGACATCAGCAGAACGCCGGATACCCACGGGGGAATTTGCAGGGTTTCATTGACCAGCGAGGCAATAGAATTTGCCTGCACCATGTTGCCAATGCCGAATGCGGCAACTGCCGTCAAGGCGGCAAAGACCACCCCGAGCCATTTTGCCCGCATGCCGCGCTCAAGAACATACATGGGACCGCCAGCCATAAGCCCGTCAGGCGTCGTCACCCGGAAGCCAACCGCCAGCAGCGCTTCCGCATATTTGGTGGCAATGCCAAACACGCCGGTCAGCCACATCCAGAACACCGCTCCCGGCCCGCCTGCAGCGACTGCGGTCGCAACCCCGACGATATTGCCGGTTCCAATGGTTGCGGCCAGGGCGGTGGTCAGCGCGCCAAAATGGCTGATATCGCCCGCACCTTCACGGGTGCGCTGCAACGAAAGTTTAATGGCGCGCCACAAATAGCGCTGTATGATCCTGAGCCTGATGGTGAGAAAGATATGCGTGCCAAACAAAGCTATCAACAGCGGCGGGCCCCATATCGCGGCAGAGAGCTGATCCAGTATCTGTTCTAAACTCGCCATGACACCTGCTCGTATTATAAATCCAGTTGCTTGATGATGTAGTGGGCAGCGGTGTCCGGCGTGTTGAGCACCGTGTTTACATGAACATCTGCGCAGTATGGATATTCAAACGGATAGGTAATTCCGGGCTGGGGAAATTTGTTTTTTTTGAACGGATTCAAAACGTCGCACAATGCCCGCAGGTAGAGAAATGAACCGCGCTCATGATTAACTCTGCGCAGCGAGCGCCAGGTGTCGCGCCAAACCGCAATCAGCAGGGGGCAGGTTACATGGATAATCCGCAGCCGGGGAATTTGTTCTTTGAGCATGGTGCGTATGGCCTCAACACTTAAGCCGCTGTCTATCACCAGGGTGAAGCCTTCTGCAAGCTGGCGCTTGAATTCTGCCGCGGCGTTTTCATAAATAATTTTTTTTACCTCGCGGTCCTCAGAAAAGGGATCCGCGCCGGTGGGTGAAAGCTGTTTGCGCAGCTCGTCAAAGCGGATCAGCTGGGCATGGTAGCCGCGTTCCGAAAGTTTTTCGGTCAGCACTTCGGCAATGCTGCTTTTTCCGGTGCCGCCCTTGCCTAATAACAACAAGGCAATCGGTTGTTTCTGCTCAACGACTTTAAAGAGTTCCGTCATAAGGTTGCGGGATTTGCTGCGCGGTATGCCTTGATAAACGCATCTGTGTATTCTGCAACTATGGCGCGAATATGTGCCAGCTTAAGCGCCCCTACAGTGCCGCCGCCGCTTATTTTCCAGGTTCCAACTGACTGCTTGACCGCCGGTTTTCTCACCAGCGACACCATCTGTTTCAGCTCAAGTGTGATATGGTAGGCGTAAATATCTTCATCCTTGAAGGTAAAAATGTTGACATAGAGGTAAGGCATGCCCGGGGTTTTGGCCAGCTCATCGTCGCTGAGGATTTTGATGCCCGCACCGCGCAGCTTTTGTTCCACGTCTTTCAGGATTTGTCCGGCGGTCAGTCCCTCCTGCTCAACCGCCGGCACCAGGTCTTCAATAACAAGTCCCATGCCGGCGATGCCGGCAAGAGATGAAACACCCTGCTGCCCTTTTTCCTGGGCACGTGCGTTCGCCAGCCATAAGATACACCATAACCAAACTGCTGAAATTAATACCATCATAGTTTTCCGCTTCATGCCGCATGACTCCTTTAAAAAATAATAACCATGAAATCAAGCCCAAGATATGTGCCCTTTATGTGGCTTCTGATGTATGTGTTCGGGCACAGTGCCCGCTGGAACGGGACGCGGTGTTCGCCGCAGCCATCGCGTGCACCGCACACCACACGATCCACATAGCAGAGCACAATGCTCAGATTTAAACTGGTAAGAATCTATAAGATATTATCATGATAGTCAAAAGCTATTTTAACCGAACGTTCCCCAGGACATTTTATGGTGGGGATTAGACAGCGTTTTAAGGAATTCACCGCCACCGCAATCTGCTCATCTGCCGGCATCGCGACAGCGGCGCCTCGAATCCCTCAGGGGCTCAATAGCGGGTATATAGTGCTGGACAGGAGCATATATATAGTTTACATTAAAAAAGTGTGCAGCACCTATCATGACCATAGGTAATGAACTGTTTTAAAAAGGGCGTTATGCATGAATAAAAAAGTTGTCGCCGGGATTGGAGCGGCAGTGATCATCGGTGCGGTATTGATGTATGTCTTTAAAAGTGACACACAGCGGGAGAAGTACGAGACTGCGCTTATTGATCGCGGCGACATAACGGAAAAAATTACCGCGACGGGCACTATAAGTCCGGTGAACAGCGTTAAAGTGGGCAGCCAGGTTACCGGCAGAATAGTAAGGATCTTTGCCGACTTCAATGCGCAGGTAAAAAAAGGGCAGGTCATCGCCCAGTTAGAGACCGACCTCTACCAATCAAAGGTGGAGCAGGCAGATGCAAATTACAAAATGTCCCAGGCTCAAGTCATGGAGGCAAAGGCATCGCTTATTGATGCGGAAAGTAATTTCAAGCGGGCAAAAAAATTGCGCGCCGAACAGGTGCTTGCCGAGCGGGATTTTGAAATAGCGGAAACGAAGTATCAAGCAGCGCAGGCTGCCTATCATGCCGCAGTTGCGCGGGAAGAACAGTCCAAAGCGCTTCTGAATGCGGCGCGGGTTGACCTTGCGCATACCACCATTTATTCACCGGTTGACGGCATTGTGATTTCCCGCAACTGCGACGTCGGGCAGACCGTGGTCGCAACATTCCAGACGCCGGATCTTTTTTTGATAGCTGAAGATCTCACCAAGATGCAGGTTGATGCGTATGTGGATGAAGCTGATATCGGCAAGGTGCGGGTTGGGCAGGAAGCGCGGTTTACTGTAGATTCCTATCCCGATACCGTGTTCAACGGAACTATTTCGCAGGTCCGGTTTGCGCCCAAAGAACTGCAAAACGTCGTGTCCTATGCAACCGTCATTGAAGTCGCAAATCCGGAACTGAAGCTGCGGCCGGGTATGACCGCCTCAATCTCAATTATTGTTGGACGCACGACGAATGTGCTGCGGGTGGTAAATGCCGCCCTCAGGTTCAAACCCGATCCTGAAGATAAGAATTTCTTGCCAGATGCCCCCTCTGCAGCCAACTCGGACGCCTATGACGACTTTGCGCTGACAAAACAGCAGCGCCTGTGGTTACTTGCTGAAGACGGCACGGTGCAAATCGCACCTGTTACCACCGGTATTTATGATATGCGCTATACTGAAATTGTTTCCGGCACGGTTAAAGAAGGGCAGAAGGTCATTGTGGGATACCAGCCGCAGTGGCGTAAAGCTGATTCATCACGCGGATCATTTTTCCGCTTTGGTGCAAGACAATAATATACCGGACAACCGAGCGTGAACAATTTCATCCGCGCCGAAAATCTGCACAAAATTTATCGTTTAGACGGGCATGCGGAAGTTCATGCCCTGCGGGGCGTCTCTCTGCAGGTTGCTGCCGGAGAATTCGTTGCCATCATGGGTCCTTCCGGTTCGGGTAAATCAACCTTCATGAACCTGTTGGGCTGTCTTGACACACCTACCCAGGGGAAGCTGTTTATTGAAGGCGTAGAGGTGTCGTCCCTGACGCCTAACCAGCTTGCCGACATACGCAACAAAAAGATTGGATTTGTGTTTCAGAATTTCAATCTGCTTTCCCGCACCAGCGCTTTGGAAAACGTTGAGCTGCCGCTGCTTTACAGTAAAATTGCGCCGTCGCAACGGCGCAAACGCGCGGTGGAAGCCTTGGCGCGGGTTGGGCTGAAAGAGCGAATGCACAACCTGTCCAATCAGCTTTCAGGCGGCGAGCAGCAGCGGGTCGCGATCGCCCGCGCGCTGGTCAACAGCCCCGCACTTATTCTTGCCGATGAACCGACCGGCAACCTTGACACCAAAACCAGTGTGGAAATCATGAATATCGTGCAGGACCTGAATGTAAGCAACGGCATAACCATTATCCTGGTGACCCATGAACCGGACATTGCCCGGTACGCAAAACGCGTGGTGCAGTTTCGCGACGGCATCATCATGAGCGATCAATAGGTGCGTATGGAGATTTTTGCCACCATCAGAGTCGCCCTGCGGGCCATTTTGAGAAACAAGCTGCGGTCTGTTCTGACCGTGTTAGGCGTGGTGATTGGGGTGTGCGCGGTTATCACCATGGTCAATATCGGCAGCGGTGCGCAGGTTGCCATTGAGAAAGCCATCAGCGGGCTGGGCACCAATATGATTATTATTTTCCCTGGCAGTATGACCAAGGGCGGTATGAGAACCGGCTTTGGAACCGTGACCACGCTGGTTGACAGCGACGCGCAGGCTATTATTGATGAGTGCCCTGCCGTGCAACTGGTGACCCCGGTGGTCAGCACGGCCGCTCAGGCAGTATTTCAAAACCAGAACTGGGGGACCTCGATCATGGGCACCAACCCCGATTTTCAGCTTATTAAAAACTGGGCGCTCGTGCGGGGCGAGTTTTTTACCTTGCAGGATGTCAAGGCGGCCGCAAAGGTCTGTGTTCTGGGGAAAACCGTTGCCGAAAAGCTGTTTGGCGTGCAGAATCCAGTGGGCCAGATAATCAGGGTGAAACGAATACCATTCCGGGTTATTGGAGTGCTGACAGAAAAGGGCCAAACCACATTTGGCCAGGATCAGGACGACACGATTATAGTACCTTACACGACGGCACAAAAGCGGCTGATGGGTATCACCTATCTCTCCATGATTATGGTATCGGCAGTATCCAACGAACTGATCCCTCAGGCGCAGGACCAGATCCGCACGCTGCTCCGACAGCGCCATGCGATACCCGAAGGCGAAGATGACGATTTTACCGTACGAAACCTTGCTGACCTTACGGAAACGTTTAATACGATTACCGGCATCCTGACGTTGTTATTGGGCAGTATCGCATCCATATCGCTGGTTGTGGGCGGCATCGGCATTATGAATATCATGCTGGTATCGGTTACCGAACGCACCCGAGAAATCGGCATTCGCATGTCGGTAGGGGCGCGGCCGGCGGACATTCTCACGCAGTTTTTATTGGAAGCGGTGCTTTTAAGCCTCATTGGCGGCGCCGCGGGGATTATTCTGGGCATTGGTCTGACCGCCGTTATCGCGCGCTTAGCGGAATGGCCAACGCCGATTTCACTGCTTGCAATTTTGGTTTCATCCCTTTTCGCCGCTTCCGTGGGAATTTTTTTCGGCCTGTATCCGGCAATCAAGGCATCGCGGATGAACCCCATTGAGGCGTTACGGTATGAATAGGCAGAAAGGGCAGAAAAAAAGCTCAGAGGTTAAAAGGTTATACCGGGGAAAGGAACAGGGTTAAATCCCCGGGTCACGAGACATACGAGTCCCGTGTCACTCCAACAAGTGGAGGTATTGCGATGTATAAAGTGCTTTTTGTTTCTCCTGAAGTCGTGCCGTTTGCCAAAACCGGCGGTCTTGCAGATGTTGCGGGAACACTGCCCGTTGCGCTGCGTTCGTTGGGCTGCGATATTCGCATCATAATGCCTTTTTACCGCATGGTGGAAAGCGTCGCAACAGAGCGAACCCTGGTTGCCAGCGGCATACAAATACCGGTTGGCGCCACCACCTATGCGGGAGATATCTGGGAAACACGGCTTAACAACACCGTGCCGGTATATCTTGTCAAATGCGACGAATTTTTTGATCGCGGTAACCTGTATGGCACTGCCCAGGGCGACTATCGGGACAATGCACAGCGGTTCATCTTCTTTTCACGCTGTGCGCTTGAAGCTTGCATAAAACTTGGCTATGCGCCCGATATTGTTCACTGCCATGACTGGCAGGCGGGTCTGGTGCCGGTGTATTTAAAAACCAGCTATCGGAACCAGCCCGGTTTTTCAAATACCGCATCCGTCTTTACCATTCATAATATTGCCTATCAGGGCTTATTTGATAAGAATGCCTTTAGTCTCACGGGACTTCCCGAATGGTTATTTGGCATTGACGGGCTTGAATACTGGGGGAACATGAGCATTCTCAAAGGGGCGCTCATATTTTCCGATGTGATCAATACGGTGAGCCGAAAATACAGCCAGGAAATCCAGACACCTGAATTTGGCTACGGGATGGAGGGTATTCTTGCCCGGCGCAGAGCCGACCTGTATGGCATTCTCAATGGTGTTGACTATGATGAATGGAATCCGGCCACAGATCGTTATATCGCGGCTCATTACACCAGCGCCGATCTCTCCGGCAAGCACCTCTGCAAGAAAGATGTGCTGAAGGACTACAACCTGCCGGCCCGGCTTGGATCACGACCGCTTCTGGGTGTTATCTCGCGGCTTGCAGATCAGAAAGGCTTTGATTTGTTAGCCGCAATAATTGATCAGCTTATGGCCATAGACCTCGGCTTTGTATTGCTGGGAACCGGCGAGCAGAAATATCACGATCTTTTTCTGGCCATCGCACAAAAATACCCCCGGAAAGCCGGTATAAAAATTGCCTATAACAATGCCTTAGCTCATAAAATAGAAGCGGGATGCGATATATTTCTGATGCCGTCGCGGTATGAGCCGTGCGGGTTGAATCAGATTTACAGCCTTAAATACGGCACGGTTCCGGTTGTCAGGGCTACCGGCGGGCTTGACGACACGATCATGGATTATGATGAGCGCACCGGACAGGGCAACGGTTTCAAATTTACGGAATACCGTGCGGACGATTTTTCCCATGCAATTCAGCGGGCGCTGACCCTGTATGCCAACATGGCAGAATGGAGCCGGCTGGTTAAAAACTGCATGGCGTATGACTTTTCCTGGGAGCAGTCGGCCCGGCAGTATCTGGAGCTGTATGGCACGGCGATACAGAAGGTAAAGAGAGAAGAAAAGTCAATAGGGTGAAAAAATTTGTGCCATGCGGATGGCTGGATGCAGAATGCTGAATGAGAAACAATCATTTTTAAGATTCACAATCTAAAAGCCGCTATTACTCCTTATGACCAAATATCTTTGTATTCACGGACATTTCTATCAACCGCCGCGCGAGAACCCCTGGATTGAAGAGATTGAGCGGCAGGACAGCGCGGCGCCGTTTCATGACTGGAACGAGCGGATCCTGAAGGAGTGCTACGAACCGAACTGCCATGCGCGCATTGTTGACGCGCATAATCGGATTACCGACATCGTCAATAATTATGAGCAGATCAGTTTTAACTTCGGGCCGACGCTGCTGAGCTGGCTGGAAAAGAAAGCCCCGGATGTATACCGGCACATTCTGGCAGCGGATCGTGAAAGTATGCGGCGCCTGGGCCACGGCAATGCCATTGCCCAGGCATACAATCATATTATCTTGCCGCTGGCCAACGACCGGGACAAAGAAACGCAGATTATATGGGGAATAGAAGACTTTAAACGCCGGTTTGGCCGCGCACCGCACGCCATGTGGCTGCCCGAAACAGCCGTTGATGAGGAAACCGTGGAGGCGCTTATTAAACACGGCATCTCCTGGATTATCCTGTCACCGACACAGGCGCAGAGCGTCAGGAAACTCAGCGGCGGCGCCTGGAAAAATGTTGCCGACGGCAGCATAGATACCACCAGGCCGTATCGCTGTTTCGTGAAAAAAGATGGTGCAAAAGTTCCCCGCCCTTACCTTGATGTTTTTTTCTTTAATGCCGCTTTGTCCGGAGAAATAAGTTTTGGCAATCTGCTCGATGACGGAGACCGGTTTGCAGAACGGCTGAATCAGGCCTTCAATTCGGGCGAGCAGCGGGCCCAACTGGTCAACGTTGCAACCGATGGCGAGACCTACGGCCATCACCGAAAATTCGGCGAAATGGCTTTGGCGTATGCGCTGCGAAAAGCAACACAGCGGCACGGCTTCACGGTTACTAATTACGGTGCGTTTCTGGCGCAGTTTCCGCCGGAATGGGAGGTTGCATTAAAACCCGGGCCGCACCACGAAGGCACGTCGTGGAGCTGCGCTCACGGCGTCAGCCGGTGGAAAGATGACTGCGGGTGCAAGGTGAACTGGCAAAGCCCCTGGAATCAGCGGTGGCGAAAACCATTGCGCGATGCTCTGAACCTGTTGCGCGATAAACTGGCGGTGCTCTTTGCATCCCGCGGGGCCGGATTTTTTCAAGATCCCTGGGCCGCGCGCAACGACTATATATCCATCATTATGGATCGGCGCGCCGAGACTATTACGCGCTTCCTGTCCCGCACTGCACTGCGAACCCTGACCCGCGAAGAACAGATTGACGCGCTGAAACTGCTTGAAATGCAGCGGCACACGCAGCTCATGTTTACCAGTTGCGGATGGTTTTTTGACGATGTGAGCGGCATTGAGACCGCCCAGATACTGATGTGTGCAGACCGGGCGCTGTATCTGGCGGAATCATTTACGGCCGAAGACCTTGAGATTCCCTTTGCGGCACACCTGGCAGCGGCACAGAGCAATATAGCCGGGTTGGGGACCGGCACGGACATTTATTACCGAACCATCAAGCCGGCCCGCATGAGCGTGGAAAAGATTGTGCACCAGTTTCTCATGCTCACGGCGTTAAAAGAAGCCGTTCCCCGAAGCGAACTGTTTTATACCTATCAGATTGACCTCATGGACCATCATAAAAAAACCAAGGGAAAAGCATTTCTCTTTGCGGGCCGCGCGCACACCGTCTCCTCTCTTACCACTGAAACGCGCGCTTTTTTCTTTGCGTTGGCATATCAGGGCAGCTACTATTTCAAGTGCGCTGTGGTGCCCGTGTCGCAGACCGGTGATGTTTTGTCCCTGCAAAATGAGCTTATGGCGGCGTTTGACGCCAGTCCCGAAACTATTTTTCAGGATCTCGAGAAACTTGGCGGCGAGCACTGTTACTCGTTGCATGATCTGCTTCCGGAAGCCAAACAGGCGGTGCTGCGCCTGATCATAGATAAAGAAATTACGGCATACCATGATATGCTTGCCCGAGCTTTTGATGATAATCGGGAAACAGTTGAGGCTGCGCTGCGCGAGGGATTAATTATACCGCCAGAATTTAAAATTGCGGCCGAACATACGCTGAGCAACCGGCTGGAAAGGGAAATTGAGCAGTATGGCGAGCAGATCGGGGAATTAGAAAAAAGAGGGATTGCAAAAGGCATCTTGCAACAGGCGCACCAGTTCGGCTATTCTTTGCGGACAGCGCATGCCGAGCGGATACTGTGCCATGTTTTGAAACAGAAAATCATAGACCTTAAACAGGATGTTTCGCGTGCCGCGATTGAAGAGATCGAGCGCTTTTTGGCATTTATCCGCGAATTAGACCTGCGCATAGACCTCACTGACGTGCAAAACCTTTTTTATGAGACATTAAAAAACCGCGTTGGCGCCAGACCGGAAAAAGTATCCGGCGGCAGTGAAGATCAGCAAACCATTGCGCAGGCGCTGGCGAATCTTGCCGTGAACCTCGGGTTCAGCGGCGAGGTGTGCGGGGTAGGCCATCAAAAATAGATGCGGTGCAGCAGCAGCACCGCCAGAATTCCAACCACAATCTGCAGCGGCAGCCCGATTTTGACAAAATCGGTGTAGCGGTAACCGCCCGGCCCATACACCATCATATTTGTTTGATAACCAATCGGCGTGGCGAATGCGCAGGAAGCAGCAATTGCCACTGCCACGGCAAACGGTATAACGTCAACGTGCAGAGAACGTGCGGTGGTAAACGCAATAGGAAATACCAGTGCTGCAGCCGCATTATTGCTGATAAAACAGGTGTAGAGATTGGTTATAAAATAAATCCCTGCCAGAACGCCGATGATGCCATAATAGTCTGCGCATTTTAAAATAATCTGAGAAAGAAGGTCCGCAATGCCTGAATTTGTTATGGCGGTGGAAATGCCGAAGGCGCAGGCAATAATGATAAGCACCCGCCAATCAATCTGATTTTTTACCTCAACCAGCGAAATGCAGCGCGTCAGGATCAGGGCAACGGCACCAAAACCGGCCGCGACAATCAGCGGCAGAATTTTAAAGACAGTCAGAATTACCACGCCGCCCAACACCGCCAATGAAAAATATCCCTGCCGTCGAGATTTTGAACTGACCACATCAGCGCTTGAGACAAGATAAAAATCAACGGAATGGTACCATTTTTTAAAAAATTCTTTATCCGCCAGCAGCAGCAGGGTATCGCCGGCCCGGAGAACAACGTCGCCTATTTTTTTCTTGATGCGTTCGCCATTGCGATGAATAGCGATAATCACCGCACCGTAAATCGTTCTGAAGTTGCTTTCCCTGACGTTTTGCCCGATCAACGGCGAACTGGGCGAAATAACCGCTTCGTAGGTCTTTATTTCATCAGAGTCGTAGTGTTTTAAATCAAAGGACGCGTCTTTGATAAGCACCAGACCGGGGGTTTTTTGCAGTTCAAGAATTGTTTTGGGCAAACCGGTGAAAAACAGGCGGTCGTTTTCATAGATCTGGTCGTCAGGACGCGCCGGTGCGATAATTTTGCCGGCGCGTTCAATTTGAAACAAAAACAGGCCCGTGAGATGGCGCAGACCCGCCTCCTCAATGGTTTTGCCGCGGTTTGCATATTCATCGGTGACCCGCAAGGCAATGACAAACTCACGGGTATTTTCCCCCAGCTCCACGAGCGGCTCTTTGCGGTCGGGCAGCAGCAACGCACTTAAAACACATAATAACAAAATACCGGCAAGGGCAAGCGGTATCCCTACCTTGCTGATTTCAAAAAAGGCCATTCCCGACAGCTTATTTTTGAGCAGAAGGCCGTGGACCACCAAATTGGTGCTGGTTCCAATCAGGGTGCAGGTGCCGCCCAGAATAGTTGCATACGACAGGGGAATCAGCAGCTTTGACAGCGGAAAGCGGTTTTTGTCCGCCCAGCTCCGCACCACCGGGATGGCCATGGCAACCAGCGGGGTGTTGTTAATGAACGCCGAAGCAGTTGCCGCGGGAAAGCACAGGCGCAGTAGTTTGCGGAAGACAGATGAGCTGGTGTTTCCCAGCAGATAGGCGCCCAACTGGTTCAATGAACCGGTATTCTCCAGAGCTCCAGCAATAATATACAACAGGCCAACCGAGAGCATACCCTCATTGGAAAACCCTTCAAACGCTTCTTCAAGCGTGATTATGCGGGCTGCCAGCAGAAGGAGCAGCACCACAAACAGGGTCAGCTCCACTTCCAGCCATTCTTTAATGAGCAGAATGCTCATGAATATTAGAAGCGCAGACGTGAAAAAGAATGCAAAGCTCATGCGTGATTCATTCTTTTAGAAATATTTCTTTAAAAGCTTCAGGTTGATCAGGTTTGTGGTTTGGGGTTTGAGTCCTGAATTATATTTATAAAAGATAAATCAGGGAAGGTCAATAATTGGAACGATCCCAAAAATTAGCCTGGCAATTCAGGCGATCTGCAGTGCCGTTGACGAAGGCTCTACCGGCTGCCTGCCATGGGCAGAATACGCACGGTGCCGGTCTGTGATGCCAGCGGATGAGAAGATTGTTGTGGCAGAGAAAAACCCCAGACGCTTCTTCATCGCCATCAATATAATATTTCGGGGAAAGCCCTGAGGTCAATAAACAGCGGCGGAATCCTGATTCTCCCCGTTGCACTTTCCCCTGCGCATGTGGTAAAGAGAAATCACAACTAATCATGTACGCAGTATTCTAACTTATGCCGGACAATCCGTTTTTCCCTGAATTTCTGATAATTTTATGTTCAGCCACGGCAGTGGCAATTGCCTTTGAACGAGCCAAGCTGCCGGTTATTTTAGGGTTTTTGCTCGCCGGGGTGGTCATTGGGCCGCACGGCCTGAGGCTGATCACTGATAACGAACGCATCCATACGTTTGCCGCAATTGGCATCATTCTGTTGATGTTTTCCATTGGACTTGAATTTTCATTTGCCCGGCTTAAGGGATTGCGCACCATTGCCATATTCGGCGGTTCGGCGCAGATCATATTATCCATCCTCATAGCCCTCTGGGTTACACAGCTTGGCGGGTGGTCATATTATGCCGGTTTCGTTCTGGGCGCAGTTGTTGCGTTAAGTTCAACCGCAATTGTCTTGAAATATCTCACTGATCGCGCCGAGCTTGATACCCAGTATGGACGAATTGCGGTTGCCATACTGTTGTTTCAGGATCTTGCCGTCGTCCCGCTCCTCATTTTGATAAGCACGCTGGGAAAACCGACCGGTTCGGTTGCTATTGCCTTGGCTCTGGCGATAATGAAAGCTGCGCTTTTCATAGGCTGCGTGGTGGTCTTTGCCCGGTTTATTCTGGGGCGTTTTTTTAACCGCATTGCCGCAAGCCGCAGCCGGGAAATCTTCCTGCTTACGGCGGTATTGATTATTCTCGGCGAAGCATGGTTAAGCGGAGAACTCGGGCTTTCCATGGCAATCGGGGCTTTTTTTGCCGGCGTCACGTTTGCCGATACGGATTTCAGCAACCGCCTGGTCAGCGAGACGATTGCGTTTCGCCACATTTTTGTCAGCCTGTTTTTTGTTTCTATTGGCCTGTTGTTTGATCCATGGTTTGCACTATCTAATTTTACTCTCATCTGCGCCGTTGTGGGTCTCATTTTAATTGTAAACTGCGTGGTAACAGCGCTGGTGGTAATTGGCTTTGGCTATTCTCTGCGGATTGCTTTGGCTACTGGTCTTATCCTCGCCCAGATCGGCGAATTTTCTTTTCTCCTGCTTGAAATTGCCCGCAGAGGCGGAGGAATTGACCAATTTTTCTATCAAACGCTTCTTTCAAGCGCCTTTCTTACCATGTTTTTAACCCCGATTTTGTTCCTGCTGCTGCCCGGGCTTATGCAGATTTCAGGCCGCATACCTTTGTTTGGCAGACCTTTCGGCCGTTCCGGCGGATTGTCGGATATTTCATGTCTGGAGATAGCGGATCATGTCATTCTCTGCGGATTTGGGCCGCTGGGCAAGGATCTGGCGGTCGCCTTTCAGGAACAGGGCATCATGTTTATTATCATTGAATTGAATCACCGGCTGGTGCTTGAGGCAAAAAATCTTTCTTTTCCGGTCTTATATGGCGATGCGGCAAATGAGGAGATACTCAAAAAAGCCGGCATTCGCCGGGCAAAATCCCTGGTAGTAACATTTGCTGATCCCACCAGCATGGCACAAATTGTCCGGGTGGTTCAGGTATTGAATCCGAACGTCTTTGTGGCGGTAAGAAGCAGATTTGAGCGCGACGTGCCGTGGCTCTATGAGCTTGGCGTTGATGCGGTGGTTATGGAGGAGCTTGAGGCAAGCTGCGAGTTAAACCGCATCATCCTTGAACATCTGGGTGTGGAGCCTCAGCAGATAGAAAGCCATCTGAATCGAATACGCCAGCGCAAAGAGCTTACTATTGAAACAGCAATTTTTAAAAGAATGCAAAAGAAGCTATAGGCAACCTAACAATTATGCTGTATATTTATATAGTAATGGCTGTTTAAAAAACCGTTTATATCTTGAAAGGAGCGTCGTTATGGCAACGCAGGCAATTAAACACTGGGTTTGCATAGGATGCGGCTATATTGCCGAAGGAGACAGTCCTCCAGCCGAGTGCCCGGTATGCAAAGCGCCGAAACGGGCTTTCTATCCGCGGCAGTTCATGCCCGCTGCGCCGCCAATCAAAGCGGCCCGCGAGCACAAGATAAAACCGGCGCCCTCGCCTGACACAATACACTGGGTATGTCTGGGATGCGGTCATATATATGAGGGAAATAATCCTCCTGATAAATGTCCGATATGCCAGGCGCCACGCGATGCTTTCAAACCGCGTCAGTTTATACACTTGCCATAAATATCTGGCAGAGGGCAGTGGCGGCTTTGGCTGGTTTTCTGCGGCCTTTTTAAAGGAGTTGCGGGTTATCCTGTTGATAAAACGTTGCCGATGGCGTTTTATCTGCCTATCCCGTGCGCCGCTATTAATTAACTATTTAAAATAACTTTATTTTATTTAACTGCTCAAAAAATGAGCAAAGTGCGTGCTGCCCTCTTTTTTCACGCTGCCGCACCAATTTCCACAGGTGTTTTCCACATGGTTTCAACAAAACCTGTGGATTAGTTGCTATTATGTTAAGAGTTGATGAAAAAGCGCAGCGTTTAGGGGGGTAAGGGACAGAGGATAAAAAGGCGGCACTGATTTTAAACTTTTTATCAATCACATTTCGTTATGTTCACGAGGAAAAGGAGGCATATTTTATGAAAAAGTTATTTGTTGCGAGCGTCATATGTATGTGTGGCTTATTATCAACGGCTATGGCAGAAGACCAGAGCCCCGCAGTATCGGGTGAAAAACTATTTGCCCGGCATTGTGCCGTGTGCCACCCGCAGGGCGGCAATATTATCAATCCCAAAAAGACCCTCAAGAAAGCGGATCTTGAAGCACGCAACATCAAATCTGAAGAGGAACTCGTTGCATTCTTCCGAACCGGCGCTCCGGGAATGCCGAAATTTGACGAAACCGCTATTCCAAATAACGATGCGCGGGAATTGGCTCGCTACATTCTGAAAACTTTCAAATAAGAGATCAGGATAGATTTCTGCATACCTGCTATTATCTTTAAAGGAGATGCATATGCCCGTTAAG
Organism: uncultured Thermodesulfobacteriota bacterium; assembly: GCA_964594075.1. Taxonomy (GTDB): domain Bacteria; phylum Desulfobacterota; class WTBG01; order CAIYCZ01; family CAIYCZ01; genus CAZQKW01. The sequence continues at coordinate 42,855 of CAZQKW010000013.1, read as the reverse complement.
CCGACTGACAAAGAAGAGGAATTCTTTGCCCGGGAAGAATTAAAACGACTGAAAAAGGCTGAAGAAGAGAAACAGAGTCAGATTCAACAGCAAGAGCGCAATCGTTTGAAGGAACTTCATTACATGCGCTGTCCGAAATGCGGTATGGAACTCATAGAAATTGATTACAAGGGTATAACCATAGACCGTTGCTCTGAATGCGACGGCGTGTGGCTTGACGCTGGAGAGCTTGAAGCCCTGGCAAAGATGGAAAAGAGCGGCCTTGATAAATTTTTCAGCATTTTTAAATAGCCATATCGGGAGCATGGTCGGTGCAAACAATATTATTGGGAAAAACGGGCATTTCAGTAAAAAAACTCGGCTTTGGCGCGATGTATCTCCCGCGCATAGCGGTTGAAGAATCTGACCGCCTGCTCAATCGGGCGCTGGAACTCGGCATAAACTATTTTGATACTGCCTCAGCCTATATGGACAGCGAGGAAAAGCTGGGAAGAGTGCTTGCGCAACGCAGAGCCGAGTGTATTATCTCGTCGCGCTCGGTCTCATGGAGAGCGGGCATAGAGGAATTTAAAAAAGATTTTGAGCAGAGCTTTAAACGGCTGCAGACCGATGTTATAGACTTCTACGGATTTCATGCGGTGAACCAGCCCCCGGAACTGGAAATGGCGTGCAGAGAACCTTTGGATTTTTTGCTGGCGCAACGGAAAGCAGGCAGAATCAGGCATATTGCCATAACCGGCCACAATCCGCTTACCTTGACCGAGGCGCTGCACCGAGGATGTTTTGACATGGTGATGTTTCCGTTTAATGTGATTGAGCGCGAGGCACTGCAGTCGCTTATTATTACCGCCAATCAAATGGGGGTTGCCACCTCCATCATGAAGCCGCTTGCCGGTGGCGTCATTGAATCTAAAGCGCACGCACTAAGATTTTTTCTTAACTACCCCATTGATGTGATAACCCCCGGCATGATGTCAATCAAGGAGCTTGAAGAGAATTTCAGCTTTATTGACGCAGGCACCGCGCTGTCTGCCGAAGAGTTGCAGGCGCTTGAGGAAGAAGTCAAAGAGCTGGGAAAGGAGTTTTGTCGTCGTTGTTCTTACTGCATGCCGTGCGAGCACGGCATCATAATACCCTTTGTTCACATGATTCATATGAAATGCTACGGCAAAGAAATGAACGATGATGTCGCCTATACCATGCAGCTTGCCAGCCGCATGCTGCCCCAGCTTGAAAGCTGCGATGCCTGTGGCGCCTGTGTGGAAAAATGTCCGTACCAGATTCCCACGCCGCAACGAATAAAGGAGCTGCGCGAACTTCTGAAGAAACACAGAAAAACGCTCTGATCAGTCACGGGCGCTGTCCGCAGAATGGCACAGAGTAGTAAGCCCAGTTAACCCGCAGAAGCTTTGCAGCAGTTCGAAAATTCGATATGTGTAGCATGGTTGGTTATTCACAGACCCTCTAAGCATCACTTTTTGAACAACCTGATGGTTTTGCAAGAGGCACCGATCCGATGAGCGAAATATTTTTTGAGAAAAACGAATTTCTGAGCAGCGTGTTCAACGCAATTCCTGCAATGCTGCTGGTTGTTGATGAAGATGTGAGTATCTGTTTTTGGAATAAGGCGGCAGCAAAAATAGTGGGCACAGATCGCGAGAAGATATATAAACGGCGGGGCGGCGAGGTGTTAGGGTGTGTCCATGCTTTTGATGTTCCCGAGGGGTGTGGCCGCGGCCCCAATTGTGGAGATTGCATCATCAGAAATGCAGTGAAAAAAGCCAGCAACGGCGCTATAGTGCATCGTGAAAAAACGCGGATGGAATTGCATGCGGGCGGAATAACCGCGGAAGCTCATATGCTGGTGACAGCCGCTGCGTTTGTTTTTGAGGGTATGCCGTTGGTGCTGCTCACCCTTGAAGACATGAGCGAGGTGATGCACTTGCAAAGTTTGCTGCCCATGTGCGCGGGTTGCAAGAAAATCAGGAATGATAAACAGTACTGGGAATCTGTTGACCGGTACTTTAACAAATGTCTTGATATTGAATTTACGCACTCTTTGTGCCCGGAGTGCATTAAAAAACTGTATCCTGATTCCGACCGAAGGCTGTAGCTTTCAGCGTTGGGAGAGATGAAACGGGCGGAGTAAACGAAGTTATCCTTTCTCCCGAGATGCGGTAATACGCCTGATGATCGGTGCATCCGCCTCTGGAAAGTCATACCGGCCAAGCTCCCGGGGAGAAACCCACCTGATTTCCTCATGAGCGGATAATTTTAGTTCATCAGAAAGCAGCGTTGCTTTAAAAGCCAGTAAATTTATGGTTGCATGGTCATAGGCGCATTGGCTTGAGCAAATAAACTCATCAACACCGATGTCAACGCCTAATTCTTCCTTAAGTTCCCGCATGAGACACTGTTCAGGTGTTTCATCGCGCTCTACTGTTCCTCCCGGGAATTCCCATTTGCCGCCCATATGATCGCCGCGTTTTCTTCTGGCAATCAGAATTTTACCCTCTTTTTCAATCACCGCACAGGTTACCACCCTTATGGCACGCATCAGACCTCTTCATTGTTAAGCGTGAATAAGATAATCATTAAGGCTACTCAATATACCCCAAGGCGCGCAGTTTCTCGGTGACCGACTGATCCGGCGCCGGCAAATCTTTATTCCCTTCAACAGGACTAAATGAGCTCTTCCACGCCTGCAAGCGCTGGTGCAGCTCATGCGCTTTCTGCGGCAATCTATCAATTAAGTTAAATGTTTCGCCAGGATCTGCAACAACATTATAAAGCTCGCAGCTTCCGTCAGAAGCCCAGATATATTTTAAATCTCCCGCATAGATTGCCTGCAGATCCCGTGCAAGATGTTTTAAATCCGCACGCTGTTTCCACGTGGGATCCTGAAAATTCTCGGCAATGATATATCTGGTTTTTTGCGAGCCGGTTAACCCTGTGCCCTGAATGTTTTTCGGCAGAGGAATAGAAACGGTAGTGAGGATTTCCGGGAAAATATCAACCAACGATACCGGATAATCTGCCGCAGCAGCGTGATTGCGGCTTTCTGGATACTTCACCATCAGGGGAACCCTCAGGTTGTCATCATAGAGCGCTATGCCGTGGGTGGTTAACTGGTGTTCGCCAAATGATTCTCCATGGTCTGAGGTTATAATGATCATGCTGCCCGAATACCAGGCAACCTCCTTTAGTCTCTGGATAAGCTTCCCTACGGCATCGTCAACAAACGCTAATTCGCCGTCATACAGCGCCACGAGATGATTCTGTTCCTTTGCTGATAACTGATGCTTTCGTTTTATGACATCTTTAAGCAGTTCAAGCTCTTTTTCTTTATAAGAAGCAGCCGATGTTCCTCCATAGGTAAGAATAAGGGAATCGTCTCTGCCGGGATATTGGTTGTCAAACGGGGCGGGAGGCATATAAGACTGATGAGGGTCAAAATAATGAATAAAAAGAAATATGGGCAGTGTTGCATTAAAGAGTAAAAACTTTTGCCCCGATAATTGCGCCGTGCGATTATCGAGCCATGCAAAAACGAGCTTATTGATTTCATGCGCCCTTCGTTCTCCGCCCCAGGGGTCAAGATCATCATCATACACGCTGAAGCCCTGTCCCAGACCAAACACGGCTTTACAGAGAGTTCCCGCTACAATACCCGCCGTGTCATATCCGTATTCTGACAACACTTCCGCTATTGTGACATTGTCATCACTCAGTTTGGTGCAGAAATAGGGCGGCTGTGTGCGTTCTGAACGGTGTGCATTATGCATGGAGGGGAAACATCCGGTCATGATTGAGGCATGCGAGGGGAGAGTCCAGGAAGAGGGCGCATACGCCCTGTGAAACAGAATACCCTCACGGGCAAACCGATCTATATGCGGGGTGGTATTGCGGTCGTAGCCATAACAGGACAAATGGTCTGCACGCATGGTATCAATGCTTATCAAAATGACCGAAGGCCGCTGCCTGAGCAGGGTGCTTATTTCTTTAAAGGTATTATCAGTCTTGGTTTTTGAAAAAATCTCGAAGGCTCCCCAGATAATAATGCCTCCCAGGAGAAAACAATAGGGCGCTGCCTGTGGCAATGACAGGAGTCGTAAGATTTTGCCAACAGCATAGAGGAGACCAAAAACAACGCAAAACAGAGCACAACACCCAAGCAAAATCAGCCCATTCACGATGAGCCGCTTCGGCGTCAGGTCAAGGAATTTTCCCGGCAAAACGGTTTCATTGATGTGCAGGCCTGCAAGAATGAATACACACAGACTTACGTATAGGGCGCAAAAGAAACGGCGCAGCGTTTCTCTGTCGCAGATGGCTGATGCACGCCGTTGCAGCCAAAGGTAAACCACGCCGCTCATGAGACAGAAAAGCAGACTGAAACAGATCGCAAAAAGATGAGCGGTGGGGAATAATTTATTGTTAATGATGGCGAGACCGACGCAGAGCAGAATGGAAGTAACACCGCCGGAGTAACAAAGTATTTCTGCTTGAAAACGGTCTCTCCTGCGTGTAAACAGATCATGCAAGCCGGCGACAATCAAACCTCCGACAGCGCCTGCTATCGCATATGCGGCGATGGATACCAATACTGTGGAGCATCGCATTGCAGGCACGCGTGTCAGGATCAGGAGCGTTTCTAAAACGGCAAACCCAAGCCAGCCTGCTCCCCAGATCAAGCAGCCATGCACCATGTTTCTATGCCATGAAGGCTGTGGTGTCACGGTATTCATAGGGCTATACTTTTTTGATCAGATTATTGCCGTAGTGCCAAATAATTCGTGACAGGGGTTTTATACCTGGAAATGGGGGATACTGTAAGATTAAAAATTAAAAATAGAAATGCCCCTTGCATTAATACCCGAATTTTTAACGAGGGGGACTAAAGAACAAGGGCGAAAAATACAAGGGGCACATTTAATATATCACAATTTTCAGAGAACGGTTAGAAAAAAATAAATTTCAGGTCTTGTTTATAATTTCGTGACCGTTATAAGAACATGAAACACTTATTGCCCCCAGCATTATTAATGTGCTTGATCACGGCCAGCCCTTAATTTTTCCACAATATATAAGACAAAACTATTTCTTTACAGCATTTCATTAGCCTCTAATGTTTTTTTGCATAAATATATTAGGCAGAAAGACCCTTCAGGAATTTGTGTTTTCAAACAGTCTCACATCTATGTCAATAAAGCTTTTCTTTTCAAGAAAGGTTAAGTGTTGCGCCATAAAATCAATGTAAGGTTCAGGGGCAAAGATGGTATCATTGACGAACCAGACATACCGGGCTTTTTGGCTTTAATAGACAGGGCACCACAGAAAGGCCATTAATGCAGACGACATAAGGGCTTCTTTGTATGAATAATAACGAAAACCAAGAAAATAGATAAAATTATTGAGAGAACGTCGCATAGTGCAGATGGCAGCCGAAGAGCAGCCTCAGAATCTCCAATAAATTTTTCGATGTAATAAAGAACTACCGCATAAGCGGGAGGATGGATGTCGCCTTTGCCATATTCAATAACCTGTGAGAGGCTATTGAATATGGCACTTTTCCAACTATAAAGTTCATCATGCCAGAGAGATTGATTCGCAAGACCATAAAACCGCAAAACGGATCTCGCCATAACAATCAAAAAAAGAATTATATAGACACTCTTTTTTGTCTGCATATTTCATTTACATCACCCCCCCATAAAAAAAGGGACTATTAAAAGTAAATTGCGTCCCATTCTTGATAGCAAAAAAAACCTCCACCGGTCTTAACACATCGACTGATCAAGGTTCATGTAAAAAACCCCCCGCTGATTAATGTTTTCGACCCCATAAATTCTCCCGGTTTTATCTATAGATCATATTGCCGGCCCGGTCAGAAATCAATGGCAAATAGTGTGCTGCGTTTAAATCTTGCCAACTATGAACTTGAAGGTTCTGGCATACAGCAAACCATCGCCGGCAAAGCAAATAGTGACAGGGATATTGACGTTTCAAGGTAGGGACAAAGAGGTACAGGCCGGCAGAAAAAAGAAATCGGGTTTGGTGTCAAGACCGCCAAACCCGCTCCTGAACTGGTGGAGCTGATCGGGATCGAACCGACGACCTCTTGAATGCCATTCAAGCGCTCTCCCAACTGAGCTACAGCCCCAAGCTATATAAAATTCTAAATATAAAAAACTAAATTCTTTCCAAAGATATTTGAACTTTATTTGGCTTTCGGTTCCCTTGTTCGGGCTCAGTGCTCGCTGGGACGGGTCGTGGTGTTCGCTACAGCCATCGCTGGCACCGCCCGTAACTGCTTTCACCAAAAGCCAAACAATACAAAGATGAGAGCAAAATTCTTAGATTTAAACAGTAAGAATCCAATTGTGTTTTTTAATTTATACCAGTATAGGCGGACTTGTCAAAGAGAAAATAGGGTGATTATTATAAAATAAAAGACTTGTCTTATGGCAGCATTGGGTTATAATTTCGCAAGCCAAATTACTTCAGGAGAAATAATATTTGCAGCGCATCGGCATCGTTCGCGACCCCCGATATCTGGAACATAAGACTGGTATTCACCATATAGAAATCCCGCAACGCCTTGAAGCCATTTACAATATGCTTGATACGGATGGTTTTCAGGACCGATTTATTCTCATCCCCCCGCGTTTTGCCAGCCTTGAAGAACTTGAGATGGTGCATACGCCTGCCTATATTGAACGAATTCTGGATACAGCAGGAGAGCCGAGGCGCTACCTTGACCCTGATACGGTTACGTCAGAGCATTCCTGTGAAGCCGCATTTCTTGCAGCGGGCGGCGTGCTTGCCGCAGTGCAAGAGGTTATGGCAGGGGAGGTGGACAACGCTTTCGCGCTTATCAGGCCGCCGGGTCACCATGCTGAACGTGACCGCCAAATGGGATTTTGCCTGTTCAATAATGTTGCGATTGCAGCAGAATATGTGCGGAAACGTTTTGGCCTTAACCGAATTTTAATAGTTGACTGGGATGTTCATCACCCCAATGGCGTGCAGCACATCTTTTATAATGATCCTGAAGTGCTGTTATTCTCGACACATCGTTCGCCGTTTTTCCCGGGTTCAGGCGACGCGACCGAAATTGGCGAGGGACGCGGTAAAGGTTTTACCGTGAACGTTCCGCTGCCAGCCCAGCGGGATGATTATGATTACGGCAATATTTATCGGCATCTTCTGGTGCCCCTTGCGCTGCGGTTCAACCCCCAAATTATTCTAGTCTCAGCAGGATTTGATACGCACCACGATGATCCCATTGGCGGTATGAAACTCACCGAACGGGGGTTTGCCCGCATTACCGATATTATTCTTGATGTTGCACGGCAAACCTGCGCAGGGAAAATCGTCGCGGTGCTTGAAGGCGGCTATGACCTTGCGGCGCTCAGGCGCTCGGTTAAGGCAGTTCTTCTGACCATGCATGCCGGCCACATGGCGCATCTGGAGCACTGGATCGAGCGTGAAGATGCCGCTTTCGCGCGGGTCGCAGAAGTTATTGAAACAATAAAAAAAGTTCAGCAGCCATTTTGGGATTGTTTTTAATATGAGCACCCTTGAAAATATGCTGCCACCGCATCGGACGGACGCAAATCTCAGAAATTATGACGATTTGTACCGGTCGTTCCAATGGGATGACGTCAATCAGGAATTTTCCTGGCAGGAAACCGGCAAGGTAAATATAGGCCACGAGGCCATTGATCGCCATGCCGAGAATCCGCAAACTTCCCATTCTGTCTGCCTTTCGTATGCATATGGCATGCGAACCGGAAAAATCACCTTCCGGCAGATGAAAGACCTGTCAAATAAGTGCGGCAATATGCTCAGAAAAATCGGCGTGGGCAAGGGTGACCGAGTATTCCTGTTTTTGCCAAGAATCCCCGAGCTGTATATTGCGCTTGCCGGATGTGCTAAAATCGGCGCCGTCATTGCGCCGCTCTATAGTGAATACCGCGAGACCGCGGTAAAAGAGCGCATGCTTGACGGACAGGGTTCGGTTATTATTACCACGCCTCAGTATCTTCCGCGTGTGCCTATGAATGAACTGCCTGATTTGCAGCACATTATTCTGGTAGGAGCTCTTCCCGAGGCTTCTGTGTCTGAGGCAATAATATGGGATGAGGCTATGGCTCATGCTTCAACGGAATTAGATTTAGAATGGGTTGACCGGGAGTTTCCGCTGCTGCTGACCTATACTTCAGGCCCAACGGGCAAACCCATCGGACTCATTCACCCGCACGACAGCATGAGAGGCTATCTGGCCACCGCGCGCTGGGTGCTTGATCTCCGGGATGGCGATGTGGTCTGGACACAGGCAGAACCGGGATGGTTGATGAATGTCGTGTATAGTGCCTTTGCGCCCTGGCTGTGCGGCGTTCAAACCTTCATAACCGGTAAAATAAAAAACGTGACAGAGCTTTTAAATGCCGTAGAAAAAAACGGCGTGACCGTGCTTTATACGATTCCAACGCTCTACAGGATGATTATTGACGCCGGTGCAGAGTGCGTCCGCACGTATAACCTGCAAAGCCTTCGCCATGTGCTGAGCGCGCTTGAGCCGCTTTATCCGGAAATGATTTACAGTGTTATGCGGCTGCTGGGAATTCCCATCCACGATACGTGGTGGACCGCAGAAACAGGCATGATTACGATTGCAAATTTTCCCAGCGTGTCAATTAAGCCCGGCTACCTGGGCAAGCCCTGTCCCGGCATTACCGTGGCTGTTGTGGACGAGCAGGGCAACGAGCTTCCGCCATTCACCATGGGGCAGATAGCGCTGAAGGCAGGGTGGCCGGCAATGGTGCGCGGTATCTGGGGCAATGAAGAGCGCTATCAGAGCTACTTCAGACAAACGCCGTGGTTTATTACCGGAGACACCGCGTATGTTGATTTTAATGGCTACTTTTTTTACCAGGGCAGAGCAGACGATGTCATTATTACCTCAGGCGGCAGGATTGGGCCGTCGGAGATAGAAAATGTGCTGACGTCTCATCCTGCTGTTGCAGAGGCAGGCGTGATACGCGTACCGGACGCAACGGGTCTAAAAAAAGTGAAGGCCTTTGTCTGTTTGCGGCCAAACTATAAACCCACAGAACTCTTGAAATCAAAAATCGTTGCGTATGTGGAGAGCCGGCTGCAACCAGAATCTGCGCCAAAGGAAATTACCTTTTGCGAGTCGCTGCCCAAAACAAAGAGCGGAAAGATTCTCCGGCGGGTGCTTAAGGCATGGGAATGGGGTCTGCCGACCGGCAATATTGCATCGCTGAGAGATGAATGAAACAAACGCAGATTTAAGAATAAAGATTACGGAAGCCAGCAGATTGTCACGTAAGGCGATAAATTCGCTCAATCCATAGCCCCTTGAATTCTTGATCCAGCGCATTATTTCGCCATTTTTTCCTTTGCCCGTGCCACCAGGCTTGCCCACGTGCCCATGTCCGCAGTGCGCATGATTTTGAGCTTTTCTATGAGCGGGCGCGGCAAATCGGGAAGCGTGAGGAAATAATCCACTAACGCATTTGTGTAGTCATAGGGATTTGCCTCCATTGTTTCAGCTACCAGCGGCTGTTGGGCGCCGCGATCAAACAGCAGGTCAAGTTCCTCCGGCGTGATAAACCGGAAGATAAGCGAGCGTTTAGTATAGTCAGCCATGCGCAGGGGATTACGGTTCCATTCAAAAGTGCTATTCCACCAGTTGGTATAGTTCGCAAAGCCATTTGTGCCCGACAGCTCATCAGCCACTGCCCGTGCTGCCATGTAACCGCACATGGTTGCTCCCTGATACAGGCATTCGGCAAAGGCGGCAGCGTCGCTCACCAGAAGTACATTCCCCCGGTAGGGTGTTTTGATAGATTCGGCGATGCCCACAATGGCGCCGGTTTTTTCCAGCAGTCTCGCCTTTTTGAACCACGCAGACAGCGCACCCCGCTGCGTAAAGAATTCTATAATCTTTGATGCGCTTTCTGCTGGAATGGGCGACAGGGTTTCGATTCGGTAGGCTGTTTGGCTGCGCATGCTGGGTATCATAATGACCGCTGCAGAAAGGCCGATGTTTTTTTCGCCAAAAATAAAAATGTCACCGCGATCGAACGGCACATCCAGGTGGTCCATTTCATATTCCACAGTGCAGCCCTTGCCGAAAAAAGCCCTTCCCCGGTTAAATCCTAAACCCTGCGCAATGCGCGACTGCAGCCCGTCTGCAGCCAGTAGTTTACGTGTCCTGAGTGTGCGGGTTAGGCCATTTTTGCGCAGGGTTACCTCAACGCCGTCCGCACAATCTTTTACCCGCAGGGCCAGCGTATTGGTCAGGAACGGAACACCAGCAGCCTGCGCCTCCTGATAGCGGTCTGCAAGCCAGCGCGTGGGATTGAAAAGATGAAACAGGGGTTTTTTAGTGCTGGTTATCTGCAAATGCTTCTGCGAATGAGAAACAATATGCGAGTGGTGGATGGGTTCCAGTGTCCCGGAATAGGCCACAGAAAATCCGCATTTCCTATAATTAATCTGCGTGGTTTTCCCCCGGGGTTCCAGGGTGATGAATTCGCCGTTCATCTCCTGGTCAGTAATGAAGTATCCCGATGCACTGCGGATGTTTTTAGACAGGTCAGGTTTTTTATCTATGCCCACGACGCTGATGCCAGCCTTTTTGAGCTCTGTGGCTGCCATGAGTCCCGCCGGGCCGCATCCGACAACGGCAACATCATAATCAAACATGAGAGCCTCTCCTTTCACGGGCGCCGCAATTAGTTACATTTTGAAATATTATAAAATTAAATTTCCGCCTCGGTCAAGAGCTTTTCTCACCGGCCTTTCTCCAAAAATAAGCCCAGCAGTTCAGGCACCCCGCATGCGAACACCAATACGCAATGGGTATCATGTGAAACATTCACACAGAAGCGTCTGGAAGGTTTTTCAGCGCCACAACACAACTGTCCGCGCCGTGAACACGGCAGGTGCCGTTATAAGAAAACCCCCAGACGCTTCTTCATCCTCAGCAATAAAATATTTTGGGTAAGTTCCTGATTTTCTCACCGGAGAACCAGACGGATGTGCAGAGCTTAGTTTAGTCTTTGGCCTATTGCCTTTTCAAGTTTTGCCCGGTTTATATTATAATCACACAATGTATTATTATAGTTCATGTATGCCTGTGAAAGCAGGGTTTGCGCATCAAGCACTTCGGTGGTGGTTGCCATTTGCTGGTCGAAACGCTCCTTATTGATGCGAAAATTTTCTTCAGCCTGCACAATGGCGTCGCGGGCAACGCTGATGTTTTTATATGTTTCCTGCGTATCAAGGTAAGCAGATTTTACTTCCAATGCTATACGGTCAACCGTTTCCTTGCGGACTTCCTGCGCGCGTTGCAGTTTTATCCGATGCTCTCCAACCTGGTGATAGGTTTTACCCCATTCCCAGAATGTCCAGTGCAAGTTGACGGTCACATCCCACGAAGCGGCTTTTTGAAAATCAGTGCCGTTTACCGCCGGCTGATCTCCCTGAAGGTTGTAATTGTAAACCAGGTATGATTTGGGCGCATAACCGCTTTTTGCCAGTGCCACGCCGCGCTCTGCCTGTTGTATGGTGAAGTCAATTTCCCGCAGCAGGGGGCGGTTCTGCAGGGCGCGCATCTGGCAGTCAGTTAAAGACAGGCGGATTGGCGCATCGGTAACGATGTCTACAACCCTGACCGGGGTATTGATGTCCTGATGCAGAACCGTATTCAGTGCTGACGTGGCAAGTGCCACACCATTGTCTGCGCGTATCAAGTCCTGCTGCGCTTGTGCAAGGCGCACCTGTGCTTCGAGAAGATCATTTTTGGCAATCATTTCCTGCTCGAAAAAATTACGCGCGACCCGTTCATGATCTTGAATCTGCTTGACGGTCTGGGCTGCGACAGCGCGCATTTTTTCTGCCTTCAGAATGGTAAAGTATGAATCTTTAACCGCTAAAATTATATCCTCTTGGATAACCAGCTTGCGTGCCTTTGCCACATCAACGCCAAGCTGTTCTAACCGATATTGATTGAGCAAAGCACCGCCGGTAAAAAGCGGTTGAATCAGACCGGCGCGAAAATTATAAACCTTGCCCGGTCCGACTTGCACCTTATTCCCCGTCATCAGACTTTGCAGGGCAGAATTCTGCGTTGAAACAAACCGCATCTCAGGCGGTTCATCAAGCTTGGTATAGGAATAATCGGTGCCCAGCTTGGGAAAAAAGTCGGCACGGGCGGCCTCCTGCCGGTGGCTGGCTTCTGTAATGCCCAGCGCAGCGGCAGTGAGCATCGGACTGCGTTCAAGGGCAATGGCAATAGCCTTATCCAGTGTCAGCTCGCGGGCGTGCTCTTCAGCACCAACAATACTGCAGCACAATAGAATTGCGGCACAAACACTGCCGGCTATGTTTTGCTTTCCTAACATGTGAGAACTCCTTTATTACCGGTTAAAAAGTGGACCGGCGCAGAAGCACACGAGCTATCTGCGGGTTGGTCGCGCTTAACCGTTCCACCTTTGTGCTTTTATCCTTTTTACCCATTAATGGAGCGCAACCTTCACTGCGCCATTATTTCTGTGCGGCTCGCGCACAAACAGTCCGAACATAACGACCGCAATAACTATCAAGCCCAACCACATAATGCCGCTCTGTATCGCATAGCTGTAAGATTGTGCGGTGGTGAAAAGCTCAAGCATTTTCAGGCCCTTTTTTTCTATAAGAAGCAGGGGTGTTCCCTGGGAGTAGAGATAGCCGGACAGGGCTCGCAGGGTATTCATGGCTGCGACATTTCCGTACTCAATATGTCTGCTGAATGATTCAAAATAGCTGTCTGCCCGCCGTTCCATAATGGTAACGGCAATAGCGGTACCGATGCTGCCCGCAAGGAGCCGCGAGACGTTCTGGGCGCACGATACCAGGTTAAGCTGCGCGCGGGGAACTTCATTAAAGCCTATCTGTTGTATAGGAGGAAAACAGAACGCCATGGGAACATTCCACAGCAGCCAATACCATATGACCGTGCTGCGTTCCGTATAAAGATCAATGCGGCTGAGGTTCCAACACGCAATAATCATGAGCCCTGATGAGGTTAGAAATAATTTTCGGGGACTGTATTTGTCGCTCAATATTCCTGCAGCCAGAACGCCCAAACCGGCAAGAATTGATCCGGGCAACATCGTGAGGCCGGCGGTAAGCGTGGTAAACTGCCTGAAGCGTTCAAGATACATGGGAAACAATAGAAAAATGCCATAGATGGACATGCTGAAAATAAACATGCAAATAATACTTAAAGTAAAATCGCGATAGCGAAAAACCCGCAGATCAAACAGCGGGTCAGGGCGTTTTAACTGCAGAGCGATAAACAGGGGAAAGCTGATTACGAACACTGCCATCAGGGACAAAATATAATCAGACTGCAGCCAGCCTTTTTCCTGACCTTTGCTCAGAAATGTGATCAGGGAACCGAACGCAATCGCCATACAGAGAAAACCGAGGAGGTCAAAACGGCGCGGTTTTTCATGATCGGGGCTGGTTTCGCGCAGCAGCACAATGGTAAGAAAGATGCCGACGATGCCGATGGGAAGATTTACATAAAAAATCCACCGCCAGCTCAAATGTTCAGTAATAATGCCGCCCAGGGTTGGTCCCAGCGCCGGCGCGCAGCTTGCACCCAGTCCATAAACCCCCAGTGCCGTGCCGCGCTCCTCATCGGGAAACACCTCGCAGAGAATAGTCATGCCAATGGGAACAATAATGCCTTCGCCCAGCCCCTGCATAAAGCGCGAAAAATTCATAAAACCGATGCTGCTTGCCTGACCGCAGAGGGCAGAAAAAAAGGTAAAGATGACCAGTCCAAGGAGATAGGTGTTGCGGTGGCCAATTTTTGCGCCCAGCCATTCAACGCTGGTCATGGCAATGGCTGCGGCCGTCAGATAGGAAATAACCACCCATTGAACGCCGTAGGTGTCGGTATTGAGCGAAGACATCATTTTGGGCAGAACAATATCAACAATGGTGGCATCAAGCAGGGCGATAAAAATGCCAATCATAACAATAACGGTAGCTAACCATTTATTCATAGTGGCAGTATTTGACCCTCTTTCTATAACCCACGCACTGGTCGTTAGTTGAGTTTAATACCAATCGTTACCGAGTAACCGGGCTTTAACACGCGTTCGGTATCATTAAGAATTGCGATTTTGATAGGTATCCGCTGCACTACCTTGGTGAATTCACCGGTGGTAGTATCGCGGGGAATAAGCATAAATTTCGCTCCCGAAGCTTCACCGATTTTTATGACTTTTCCGCGAAATGTTTTGCGCGGGTATGCATCCACATCCAAATCAACCATCTGGCCGAGTTGCACCCCTTTCATTTTAGTTTCTTCAAGGTGAGCGCGGACAAAAACATTATCAGTGTCATAGACGCTGAATATCGGGTATCCAGGGTTGGCATAGTCGCCGGCAAAAATAAATTTCTTTGCGACGGTGCCGTTTACCGGGCTTTTTATGCGGGTGTGTTCAAGATTGAGCTGGGCAATTGCCAGCGCTTTTTCGGTTTCCTTGATTGATTGTTCCTGGGCTGCCAGGGTCTTTTCCAGTTCAGTCACCGTCAGCTTGGCAGAAATAGCCTTTTGCTGGGCTTTTTTAGCAGCTTCTACCGCGGCACTGGCAGCCTTTACCCCCGCTGCCGCAGCATCTCTCTGAGCCTGAATCAGATCGAAGCGTGCTTTGGGAACGCTTTTTGATTTATATAAATTTTCAATGCGCGGATAATCTTTCTGCACCTGATTATAATCGGCACGCGCTTTTTCAAGCGTTGCCTGTGATTGTCTAATTCCCTCATCAGCAATGGCAATATCGTGCGCAACCATCTCCCGGGTTTTTTGCAGGGTTGTCCTCGTCACATCAACAGCCTTTTTAATCTGGTCAAGCTTGGCCTCATACATTTCAACCTGCGCTTGATAATCAGAGGGGTCCAGAAGGGCGAGAATCTGGCCTTTTGAGATACTGTCCGATTCATCCACCAGAAGTTCCTTAATATGGCCTGGAACACGCGGACTTACATTAATGAGGTCAGACTCTACAAAGGCATCGTCGGTAATTGCGTGAGTAAATCGGTAATAGAGCCATTTACCGCCGCCGATGAGCACCGCCAGCAGCACTGCACAGCCGATCACAGCGGCGCTTTTGTTCCGCAAGCTCATTCCGTTCCAATTTAATTTCATATCCATCGTTCCGGCTCCTTCTAAAAATCCTTTAGCCAACAGTGAAAAGGCTCATAATATGAGCATGAATTGCATCAGGTGCAAACATGTCGTTGAATACCGTTTGCAAGAGATGCTGAACCACCGTGCCTTGAGAAAAATGAAACATGAGAATGGCGACCAGCGATAATGAACATAAAGCAGGATGTATTGATGGCCGAAATGCACCCTGCAGGATGCCATGTTGAAAAAACTGGGTCATGCGCAGGTGTATTTCAGAAAAATATTTTTTTGTCAGCAGTTCGACAAAACGACCTTCTCCCGTGGTTTCACGTTGAATCAGGTAAAACATCTCCGGATTGCTGCGGAACGTTTCATCGTAAAAGTCAATGATGCGTCCCAAAATAGTAACGGGGTCCTGCTGCGACTGTAATATGGAAAACAACCCCTGCTGCAAGGTTTCAATGTGGTTTTCCAAGAGATACCGGTAAAGGCATTTTTTATTTTTGAAATAGTAGTAAATCATCGGCTTGGTGAGCCGGGCTGCAGCCGCGATCTCCCGCATTGAGGCGCCGTCGTAGCCTTTTTTTGAAAAGACCCGTATGGCAGCCTTGATAATTTTATCTTTTGATGAATGTCCCATATGCATAATTTACTTACTTACCGGTAGGTAAAGAATTAAAATAAAAAAAATGTCTTGTCAATCACAAATTTATTCTGCCAATGCAGCGGGTTGAATTTTGCGCAACATTTTTTTTGCCGCATGTTTTTTCTTTTGCGTGAGGCGGTGTTCGATCGCAGCCTGCGGGGCAGCTGTCTTGCGCCGCGGCTTTTTCCGCAGCAATCGTTTTTTGAGCTTTTCTTCAAGGCGCTTCAATGCCAGCGCCCGATTTTGGGACTGGGAACGGAATTCAGTCGCAATTGCGGTTATTCCCGTAGGGATATGGGTAGCGCGCACCGCGGTCTCAACCTTGTTTTTACGCTGGCCGCCAGGGCCGCTACTGCGGTAAAAGCTAATTTTCAAGTCTCGCCGGGAGAACATTTTTCCTCAGTTCCAGGGAAAAAAGACCCAGTTTCATCAAACTCCGCTACTTTGAGTGGCCGTCCCTTAGTAAACAGGTTGATAATTTGTGCTATAGTATATGCATGTCCCTTAAGCACCAGCTTGCAGTTATTTACCCGGCAGTTTATTAGCCGGGTATCGCCATTTTCCACCAAAACCAGGCAACCGTTAAAGTCGCAGTTCTCAAACCGCGCGCCGTCAAGCTCAACCTTTTCATTTTGGAAGGTTTTGTTTTTATAGGTAAGAATATAGTCAGACATAGTATTCAGAATACCGGAGTCAGAATCCATGTGGATTTGATGCGCACAGCATGCTGGCAGCTAACTCCCGCCGTGCTTCTGGATCCTTTTATTTTATGGTTTTCTTTGTCAGCGCGGTCAGCACCTTCCACATTTCATCCTGCGTGCTGGCGGCGAGCAGCTTATCCCGCGCATCAGCCTCGCGAAAAGTTTCCATGAGCCCCGCAATAAGCTGCAGATAGAATGCGCTCGCAGCAAAAGGAATAACTATAAAGAAGATAATGCGGGTTAAGCGGTCTTTGGGTGCGCCAAATTTGATGCCCTGTTTTTTAATACCAAGGGAAAATATGAGTCCGCCGCCTTCAACACCACGCACATGCGGAAAAGCCAGGCCATGCTCAACCGCAGTAGGCACAATCGCTTCACGGTTAAGCGCGGCTGTCATGAGGCTTTTGGGATCTTCTATAAACCCTTCGGTCGCCATGATACCGATCAACTCGCTCAGGGTCTCTTCGCGCGTCTTTGCTTTAAGGGCAGGGATCATGAGCCGGTTTGAAGAGAAGCGCGAAATGCCCGCCGATGGCTTATCGGCAGTCTTGGTGATGCGTTTGAGCTGTCGCGGCGATCCCTCGCCGGGATAAATAATCCGCGCACAGCGGGGACACTGCATAATGTCTTTTGTCACATATAATTCATAGGCCTGCGAGGTGGGTAGTGCCACGCCGCAGCCTGAACAAATTCCGCCAGTGACGGGAACCACTGCTGTTGTATATCGGGATTGCAAGGTATCAAAGAGGCTCAATATCTGTTTGGGAAGATTTTGTGACAGGACCTTGATAGATTCTTCCAGTTCCATTAAGCAGGTATCAGACAGCAGCGCCTGCTGTTCTGCCAGGGTAAAGTTAAGATCCTGCAATTGAATTAATTGATTGAGTAACTTGTTCATAATAGTAGCTCCTTTCCAGCAACCCCGAATAACCCGGCAGGTTAAGAGAATTCCCTCCCTAAGTGGTATTATAATAAATTAAAAAATATGAATAAAATTATCAAGTTAAAAAACTGTCAGGACTTTCTTCATAATATTTTGTCGGCGGGGATGAAAAACCCCCGGACGTTCGTATACTAATGGACCTCATGATACCCATTGCGCATTGGTCTTTCTCTTGCGGGTTACCTGAATTTGTGGGCAACATTTAGGTAACGTCCTCAAAAAAAATGTATCGTATAAACTATCAGTCAAAACGTCTGTCTGGTGCGAATGAATAAGAACCACCCTATTATATAACACATGGCAGTGACCCAGATGGACAGGGAATAATGGTTGCCCACGATGTAACCGCCAATCAGGGGAGGCAGAAATTGTGCCATGGCCAACACGGACTGGTTTATGCCCAGCAGTTCGCCCTGGTCCTCTGCGCCCCGAAGGCCGGAAATGAGGGCTGTTAAATTCGGGTTTGACAAGCCGTTAAAGAGCGGAATGAAAAGCAAAACCACAAATAAAAGCGGAAGCGATGGAACCAGCAATATGGATAAAAATACGCCGGTAAGTAAAAGAGGAGTAGTGTTTAAAATTTGCGCTGGAGTAAATTTTCGCGATACCGGTCTAATTATGACAGCCTGTGTCAGAATTCCCCATATGCCGAGGTATGAAAAGACAATGCCCAGTTGGGCGCGCGTGGCAGCAAATTTAGTAATCAGCAGGACCTGAAAAAACTGGGTAAAAAAATTGAATCCGAACCCCAGGACAAAGACGACCAGAAACAGGGCGCGGCACACAGGATCGCGAAATGCTTTCACGATATTGATCGGCCCAATAAAAATACGAAAATCTGTTTGCCGGCGTTTTTCGGGCGGCAGGGTTTCTGAAAGTTGCCATGCCACCTGGCATAGGTTGAATGCTGTCAATGCCGCTGAAAGCCAGAAGGGGGTCGCGTAATTAAACCACGAGTGAATGGCCGGATCGGAGAGAAAACCACCGAGCGCAGGACCGATAAACAGACTTGCGCCAAATGCGGCGCCGATGAGACCAAAATTCTTTGCCCGGGATTTATCATCGCTAATATCTGCAATGGCTGACTGCGTTACCGCAAGGCTTCCGGAAAATGCTCCCATGATTATTCGACTTACGAATGCCAGCGGCAGGTTTGATATGGCAATGCTTGTCGCCATGATAATTGACCCAACCAGCATGCCGGCAAGGGAGAAGAGAAGGATTTTTTTTCGGCCGTAACGGTCGGAAAATGCCCCCAGTATTGGAGCAGCAAAGAACTGGCAGAGCGGAAAGATCCCCAGCAGAACCCCGAGAATAGTTGTTCTGACCGGAATACTGGTGTCGGTGGCAATTATTCCATGGGTCTGGTCAAGACACAGCGGCGTAAAAATGGGAATAGCAATGGTCAGTCCGGTGAAGTTCAGGAACGCGGTAAAAGTGATGACCGCAAGATTGCGCCGCAGATGGTTCTGCTCCATACTGTTATACCGCAGAATTGCGCCACCGAACATCTGCAGGACTTATACACCACATAGCCGAGGCCATTTCGACACCTCCCGAGAACTCTTGTTTTAAACATTCTTCAACTTGCCTGCAAAGTAGGAATCATAGGCTCCGAGATCAAGCATGCCGTGGCCGCTCAGATTAAAAAGGATGATCCGTTTTTTTCCTTCAGCTTTTGCCTGAAGCGCTTCGTCAATTGCCGCTTTGATGGCATGCGCCGATTCGGGGGCGGGAACAATCCCTTCGCAGCGGGCAAAGGTAATTGCCGCATCAAATATCTCAAGCTGGTCATACGCGAGGCCCTCAATTAGCTTCATATCGTAGAGCTGGCTTACCAACGGCGACATGCCATGGTAGCGAAGGCCGCCCGCATGAATGCCGGGAGGGATAAAATCAGCCCCGAGCGTGTACATTTTTAACAGCGGCGTCTGTTTGGCGGTATCTCCATAGTCATAGCGGTATTGCCCCGCAGTCAGCGAGGCGCACGCCCTTGGCTCAACCGCAAGCGCTCGAACCTGTTTCCCCGCAAATTTATCAGCCAGAAAAGGAAATGCCAGTCCTGCAAAATTACTGCCTCCGCCCACACAGCCAATAACCACATCCGGGTATTCACCAGCCAGTTCCATCTGCCGTTTTGCCTCAAGGCCGATAATGGTCTGGTGGTGAACGACATGATTCACCACGCTTCCTATTGCATACTTAACCCCTTTGGATGTTATGGCATCCTCGATAGCCTCGCTGATGGCAATGCCCAGACTGCCGGGTGTGTCCGGATTCTCGGCCTTCAATTTTCTGCCAAAGGCGGTCTGATCACTGGGGCTTGGATAAATGGTGGCGCCAAACGTCTGCATCAGGGATTTGCGATAGGGCTTTTGGTAAAAGCTTACTTTTACCATATACACCGTGCATTCAAGGCCAAAAAAGCTGCAAGCCATCGCCAGCGCGCTTCCCCACTGGCCGGCTCCGGTCTCTGTTGCAAGGCGCGTAATGCCCTCCTTTTTATTATAGTAGGCCTGCGCAACCGACGTGTTTGATTTGTGGCTTGCAACCGGACTGGTGCCTTCATATTTGTAGAAAATCTTTGCCGGTGTGTCCAGGACATGTTCAAGGCGAATAGCGCGGTATAACGGGGTGGGGCGCCACAGTGCAAGGATATTGAGCACATCGTCCGGAATTGGAAGCCAACGGGCGCTGCTCATTTCCTGTTCGATAATGGCTTCAGGAAATATCGGTTGCAACGCTTCGGGGCCGCATGGCTGCATGGTTGCAGGATACAGGGGCGGAGCCGGCGGGACGCCCATATCGGCAACGATATTATACCACTGGTTTGGAATATCTTTTTGCTGTAACAAAAACTGTCTCTGTTCCATAGTGCATCTCCATTGCAGGTTATAATATTTTTTCCCCTAAAACCTCGATGAGCTGATATGCCGGTACTGTTTAGAGTTAAAAAACTGACCCGTTATACCATCGCCTATGCATAACATGAAATTTTTAGCCTCGCGCAGCCCGTTTTCGCCTGCTCGCGTCCAGTTCCCTCTTTCTCAGGCGTATTGACTGGGGGGTGATTTCAACCAGTTCGTCATCTTCAATAAACTCAAGGGCTTGCTCAAGCGTGAGGATGCGCGGCGGAGTCAGCTTAATGGCTTCGTCTGAACCGGAAGCGCGCATATTGGTGAGCTTTTTGCCCTTACACGGGTTGACTATCAGATCGTTCTCCATGGCATGCTGGCCGATAATCATTCCCGGATAGACTTCAACCCCTGGCCCGACGAATAGAATGCCGCGCGGCTGCAGCGCATCAAGCGCATAGGCAGTGGTCACACCGTGTTCCAGGGCAATCAGAACCCCATTCTTGCGTCCCGGAAGAGCTCCTCGATACGGCGCATAATCGTGAAAGATGTGGGTTATTATTGCAGTGCCGCGAGTCTCTGTTAAAAGGTCACTGCGCAGCCCTATGAGACCCCGGGCAGGTATTATGAACTCAAAACGCAGGGTTTCAGCAACAGGGTGCATGGAGACCATGTCGGCTTTGCGCGGGCCCATTTTTTCCATGATTGTCCCCTGGTATTCAGCCGGCACGTCAATCACCAGATACTCCATGGGTTCCAGTTTCCCATTATCGTGTTCGCGCACTATTACCTCTGGCTTGGAAACCGCAATTTCAAATCCTTCCCGCCGCATATTCTCAATCAGTATCGACAGGTGCAATTCGCCGCGGCCCGAGACCTTAAAAGTGTCAGGGCTTGCGGTATCCTCAACACGCAACGACACATTGGTGCGCAGCTCTTTCATCAGCCGTTCCCGGATTGTCCGGGCGGTCACGAATTTGCCTTCGCGCCCGGCAAAGGGCGACGTATTCAGCATGAAATTCATTGCAATGGTGGGCTCGTCAATGGAGACATACGGGACAGCGATCGGGTGATCGGCGGCAGCCAGTGTGTCACCGATTTCAACATCATCAAAGCCGGCAACTGTAACGATGTCGCCGGTCAGACACTCGGCAATTTCAATCTGTTTGAGCCCTTCATACCCCAGCAACTTGGTGATTCTGCCGGTGGTCATGGTGCCGTTGCGCTTAATAAGAGATAACATCTCGCCCGATCGTGCCGTGCCATTAAAAACTTTGCCAGTTGCAATACGGCCGATGTAATCGTTATAGTCAATGTTGGCAACCAGCATCTGAAACGGCGCAGCGGGGTCGCCCTGGGGAGGGCATACATTGCTTTCAATGACGGCAAAGAGTGGCTCCATGCTGGTGGAAGCGGTGCGCACATCCAGCGTTGCGCAACCGCGTCGGGCGTTTGAGTAAACAACGGGAAAATCGAGCTGCGCTTCACTTGCATTGAGCTCGCAGAACAGATCAAACACCAAATCCAGCACCTCGAGGGGCCGGGCACCGGGTCGATCAATTTTGTTAATCACCACGATCGGCCGCAGTCCCAACTCAAGCGATTTCTTCAGCACAAAACGGGTCTGGGGCATGGGCCCGTCAAAAGCATCCACCAGCAGCAGCACTGAATCAACCA
This sequence comes from uncultured Thermodesulfobacteriota bacterium, assembly GCA_964594075.1. Taxonomy (GTDB): domain Bacteria; phylum Desulfobacterota; class WTBG01; order CAIYCZ01; family CAIYCZ01; genus CAZQKW01. The sequence goes on along the minus strand of CAZQKW010000013.1, from coordinate 20,810 downwards.
TCTTCAGCACCCGTTCCACCTCGCCACCGAAGTCTGCATGACCCGGTGTGTCCACTATGTTTATCTTATAACGCCCATGATGTATAGCGAGGTTTTTCGCCAGAATGGTAATTCCCCGCTCACGCTCAAGATCATTGGAATCCATGACTCGTTCGGTGATGATCTCGTTTTCGCGAAACACTCCCGCATGGTGCAGCATGGCGTCCACCAATGTTGTTTTGCCATGGTCAACATGAGCGATGATGGCGATGTTTCTAATTCTTTCCTGCATTAATGCAATGACTCCTTTTGAGTAGTCTGCGCGGTGACCGGTGAGTATACGGGTTGTGTATACGGCCAGGGATAACGGCAGGATTGATTCAAAGGTATTGAACGTTGTCTTTTTTGCTTTGGTTAATCTGCTCAGGTTTCATGCGCAATAAAAAAAGGTTGTTTGAATTTGTCTCTGCCACACTGCGCATCGTCTGTAATCAGACATACCAACGGCTAAACAAAACCAAAGCAGCTTATAATATACAACATATATGCACGTATTTCAAATCAGAGAAATGGATAAAATCCAGCTCACAATGCTGATCAAAATAGAGCCAATAATCGCCCCCCCTAAACCGCTCACGCTAAAACCGGGCACGAAGTACGAAACCAGCCCGAGCATCAACCCATTTATTATCAGCAGGAAAAGGCCAAATGTTACGACGGTCAGTGGCAGTGTGAGCAGAATAAGTACGGGCCGAATGACGGCGTTGACAATGCCAAGGATAAATGCGGCTGCAAGCGCTCCCACAAAGCCATCTACTGTCATAATAGACGGAAAAAGATACGCGATAATCAAAATAGCCACCATGTTAATGACAACCCGCGCAAGAAACATAACGGCAACCTCCTTTTTGAAAAGATTAGAAAATGCGATTACTATTATTCAAGTATTATAGCAGAAAACTTATGTACTTAAATGAATAGCCAACATGGGAGTCATTGCGAACCAAGTGAAGCAATCTATTGTGGGCTTGCCATGTCGCTCTCGCGCCTCGCCATGACAGCTTGCTTTTGTTGTTCAGTTCAGTTAATCAACCTGCAGCAATTCTTGCACAGATAGCGTGTCGAAGTTTTCAAGTTTCGCGGCAAGGGCCGGCTGCTCTCTTTTTATCTCGTTAATATGCACTAGCAGCGCGTTCATAATATTTTCCCGGTCGCTGAACTCATTCACAAAGCCGGGATGTTCTTCGCCATCGGTTAAACTGAACAAATAATCAATCTCGGTATCATCAAGCACATGAAGCCCAAAAGCCTGCGTGGCAGCTTCGATCGACCCTGGCTGGTTATAGCCATAGGTCTTTCGCCAGAATGAAATATAGTCTTCCAGCCCGGTACCGTTGCGCAAAAAACTCGCAAGCGCCTTCGCCGCTTGGTAGCCGTACATCAAAGCTCCCTGCATGTAGACCTCAATAAAGCTGGCCGCATCGCCCGCGACAACAATCCGCCCGGCGACCGGTTCTGCAAGCGGAGTATGAAACCGCAGGACAGCGGAAAGGGTCTTTATGCAGCGCGCCTGCCGGAACCAGCGAGAAAACCTGCCTTGACAGATAAACCAGTCAAGATCAGTTTTAATCGCACTCTTTTCAGTAATCGGACATCCGTACGTTACCTCATAAACTGTGGCACCGTTTTTCAGGGGTTTAGGCAGCATATATAACTGACCCATGCCGGATGGGGTGTGTCCCCTGCCGACAAAAACCATCCATGCAGGGGGATACGGACAGGAGACACCTTCCATATAATAGGTGACAACATGAAACTGAGCAAAATATTTTCTTTCTTTGTTCAGACCCAGGTGGTCAACGATTCGTGAATTAACACCGTCGGCAGCAATGACGGTTTTGGAACAAATTTCATAGCTTCGGCTTACATGTCGAACCGTGACGCTCACCAACGTGCCGGTATTGTGCGCTTTTTCAGCAAGAGTGTTTTCCAAAACCGTTACGCCGCGTTGCTGCGCTTCGCGCAGCAACCCTTCAAGCAAACATTCCTTATTTATGGAAACAGCAAGCGGCGCACCCCCCTGAGTAAACACCAGTTTATTGCCACACGGGGAAAATCGGATGGCCCGTGTTAACGGAATAAACGGACCATTATACGGGACAGAGAACCCCGTATTTTTAAAAAGTATTTGCCCATCTTTAAGATCTATATTCTCTCCGTGGGTGCCCGGCTCAATGATGAGCGATGAGCAGCAGGAGCGTTTCACCGCAGTAATGCGGGATTTTCTTTCAATAAGAGCCACCCGGAGGCCTTCCCGGGCTGCGGTTATTGCAGCACCGAGTCCCGCCGGACCGGCGCCAATGACGATTACATCAAATTCAGCTTCCATAGGTTCTATCCTTGAAGTCAAGTCCCCAGCCGTATTAACTCGGTCGGCTCGCCTCTATATGAGAGCTGCGTCTTCAGATGTTTTAAATCGTCTCGCTGCTTTATTATGGAGGTAAAAGTCTGGAGAGCACATTCCGGCGTATTATTATATAAACTTAAATGCGAAAGCAGTGCATGCCGCAGATTTTTACTGGCGTGTTCAAACACTGCCATTGCTGCATCATGATTAGAAAGATGTCCGCGCGTTCCCGCAATTCTTTTTTTTAAATACGGAGGGTAGGGGCCATTATGCAGCATTTCAATATCATGGTTAGCTTCAAGGATAAGCACATCGCACTCTTGAAGGGAGTATTTAACATTGTCACAGCAGTACCCGACGTCCGTTATAACACCCACCTTTTTGCCCTCATTTATTATTAGATAGCTCACCGGCTCATGGGCATCATGGCTTTTTGCAAAGGGCACTATCTGCAGGCCCCGGAAATTAAATGCCTTATCAGTTTTAATAATTTGGGCATTTGTAATGGAGAGTGAGCAGTGTTCAAGGGTGCCCTTGTTGAGATAAATGGGTATATTATAGCGCCGATTCAGAACATCAATGCCCTGTATGTGGTCGGTATGTTCATGGGTAATAAATATCCCCTGTATATTCTGAATGCTTTTGCCGATTTTTTCCAGCCGCAGGCAGATCTGCCGGCAGCTTATACCAGCATCAATAAGTATGTCCGCCTTATCGGTGCCAATATAGAAACAATTGCCAGAACTTCCCGACGCAAGAACGCTTATTTCAAACATGTCTAAACCCGCTCCCAGCCGCTTGCAAAGTTGTGAAAAATAATTCCGCTATGCGCGGAATTCTGTTACGTTATCAATCGGCAGGCGGTGCCGGGGAAGCTGATTGACCGGCGAATCTTCAACCGGAAACCCCGCCGCAATGCCGTCCACAAGAATTAAATCAGGTGACAGCGCGAGAGCTTTTTTTATGTCGTGCTGGCATATGGAGACAGCATTCATCCAGCATGTGCCAAGGCCCCGCGCTGCGGCCGCAAGCATAAAATTCTGCATGGCAGCGACCGTAGCTTTTAGAAAATTCTGGTCTTTGCAGGGATAGGTGGCAAAAATAACCCCCAGCGGCGCGTTATGAAATACAAAATTACCCTTTCCTATTGACTGCAGATCAACACCGTTTTGCTTAAGAAAGCTGAGCATTTCAGAGAAATTCCGATCCTTTCGCTCTTTAAGAACCTGTGCCATATCCTCACTTAAAGCAGGCGCTGGGCATTCTGCCATTTGTGCGGCTGCGGTGGCAAAATTCTCCTCAATAACCTGGCATACGGTTTTAAGGCTGGCACCGGTCAGGACAATAAATTTCCAAGGCTGCTGGCTCGTGGGGTTTGGAGCCCAGGAAGCGCCTTCAAGACACTCTAATATCAATTCACGGGATGGCACATCTGCAGTAAAATGGCGAATACTTTTTCGCGCTTTAATATGAGTCATTATATCCATGCATATCTCCTCTGATTGAGCTTAGTTTGTCACCAGGATTATAGAAAAATCTTCCCTTCCCTAATGTCTTTATGTGCAGTTCTCAACGGCATATCATCGAGCACCTGAAGCCGTTTATATTGACAGTCCGCACAGCCTCCCTCAATAGATAAGGATTCACTTTTCATTTGCCTGATTAGGTATTTTGTTTTAAATCTATATTATTATTGGGCCAATAGCAATTGGTATATGCACGAGTGTATATTTTTAGAAACGTCATCATGTATATAGTGTTCGGGAACATGGTATCAACAGGGTTATCATGTGCCGAGATATTGTTTGCGGCTGTTGGTTCACTGTCAAATATGAAGACAAGAATTAGAGCGCGGGGCCAGCGATGATAAAACATACTTTCCTTTTAACCGAGCAGTCATGGATTGCCACCGGTGTTTATTTTGACAGCGCTGACAACCCTATTCCGGCAGCCGGGGAAAGCAGTATTATTCATCAGCCAGATAAGGTAATTATTGAAAGCGTCATCCGCATTTTCGGAGATGCCCCTCAGGAAATTAAAAACAGGTATGAAGTTCTACCGTTTTCTGACGATACGCCATATGTCACACAGTGGGAGTCGTTTAATAGTAAACTTGGAAAGCTTAAAGGACAATTTGTTATTATTGACGATACAATATTTTCACTATATCAGTCAGACGAAACTATCTATTCAGGGACTGAGGTGCTGATAAAAACTTCGGACAACAGCTATCAGAATAAAGGCTGTCTATTCAAGGGACCAGATAAAATATCATCATGGACTTTTGAGTTGAAGGGCAGATAAAGGCAGAAATGGGAAAAAACGATGAGCAGGCTTAAAACCCACGCTTTACAGGCTGTGGCAGCGACGGCGGCTCTCTATCCGGTCATAGGCGAGCATGCCGTTTCGTTTGGCCTGGCAACCGTGCTTATTGATGTGGATCATGTGTTTGAGTATGTGAGAGACACAAAGTCCTGCGATGTGCGGGGACTGTTTACCTATTGCAATCTCATTGAAGATAATCTGGATAAAAACTTTCTGGTTCTGAGCGCTTTTCATACCATAGAGTTCTTTATTGTCATGGCGGGGCTATCGGTGCTGTACCCTGAGCTCATATATGTCGTTGCGGCGATGGTGCTGCACATGATTACCGATCTATATCATATAAGTATTACACTACGCAGACCTTTTGCCCGTGCTTTTTCCCTCATAGAGTATATGTATAAAAGCAAAAGCGAGCAGTATCTCACATCCGTGAAAGAGCTGGTGCGGCAGGAAAATCTTAACATCACCAGCGCCCGCAATGTTCAGCACTGGCTGCAGAAGTGGCAGTTTACCTGATAATAGATACGCGGCGCGTCCTGCGTCATTTTTAGAAGGCGCTGGTTTAGTTTACCGTCAAGCCTTGACGAATAAAAATTGCGCGCTGAATTTGCTGGAAAAGATACTGGTAAGTTGCAGGATTTTCAATGATAAGCGACTGCTCTGTTCCGCCCTCGGTAGAAATTTTATCCCGCCCTTTTTTATCAGAAAAGCTATAGGTTTGCGGCATACGTGCGCCAAACTTGGTAATCGTGATACGCTCGCGCACCGTATTTTTGCCCCACTGCTCAATGTGAGCGGTCAGTTGTTCCCATCTGGTCCATTGTGCAGGTTGTGAATCAGATTTTGCAACCTGTTTGGCCAGCTTATCCCGGTATTTTGTATCACGCTCTGCATACCAGTCTTCAGTCGGACCAATAATATCGTGCCGCTTAAGGGAACTTGCTTGAATAATGCCGCTTTCCCGTTCCACCTCCACGATCTGCCAGCCTTCGTCCTGGAGAACGGAGATAGTAGCCGCAAATGCGGTAGCGAAATCCCCGTTGAGCTCTTTAGTCTGCATGGAGGCACGCTGCTGAGATGACAGCGACGGCGGGGGTGCAATTCTGCTGCCGCCGACAAAACATCCGCACAGCAACCATGATGCAAATAATAATATTATGATAATGCCATGAGAACGTATACGCATTGCAATTTTTAACTTTAAAACTGCGTTGCCATCATCCGGTAGTCTTTGATCACGTCATTGCTGTCAAAAGTTATCATGAGGGTAAAAGTGGCGCTGCTTACCTGGCCCGAGCTGCTGCCTTTTTCCGCTGATCCGCCCCCGCCCACAATACCACCTACCGGCGTGCTGCCGGCAATCCCCGCGGCGCCGACGGTGGCGGTGCCGCCCGCGTTCCATGCGGCAATTTCGGAGGCACTGGCCATGCTCTGCCGATCATAGGTCCACACTTCATTGCCATTCTTGTCTCTGGTTATTATGTTGGGAGCACCGAATACTGCAAGGATATCAGCCTGCGTAGCAGTGCCGATTTTGACGTATTTTTTCACCATGCCTGCGGTTAAATTACTTTTCTGGACGCTGCTCTGGGGCAGGACAGGATTTGCAGCACGCATACATCCGGCGGTAAAGACCATCATACTCAGAAAGATTGTTTTAAATATACTTTTTGTGATCATCCCATAACCTCCCTATAGGAATTACTACTGACCACCTTAAGATAATGGGGCTTCACTGTCAATAAAAAAGCTATTCAAAACTTTCCGTAAAATATTGTTATTTATTGATGGTGATGAAAAACCCCCAGGTGCTGATTGTGTTGATGTTCTTCATAAATCCCAGTGCGTTTTTGTGTGCCCATGCGGTTCAACGGTATTTCAGCGTAAATTTTGGGAAAGTATAGAGAAGTTCCTCATGCACTTTTTATGCTATTTGAAAAATTGCAATGTTACAAAAAATTGTTTATAACTAAATACATGCACAGCGGGGTAATCTCTGATAAAAAACCATTAACAGTATAATCACACAGATAGAGGAGCTTATTATGCCAGGAATAGAATTCAATTTTGCCGAGCAGGCAGCAAATGTTGAACCAGCGGTGCGCATGCTGTTTCAGACCTATACTGATATTATGCCCTATCCGCATAAATTCAATGATGCACTCATCAAAGCACACCTCCAGAACCTTGATTTTGTCGTGCAACATAATCTCTGGAAAGAAAAGGTGGAGCATGAGGCCTATATACTCGGCCCGATTCTTGAGATGATTGCCGGGTGGGTTCAGGAACAAGGGCCTGAGAAAGGTTTGTGGGGTATATTTGAAGCAAATTCATGCCATTATCAGCAATTTGAAAGAATTGAGGTCAGGCCGGGTGAGCGGCTTCTCCAGTGCCCGTATAAGGAGATGCTGGACATTGTGGGCTCTCTGGGCACATTCAGCATAACGTGGGAGGATGTGCATCACAAATGGTGCATCCCCCTATGGACGGCATTTGCTAAGAAAGTTGGCATTGAAATTGAGGTTACTCCGGGAGAAATTTGCCGGGTAAGCCTGAAAAAATAGCCTAATCAATAATGATGGAAGCTTTGATATATGTCACAACCCAGTCCTCAGGAGTTTATTGCCAATCTGCGCAGTAAAATGCCATGGCATGAGAAACTGCACCGTATCATAAAAAATAATTTCATTAAGATAAAAAAACTTCAAAATTGCTGCGGTCATCCCGGTGAGCCGGGTTGCTGAAAGGCACAGCGAAACGGTCCCGGCGGGGCACCGTAAAGGAGGCTATAATGCAATACATTCCCGTATCGTGCTCTGCATTTGTTTGCGCACTGCTGGTGTTAGCGGTTTTGTCTGGCGCAGGTATCGCACCGGCCGTCGAGCCGGCAAACGGTGCGGAAGAGCTTCAGGTGGTTGAGCGCGTTGATTTGAGCCGTTATCTGGGCAAGTGGTATGAAATTGCGCATATCCCGGTCTTTTTTCAAAAAGGTTGTGCTGGCGGCACGACTGCGACCTACAGCCTTATTAAGGAAGGAACGGTTGGCGTGGTAAACCAGTGCTGTACGAGTGACGGCAAAAAAAAAGTGGCTCGAGGCCGCGCATGGGTGGTGGATAAGAACACGAATGCAAAATTAAAAGTAAGTTTTTTCTCCATCCTGGGATTCCATCCCTTTGCCGGTGATTACTGGATTATTGATCTCGGGCCCAACTATGAATATGCGGTAGTCGGACACCCCAGCCGCAGCATTGGCTGGATTTTGAGCAGGACGCCCTCGCTGCCACCTGAAGTCTTAAAGGGGATTGCCGAACGCCTTCAGGCAAAGGGCTATGATTTTGCGCGCTTCAAGATGACCAACCAGATTGATTACAAATGCAGTGCTGAATAAGAAAAAAGTGTATCCTTCAGCAAGGAGTAAAGAAGCTATTTTAACTCAATTTATCGCGGAGGCTCACATGACAAAGCGTATCCTAACAGAAACATTTTTGCTATTATTGATGCTGGTTCTTAGTTTTGGCTGTGTTAAAAAAGAAAAAATCGGCATTCTGCTTATTGATGTTGGAACGCCTGAAGAAAATGACCTTCGATTTTATACTGATTTTTTTGGCGGCAGTAAGGACGTGTTCTTTCCTGGATGGTTTGCGGGAGGTCCGTTCGAGGGAAATGATTGTTATACGGTAATTCACTACGCAGATGAGGCAGAAGCCGCTGCCTGCAACGTTCCAGAAGGAACCCCGATTAATGCCTTTTGTGATGAATATGCAGGAACTGAACCAATATTTTCGCTTGTTGATGCTGGACCAAACGGAGACAACAGTTTTGCGAGGGACTGCTATACGTTTGGACCAGGAGTTCCGCCGATTGCCTTTTTTGTGCTGAGCGCAGACAGCACGGTTAACCCTGGCACTGGTGAGACGATTCTGGGGCCCGTTGTCAAAGACCCTTCTGCTGGTGGAGCTGGGGTGCCGGATTTTTTTGAAGTGAGCACGTTTAGTCGCATGCATTGGCTATTCACTCTCCCGGGTCGAAAAGATCCTCATCGCAGAGTTGCTCTGAAGTTTTTTTACGGAAATGATGCGCCGGGCTATGAGCCGGATTCCCCTGAATTGTCCAATATCAAAGACCGGCTCACCGAACGGCTACCATGGCGGGAGTTTGTATTCCGTCACGGATGGGAAGGTTATATGGAAAATAAAGACGCTTACGGCAATCCCATGAAGATAAGCGACAGCACGGAAACGGCTATTGAGGAGCTCATAAACGAGGAAAAAGTGAGCCGCATGGTGGTCGCGTATGTTAATTCAGCATTCAACAATTATTCCCCATACGGCCATGACTGGGTGGATGAGCAGGGCGAAGGGGTGAGTGCTCTGCCGGGCAAGACCTACAAAGAATGTATTGAAGATATCACTGATGGGAAGGGGCCTGCTACCCAGGATGCGCTTGGTGAGTATCTCACCTATAAGCCGTTTGAGAAGCATTGGCAGCACGTCTTCCCCCTTACGGAAGAGCTGATAAAGAAATATGATGCTAGCATGCCTGTTTCTTTTGCCCCGGCGTTTGGCAAACACGATGAATACTTTGAAGCCGGTCTGGAGACGGTCAAGTATGCAATAGCAAAATATAATATCCCTGCTTCAGCATCCTTAAAGGTTGTTGTGACTCACCATGGATTTTATGGAGGATATCTTAAGGCGCAGGAGTGCGATGCCTATTTCAGAATAACTGATGAAATAATGGCGCGGGCTGTTGAAACCATAAAGAACGGACTTGCTTGGACAGGGAAGTTTGAGGTTGCTTCTGCGGGCATTGAGTTTGCTGAGGGAGCGTATGATTTCCCCTCGCCTGAAAAGCCGACAGGTAATGTTATGAGCGCTGGCGAGTTAATAGATAGTTCAATTAACGGAGTGTATGTTAATGCTCTGGGTGAGGTCGTTGACAATGGAACCGAAAATTTTGACTACATCATTGTCAATCCCTATGGCCGGACAGAATCGCAGGATTCAGTTTACGGCATCAGGGAGGAGACACACGGAAACTTTGTCTATACCTCACAAGGTTACCGGCGGGATAAAAACGACGAAGACGGCAACCCGTGGAATGCGGATGACATTGATGAGGAGTTTTATTCTGTGCGTACGTTTAATGCAAGAGGCTGGTTGAGCTATTCCAAACAAAATCAACCGGTGTACAAAGGCAGTGCTGAGAAACCCACGACGGTAATAGTGTGCGGTTCAATTCCAGTAAATTCACAAAGAGTGGGCAGAGATTTGCTGGTAGAGGCATCTGTCAAATCTATTATTGAGGCAATTAAAAACCCCAAATCCCGCGGGGTTAATTAATATGCGTGCATATAATCTTCCACTTTGCAATACGCCATATGTTTACGAAGGGCTTTGATGAGTGGACGCATCTTGGATATTAAGGTTCTTACAACATAAATAACCATATAAAAGGAGCGCGCCATGAGACTGACAAGAGAGGTAGTATTCTTAGTACTAATTACCTGCATTAGTTTAACCGCCTGCACGGAAAACAACATGCGGTTTCTCAGTCCTAAAATAGAAATAGCGGCAAATCCTCATCTGGCAGAGTGGATTCCGCGGATCGCCTATAATTCGGTAGAAGACGAATTTCTGGTGGTGTGGACAGAACAGGGGGTGTGGGAACAGGGTGGCGCAATGATGTATGGCATTGCAGCACAGCGGTTTTCTTCGCGCGGCGAAAAAATCGCAGGAGTCATCAGCCCCGTAGGTGATCCAATAAATAGGATTATTCTGATCCCAACACCGGAATTTAACCAGTTTAAGAATGAATATTTCATCGGGTATACGTTGTCAGGGGATGGGTTTGATGAATACGGATCAATAATCAACGGTGCTGGCGAAATCGTTAAACAGCCGTTTGCCATTTCTGAAAGACCAAAAAGCCAGATGCACACGAGGGTTGCCTTTAACACCAAGAGACGCCAATTTTTTGTGGTGTATAACAGCAGCGAGAGCGGCAGCCCTGACATCACGGGGGTTATAGTAAATGAAGACGGTACATTGGCAACTGGCGAACTTATAATCAATGATAGCGTGGGAGATCAGTATAATCCGTATATAGTTTATAATCCACGAGATGACCGTTATCTCATCAACTGGGAAGATTTCAGGAATGTGCCGACATGGGAGCAGAATGGCGAAATCTACGGTGCGCTGGTTGATGGTGATGGCACGGTCTTGGTGAACAATATAGCGATGATAGATGATTTTGGCGAAGCGGGCGAAGGCGACCAGCGCCATAATGAAATTGCATACAACGAGGATAGAAATGAATTTTTTGCCTGCTGGACTGATATGGCCCCTGCGCTGAAAAATGTCGGTATTCGCGGAAGGTTTATTACAGCGGACGGAGAGGTTGCTGGGCCGGTATTCACTATTGCAGATGCTGCTGGCCCGCAAATATTCCCCCACCCCATATACATTGCGGAAAAAAAGAAATATTTTGTCATGTGGGAGGATGGAAGAAATCAAAATGATACAAGTGTCAATTGGCGAAATTCAAGCAACCTTGATATTTACGGCAAATGGATGAGTGCTAACGGCAAATTTTTCAGTAAAGAAATAGTCTTTTGTGATGATCCCGGTGTGCAGCGATATTCCTCAATAAGTTATGCTGAAAAAAGCGATAGAATGCTGGTTGCGTGGCAGGACATTGTCGAAGAAGATATAAAATTGGGAGAAACAGACGATCAAACCGGGCAGCATGTGAAGGAAGCAGGCGGAAATGTCTATGCTATTGCATATGGCACCCCTTGATGATTTTTCATTTTAATTTCTATAAAGAGGAACCGGCTCATGTGTTTATTGAACCATCCTGAAGGTGATGATGAGTTAGAAAAAACTAACAGCACATCATCGGGATGGAATATACAATGCATTGGCAAATCGCTTGTGGAAATCGGGGTGGGTCATGAGCTCGAGGTACTTGATCCTTTTTGCTATTTCACCTGCCAGCGCTCTTTGTTTTTTGCATCTGAGGATACGCATCGCTCCGAGACCGGCAGCATTGACAATAGTCCTGAAGCGGTCTAACGCTATCGGTGGAAACATGCCAATTGCAATACCGCTCGCGGGATTTATGTGAATACCGAATTCTCCAGTCAAGATAATTTCATCAATGTTATTAATGTTTATGGCGGCCTCCGCAAGCAGCGCTTCTATGCCGGTGCGTATGGCGGCCTTCGCGAGCTGCACTTCTGTTATATCCTGCTGTGTAATGGTGATATCTTTTCCGGTAGCGCTTTTGTCCCGCGGAACAAGCACTAGTTCTTTGTTTTTTCCCTGGCTGCGCACCAGAGGACTATCAGCTATTTTACCCTGCTGCGTAATAGTGCCGCATTTGAAAAATTCTGCAACCGCATCAAGTATTCCTGATCCACAGATTCCCAACGGTGGTTTACCGCCAATAGTCTGAAAATGCACCGCTGAATCACGGATGCATATTTTCTCAATGGCTCCAGGTATCGCACGCATACCGCAGGCAATGTGACCTCCCTCAAATGCCGGGCCTGAGGCACAAGAAGTACTACGCAGAATACCTTCATGGGACAGGACAATCTCTGTGTTAGTGCCTATGTCAACTCCGATAACTGTTTGTGCTGTCTCGTGTATGCTGCTGGCAAGTATCATGGCAACATGGTCTCCGCCTATAAAGCCGGCGACATTTGGGCACACGTGAACATAGGCACCTGGGGCAATAGCCAGACCGAGGTCTCGTGCCTTGATGTCCAGGGGCGCAGTTATTGCCGGCTCATATGGCGCCACCCCCAACTGCCGAACCGGAAGATTTAACAAAAGGTGATGCATAGCAGTATTACCTGCGATGGCAATTTCTGTAATTTTGCCGGCAGACGGGCACAGGCTCTTTATGATCTGATTGAGTCCATTTATAACGGCCTCATGGAGCTGAGAACTTCCGTGTTCCATGGCATAGGTAATTCTGCTCATCACATCTTCACCAAAGACAACCTGCGGATTGACCATGCCTTCAGCAGCGCAGGGCTGCCCGGTTGCCAGGTCTAAAAGATACGCGGCTATTGTGGTAGTTCCCAGGTCAATGGCAATTCCCAGAGGTGTCTCGTCAGGCAGTGCCAAAGCAATCACCTCTCCATTACGTATAAATGCTCGCAGTGTTGGCTGGCACTCATTAAGCAATGTCTGTACCACATCCATAATGGTCGGGTCAGCCACTGTGACGTTGATTCCATGGGCGTGATTAATCTCTGTCGCGAGCTGCGTCAGGAAGGTGCGGTGATTTTCATGAGGTAACGACTGCAAAGAAATAACCACATCGTTAATCACCGGCTCAAACGATTCGCCAAGCCGTTCGGCCGAGAGATCTATCTGCTGCACATGGGAGGTAACAAGAGGAGGCACATAAACGGTTAGATTGTCCTGCACGGAGGTCTGACAGGCAAGGCGGTATCCAGATTCAATTTCTGCCACACTCAACTTTTGATGTTCTGCTGCAGTGGGGGATTCAATCATACCCCTTTCAATTTTTACTTTACATTTGCCGCAGCGCCCTATTCCCCCACACAGCGACGCAAGGGGTATACCGGCCTTGTGGGCTACGTTGTGCAGGACCGACCCCGGGAGACACGGTATTTGTCTGCCGTCAGGGAGAAACTCAACGTGATATAACGTCAAAGGCGCTCATCCTAAAATATTTTGAAAAGGGGATGATTATTGGTAGCCGGACGAATACCTGAAAAGCGGCCCTCGTATGCAAGCATGGCATCCGTAGCAGCACATGCAGGATAAACCCACGGGGCAAACCGCATCGGGCCGTAAAAGATAAAATCAGCGCCATGAGCCTGCGCCAGCGCATACACTGAAATGGCAGCAGCCTGAAACGCCGCAGTGCCGTGCTGGCGGACCTTCTCCCACATAAACAGGGCGTTTGCCGGGGCGCATCCAGCCGGGAAGCCAAAAGTTTCTTTTATTTCGTAAATGGTGCGTGCAGCCCAGCTCACACTGGGAATATCAAGAACCCCAGGGTCTATGAGGACGTTTTCCACGCCGGCCTGCTCGGCAGCGGGCAAGAGTTTTTTGTTAAGCAATGCAATTCGATCTTTGGGGCGCATGGCTGCGGTGCTGAACGCCAGCACGATAGCAGTCTTTACGCCGCATTCTTTTATGCAGGCAAGCTCCTGTTCGGTATAATCTTCGGCGATTGAATTGTAAATGAGCCGCGGCATGATGTCGCTTCCTGCAAAATGCCTGAGCACTTCCAAGCGTGCCGCGGGCACTGGCGAGTCAACCAGTATAGGTGCATTAGTAAGCGCTGCACAAAAACTAATATAGTTAATGAGTGCTGCACCGGTTTCTCCAATGGGATCAATAATGCGCTGACAGCCGGTTGTGGCGGCAACCTCTGTTTCGCGCAGTATTTGCTGCCGCGCCTTCTCTTCGTTAAACAGACCCCGCTGTGCGTCGTGCACAATTTGATGTTTGTTGTAAAAAATGCTGCCTATGAGGACGGTGGGAAATTCACCCGGTTGGCCGCCAACATGTACATTTCCAATTTGATACACATGCTGTGGTGTGTTGAACTTGAACATGCGCTTTAATCTGTGGTTACCATGCCAAGAAAAAAGAAAATTGAGCCGCTAAAATCCCAGACCGCGTCCTTCTGACATTTTTTGGACATAGTCATAAAAAGATTCCCGATCGGGAATGCTGAATTCTACATGGTCAAGGTTTTCAGCCAGAGGCAGGCGGCCATAAGTATGTACCGCAGCGACCGCTGCATGAATATGGCGCGGCGGGGTGTCTGCAGGAACATTGGACATAATAATGGTAAGGTTATAGTCGCGGCCCAGACGATCTATAAACCGTTTTATAAGGCTGATGATGGCATCTATAGGTCCATCCCGTAACAGGCGGGCATTTATCTGCGCCATGACCACGGCACGAATGTTGTTTTTTTTGTATCGCTCCAAGTATTCCAGAACCGGCTCCAGCGGATATTCATGCCATCTGCCCATTCCCAGCAATACCATGGGCATCCCAAACGCCATCCGGGTTTGAATATCGAAACATTTAAAGAGTAGATTCTTATCAAATTTCTCGATGCGCTCTTCACAATAATCAAAACTGCCTGCAACAACCGGCCGCACGCCCCGGGGCTGGCAATTCTTAAATAGCCGCTCGGCATAGGGAACGACCCATTGTTCTGCAAGCTCTGGCGACAGGTTAGGAAAAGCAGACCAGGCGTCGGGCGCTGTTGCTGCGGTTATGCCGCTGTGCTCTTTTTGCAGTATTAAATAGGATGTCAGGATTTCATCCACGAGAAATGTAAACAGGTCATGTGCAAAGTCAGGATGTTTTCGCAGATCTTTTATCAGCAGCGGGTAACTGCGTATATTTACCGCAAGACTGAAAGGCGCGCAGAATTTACCGCCCGGCATGCCCAATTCGGTATTAAGCTTTATAAGATCAAGCACAAAACGGATGCGACCGGCATTGAGCCAGTCGGGGGCTTTCAATTTTTTTAAATCGGCATGCTGTTTAATTAGCGGGTCGCGGGAATCAACAGTCGGCATAGCATTTTCACTGTAAACCATTTTCTGGCCAAGGGCCTCTGCTTCATAATTGTAAGTATCGCCGACGCCCATGGCATTATCAAAACCATAATAGGCAGCTAATGCGGCAAGGGTGTGCACATTTACGCGGGCATCCCTATAAAAGATGCGCGCGGGGATGCCCGTTAGATACTGGGCATGTTCTGGCATAGGGGCCATTACCGGTATCCACTGCGGCCGCTGTGCCGCGTATGCCAGCCACCAGCTCTTAGGGTCACGCGGATCAGGCGCGACGCGGCCTATGTTGTCTGATTTTATGATTGCAGAGGTATCCGCCGCGCTGTTGGTGTGTTCCATGCTATTGATTCCTTGTCATCAAGGTTTTTGCTGCTTTCACCGCATCAAGGGCATCGCGGCCCCAGGCGTCCGCGCCAATTTCGTCTGCAAACTGCTGCGTCGTGGGCACACCGCCGATCATGACCTTGACTGTGTTGCGCAGGCCATTCTCTTCAAGGGCATGCAGCACGGCTTTTAATTCCAGCATGGTGGTGGTCATGTAACAGCCAATTCCTAAAATGTCGGGGTTCAGTTCCTGAACTTTCTTGATAAACGTATCTCTCGGGATATCCACGCCTAAATCTATAACCTCAAACCCTGCTCCCATGAGCATCGCAACGACAATGCTTTTCCCCAGATCATGCATGTCTCCAGCAACCACGCCGATAATTATTCTCCCGCCGCTGGCGGTCTCCCGTCCCTCAAGGCACGGTTTTACTACGCCCATCGCTGATTTGAATGCCTCGGCGCTTAATACCACATCGGGCATGAAGTACACATTGTCATGCCACAGTTTTCCCGCCTGTTCAATACCGGGTATTATTGCCGACCGGACCATTTCAAGCGCATCATGGCCCTGTTGCAAAGCCTCTTTGGCGAATGCATATGCCGTCTCATCATCTCCTTCAACAATGGCTTTTTTTAGTTTCTCCAATGTCTCAGACACCGATATGAGCTCCTTTCTCTTGCATGCGTTGAGGTTGGTGGCACATGACAGGTATATGGGTTAATTTTGGACATTTAAAGGGTTGCCATATTTATCTTAATCAAGTTATCTTAATCAAGTATTTAAAATGAAATTATATTGGAAGGTGTGGAAAAAGATACGGATCGGCTTACAAATCATTGGCGCCAGCGGATATTTTTTCAGAATGTATAAGCGCTTATTATTTTTCATTAATAATGACGATAGCTTTCTCAGGGCAGCCCTCGGAGCACATACCGCAGGTATGGCAGACCACTGCTGCTTCCTCAATTGCCTGAGCCAGTTTTTTTTTGCCTTCAGGACGGTCAACCAGAACCCATAATTCCAACGAACAATTTTCTACACACTTGCCGCACCCGACACATTTTCCCGGATCAACAATATGTTTAACCATGCGCTTAATTCCTCAATGCTAATATCTCATTTGTAAATTTCCCACAGCCCGAACGGTATCATCAGTTAGCCCATCATACATTCGGATTTAGGCTTTGTAAACTCAGAGGGATGCCTTTACCTGATCCACCATCTCTCTGAATCCAGCATCGTCCTGATATAACCTGACCATGGCATCAAAATAAGGGAACGTTGCCATGAAATGAACGGCAATGTTCATGTCAGTCGGGTCGCCTTTTAATAATTGTCCCTTTTCCCGTATCTCCATAAGATCAAAACTGTTGTCTATGGCACTGCAAACATCTATCGTCTTCATCTGCATTGCTGCATGACAGGCATCTAACTGCATACCCATTTCAATCGAGATCACGCCCTCTTTGACTACCAGTGTCAGTTCTTCGTGATCGAGCTTCATCCCCACCCGGTGGTCTTTGAAATCAGCAAGCATTTCTTTGGTCATTTCATCGGTATTGGAAAAATCAACACCGCGCTGCAAAATATCTATGATGGTCATTAATAAGCTCCTTTATCCAAATCGATGTTAAGAAACAGACAAAAAAAATTAGTCCGACCTTGCAGTTTTAATGGCAAGTAAAAAGCTATTTAAAAAACATATCAATCAGATTCTGGTTCAACAACGTGCCATAGGTTCTCTGCAGATAGCTGCGCAGAGTTCCCTTAATAGCTTCTGTTTTGCGTTTGATCTCTTTCAACTTAGTAAGGTCCTCCACTACTGGCGCGTCTTTTATAAACTCAATATAGGTCTTCAGGTATTCGGTATGAGGCGCAAGCGCAGCCAAGCGCATTCCCTCTCGCTCGATAGGCATAACCGCCGCGGTATATATAATTGAACAGACTGCTCTGACCGCGTCATCTTCAAAGGGGGTAATGCCGGCAAGGTTGGAAAAACGGTCCCACAGAGGCTGAATCGGTTCAATATATTTAATGCGGAATGGCTCGTCAATGAGCGAGTCCACGATGGGCATAATGTCAACCAAAAACGAAATTTTGTTTTCCTGCTCATCCCATAAGGAAAAGTAAAGCGGCAGCAGGTAATGTTCCTGAGGGAATATCGCGCACATGGCGAAATGCCGCAGTGCGCCTGTACGTACATCACCGATGACCAATCGAGCAATTTTATCGGCGGTGTATGCGGTAAAATTATCCTGCGCCGATATTTCATTGAGCGCAATCTGTCCCACCTGTTCCAGCATCTTTTCTCTATAAGGTGCCCATGCAATGCTGCCGGTCATACTGGTCCTCCTTTTAAAAAATTAGGCTCACAAAGAGGAGATGCTTTTCCTCGCCGAAAATCTTTTTAATTACTTCGCCGCCCGGATCTCGATCGCGGTAAAACTTTTGCATTGTCTTTTTTCGCGCAAGCATTTCTTCCTTGTAAGCAGGATCTGTTATCGGCTCGGCTTTTTTAAGATGTTCAAGCCACACTCGGGCATAGTCTATAATCGCGGATATTATTTTAATGCGATCTTCTGGTTCTTCAATGCGTCCGTCAAGCGAGAACGGGGAAAGAGTTTCTCGCGCCCAGGGCCAGGGGCCGTAGCGCCTTTGCACCAAGCACCGGCCCTCGCGTGTGAGGCCGGGCAGGGAGCGGTATTTTCTCCAGAGCGGAGCCAGCGGCGATAAATATTTTTCAACGTATTCAGGATGCACGGCAACATCTACAACCGGCATCAGGTCTATGGTCACACCGATGCGTGGAGCTGACTCGTCAAACTCGCAGGAGAAAATCGGCAGGTCATAGTCGTCACCAGCGGTCATGTTCATGGCAGAGTAAATAGCGCGGCGCATATAGTGCAATTCGCCGTAAGTGATCTTCTCTATTTTGGTGCTACCTTTCATAACAAAAGGCTTGTAAAACCCGGTGGCCATGGGGGTTTTGAACTCCCAGGCACCGCGCGTATCCATTCCTTCATAAGTCTCAAGGGGAATTAGATCAAGGCCCTCAAACAGCCGGGGTTTAATTATAATTTCTTCAGTGAACTTGATCATATCCTTATAGTCAACTCGAGCCATAAGCACCCCTTCCTGAATAAATGATTTTTAAAATGTTCATACGGTTGCAACTCCGCCCCGCAGCGATTCGCACAAGCACAGCTACTAACAGGGGGTAATTTTACATGCAGGACTAACGGCAACATAAGGATTGGTAAAAAGCGCACATGTCCTAATCCCCGTCTTTGGTCAAATGCTTTAGTATCGCGTTGTCTGGTGCTGCTAATCAAAAGCGTGACGTTGCCTCTTTTTTATACGACCGGCACCGCACATTTCCTTTGCCTGACTGCAAAATGTCGTATGTGAGCTTTCTATCCCATATGACCGGTGATGTCAAGATAAAATTTTAATGCTATACAATTATTCTTATAAACTTATTCTAACAAGCTAATGCTCAGCATTTTAAACCGCTTTAAAAAAATTACTACAATACGCACAACCTGCATTAACAAAGGCTTAAAAAGTTCCCCGTCATACGTTGCTCATCGTGCCGGCCCAAAAAAATGTTGACTTGATAATTGGATAAGTGATAGATACAGGGCGCGATTGTGTCCGCGTGGGTGCTCCACAACGCGCAACCGCCGTGCTTGTCAGGTCGTTATCATTATGCAGAAAGGAAACGTAACATGTCAAAGGAATACGATCTCATTGTCGTCGGTGCAGGCCCGGCCGGCCTCATGGCAGCAAAAACAGCGGGGGAAAACGGGCTTGCTGTGGCCCTCATTGAACGGAAAACAGACATTGCTGATATCAAGCGCGCCTGCAGCATGATGGTGGTGACGCTAACGGGTAAATACTTGGGAGAACGCGTGATTCTGAACGAACGGGATAAAAAAATCTGCTTCCCGCGCTACGGTTTCTCGGTTAACTACGCAGGCCCGCACCAGGATTTTTACACCTGGGCGATCTACACTCACCGCGGCAACAAGGTAACGCTTGGTAATTATAATGAAAACATAAAAAAAGGCGCGGCAGGCAGAATCAGCGCGGTCTATGACAAGAAATCGCTTTTGCACGGATTACTGGCTGAAGCACGTGGGTATGGGGTGGATGTGTTTCCCGGTTATAATGTTGTCTGCACGAGCACTGAGCGGTCGCGCGTTACCGTGAAGACTGCAGAGGGAAAAAGTTTCCGGGGCACTTTTGTCATCGCTGCCGATGGCCGCTCTTCCAGAATTGCACGAACGCTCGGCAAAAACAGGGACCGGAAATATTTCGGCACCGCCACCACACTGGGTTATGAAATGACCGGCGTAGAACCCCCGGAGAAATACGGCCTCTTTCAAATATTCCTCAATGAAAGCCCAGCCATGCGCGTCTGGATGACGCCGCGGGCTGGACGCGACGAGCATTTTGTGATGGTCACCTCGCTTCATCCGGGACGCGACCATGAAGCGGTTTTCAATCGCGTCATCAGCGAAGGGTACTTTGCCCCTTGGTTTGCCAAGGCTGAAATAAAACGGGTTTTGCCGGCGGTCGGCAATATGCTCTCCCATATCACCGACCCCTACCAAGATCAGGTGCTGCTTGTTTCGGATGCGGTATGGTGCCAAGAAGCCGAAATGACCGGTGCAGTTATCAGCGGGTGGAAAGCTGCGCATGCGGTTACGTTTGCCATTGCTGAAGGGAAGATATCGCGGGAAGGCGTGTCAGGATATACTGACTGGTGGCGCGACGAAGTAATTAATCGCTATGACTATAAAGATATGATTGGCAATGCGGTGATGCCCTATATGTTAACTCCTGAGGAAATAGATTATCTGCTCAAATCAATCACCAAGACATTGCCGGGCATGCTTGATCCCTATGAAACGCCAAAGCTCGTGGGCGGCGCACTTGCCGAGATCATGCCCATGGTGCGGAAGGAACGGCCGGATATTTTTCAGAAGCTCGGCAGGATGCGCACCACGCCGCTTGAAGTAGTGTTTGGCGGCTGTATGCGTGCTGGATTTCCCACCCTGTCGCTGAGATAGATTGGCAGACGGTTTCACCGAACAATATTTGCGGGAAACTCTGCGATTTGTTTATGAAAATTCAAAACTTGAATACCCCGCTTTGTAAGCGGGGATGAAAAGTTT
>CAZQKW010000012.1:0-79504 GCA_964594075.1 uncultured Thermodesulfobacteriota bacterium | reverse complement strand
TTATGCCACGGGGGAGCCACTTCTTCAATTTTCAACTAAAAATAGTATATCCTCGGTGCCACAGCCAAAAGCTTTGGTTTTAAACTATCAGACTGCAACAGGGACGATTCAACAAATTAAAATAGAGCTTAATCAAAAATAATAGTTAGAGGGCGGTTTGTTATAGCATCGCCATCTCATAGGTGGCATTAACGACAAAAAGACTGGATCGGTTTAATTCAACTTATTACGCGGCAAATAATTTTCAATAGCATGCGCAAAAGGCAGAGGCCTCATATGGCTTCTGCCTTTTAAATAGCGTCTTTTCGCTTTTTTTTCAAGAATTGACAGCATTTTATTAAGGGTGTACATAATTTAGAAAAATTTTTTTATTTCAGGAGACTTTTATGCTCGAAATTAATATAAAAGAAGTAAAAAAACAATTCAAGCGCCTTGTTTAAACGGGTTCAAAGGGGTGAAGCAATTAATATTACACGACTTGGGAAAAAGATTATCCGGTTAATCTCTGCTTGTAAAAACGATATGTCATTATCAAGCCTTGCTGAATTTAGTTCAACACTAAAGGTAAAAGGAAAAACACTGAGACATACGATACGTAACGGTAGAAAAGAGGAGCGATATTGATGCTGTATCTGGACACCAGCGTTTTGGCGGCTTATTACTATCCAGAGCAGTGAAATTTGGATGCCTCAGAACATTTTGCGTTCATTTCTAAACCCCCCGCTACCGCCAGTCATTTTAATTTCCCGCCATCATCAATACTACGCCGGCAAAGGCAAGACCGGCGCCGAGCGCCCGTTTTCCAAACGCAGGTTCGTGAAACATCAGCCTCCCCAGCAGGACGCTGAAGATAATGGAGGTGCGTTTTATGGCAATGACATACGCCACCGGCGCATGGTTGTAGGCGGTGAAAAGACTGAAGGCAGACAAGCCAACCAGCGTGCCTATTAAAAAATTTATTTTAAAGTTTTTAAAAACATGCAGAGGCGATTCTCCTTTCCAGTAAATAACCGGAATTATTCCTATACTTAATATCAAAATATACCAAAAGCTGAAAAAAGCAGAATCGGTGAGAAGAACAACTTTTTTCCCGAGGGTAGAAGTTATCGTATAAATAATTGCCACAATAATAACCAGCAGGGAGCCGTGGTTGGTGAGGACAGATTTAAAGGGAGCAAGCAGCCCTTCGCGCAGCGTTGATAAATTCATCAGGTAAATCCCTGAGAGCAAAACCAGCACGCCGGCTATGCCGAGCGGGGTTATCGTTTCGCCCAGAAAAAGATAACCGGTAACGAGAAGAAAGAGCGGCGTAAGGGAGAGAAGCGGCACCGTTATGGATAGGTCGTATTGGGCAATTGCCTTAACATACAGGATCATGGCAAGGATTTCCAGCGGGATAAGTATTACTATGCAAATAATGACCTCGGCGCTTATTGAAACCGATGATTTCGCCTGCATGGTCACCAGCGTAAGCACCGGCATGGCAAAAATCCACCGCGAAAAGGAAATAAGATAGGCTGATTGCGTGGCAGCGGCCTTTTTAGAGAGGGCGTCAGCAGCCGCGATCAGGATAGCGGTTACAAGTGTGAGAATAATGCCTACGTACATAAGACAGTGGTAATAATATAAAGGAGCGGCAGATGCAATATTATAATGCCAGAAAATTTATTGGCACAATCACCTGTGCTATGCTAAGGTAAAATAACCATTATGGATACAGTGATTCCATCGGGCTGGGGCGAAACTCTAAGAATCGGATCGCGCAGCCCGGGTATAATACAAAGACCACAAGCAGTGCATATTGTAATATAAACACTAACACTATAAACACTAACAGCGGAGGAAGCTTATGAAAAGAATGCATACTAAAATTATCATAGGTGCTGCTGTATTCGCCCTGTGTGGTTTTTTCTGCGGGCATTGTGTACCGGTTTGGGCTGCAGAAGAGGGCCACGCACTCGTAATTCTTAAGAGCGATATGCTTGCAGTCACGCCCGACCCGCTCAAGGTGAAACAAGGCGCCACGGTAATCTGGGTTAATGAAGGCACAGAGCCGGTTAGCATCAAAATAAAAACAAAAGTTGGTATTGCCTGCAAAAATCCGGTCAATTTCTATGCAGATATTTTTGGTTATTATGAAACCGGCCAAATCCTTTCCGGTGCCACCGCCAGCATTTGTTTTATTCACAAGGGGAAATATGAGTATGAAGTAAAAAGGGTTATAGGGGAAGACAAACCGGTTGAAAAAATCCTCCCGGCAACCATAGTAGTAGAATAAATTATTGTGTTTAATCTCATTACAGCGGTGTTCGTGCACGGGAAGAGGTACAGAACGCCGCTTTTTATTATACTTACTGCCATAAAAAAGTGCGGCTTACAGAGTTGACAATACGCAAGCTCAACAAAACCCTTTTCAGTGAGACTGAGTTTAGTTTTTTTACAGGAGAAATAACATAGGGGGCAAGGCGTCTATGGAAAAACAGACTAAATTTTCAATCTGGTATGTACTATTTGCCGTGTGGGGTATTTTATTATTACAAAATATGATCGTCACCCAGTATGCGCCTCGAACCATACCATACAGCGAATTTTTAAATGCCCTTGAAAAAGGGACAATTCTTGAAATAGCCATCAGCGAGGGAAAAATTTTCGGCAAAATGAAGGTTACCGAAAATAATCAGGAGAAAGAAGTTGCCTTTAATACCTTTCGCGTTGATCCCGAACTATCCAAGCAGCTTGCAAAATATAATATAAAATTTCGTGGCCAGCCAGAAAGCACCTTTATTCGCGACCTGTTATCATGGGTGGTGCCGGTGCTCTTGTTTTTTGGCATCTGGTACGTCATTTTCTCCCGGATGCGGCCCGGACTGGATGTCATGTCATTCGGGAAAAACAGAATAAAGGTTATTGCTGAAAAAGAGGTGCGAACCACTTTTAATGATGTTGCAGGAGCAGATGAGGCAAAGGTCGAACTTCAGGAAATAATTGAATACCTGAAAGATCCGGGCCGGTTTAAACATCTGGGCGGACAGATGCCCAAAGGGGTGCTTCTGGTCGGCCCGCCGGGAACCGGCAAAACGCTGCTGGCGCGCGCAGTGGCAGGCGAGGCCGGTGTTCCGTTTTTTTCCATAAACGGTTCCGAGTTTGTTGAGCTTTTTGTCGGCATGGGAGCGGCGCGGGTCAGAGACCTCTTCAAACAGGCGCGGGAAAAGGCGCCCTGCATTATTTTTATTGACGAGCTTGATGCCATAGGGAAAGTGCGGGCCGGAGCGGTAATCGGCGGGCATGATGAGCGCGAGCAGACCCTTAATCAACTGCTGGTGGAACTTGACGGGTTTGACCAGCGGGTGGGCGTCGTGATTATGGCAGCTACCAACCGGCCTGAAACGCTTGATCCGGCCCTGCTCCGGGCAGGGCGATTTGATCGGCAGATACTGGTTGATCGCCCTGATGTTAACGGGCGCGAAGCAATTCTCAATGTCCATGCCAAAAAGGTTAAACTTTCAAACGCGGTGAACCTGCGGGCGATTGCACAGAAAACAGCGGGATTTTCCGGCGCAGATTTAGCAAATGTCATCAACGAAGCTGCGCTGCTCGCTTCCCGCAAGAAGAAATCCCACGTGGAGATGGAGGATCTTGACGAAGCAGTGGATCGGATCATTGCCGGTCTGGAAAAAAGGAACCGGGTAATAAATCCGCGCGAAAAAGAGATCGTTGCCTACCACGAGACCGGGCATGCGCTGGTTGCCGCGTTTACGCCGGGAGCAGACAAGGTCCATAAAATATCCATTATTCCCCGCGGGATAGGGGCGCTTGGTTATACCCAGCAGCTTCCGACCGAAGACCGCTACCTGATGACCAGAAATGAATTGCTGGGTAAGATAGATGTGATGCTGGGTGGACGGGTGGCTGAATCAATTATTTTTGAAGATGTATCAACGGGTGCCCATAATGATTTACAACGGGCAACAGACATCGCGCGGGCGATGGTACTTGAGTACGGCATGGGCAAGACGCTGGGCTTGGCAACCTTTCCCAAACAGCACCGCCCGTTATTCCTCAGCCCTGAACAGGCGCCACTGGGCGGAAAGGAATACAGCGAGGCAACGGCGGCAAAACTTGATGAAGAGATTAAAAGTATTCTTGAGGACCGGGAACGGCACGTGCGCACCCTGCTTACTCAGCACCGAAAAATGCTGGAACAGATAGCGCAGAAACTGATGCAGACAGAGGTCATGGACGGCGAGGAATTCTACCGGCTGCTTGAACAAGCAAAAAACGCTTAAAGATCCATGCCGAATCGCAAAGTATTTTTATTAATGCACATGCCCATACGGGAATTGATAAATTCACTGCCACATGAATCAAAGGGAACATAAACAAGCATAAAGGATTCAGCCTGAACTGCAACTTCAGGAAGTTTTACAAAAAAGTCTTTTTTCGGTATGGCAATTTCTGCAAGGGTAACCAGGATAATTTCAGAAGCTTCTTTTGCAGTAAGAGTAACGGGATAAAATGACCCTGGAGGCATCTCATCCTGGTCTGCCGTTTCAGGTTGAATTACGGTCATCCCCTGAGCAAGACGCAGAAATGGCTTGGGAGAAATTTTAAAGGCTGGTGTCCAGAAATAAAATTCGGTTTCTTCCCATTCTCGTTTAATAAGCCGCGACGCATTGGTCAGACGCATGAAGTCTGCCCAGGATTTAAGTTCTATTCCCTCAATCCGCACTTTAATTTTCCAGAATGGCAGATATTGTTCCTGCACGTCATTGCCGGAAAGCACGCGGTATTCGATTTTTTTCAGGCCGGAATCTGATAGGCACCAGGCAGAACTGCAATTCCCGCATAAAAACACCGCGCTTTCCTTTTCCCCCCCAAGGTCGCTTCCGCAGGACGGACACAGGCAGGGAATAAATTGTACGTGCAAATTTTCAGGCTGTTCAAACAGGCTAAGGTCACCAGATGCAGTTTCTGTAACAGAAGCTAAAAAACGGTTTAGGACTCCGTCAAAAGCATTCCCGTGACGCATTATAATCGGGGCAAATATGATACTTACCTTTTCTCCAATAAATGCGCGGTGAGATATCGGCATGAACGTTTTCATGGTTATCTGCTGTTCAATTCTCGCGTACAAATCTTCAACCGAGACCTGCGGTTTGCATAGGACTGCTTTTGTTTCGGGTGTAATAAAACGCAGCTTCAGTGCCTGCGGCCTGACGCCCAGAGAGTAGGGCAACCATCCAAGATGAGCCGCAATATTATTGGTATCAATAATTTTTGTTACTGTTGCGCTTTCGGTACAGAAAAAGGCCATACCCTTGAATCGCCAGTAAGGAATATACCGGATGTCTGCCGCGTCGGAACATGCGGTCGGCAAGCAGTAATAGGTATGCTGACCAGTCAAGAAATAAAGACGGGTGCGGCAGAACGGGCAGCATAATAAATGATCGGTTTCCTGAACTGTCACGGGGGCGCCACACTGGGGGCATTGATGTTCTATCTGCCACATAATACGTTCGGATTTTAGAATGCGAATTGCGGAATTTGATTGCTAAAGTTTTTCACCGCATTGATTGCAGAAAATCGAGTCTGAAAGATTTGCTGCCCCGCATTTCTGGCATTTTTTCGGCTGTGGTTTTTCATTGGTCTGTTTCCCGCAGCGGGGGCAGTATTTTGCATGGGGAGGCAGATTCTTGCCGCATTGTGTGCATTGCTGAAAAACCATCTGCTGGTGACCGCAGTCGGGGCAGAATGTTGCGCCATAGGGAATAGCGTGTTTGCATTCATGGCATGTCGTCATTTTCTGTCCCTCCAGGTGCGGCTGAGCAGAACGCAATGTTTCAGCGAACATTGCTGGCATCATGATGCCCATCCCCATGCCAAGACCCGAACCGGTCTCTCCGTGCATTTTGGCAGCTTTTTCCATTGCCATGGCAGCTTTCATCTTGATGAGTTTGTTAAGATCGTCAAAGACTGCAAGACGGCTTTTGTCATCTATTGCTTTCTGGACCTCAAGTGGTGGCGTAATGGAATTAATATAAAGCGCGCTTAACGCCATGCCAAAATGGCTGAAGTCCTCTGACAGCCGTTTTTTGAGCCCATCTGAAATTGCATCGTATCTGCCCGGGAGGTTGAAGATAGTGTCAAGGTGCTCTCCAAGGTAATCATTGAACCGCGAAATAATAACCTGATTGAAATATTCGCTCATTTCTTCTGTTGTATACACACCCTGCGTACCAACCAGACTGTTAATAAATAGGACCGGTTGCACCACTTTTAAATTGAATACGCCAAAGGCTCTAATCCGGATACGGCCGAGTTCAGCATCCTTGAATGCCACCGGGTCTTTGGTCCCCCACTTGAGATTGGGGAATATCCGCATATTCACAAAATAAACCTCTGCCCGGAGCGGGCTGGTCATTCCCCAGGGAATGCTTAGGATTTTTGTCAGTATTGGCAGATTGGCTGTCGTGAGAGTATGCCTGCCCGCGGCGAAGGCATCGTAGGCTTTGCCATTATAAAAAAATACTGCAGCTTGACTTTCTCTCACCACGAGTTGGGCGCCAAATTTTATTTCTCCTGATCCGACCTCTGGAATACGATGAACAATTTCTTTTCCGGTTTGGTCAAGCCACTCTATAACTTCAAGAAAAATTAGGTTATTTTTTCCCATAGTATTACTGCCTCCTTTAAAAGAAATTGGCAAGCGAATAAAAGTAGTTAGTTTTAACCATGAGCAACCATGAGCGTTTATCGGTAGGATGCAAACTTTTATTTACGGTATTTTAAAGAGGATCTAAACACTCGCACCTATGTTGCAAAATACTTTTATGTTTAATAATAATGCAATCATTGTCATGATATGATAGAAAGCATAATTACATGGATAAAGGGAGCCTCTAACCTGTCTTTTTTAATCCTGGAGAAAATCATTTAGCGCCTGCAACAAGAAATTGCTTCGCCGTGCTCGCAATGAGGAGTTTCTTTCATAGCGCCGTCTTAATAACCGTTGGGAGAAGCGGCAGGAATGTGGCAATCGTAGCTTTCAGGATGAGTGTAAGTAACCAGTTGTCCTGCTATTTTGGCCAAGACGGGGTTATGACGTTATTTTTACGTGGCTTAAAGGTGAAAAACCAGGCACAGAACGCAGAACCTTCTGTGCAGTATATTGAGAGGAACTAAGTATGGACAAAAAAATATTATTTATTCTATTCGGTGTGATTATATTAATCTGCGGCATCGGGTTTTACTCCACGCCGTATTGGGCTTTTCGGAACATGCGCATGGCGGCAGAAAACAAAGAAACCGAGACCCTGAACCGTTATGTTGACTTTAACGCACTCAAGGAGAGTTTAAAGGCAAATCTGAACGACCGGATTGCTCGCGAGACTGGCGGCACGAAGAATGGGGATGCCATGGATACATTAGGATCCGCTATTGCCACAGCTTTCATCAACCCGCTGATTGACGCTTTTGTTACGCCTGACGGTTTGGCTATGATCGTGCGCGGTTCCATTCCTGAGCAACCGCGGTCAAAACGCCGGTCAGAAGAAAAGGCGGAAGATAATGGCGGAAAAAAGAAAGCAGAAGGCACAAAACCAGAAATAGAAACTTCTACCTATTACCAGAACTTCAACCGCTTTGTAGTGGCTTTTAAGGAAAAAGGCTCCCATCACGATCAGATTCGCTTAGTTTTCAGACGCGATGGCCTTGCCTCCTGGAAACTCTGTGCAATGGATTTGCCATAAGCGTATTCTCTGACTCTTCTAAATGTTAAGATAAAAAAGAGGAATGTGAAAACGCATCTTCGCATTCCTCTTTCTTCTGTTCGAAACCCGTTATAATTTATTCAACCCTGTTCACCGCAAACGTTCCTTTCCCGCCGGTTTGACCGAGAAAAGCAACGCCGATGGCAAATCCCCACTCGCCCGAATATTTTGCCATAGCGGGAATTTCCCCATCGCCAGCTTCTTCAGTTGCGGCTTTCTCTCCCATGCCTGAGATGGAAAGAATTATGCATGTTCCCGGTCCGCATCCCCCTGAGAGCAGGGTAAGCTTTCCCTTGGTATCCATGGTGCCGCTTACTTGCACATCTGATGGTTCCGGAATTTGAGCCCATTCTGGCCACGTCGGCACTTCGTCAAGGCAGGAAAAATCGACATGAACCATCCCGGTTACCTTGAGATTTTGCGGGGGGTTTAAGGTAACATCCTGCTGCAGGGTCATCTCAAGCGGGCATTCAACGGTATCAATAATATTGCCCGCTTCATCCTTCACGTCAAACATCCATTCCCCGCTATATGTTCCGGTGGCATTTATGGGCGCGGTACAGGATGGCGTCTGCGCCATGCTAATCAAAGCAGCACTAATAAGAAAAATTGTTACAAGCGCCTTCTTTTGCATTTTAACCTCCTTTTTTGATTGTGGACAGCTTGCGCGCACCTCCATTAAATGTGGAGACATAACGACTGCAAACTATCCACAGCTTCTCATCAGTTAACCTTGGTAAGAACTTCTTTGCTGTGCTGCTGCCAGTCAACACAACGTTGTTTTTGCATAGCTCAAAGGTGAGGCCCCACTTTATGTGTTATATAAGTTTTACAAATTATATGCCGGTTTATCATGGAAATTACTAAAAAATAAATTATATGTAAAAACAATTAATTATAGCTATAGAAGGGTAAAGTAATATATGATTTATGTTGATTAGGTCAATTTATTGGCTCATTTCAGCCAAATGGTTGGCTAAATCAGACCAAATAAAGAGGTATGGTGTTATAGTAGCTTGCAACCTAAAAATCTGCTATAGGCGGGGATTTATTCCAATGAGGTCACCAAAAATGTAAAATTTATACAGAGGATATTCAACAGCTGGTTGAAAAACGTGATAGTGAAAAGGCTGTAATCCGAGATCCATTCTTAACGGGGTGAATTGCCAAGCTATTGCTACAGTTGAGATTCTTTATTTCGCTACCGAGTACCCCTTTTTTCTATCTCTTAATCCAATACATCAGCCGTGGCGTTGCACTCATAATGTCAAGTAATGTTGCGGTGCCATCAGCCGCAACGCTTTCCAGTTTATAATAGTAGGTTTTTCTATTTGTTACATTAGTATCAATAAATTCATACGATTGGCCAGCCCCCTGTGGCGCAATAAGTGAGAAATTAATCTTAACTGCTTTCCCGCCCTTTGCTTCAACACGATACAGGTTAAATCCCTGCGCATCTGTTTCAGAAGAAGTTTGCCATTTGAGAATAACTTTACGAAAACGTGGGGTCGCAGAGCAGGAAGCAAGTCTAACCCCGCTTTGCGGAAAGCTCATGAACCGGGGCTCGGCATATTCTGCGAAATACCGGTGTGGCGCCTGCAGAGTATAATACATCCCTTCCGCAGTAAAAATAGTACCAAACTGCGTGACGCTCTGACCAAAACCGCCGGTGCGCGAAATGTTGTTATTAGGATTTTCCTGGCTATGGTCGCTGAGCACTGTCCAGCAGGCCTGAATATCAAAGGTTTGTATTTCATTTACCAACTGCATTAATTTTTCATAGCGCTTCCATGAAGATTCATAATAATAACTGGGATCAACATTAAAATCGCCCACAAAATGATTTGCCGAGCCGATATAATGAACCCCATACGGCGACTCCTGCCCGTAGCTCACTTCTATCGCTTCTGAACGGACTTGAATTTTTGCCATGGCGGACTGGTTGAAATCCACAATGTGAATAATTGCCCCGCCGGTGCCAAAGTTTTTTCCGCTTGAAAGAAAATCCTGAAAAAGGTTAACCGCCTCCTCTAGGGTTGCGGCATGCTCCATGACGTTGCGCAGCATCAGGTTGGGATCAAGTCCCATTAATGCATTGGGGCTTGGGCTACCCGCATTGGTGGTGACGGCTATGCCTTTTTCATTAAGGCCGTACCCCACAAATGCCCAACCAGGAGGGTCTATGCTGATATAGGAATAGTCACCGTTATCCGGCTCAAAATACATAATTGCGCTGCCGTTGACCATGCTTTGGGCATCAGTGTTATGGCCCAAAAAAGTCCCGGTTGCCGAAGAAACGGCAAACCCGGTGCAGCCGCGCAGCTCAGGAGCATCAGGGATGGATGACATGTTGTCCATATTAAGCAGCTCGGTTGCCATATTGAGAGTTATGACAATATCCCAGGCAGTATCATAGCTCATTGGCCTGACATCTGACAGACCTGCTGCCATACCCTGCATATGGTCCTTTGCGCTCTGCGGGATTAAATCTTGAACTACGTCATAATACTTTTGTGCTGTCCACCCATGGCCGGGGCCGACATAAACAAGAACGAGCCGCATGGTATTGCTGAAATCAATAATGCTGTCCGGAAAAGCCCGGCCAACCTGCCGTCCGATCTCATACCAGTTGCCCTTAAAAACACCAACCGGCGCAAACTTCTCGATTTTATTGAGGCAGACATTTTCATTCTTATCCGGGTTGGGAACGGTCGGGCAGTTGTCGTCCTTGTCACAGATACCGTCACTATCCTTGTCAAATCCGCCGTTGCCTGCACAATAATCACAGGCATCACCAACACCGTCCTGGTCTGCATCTTCCTGGTTCTTGCTGCAAAATCCTAAAATGCCACAATCCATGTTGCAAGTGCATATTTCCCCGATTTTTACCCCTGCAGTGCAGATGCCGCGGTTCTGAGCATTCGGAATATACGGGCAGTTGTCTGCGGCATAA
The DNA here is from genome assembly GCA_964594075.1 of uncultured Thermodesulfobacteriota bacterium. GTDB lineage: Bacteria > Desulfobacterota > WTBG01 > CAIYCZ01 > CAIYCZ01 > CAZQKW01. The sequence goes on along the minus strand of CAZQKW010000012.1, from coordinate 68,782 downwards.
CTTGGCGAGCAATCAGTGCAGGCCGCATCGGGAATACCATCACAGTCACTGTCTAAAATTTCTTTCTGCACACCTGTTTGGGAAACGCTTAGATAGCAAGGGTCGGAAGCACGAGCCACAGGTAAAGCGCTTGCAATGATGAGGAGAATAACAAAAGTGCTGATGACAAAATTGCGCGCCCGGTTCATGGCTTTACTCCTTTCAATTAATTGCATTGCGATTACTAATACAAACGCATTAAAATTTTTTGCCCGGTCATTGCGAGCGATCCCGCTTTAGCGGGAGAGTGTGGCAATCTCACATCATAATTTAAGATTGCTTCATCGTTTCACTCTCCGCCATGACATTTTAGTAAATGCATTTGTATTGGTAACTGTATAGCCAGAAATTAGAATACTTGCAATATCAATATGAAAAGGGAAAAATGGGGGTGTTGAAAAAGTGTCATACTGAATGAAATTATCTTGCTGCCACTTCCTGAACCTTTTTAAAAACCCGCATCACGTTTCCACCCCAGATTTTTTTAATCTGCTGAGCGGTATAGCCGCGCTTCACCAGTTCGCGGGTAATGGTTCCCATTTCGCTCACGTCATAGCAGTCTTTCAGCTCTCCGCCGCCATCAAAGTCAGTGCCAATGCCCACATGGTCAATTCCTGCGACGCTGACGATGTGATCAATATGATCAACAAATTCTGCCACGGTCGGCAGTTCCTCGCGTTCATATGAATCATGCGCTTTCACATATTCTATGGTTGCCTGCACCACGCCACCCTTATCGCCAATTATTTTAAGAAGGTCATCAGGAAGGTTTCGCGGATGATCATAGACAGCGCGGGCGCTTGAGTGGGAGGCAATAATGGGCGCGGTGGACTCCTCAAGCACGTCACGGACTGTTTTGTCAGACGCATGGGAAATATCAATCATTATGCCGAGACGATTCATTTCTGCAACAACCTGTCTGCCAAAAGTGCTCAGCCCGTTATGCTCTGAACCAGCCGGGTCGGTGGCCGCGTCGCAGATATCATTGTTTGCCCAGTGGCATAAGGTAATGTAACGTGTGCCAAGGTCATAATAGGTTTTAATGAGAGAGAGGTCTGTACCTATCGGATAGCCGTTTTCCATACCAATAAATATAGCTCTCTTCCCTTTTCGTTCCAGCCGGTACGCATCTTCTGGCGTCAGCGCCAGTTCTGCGACGACGGTATTTTGCTCAAGGCTGTTTTGAATTGCGGAGAAAAGTTGCAAGGCCTTCTGTTTGGCGGTTTCATTTCCTTCTGGCGTTCGGGGCCCTTGAGCAACAAAGATGGCGAAAAACACCGCATCAAGCCCGCCTTCTTCCATCCGAGGGAAATCCAGTTTATAAAATATCTTTTTTGGTTCGTGCCGTATGCTCAAATCAAAATTTTCAGAGACCAGCAGCAGCGGCGTGTCAACGTGCGTATCAACCGTTAAAATTTTATCGTGAATAACATCAGCAATGTTATCGCGCATTTCATCAGAGCAGCCGCATGCAAAAAGCAGCCCCACCGCGACAATGGTATTTGTGACAAACTTAATCGTGCGCATAACATACTTCTCCTGTTCTTTATTATTGCCCCGTAAAAACACACCCAATCCGGTTTATTTAAAAGCTCTCGTAGCTTTTTTTATTCTAACGATTTGATAATCTCCTTTATTTCCGCAATTGCCGTGTCAATCTGATCGTAGTTATTATAGAGATGCGTTGAAATGCGCAGGGCTGAAATTGGTTTCTCGTCCGTATGTTTTTCTTTGTAACCGACGGTTCTGGTTACAATGTTTTTTTGGTATAGCGCTTTATACACAGCGCTTATTTTACTGGGCTGGGTAGCATAAGGCGTCTCAAAGGGGTTAAAGGCGGCAATGCCTGTGCACAGCTCCTCATTATCCGGCAGCGGGGATAACAGTTTGTCTGCCCCCCATTCATGGATGATTCTCTCTTTGCAATATTTATTAAGCGCGAGGATTCGTTGCTCCACGGTATCTTTGCCAATGCTGGTATGCAGGTTGATGACATCAATCAGCGCTGCAATGGCGGGCGTGATCTGCTGGCCGCGCCCCCGGAAGTGCGCACACATTACCGGCCCGGTTGAATAACTTTCTATTTCGGTCGGCCACAAACGATCCACCATGCCCTGGCGAATATATAACACCCCGGTGCCCGGAGGGCCACAGAGCCATTTGTGCAGAGAACCTGCATAGAAATCACACCCAAGGTCATGAAAATTAACATCAATCATTCCAGGTGCGTGCGCACCGTCAATCAGCGTGATGATGCCATGCTCCCGGGCCAGTTCGCACAGCTCTTTGACCGGCAAGCGCAAACCGTTGGTGTAATTAATGTGGCAGAACGACATAACTTTTGTCTGCGGCGTTATAGCCTGTTCGAACAGGTCAATGATCTCCTGCTTGGTTTGCGGTTTAATGGGCAGTTCAACCTCGGTGAGAACAATTTTTTTTCGGTCCCTCAGCACATACCAGCAGGAATTATAAGGCCAGAACTGCGTTGTGGACAAAACTTCGTCGCCTTCCTGCAAGTCCAATCCATTGGCAACCATGCCCAGGCCTTCGGTGGTACTGCTTGTTATGACAATTTCATCTTTGTCAGCGCCAAGAAAGTTGGCAAGGCATTCGCATTCCTGCGCCAGTCCGGCGCCCAGTAGGGGGTCATTAACTATGCAGTCGTAGGGAAACGAGGCAAATCGTTTGAAATACTCCTGCATTTTTCTGAGCACCACACGCGGCATTGAGCCTTCGGTGCCTGTGTTTAAATAGATCAGGCCCGGTTTTAATACAAACTGCATACGAACCTTCAGCCAGTACCATTCATCCATTAAAGTGCGCGGTGCACCGGCAAGCGCTGGCAAGCCAGCACCTGGTGCAGCAGATGTTTCAAGAATATCTACTGCCATCCCCAGGGTTGTTAAACCGGCGGTCGCAATGCCCAGAGTTTTTAAAAACCCCCTTCTGCCATGATTAACATTTGGGCAGCTTATGGTGCCTGTAGAATTATCATTGAGTGATTTCATAGGACCTCCAGAGAATAGTTTTCGCCTTGCACGATACCAACGCATCAGCGTATCATGCGGTTCACAAGGATTTATTGCTGGCAGCCTCTTTAAATATTATACGGCAATGCCCCGGTCGGATGCCTGTTTTAGTGAACCCCTCGTGAATAAGGATTTTCTATCGCCCGTATTATGGATTTTACCGCTGCCTCAATAAAACGATCTCTGCCTGTCTGTTTTGAGTTCGCAGTCACGGCGCCGCATACAATTATAGTTGTGGGTTTTTCTGCGCTTCCTTTAAAAACCGGTTTATTGTTCATACAGCCGTCAGGGTCGTCCAAACAACCCGGATAGCCCGGCCATCCGGCGCCATCAAATACGCGCACTGAATAAAATTCTTCATCCACGTCGTCAGCCTGCCATTCTGCGCCATCTTTGTCATTTTTATCGCGCCGGTATCCTCTGCCCGGCACGTAGACGAAATTTCCATGGGTTTCTTCTCGTATGCCATACAGCGTGTCCTGCGACTCTGTGCGATTATATGGATTGACAATAATATAGTCAAATTTATTGGTTCCATTATTTACTTCTTCGCCGGCGGCGTTTATATAGCGGCCGTTAATTGACGAATCAATAAGTTCTCCAGCGCTCAGGACATTGCCGGTTGGCTTGTCTTTGCTCGGGAAATCATATTCGCCCTCGGCAAATTCAATGCCTGCAGTTTTAACCTCGAGCGTTCCTGCCCAGTCAAGATTTTGTTTAAGAAAGGCAACCGACTTCTCGGTCAATTCGTCGAATAATCTAAAATAAGCATCGCATTCCTGGGCTTTCATGTAGGCGCTATAAAAACCATGATGCGCAACCACTATTAATAAGGACGCGGTTCTGGGTATGGCATACTTTTCAATGGCATAATTGACCGTTTCAAGTCCTGCCTGGTGGTATTCATCAAAACTCCCGAAGGGCGGCGCAAATGAAACAGGCATGTGCGCATCATATTTTTTTACCAACTCTTCTATTAGCGGGAACACATGCTGCCAGTGTTTATCAAAGGGTTTGTATTGGAGATACTGGTTCAAATCGTTCAGTGTTGCCGGCCCTTTGCCGTCGGTGATATCCTCCACACACTCTCTGAATGTTTTGCCGGGCAGAGCGCTCACTCCTGCGCCATTTTCATCGCGCCACTCATGCCCGAATTCAACAGAGTTATTATATTCAGGATAAAAAGGGAACACTACCATGCGTTTTACTTTTTCCTTTGTTATCAGTTCCTCAATGGCGGTCTCAGTGCTGTCGCTGATTAATGCAGCGTTGCCGTAGGCATCGTGATTTTCCATATAACCTTCCCAACCGTGGCGAAAAACAAGTTTGTAGCCAGTAAGCGCATCGGTGAGCGCGTCCTTAAGGTTTGAAAGCTCTGGGGTATCCGGTTCATATCCCGGCGCATCGTTGCCGTAAAAAAACTTTAATGCCAGTTTGCGATGGGGATCTTTTTTCTCAGGAAGAGTATACAGCCAGTGCATGCGGTTAAACGTGCTTAATTCAAAGAAATCGGGAATGCCAATTCCGGAGCCCTGCGGGTCCCTGACAACGGGCGCAATTATTTCTGCGCCGCTATTAGGGTCAACGGTGGAATGGCTTCGGAGGATGATATAAGGAAACGGGAATGCCGGCGAATAACAGTCATTATTAAAGCTGTTGTCGCCATCAGGACCCAAATCAACAAGCGATTCCACAGCGAAGTTACCTTCGTATTTATTACAAAATGCATCAATCGGCGTGCCGGCCTCCACACCACAAATCGCCGCCTCTGCCTCATCCGCATAATGAATAAGTGTATAGCAGGTATTGCCTTCAAAATCGCCGCCGGCAAACCATCCCGGATAAAATATATCCTTATTGCCGCCAAAAAAGTCGGTATAAAACCGCAGGTCATTTTCTTCAGGTGTCCCGACATCTATGAACAGAATCCCAATTTTTTCTTTTGCGCATCCCGCATGCACAACCAGCAGCATCATAATAAGAACCACGGGTCTCAAATATCGTGAGCACATAATTGTTTCCTCCCTGAAAATAAATGCCCCTCAAGTCCCGACACACGGTTATTGTTTCCGTGTGCGGGACCGGAGAGGCGCTTTTCATTCAAGCACCGTTGTTACGCGACGCGTGCTCCACGGTGGCCTGCATCGGGCGTGTTATTAAATTCTTCCACCACATAATAAATAACACCCATTACTTCTATGCCGCCTATCATGGTTGCCCCGTGATAGAGCGCGCGCTGGTAATTGGCAAATTTTACCAGCAATCGTTCATACGTATCAACGGTCTCATCCTTCAGGTGAACTATGTGTGCAATGGTTTTCAATTCAAAACTGGTAAAGACGCTTTTTGCACAGAAACATACTGTTGACTGGGGGTTTCTCATCTGGTTACGAAACGTATGCGTTTCTGCATAACCTTCGACGCGATAGGGCTCTCCGGGCGGCACGGTGAAAATCTCAAGCGAAACCAGTTTGGAATGGTCCCACAGATCAGGGTTGCTGTACATATCCATCTGAAGCTGAATTTTCTCCTGAAAGCTGCTGTCAAATTTTGCCTCTATGGCATCAATTAATTCCTGAACATATTCTTCTTTGGGCGTCAGTTCCATTCCTTTGAATGCGCAGTTTAAGGTAAACGTGCTATCCCCCCGTTTGAAACCGCCGTGGGTTACAACAGCGGGCATATGGGCACCGCCAAAAGATGGGGGGCCGCCTGCTCTTAAATTCTCCAGACGCTGCAGCCGTTCGGTAAAATTCCAGTTCCTAAACTCCTGATCAACTTCTATTATTCTAAATTTACGCCAGATACCATCTACTTTGGCACGAATGTAGCCGTCTTTAACACGGCTGGCATCAACCAGTTTCTGACGCGGATAGCCCTCAGGACTCCAATACCAAGGGACATTATTTTCCCAGCCTAATTCACGGGGTTCAGAGCTGTTGGCAAAAAGATTTTTAGCCTTTCCCAAAATAGCCAGTGAACCCAGCGACAAACCGCCTACCTTTAAAAAAGCGCGTCTATTGAAAAAATTAAAATTCATAAGCAACCCTCCTCGTTTATTAATTTTAATAGTTTTTGTTTAAGCGAAGCAGCTGTAAAGAACATAATCTGCAGTACATCTCTGTATTGTTCTTATGGTGAATGAATGCGGCGTTTTAAATACTTTGTTGCCATTTTATTAATGACCGTGGAGTATCTTTTGCAAATCTGCATAACACATGACGCTTCCTGCAGAAGTTGCTTACTGTATTAATCCCCTTATAATACCAATATCAGCAAGGGGTTCTGTAACCCCTTCTTTTTTCAGAATCATTTGGGCTGCCCGCAATCCTGACACGACAGTTGACATGACACCGACAGCCGGCACTGTCCAGTGGCCGCTTAAGAACAGATTTTTGATTGGGGTCTGCTGCGCCAGACGTTTTGGGCCGACCTGTCGGGGCGTAAGCGCCCAGCCCATGCTTGCATCAGCGCCGCACATCAGATATTTATTCATGGTAACCGGAGACCAGAATTCCTGATACAGGATTTTTTGCGATAGACCCGGTATTATCTTTTCTGCACGTTTTATCATTACGTCTGCCACCCGTTTCTCAAAACCGGGTTGCTCCCAACCAGAAACCGGCGCCGGGATTGCATGCATGACAAAAGCGGTCTTGCCCTGCGGGGCAGAGGAGGGGTCGCTCAAGGGTGCGAGCTGGAATCTGAAGAATGGGGGAGGGGCGGTTTCATCGGCAATCTTTGTTTCAACGTTTCTAAAGTGTTCGTCGGTATCATAGTTTGAGCTATAAATATGCAGGGCCGGGATAAATCCCATGCTTTTTAAATCCATATCAAGCCCGAGGAAAAGTGCACAGAACGGCGGGGTTAATTCTTGTCGAGCCAGTAACGCAGTAAAGCGGCCAGGAAGTTTATCCGCTCCCACCATGCCGAGAAACGTCTGTCGGGCCGCAGCATTGGAAATAATATATTTAGCGCTGTATTCTCTGGGTTCGGAGCTGATTTCACTATATCCGGTTGCCTGCGCAAGCTGCGACTTTACCGCGCGGACTCCGACAGCGGTGCCGTTATCAAATAAAACTTTATTAACCTGCGAGCCGAGGACGACATCACCTCCCTTGCTGCGAATAAAGTTGGCAAAAGCTTCAGGCACTGCAATTGCACCACCAGCGACATGGGGGTTTGAAAGCCCTCCTTCAAGCAACAGGCCGGCAATACCGAGTAAAGACATCCGCGACGGCGGCAGATTGCAGCAGGTTGAATTGATGGACAGCACTGTTTTAAGTTTTGGATCTTTGACAAAGTCGTCAATAAACGGCAGTATTCCTTTGCCCATATTAATGAGAAGGTCGCGGCATTTGAGCAGAATGCGGGCAACATCACGCGGGCTGTTGTCGAAGAATGTTGCATAATCCATCTGCTCATAGATTTTCCCCAGTTTGGCAAAAAACGCCTTAATGCCCTGCGCCTCGCGCGGGAATAGCCGGAAAAGCTGTTCTATTAATTGATCTCGCGCATGCTCACCGCCGGAATAGAGATAATAATCAAAATCAGGCAGGTGCACATGATAACCGCGGTCAAGAGGAATAAACGGTATAGAAATCCCCAGTTTTTTAGTTAGGCGTTCAAATACACCCTCTTTTTTTGTTGTGCCGGTAATGATGGATGCGGCGGGGGTAAAATTAAATTCGGTGCGCCGGTAGCTTGAACAGCAGCCACCCACCTGCACATTTTGTTCGATCACCAGAACCTTCAAACCCATGTGGGTAAGCCATGCGCCGCAGCTCAGTCCGCCCATGCCTGCGCCGATGATAATGACCTCATAGGTATCTTTCATGAGACTTCTCCTGCCGTCCTATTTCCGTTTTCTGTAAAGCTCATCTGCCACATCCTGCAATCCCAGCTCCTTGAGTTTGGACCGTGTCGGCCAGCCGGTTTTTTTATCAAATCCTGATTCCGCGTAATATTCATCAAGCATGGCATTAAAGTTTCTGATGCGTCTGCCGTCGTTCGGGCCGCCTTTGATGGGCTCCAGCAGAATTCGTCGCGGCAGGGTATCATCCGTGCGGGTAAATCCCTCGCGGGCATTAAATGCGCGTTGCACGCAGACGGTGCGCTCGCCGACCTTCAGATACTCTTTTAAGGTGAGGCCTCTGCCTGTTATGGCAGAGTAAGCTTCAAGTGTCTGTTTCACTGTCGGAATATTAAACAACCCCGGATACAGGCAAACACCCATGCAGTTTGACGCGATGGTGAATTCTTTATACGGCTTATACCACGAGGCAATTCCTTCCTCTTGGTCCGGATCAGGTTTCTCCTTAAGTCCGGTGATTTCAGGAAACAAAACTCCCATGTCTATGGGGAAACCCCAGGGACGCACTACAGATGCTCCTCGTTCTGCGGTTGCAGCGGTGAGCGCCGAAGCCTTATTCTGCCGCCACTCGTCCGCATCCAACTCCATACCCTTAACGTGCATGGCAAGTTCTTCGGTTTGAGGTCCGCTCATTTCCGCAGCTTTCTTGACGCCCTCAGCAAGCACATTGCCGAACCCCTTGCGGGTAATAATCATCTCCAGGAGTTTTATTGATGCGGCACCATCTCCCCATCGCACGCGGACGCCCGTCTCTTCGGTTGAAATCAGACCTTTCTGTTGGCACTCCATGACCCATGCGACTGGTTCAGAGGCTGAATTGACGCACATGCCATTTTCATTGCACAGTTTTGTGATTTTTACGATAGCGCCGACATCGGTTATGCCGCACTTCCAGCCCCAGTTCCAATATGCTTCAGCCATGGGCCCGCTTGATTCTGTGTCCTTGAATTTTCCTCTGGTCACTTTTGTCATAATTCCGCAGCCAATGGGGCAGCCGTAACAGGCGCGGTGTTCCTGCTTTACCTGGCGTTTAATATTTTCAATGTAGAGTTTATAGCCATATTGGAATCCGCCTTCCTGGAAATGCTTGTAGCCGAAGTCCTGAAGCTCTGCCACAGCCTGGTTGAATGCCGCCGAACTGCCGGTCTTGAGCATTTGAATGGGCGGACTTTGTTCCATTGCCTTCATAATCTCAAAGCTTATTTCCCGCAGCCGCCAGATGTCATGGCAGTGAACGGTGCCTGAGCCTCGGATGGCAAGTGCTTTGAGGTTTTTAGCGCCCATCAGCGCACCGCCGCCTCCCTTTCCGGCAAACCGAATACTGTTTGCAATGTTGGCAAAACGCACCATATTTTCCCCGGCTGGTCCAATACCTACGACCTCAATAATTTGATCGCCGATTTGATTGCGAATTGTCTGTTCCATATCAGGAATCGGTTTGCCCCACAGTGCGTCGGCATTGCGCAGTTCAACCCGATCATGATCAATAAAAAGGTAGGCCGGCCTTTTTGCTTTGCCTGTAATTGCCACCAGCGCATAGCCGGCCATTTTTAAACGTGCAGCCCAGTGCCCGCCGATATTAGACATGGAAATGGTGCCCGTCTCCGGCGACTTAAAAACGATTGTTCCGCGCGGTCCTGCAGGGAACATAGTGCCGTTGAGCGGGGCTGTAGCAAAAACGATGGTATTTTTCGGATCCAAAGGGTGGATGCCCGCAGGCACCATTTCCCACACCAGCCGCGTTCCAGTTCCTTCACCTCCGATATAATCCTGTTCAAGGTCTGAGCGCATGGGCGCAATTTTGATTTTCTCCCTGGTTAAATCAACAACAAGCATTTTTTCACCCGCAACTTTCATAAAAACTCCATAAGATTTTTAAATTTCAGAGGTGGGCGTTCAAAGCACTTAGGGGCAACGCTCCTTTTTTTTAAGACAGCGAATCATCTGTTCAATATCAAACGAGTGCTGATCAGCGAGATTAAAATCAGCGTCTAAGGAGAAATAGACATTAAAAGCACCCATGGTTAATAAAACAATGGCACGCGCCATGGTGATCGGATCCACGCGCGTAAATTGCCCCGATGCTACTCCTTGCTCTATGATTCTGCTGACTTTTTCAACCTGTTCTTTGTAATAGGAGGTCATCACCTTCCTAATCTTTGGCTTGCGCACGCCGATAGACATGAATTCTTGAGAAAATTTTAGAAAATCAGCGTGTTCGGCGAGCACACGACGGGCAATTTTTACGAACAGCATGAGACGCTCTTCAGGATCCGGCACTGTGCTTGCGGAGGCGGGAACCTGTTCATAAAACTTATTGTTCATGTAATTGAACAGGCTTATGAACAGTTCGTCTTTTGATTTGAAGTGGTAGTAGAGGCCCCGCTTGGTCATGTGCGCCCGTTCGGCAATCATGTCCATCGAGGTTTTGTAGTAACCATGCTTATTGAAGCAATCAAGTGCTGCGTTAAAGATTGATTCCTTGCGGTTTGATTTCAGGGCTGCAGTGCGCATGAAGGACTCAATACTGGTTACTTACCTGGTAAGTATACCAATAAAACAACAGCCATAGTATGTCAAGAAAATAATGCAGAGCGCTTCAAGAGGGAAAATGAAAAGAATTATCTATGGAATGATGGCGGCAAGCTCTTTGCCCAGAGCACGGGCTCTTTGCAGCGCTTCCTCAACATTCGCGGGGCCTCTCTCTATAATCTCGCCAACCTGCTTAAAGAAGCGCAAGCCAAACTTTTCCAGGCTCTGTTTTGCCAGCCCGCCTCCGCCATGGGAGTAAAACAGCGCAGCCGGCTTTCCGGCAACTGCTTTTCCCGCCTTATCCCACAAATACAGATCATCAAAAAATGTCTTGATGGTGCCCGCCACATAACTGTAATAATCAGGAGTGCCGATTGCCACTGCGTCTGCGCTCATGAACTCATTGAGCGTCACCCGCCGTTCATTGGTATTAATCATTTCAACCTCAGCCCCCGTTTCACGCGCGCCATCAGCAATCGCAGCTGCAATCTCCTTTGTTTTACCATACTGCTGACTGTGATAGATAACGAGAATCTTTGCCACGTTCTTCTCCTGTAAGTTGGATGCGCACGATAAAGCCTTAGCCATAAGGTACTCACATTGACAATATATGAGAATACCAAGGGTGAGTCAATAAAATAGAGGCACGGGGATAGAAAAAAGCGGCGACGAGTCCGGAGTAATTCAGGGACAAATGACGCAATCGAGTCAGCGTTTTTTTACGGAGGGCGGAGGTTAAAAATATTTTTGAAAGCCAGCGTAGGTCCAGAGTTTTCAAAAAAATTTTGTAACAAACATCATCTGGCATTATTAATTATTATATGTTAGTAACTAATCGCTGTTATTTGTTAACGGCATTATTTGAGAAAATGGTATCCACGTATAAAGGAGCGGACATGGACGAACTGAAGAAAGAGAAATGGTACAACAATCGGGCCAAAGTTATATTTTCCCTCCAGGCGTTTCCGCCGTTGGGGATTTACGCCCTGTTGCGCAGCACCGCATTTACTGCCAAACAGAAATGGCTGGTGGCTCTTGGCGTTACCGCCTTTATCGGTTTTTTTATTTATTCAGGGATTGGCGCAAAAATGAATCAGTTTGTTATTGGGCTGTTTACTTAAAATATTTGTATGCTGGGCGGACATCATATCCGCCCTCTCTTCTCTGGGTATTATTTAACTATCTTGCTGATTTCCTTGAATTTTACCCCTTCCGCGACCCTCAACAATTCAAACAGCGCAATCTCAACGCTGGTTATGCTGCCCCCTGCTGATTTAATTTTTTCAATCCCCAGCTTTTTATTTTCTGGGGTGCGAGACGATACGCAATCGGCGAGCACCTGCACCTCATAGCCTTTCTCAAGCAACTCAACAGCAGTCTGATAGACGCAAATATGCGCTTCAATGCCGGCAAGAAGAAGCTGTTTACAGTTTAGCGCGCTCAGCTTATTGAGAAATTTCTGCTCGCCACAGCAGCTAAAGCTGAACTTGCTGATGGGCGGGATATTTGCCAGAAGGTTCTTGATCTCCGGTATGGTGGGACCCAACGCGGCAGGGTTTTGTTCAGTTACTAGAATGGGGATATCCAGAATCTTTACACCGCTAATAATTTTTCGCAGATTTTCTGCCAACGCCTCTTTATGGTGCATCACCCTAAAGAGTTTTTCCTGCACATCAATAACAAGTAACGCGGTGTTGTCTATAGCAATCATAAATGTAACCGTCGCTTGTGCCGCGTGAGTTTTGACCAGTGAATCGTGGCTTATGAAAAGGGTTTCGGGGTTAACGGCTTTTTATTTGTAGCTGGAATCTCGTGACGGCTTGACTCCCTGTACCCTTGAATTCTTGAACTCAGCTACTGTATATCTGCATGATAATTCTGAAGGGATTTAACCTCCCCCCGGCCTTTCTTGTATGACTCTATTCCCTTGGCAGCCGCCAAAGCAGCAGGTATGGTGGTTATATAGGGAATTTTGAATTTAATGGCGGATTTGCGGATGTAAGAATCGTCTTCTTTACTTAACTTGCCCACCGGCGTGTTGATAATAAGCTGAATTTCCTTATTAGTCATGGCATCAATAATATTGGGGCGGCCCTCATGCAGCTTTTTAACCGGCTGGCTATGTATCCCCCGCCGAGAGAGAAATTCATGGGTCCCCTGGGTTGCCAGAATGTTGAAACCAAGATCCTGGAAGCGTTTTGCAACCTCGAGAATGGCAGCGCGGTCCTGTTCATTGACGGTAATGAGCACCGTGCCGGATACCGGCAGGCGCTGATTTGCCGCCTCCTCAGCTTTATAAAATGCGAGGCCGAAGGAATCTGCCATACCTAAGACTTCGCCGGTTGAACGCATCTCGGGGCCTAACAGCGGATCAACTTCCGGAAACATGTTGAATGGAAACACCGCCTCTTTAACGCCAAAGTGGGGTATAGGTTTATGCACCAGGCCGAGCTCTGACAGTTTTTTGCCGAGCATTATCTGCGTTGCAAGACGCGCCATGCCGATATTGCATACCTTGGAAACCAGCGGCACGGTGCGCGAGGCGCGCGGATTTGCTTCAAGGATATAGACGGTATCTTTTGCGATGGCATATTGTATATTTATGAGACCTATGACATGTAATTCAATGGCGATCTTTCTGGTGTATTCACAAATGGTATCAAGGTGTTTGGCCGGAATACTTACCGGTGGTATCACACATGCTGAATCGCCGGAATGCACCCCTGCCAGTTCGATATGTTCCATGACCGCGGGCACAAATGCGTCAGTGCCGTCCGAAATTGCGTCGGCTTCCGCCTCAATTGCATTTTCCAAAAATTTGTCAATAAGAATCGGCCTTTCCGGGGTGACGTCAACCGCACGTTCAAGATAGTGCTTGAGCATCTGTTCGTCATGAACGATTTCCATTGCCCTGCCGCCCAGCACATACGAAGGTCTTACCATGAGCGGGTAACCAATGTGCTGGGCAATCTGCAAGGCTTCAGCAAACGTTTTGGCCATGCCCGATGCTGGCTGGGGAATACCCAGCTTGGCCATCATGTGACGAAAACGGTCGCGATCTTCGGCCAGGTCTATGGTTTCAGGGCTTGTGCCCAGAATTTTGACCCCCGCGGCATACAGCTCATTGGCAATATTGAGCGGTGTCTGCCCGCCGAACTGAACAATGACGCCTTCAGGTTTTTCCTTTTCATAAATGCTCAGCACATCCTCCACGGTGAGCGGTTCAAAATAGAGCTTATCTGAAGTGTCGTAATCTGTTGAAACAGTCTCGGGATTGCAGTTTACCATGATGGTTTCAAACCCTTCATCCCGCAATGCGAATGCCGCGTGCACACAGCAGTAATCAAATTCAATCCCCTGGCCGATGCGGTTTGGCCCGCCGCCCAGTATCATGACTTTGCGCCGGGTGCTGACGGGCACTTCATCCTCGGCGTTATAGGTCGAGTAATAATAGGCGGCGTTTTCCACGCCGCTGACCGGCACCGCGCAGTATGCCTGTTTGAGACCAAGCCGTTTACGGTGCGCCCTGATGTCTTGCTCCGGTATGTTAAGCAATTGCGACAGATAGCGATCTGAGAAACCGTCTTTTTTGGCACGCCTTAAAATATCATCCGGAAGCGGCTGTCCTTTGAGTTTGATAAGCTCCTCTTCAAATTCAACCAGCTCTTTCATTTGCTGAATGAACCACGGCTTGATATAGGTAAGCTGATACAGTTTCTCTATGTCGGCACCTTTGCGTAACGCCTCATACATAATGAACTGGCGATCGCTGGAGGGCTCCGAGAGCAATCGCAGCAATTGCTGGAGAGATAATGTGTGGTAATTCTTTACAAAGCCAAGGCCATAGCGGCCTTTTTCAAGCGAACGAATAGATTTCTGAAATGCCTCCTTGTAGTTTTTACCAATGCTCATCACTTCGCCTACGGCGCGCATCTGGGTGCCCAGCCTGTCCTCCACATCCTTGAATTTTTCAAAATCCCAGCGTGCGAATTTAATAACCACGTAGTCTCCCCATGGGGTGTATTTTTCCAGAGTCCCTTTGCGCCAGTAGGGAATTTCATCCAGGGTCAGCCCCCCGGCAAGCATTGCAGATATGAGAGCGATAGGAAAGCCGGTGGCTTTTGATGCGAGGGCTGAAGAACGCGAGGTGCGCGGATTGATTTCAATAACCACAACGCGCCCGGTTATGGGGTCATGGGCAAACTGGATATTGGTGCCGCCAATTACCTGGATCGCCTCAACTATATCATAGGAATATTTCTGCAGGCGTTGTTGCAGTGCCGGATCTATAGTCAGCATGGGAGCCGCGCAGAATGAATCCCCCGTGTGTACCCCCATGGCATCAATGTTTTCAATGAAGCAAACGGTTATCATCTGGTTTTTGGCGTCGCGCACTACTTCAAGTTCCAGCTCTTCCCAGCCAAGAACCGATTCCTCAATAAGAACCTGCCCCACGAGGCTTGCCGATAAACCGCGGCTGGCAACTATGTTGAGTTCTTCTTTGTTATATACCAGACCGCCACCGGTGCCGCCCAGCGTGTAAGCAGGCCGCACCACCACCGGATAGCCCAGTTCATTTGCAATTTTTTCAGCATCTTCAATACTATATGCTATCTGGCTTTTGGGCATCTCAATGCCCAGGCGATTCATGGTCTCTTTAAATGCCTGGCGGTCCTCACCGCGCTCTATTGCGTCCACTTGCACACCAATGACCTGAACGCCATATTTTTTTAGAACGCCGCGTCGGGATAGTTCGGAGGTAAGGTTAAGACCTGATTGGCCGCCGAGATTGGGCAGGATCGCATCCGGCCGCTCTTTAGCAATAATATCCTCCATTGCTTGCGGGGTCAGGGGTTCAATATAGGTCACATCAGCCATGCCCGGGTCAGTCATTATGGTTGCCGGGTTGGAATTGACCAGGATTATTTCATATCCCAGCTTGCGCAATGCTTTACATGCCTGAGTCCCTGAATAATCAAACTCACAGGCCTGTCCAATAACGATAGGTCCTGAGCCGATTATCATGATCCGTTTTATGTCCGTTCTCTTTGGCATTTAGTTTCCTTTCTTTTTTTGTGAACATACATTTCAGGTTTTAGTGAAGATATAGATTTTACAGGTTAGTGTCAATGAGAATGTTAACAGGACTTTCTCCCAAATATTTTATTGATTGGATGATTAAACGTCTGGGTGTTTTTCTCTGCCGCGGCACTGTTTTTCTTTGCTTTATTGGTTTTAATATTACATATTTAAAACAAATACCGAGTCAAAAGGATCTTGCCTTCCCCTTGTGGAACTGCAGGGCTTTGGCTTTCGCGCAATGACACGTGCTCTCTTCATGACAAGGAAAAGGACGTTGCAAAATTCGGACACGGCGAGACAAATTCATCTGTAAAATAAGAACAACCACAATCCTGCTATGGGCACGACTGAATTTAAAACGTAACTATTTAATTAAGCTGATAAACATTAAAAGAGAGGTCTTTATGAGAAAACATGCAACAGAACGCCGTCAGTTTATTAAAAATATGAGCGTTGGCCTTGCTGGTGCGAGTCTTCTGTTTAACAAAATAAAGGTGCCAACAGCTTGCAGTGCAACCACTGCCATACGCGGGGAAAAAGAAACCGCGACCATGGAATACCGAACACTGGGAAAAACCGGGATGAAAGTTTCTGCAGTGAGCTTTGGGGTGATGACGCTGACCGATCCAGCGGTCTTATTCAAGGCGCTTGAAGTGGGCATTAATTACTTTGATACTGCGTGGATGTATCAGTATGGCAGAAACGAAGAGATGCTCGGCAGGTTTCTCAAAGAATGCGGCAGATCAAAAGTTTTTGTCGCAACGAAAATAGCTCCCTGGTACAGCTTGAGAACTCAAGAAATGTTTCCCATGGAAAAACCTGCGACCATGGAAGAAAAAATGGCGCAGAGTTTGAAGCGGCTGCAGACCGATTATGTGGACGTGTTGTTCCTGCATAACATTGTTCGGCCTGAATGGGCGACTCATGAGCCGATGCTCGCATTTCTTGCAAAGATGAAAAAAGAAGGAAAAACCCGTTTTGTCGGGATTTCATTTCATGAGGGAAGCACCCTGGTTGAGGTGGTAAACGCCGGAATAAAGGCAAACTGTTACGATGTATTTCTGGCAGCGCTTAATTTTAAAAGTCCTCAGGAGCACTGTGCAGCATTACAGCGAGCGCGCAAAAATAACATTGGCATTATCGCCATGAAAACCCAGGCTGGCGGCTACAAAGATGCGTATCAGGGCTCTTTGAGCCCTCATCAGGCGGCGCTTGCCTGGGTGCTGCAAAAGGATTTTGTGGATTGCGCAATCCCGGGAATGATGAATATGGAACAGGTGGTGGAAAACGTCGGCGCTGTTGGGAAAAAGATTGGCTGGACAGAGCGCAAGCTGCTTAATACCTATTATGACGCCATAAAAGATCGCTATTGCCTCAGGTGCGGCAGATGCCGTGCGACCTGTGCACATATGCCTGCGGTTCCTACCATAAACCGTGCGCTTATGTATTATGAAGGTTATGGAGACGCTAGGTTAGCGCGCGCCACCTACCAGGCATTAGACAATGCTGAAAAAGCGGTTTCATGCCTGAGCTGTCTAAAGCATACCTGCCGTTGTGTGCACGGCATTAACATAGCACAGAGGATGCGCTATGCGCATGAAATCCTTGCCTGAACGGTATCGCAGGAAGCGACTGGCGCTTATCCTCGTGGGTTGTTGCATGGCTTTATTGTGCCTGCGCGAACCCCTTCCCGCACAGGAGGAAAAAAGGCCGGTCATACACCGCGCAGACAAACTACCTTCCGCTGATGAATTGAAGGACTGGGAGATGCAGGGGGCTCCCTATGTATATGATGCGGGCACTCTGTATCAATACATTGACGGCGCAGCAGACCAATTTATCCTATACGGTTTTAAAAAGCTGCAGGGCGCCGAATTCATCAATACAACAGATGCACAGGAAAGTCTGATTGTTGATGTGTATGACATGGGAAGCGATCTGAGCGCTTTTGGCATTTTTATGTCCAAAAAAGATCCCACCAGCAGTGTATTAAAAATTGGCACTGAAGCATTTGGCAATGACCAGTATGTGGTTTTTTACAAGGACCGATTTTATGTTGAAATTCAGGCCCGGATTAGGAGTGAAAAAAGCAGACCAATACCTCAGCGCGCGGCGCGGCTGGTTGCACAAAAAATATCTGGCTCATTGAAGCCTCCCGCACTGCTGCGTATCTTCCCGGACGCACACAGAGTACCCGGATCTGAAAATTATCTTGTAGGGGGCATTTTAGGTCATGCTTTTTTACCGCGGGGAGTGGTGAGCGAATACCGCATTGCCGGTGAAACAGTTAAATCTTATATAATCCCTTTTCCATCTCCCTCAGCAGCTCGAATTGCTTTTGAAAGCTATGAACAGTTTATAGCATCCCAGGGCACACTGGTTAGGCTGGAGAAAACAGTGGGAGATGGTAGTTTTTCTGGGCAAGAACCTTACCATAAAACGGTTATTGTTGCGCGACAGGGTGGCTTTATTGTGGCGATTACAGAACTTTCAAGCCCGGAACAGGGCGCACAGCTCCTCTCAACGGTAATACAGAATTTAAAAAAGATAAAAGAAGCTTCAGCGACTCACTAACCTCCGGTTTAAATTCTCTTTCGCATTATTCCTGCAACGTATCAGTAAGAAATTGTTTTATATAATTCTCGATGGCTCTTTTCTGCACCTCTTTGACGCCCAAAAATTCAATGCCGAGGGCACAATTGATTTCCTGTGCGCTTCTCTCGAACGGCTGAACCCGGACCACCTTTCCCCTGACTTTTGTTGTATTCACCGAATTCTTAAGCCTGAAGGAAATTTCAACCGGCTCATTGATTTGTACGGGTTTCGTAGAATGACAATACATAAGACACCCGCCTAAGCTAAGGTTGGTCATGTAGCCTTTTCGAGATTTTTTTTGCATAGTATAACGGATGCCAATCTGCAATTGTCCTCTTTTAAAGCGCCTTTTTTCTGCTCCCTGTTTTTCCATTGCTTGTTTAGTCCCTTAAAGAAATTTATTCACAACATGCCGACGGCTATTGGTCGTTTAATCTCAGTATAAATGACTGAAAAATAACAATAAGGCCACGGTATAATTTTTTACACGGCTATAAAAATGTATACCAGAAGTTTCCGGATTGCCCTGCCACTGAAGCTAACGCCAAAAAAATATGAAAGCTAAATCAATATATTATAAAAAATTATTTCAATGGCATATTGATTGCAAAAAAATTGAATGCTAAAAAATTCCATAAACTCAACAATTTAAAAGGGGTAAACTATGGAAACATTAAAGACGTTACAACTGACTATTCCGCTCTGGGAAATCATGCTGCTTGGCGTGGTGGCTTTGCTTTGTCTGATATCCGAACGCTTGAAATTAGGTCTTCTGGTAACATTTGTTTTTGTTTTCTATTGGGGGCTTTCAACAAACTGCATCAACGAGGGATTCCAATTTCCGCTGATAAATTTCCAACTGTTTGATATTTTATATCTGTTTTTCGGGTTGAGCCTGACCTTAATTTTTATTCTGTTTCTAATTTTTATGCCCAATGAATAGGCTTGGCTCATTTCCCAACCGGGTTGCACGGCACAGGAAATTTAACACAACCTGTGCCTTTTTTTAAACAAAAATAACCTACCCATCAGGGAAGCCGTTCTTCCAACGTTTTTAAAAGCGCTTCCTGTTTGCCCAACAACACGTCTACATCAGCAAGGGCCTGATCAAAATTTTTAATACGCTCGGCCGCTTCAATAATTTTTCGCTGCCCGCTTTCTTCCGCCTGCTTGCGGTCTTCGGTGGTCATGTACGGCGTGCTGCGCGCTTTTTCAAGCTGCTCTTCTGCCTTCAGTTTGACATCAAACGCCACGGCTCGCTGATTTTGCAAATTATTTTTTCGTTCGTTTAACGTCGCGATATTGGTTTTTATAATGGCTATCTTTTCTCTCAGTTCAAGCTGTTGTTTTTCGCTATTTTGATCAGGATCCCGTCCGGCCCGCTCTTCTCTAACGTCCTCTTCTGCGCTTGAATTATCCGGCAACGTGATGAGATGGCCACCGGCAATTTCTGGCTGCGCATTGTCTGTCAGCGGCACTATGGCTTGAATATCTTTTTTTGCTATACCAGCGGCGCCGCCGTCCATATAAAAACGAATTGTTTTACCATCATCCCAGTATTTTTTAACCACAATCTCTTTCCCATTCGTAAGTTGGATTATGTAATGCCCAGCACACGCCATCCGAGTCGCACAGAGCATGATAGACAGCGACAGCATTACGATCAGTGCAAAAAGTTTTTTCATAATGCCCTCTGAAACAATGAATTGGCAATCCTATAATCCGCTATAAAAGACACTATTTTTTTCATTGCAGGCAGTTCAGCTACGTTTATGGCGGCGTATTCTTTTGGTTTGTGGCGGTTCTCTTAAAAAACAGATCCGCCTTCTGTTCTATGTGCACCCAGGGAGCAAGCTGTTTTTTCACATTGTCGGGATTGAGCCTTTGTTCGCTATTTAGTTTCCTTCGCGCGGCAAAACGCATGGTCCGAGCATGATGTTTTATCTGAAGGACTGCGGTATGATTGTGCTTTTTTATGAACGTATCCAGGCATTTTTCTACCGTGCGGGGATTTTCGCTGGTTAACGCTTGGTGCAACAGCTCCCGGTCGGACTTTTTGAACCACCCTGCGGCGGCATGCTGCGGCGCACCCCACCAGATTACGATGCAAAAAAGAGCGAAAATGCCCAGTGCCGTAACCAGCACATTACTCTTTCGGCGTTTCCCAGCGGTCATCAGTAACTACAATTTTAATTATTTTGTGTTGTGCTTCCTCATCAGCAACCTTTTTTTCCTCATCGGTGAGCACGTTGTCATAACAAGCAGCACATACACCGGTTTTATTGACGCACATTTTTTTGGCGCGGCAAATCAGACAGATATGCTCAGCAATGGACTGGGCTGCTGCCCGGGTATCTCTGAGGACCTGTATTATGCCGGATTTTTTTCGCAATCGTATCTGTTCTAAATTAATAATATTCTGCGAACCGGAGTTGTGTTCCCGTTCCTTCACGGTATGCCTCCACAATGGCAAGGTCAGGCAAAACGATTCAGCAATGCACGGAACGTTTTTCCTTAAAATAATGAACCGTTTCCTGCAAACCCTGTTCAAGAGAGGTTCTGGGCTGCCACCCCAGCACCTGATGGGCTTTTGCATAGGATATAACACTGCGCATCTGTTCTCCGGGGATCGGGGGGCCGTGTTTTTCACTGGCAGTGGATCGGGTAATGGTTTGGAGCGCATAAAACAATGCATTGACCGATGTTTCTTTGCCCGTGGAAATATTAAGCTCACCGGAAAAATCACTGTTTAAAGCAAGAAGATTTGCGCGGGCAACATCTCTTACAAAAACAAAATCACGGGTCTGCGCTCCGGAACCATTAATAACTGGGGTCCCGCTATTCAGCATTTTTTCAGTAAAAATGGCCACCACGCCGGCCTCTCCATGGGGATCCTGCCGCGGTCCGTACACATTGCTATAGCGCAGGGCAACATAGGATAGACCGTAAGTCTTTTTATAATAAAACAAGTATTTTTCAGCGGCAAGTTTACCTATGCCATAGGGACTGACGGGGCGCTGGGGGTGGTCTTCAGTTGCCGGAAAATAATCCTGCTCGCCGTAAATAGCGCCGCCGGTTGAAGCAAAGATGAATTTTTTAACAGTGCACCGCACCGCATGGTGCAGAAGATGAAGGGTGCCCTTGATGTTGATTTCCATGTCCAGAAGGGGATCTTCAACCGAGCGGCGCACTGATATCTGGGCGGCATGATGGATAATAACCTCAGGTGCCTCCTGTTTCAAAATATCTCCCAGCAAAGGGTCTAAAATGTCACACTGGTAGAACGTAGCCAGCGGGGGTACATTGTCTATTTTGCCGGATGACAGGTTATCAATGACCGTCAGTTTATGACCTTCACTGACCAGCACATCTGCAATATGTGAACCGATAAAACCAGCTCCTCCGGTGAGCACAATTTTCATATTGATCTCATCATGATAAATTTTTTATAAAAACATTCTATGCAACCTGTTACGTAAAGTCAATTAAATAAAGATAAATCAATATATTTTGAATTGCGCCGAAAAAGGTTCTGTGGTAAAAACTGAACATACAAATCAATAGTTTGCCATTCCCTCAAAACGCCTATGCACAAATTAAACAATAAACGCGGATATCTTAGAAACATTCCCTCTGTTGGTGAAATACTGAATACGCCAGAAATTCAGCAGGTCTGCAAGCAGGTTCACCGTTCTGCGGTGCTCAGGGCGGTGCAGACACTGCTTGCTGAAAAGCGAAAACACCTTCTGACAACAGCACCCGCGGTTTCTGCCGAAGAGGTGCTAAGTATGGAGACAATTCAACAGCAGGTGCTGGATCGTTTGCAAAAAGCAGGCACGTCGTCTCTTACCAGAGTAATCAATGCAACGGGCGTGGTAATCCATACAAACCTGGGACGGGCACCACTTGCGGAACAAGCAATAGAGGCAATGGTTGAAGTGGCGCGGCGGTATAATAACCTTGAGTTTGACGTTATGCGGGGGGAACGAGGCTCCCGACACAGCCATGTGCAAGAGATATTACAGAATCTCAGCGGCGCAGAGGATGCGTTGGTGGTAAACAATAATGCAGCCGCAGTGCTATTATGTCTCAGCACGCTCGCGCACGGCAAAGAAGTGATTGTGTCCAGAGGCGAATTGATTGAGATTGGCGGCTCTTTCAGAATACCCGAGATTATGGAATACAGCGGTGCCCGTCTGCGGGAGGTGGGAACAACCAACCGAACTCATCTAAGAGATTACCGCGCCGCCATTAATGAACAGACCGCAGCCATTCTTAAGGTTCATCCCAGCAATTATAAAATCATTGGCTTTACAACAGAGGTCGGATTGCCGGCGCTGCGGGAATTGAGTGCGGCATTTCACATCCCGCTTATGTTTGATATGGGAAGCGGAAATTTGATGACGGATAGGCCAGCGGAACTCAAGGATGAAATTACGGTTCAGGAGGCCGTGCAGCAGGGGGTTGATATTATAACCTTTAGCGGTGATAAACTGGTGGGCGGCCCGCAGGCGGGTATCATTCTTGGAAAAGCGGATTATCTTAAGCGTATCGCCCGAAATCCGCTTGCCCGCGCTCTGCGTATCGACAAACTGACGCTGGCTGCTTTAGAGCAGACACTCAGACTGTATTGTTTCGATGCTGGTTATCGAACCCGTATCCCGGTTTTGCACATGCTCACAATCCCTGAAAACACATTAAAAAAGCGGGCCCAGGCGATGGCGCGAGAACTGAGAAAGTGCCGTGTGCCACTTGACATATCTGTTGCCAAGGACATTTCAAAAATCGGCGGGGGTTCGTATCCGGTGCAAGATTTTCCCACTTGGGTTGTCTCGCTTCAGCCGCAGACGATGTCCACAATGGAATTTGAAAGCCGGCTGCGCGCAAGCACGCCGCCGGTAATCTCGCGCATCACCAAAGACCGGGTTATCCTTGATATGCGGACATTGTTTCCCGAAGAGCCGCGTTTGATAACTAAAAGTATTGTCAACATGTTGGGCCAAGGCCAAGAGAAAAACCAGGCTATTTCCCGGGAGGGCGAATAAACTTTTGTTGACCAATAAGTAAGATTGTTTTATTTTATATCATTATGCTTAATACCAGCGTATTAGTTCTCAACAGATCATTTTTGCCGGTGCATATTACGTCGGTCCGCAGGGCTTTTATTTTGCTGTATCAGGGCATAGCCAGAGCCATAGACGAGCAATATAAAACCTTTGATTTTGAGAGCTGGGCGCAACTCAGTGTTTACGCGCACGATGAAAGCATAGGCCTTGTTAATCGCACGATACGTATTCCCCGGGTTATCATGCTGCTTACCTACGATAAAATCCCCAAAGGGCAGGTGCGCTTCACGCGGATTAATATTTTTCGGCGTGATAAAAACCGCTGCCAGTATTGCGGCAAAGCCTTTCCGCGCAACGAGCTGAGTATTGACCATGTAATCCCGCGCTCTTACGGGGGCAAGAGCACATGGGAAAATGTGGTGTGTGCCTGTTATCAATGCAACAAAAAAAAGGGCGGCAGAACCCCAGCCGAGGCTGCAATGAAATTATTAACCCAGCCCCGCAAACCCCGCTGGTCTCCCTTCATGCGCGTGCCAATTCAGGAGATTAAACGCAAGGAATGGCAGCCGTTCCTCACCATGGTAGATCTTTCCTACTGGCATACCGAACTGCTTGAAACGTAACGGTATATTCTCGCGGTGAAGAGAATAGCATTTACAGTGCGCGCCGAAGATGTCGGCAAGAGACTTGATGTTTTTCTTGCAGAACAGCAGGCGCTGCTGACCCGCGCACAGGTGCAAAAGGCCATTCAGGAACATCGCGTGCAGATCAACGGCATGGTCCGCAAGGCGTCCTATCGCCTCCGTTTAGACGAACAGGGCGTGATAGAAATTCCTGATCCGATTCCTCTCCAGTGCCAGCCCGAGGCATTGCAACTGACTATACTCTATGAAGACAATGACCTGGTGGTGGTAAACAAACCGGCAGGCATGGTGGTCCATCCCGCATGCGGCAATTACACGGGCACTCTGGTCAACGCGCTCTTATATCATTGCACCAGCCTTTCCGGCATCGGTGGCGTGTTGCGGCCTGGTATTGTGCACAGGCTGGACAAAGGGACCTCGGGCATCCTGGTGGTGGCAAAGAACGACGCAGCGCATCAGGGTTTAAGTGCCCAGTTTAAGGATCATAGTATTGTGCGCAAATATCAGGCGCTGGTGTACGGTGCGATGGAAAAAGATTCAGGCACCATTGAGACTTTGATCGGCAGGCATCCGCAGTCGCGCGCCAAGATGTCCGCACAGCCTAAAAAAGGAAAACGGGCAATTACCCACTGGCGGGTCATAGAGGAGTTTCTCGGCATAACCCTGCTTGAAGTAACCCTTGAAACGGGACGCACTCATCAGGTTCGCGTCCATCTGTCACATCTGGGGCATCCGGTTCTGGGAGATTCGCTGTATGGTTCTACAAAACGACTTAAAGAAATAAGCACGCCATCCGTAAGAGAGGCAATCAAAGGAATAAACCACCCCCTGCTCCATGCTGGCTACCTAAAATTTGTCCATCCCCTTTCTTCAGCAATTCTTGATTTTACGACTCCTCCTCCGGAAGATTTTTTGAATCTGCTTGCCACACTACGAGGTGCGCCATGATAAAAGTTGGATTAACCGGCGGCATCGCAAGCGGTAAAAGCCTGGTAGCAGCTCTTTTCAAACGGCTGGGGGCAACAGTGGTTGATGCCGATATTATTGCCCGCGAGGTGGTTGAACCGCACACTGCCGGATGGCAGAAAGTGGTTGCGAAATTTGGCCCGACCATTCTTGCGCCAGATGGCACCATTGATCGAGCTAAACTGGGCAGTATCGTGTTTTCTGATCAGCGAAGCAGAGATGCCCTCAATGCTATTCTGCATCCCTACATATTAAATAAGATACGGGAACAGATTACCGAAATTGCAGAAAAAGATCCGCAGGCTATGATTGTTGTTGATGTGCCGCTGCTTATTGAGTGTGGTCTGCAGCATGAGTTTGATGCGGTTATTGTGGTCTGGTCCCCAATAGAATTGCAGCGGAAACGGCTCATGGAGCGGGATGGGTTGAGCGCAGGGGAAGCGCAGCAGCGAATTGATGCACAAATGGCGCTGGACCAGAAACGGGCAAGCGCGAACTTTGTAATAGAAAACGATGCTGATCAGGAAAAAACAGAAGCGCAGGTACGCGATATTTTCTTGCGCCTGCGTGCGACAGGAAAGGGGCGCAGCGAAAAACCGGAATAACTACACAAATTTACTTAACCTTTTACTCGCCCTTTTTTATAATAGATTTTATCTTACACATTATGGCTTATAAATCATTGTTACAAAGGTAATGCATCATGATTTCTATTGATCGTATTGAAATAAATCCAAGAGTATGTAATGGCAAGCCGGTAATAAAGGGAACCAGAATCCCTATCTCTGTTATTCTTGAACAAATAGCAGAGGGAGAGTCATGGGATGATATTCTTAAAAATTATCCTGAATTAAAAAGGGAAGATATTAAGGCAGCCTTGCTTTACGCCAAAGAGACTATTGATCACTCAGAAGTAAGGGCAGCAAATGCCTGAGAGATTGAGGCTTTAGAGCGTATCGTGCCATTCCTGAAACTTCATTCTCAAGAGGAGCTTAGAAATCAGCTTGTAATACTTTCCCCAAATCGCGCCAAGTGGATTAATACTGGATGAATTTAAGAGAGTTAGTACGTCTTGAAAAACGGATGACCAGGAAACAATAGTCCAACAAGTTTACAGTGAGTTTTGAGTGAACTACTTCTCCCGCCTCAAACTAATCGCAGGTCACGGGGTACCGGAGACGAATCACAAGACAAGCCTCAATCTGCCCACACAGCCAGAAGTGGATCGACTTTGGGCTAAAGAGGCTGAGAGGCGTATTACCCAAATTTAGGAAGGCAAGGTGAAACTGCTTCGTGGCGAGAAAGTTTTTTCGGATATTTATAAGAAGTATCAACGATAAAGTTCTATTTTCACCTCAATGCCAAAGAATAGTTCTATGGTGCTATAGAGTGCTATGGAATATAAAACTGGGAATAAATAACTTGACAAAGAATATATATATAGCTATATTCTATTACATGAATGCTCACCAAAAGTGTTCAATAAAAAAAGTAAAACACCTGTTCTTTCTCTCCAGGGAACATCTCATTTTAATTATAGCCGTATAGCATAAATAAACTATATTGTTGCATCAGGAGATTTTTGTAGGATTGGGGTGGGAGTACCGATCTGAAAGATAGGGAATCCAAACAAATAAATCATTAATGACCCCTTCCAGGCCAAAACAACCCCGTTACCGTATTTATTTCTCTTATCATACCTTGTTCACTTCGAATAGATACAAGCATAATTATCACGATAACTAAAATCCCAGCATAGAAAGCACCGGGCTGATATGCTATTGATAAAACAGTATCAGCACCCATGGCGATAGGTTAACAACGTTACTGGCGTCGAGGAGAAGTTTGCATGAATTTAAAGGAACTCAAAAACAAAAAAATAAATGAACTGATGAACGCTGCCAAGCAAATGAATGTGGACGGCTATAGCAGCATGCGCAAGCAGGATCTCATTTTTGCCCTCCTGCAGTCTGAAATAGATAAAAATGGCCTTATTTACGGCGAGGGAGTGCTGGAAATTCTGCCCGACGGTTTTGGCTTTTTAAGGGCTCCCGATTACAATTATCTTCCCGGCCCCGATGATATTTATGTTTCCCCCTCGCAAATTAGACGTTTTAATCTAAGAACCGGCGATACGGTGTCCGGCCAGATTCGCCCGCCCAAAGAATCAGAGCGTTATTTTGCGCTGCTCAAGGTTGAAAATGTCAATTATGAGAATCCGGAAATTGCCCGCGACAAAATTCTCTTTGATAACCTGACGCCGCTCTATCCGATGGAGCGGATCAGGCTTGAAACCGACAAGGATAACCTGTCTGCGCGGGTTATGGATCTGCTGACGCCGATTGGAAAAGGGCAACGCGGACTTATTGTGTCACCACCCCGGACCGGTAAAACCATGCTGCTGCAGACCATTGCCAACTCAATAACCAGCAATCACCCCGAAATTATGCTGATAGTACTGCTTATAGATGAGCGGCCTGAGGAAGTTACAGACATGCAGCGCTCCGTCAAGGGCGAAGTTATCAGCTCGACGTTTGATGAGCCGGCGCAGCGGCACGTGCAGGTTGCAGAAATGGTGATTGAGAAGGCAAAACGGCTGGTTGAGCACAATAAAGACGTGGTCATACTGCTTGACAGCATCACCCGACTTGCCCGTGCCTACAACACCGTTGTGCCGCCAAGTGGAAAAGTACTTTCCGGCGGCGTAGATTCTAATGCGTTGCACAAACCCAAGCGGTTTTTTGGTGCTGCCCGCAATATTGAGGAGGGCGGCAGTCTTACCATTATCGCTACGGCTCTTATTGATACCGGCAGCAGAATGGATGAAGTTATTTTTGAGGAATTCAAGGGCACGGGCAATATGGAGATTTATCTGGAGCGCAAACTCGCAGACCGGCGCGTGTTTCCAGCAATTGATATAAATCGGTCCGGCACCCGCAAAGAAGAACTTCTCCTGCCCAGTGAAAGCTTAAACAGAATATGGCTGTTGCGCAAGGTGCTGCAGCCGCTGAATACCGTTGATGCCATGGAATTTCTGCTGGAAAAATTACGGGAAACAGATAATAATGTTGACTTTCTCAATTCTATGAATAAATAAGGCAACAGATAAAGGAGACGTGGCGATGAAGAAAGATATACATCCTCAATATGAAAAGGCAATCGTTAGATGTGTGTGCGGAAATACCTTTGAAACCCGCTCAACCAAAAAAGAGATTAAAGTGGAAGTGTGCTCGAGCTGCCACGGGTTTTTTACCGGCAAACAAAAGCTGGTAGATTCAGCGGGGCGGGTTGAGAAATTTCAGCAAAAATATGCAAAAAAAGCCGGTAAAAAAGAAACACCTGCTGCGCAGTAAGTTTTTCTTGAACCGGCAGGCTTTGCCCGTGGCGAAATTTCAGGCACGTCACGGGCTCTTTGTTTGAGACGACTATGAGTTCTATGTTTGACAAGTTAGAACAGGTAGAACAAAAATACCACGAGCTTGAAGCACATCTGAGCGATCCGGCAGTATTTCAAGATATGGAGCGCTACCAGAAGCTCACGCGGGAACGAGCGAAGCTTACGTCTTTGGTGGAGCACTATCAGCGCTACAAAAAGATTGCTGAAGAAATTGAGAGCAATAAAGAGTTGCTCCATAACGATGACGATGCGCTCAAAGAACTTGCTAAAGAGGAAATGGCGGCGCTTAAAAAGGAGCGCGAGACACTGGAGGAGACCCTGCGTCTGATGCTTCTGCCAAAGGATCCGCGGGATGAAAAAAATGTTATCCTTGAAATACGTGCCGGCACCGGCGGCGAAGAAGCCGCCCTGTTCGCTATGGATTTGTTCCGCATGTATGCAAAATTTGCAGAACGAAAGGGATGGAAAGTTGAGATTTTAAGCCAGAACATTACGGGACTGAGGGGTGCCAAGGAAATAATTGCTTCCATTGAAGGAGAGGGCGTTTACAGCCAGTTAAAATACGAGAGCGGAGTGCACCGGGTCCAGCGCATTCCGGAAACGGAAACGCAGGGCCGCATCCACACCTCGGCTGTCACGGTAGCCGTGCTCCCGGAAGCTGAAGATATTGATGTCGTCATTAATCCCGATGAACTCAAAATAGATGTTTACCGCTCTTCGGGACCCGGTGGTCAAAGTGTGAACACCACTGACTCTGCTGTTCGCGTCACGCATCTTCCGACCGGCCTTGTGGTGACCTGCCAGGACGAAAAATCTCAACATAAAAACAAAGCAAAAGCAATTAAGGTTCTTAAATCGCGTCTGCTTGATAGCGCAATCAAAGAGCAGCAGGACCAGATTTCAAAGGAGAGAAAAAGTCAGGTGGGAAGCGGCGACCGGAGCGAGCGAATTCGCACTTATAATTATCCTCAGGGCAGGGTCACCGATCACCGCATTGGACTGACGCTATACCGGATTGAGGAGGTAATGGAGGGTGATATTCAGGAGATTATTGACCATCTTACCGCTCACTTTCAGACAGAATCATTGAAAGAATCAGGCCTGGATGTTCTCGGCAAACCCCATTAGCCCGTTGCAGTGTTCCCCGCGCAACCAGTTTCGTCTCTGTTTTTTTCTGATACCCGCAGTAAGACTACACATATTTTTATTACTCATAATCCCGCAGTATTTGCGTTCCTCAGTTCCCGCGACCTTTAGCATGGTGCGTTTTCTATGAACAGGCACTGGACTGTCCTCGAACTGATAAATGAAACGGCCGCTTATTTTAATAAAAAAGGCATCGAGAGTGCCCGGCTTGATGCGGAACTGCTGCTCTCTTACTGCCTAAAAATCCCGCGCATTCAACTCTACATTGACTTTGAACGCCCGGTTAGCTCAGACGAGCTTGCTGCTTTTCGGGAGCTTGTCAAACGCAGGGCAGCGCGGGAACCGGTTGCCTATCTGGTGGGATACAAAGATTTCTGGTCGCTTAAAATAACGGTAGAAAAAGGCGTGCTGATACCGCGTCCGGAAACGGAGCTGCTCATAGAAGAGGCAATTGCGTTATTTAAGGCGCATGCCGAGCACGCATTGCCACTTGCTATTCTTGAACTCGGCACCGGTAGCGGCGCAATTTCTGTTGCACTGGCTCAGGAGTTTAGAAACTGCCGTATTTATGCCACTGACATCTCGTTGGTTGCTTTAAAGATTGCCCGACAAAACAGCAAAGCTCACGGCTGTGCGGATTCCATGCACTTGGTGCAGGGTAATGCGCTCACGCCATTCCGGCAGAATGAATTTTTTGATCTGATTATTTCCAATCCTCCCTATATTTGCAGCGCCGATATCAATCAGCTTGCGCCGGAAATATGGCGCTATGAGCCCCTTGAAGCGCTCAACGGCGGCGTAGACGGGCTTGATTTTTATCGCCACTGGATTCCCCGAATGCCTGCACTGTTAAAACCCGACAGGTGGATTATCCTTGAAATCGGCGCTGGCCAATCTGCTGCAGTTTCTCAATTATTCTCCAATGTTGGAAGCTTTGCCGATGTGCAAACAGTCCGAGATTATGCCGGGAAGGAACGACTCATCAAAGCGAGAAAGAAATAAGGCTATTTGCCGGTTATTCTCGGGTCAATATTTTCAGGGCCCCCGCAATCAGGCGTGTAGCAGGTGCAATCAATAAACGTGCATTGCTGCTTGCAAGCAGGGCATTCGTTGGGCGGAGTTTCGGTTTTGAAGGTATATCCACATGTTGAACATTTAAACCAGGCCATAGGTCTCCTTTCTTTTCTGTGTTTTCATGTGCAAACAGATTACCCATTACATTATTATAATTATAGGTAACATATCAAATTTACCGATGCACGGTTTTTTAATGCGATGGAGATATTTCAACATGAGAAAAAGCTTTTTCTGGGCATTGGTTATACTGCTGATAGGCACGGGCAGTTCTCATGGCATCTATCCGGAAAACGAAATAATCAATACCGGCAGATGGACAGTTGATGAACTGAATCGGATTATAATGCTGGCATCGGAGCTTAAAGACACTTCATTGCGCATGGATTTTATTTCCAGACACTTTCTCTCAGTTCCATATCAGGATAATACTTTAGTTGGCAATATACAAACGCCGGAACTGCTGGTAATAAATCTCGCCGGGGTTGACTGTTTCACTTTCATTGATTATGTGGAGGCAATGCGTGCCTCAACATCGTTTGATGACTTCAAAAGAAACCTGCGAAACATTCGGTATCAATCAGGAATTGTGGATTACCAGCACAGAAATCACTATTTCACCGACTGGGGAGAGTTCAATGCCGGCCGCGTGGAAGACGCGACTGAACAGATTGGCGGCGAAAAAACAAAAAAGGTTATAAAATTCTTGGGCCGCATTGCGGACAATAGGGAGCTTCTCCCCGGCGCGCCTGTCAGAAAACGCATAATAAAATATATCCCCACAGCAGAGGTGCGAGCGGAGATAATAAAGAGATTAAAGACCGGCGATTATGTCGGCATTTATACAAACCGTGCCGATCTTGACGTCTCACATGTAGGTATTGCAATCTGGAAGGAAGATACACTCTTGTTCAGGCATGCTTCGTCGAAGGCACAATTTAAAAAAGTCATTGACGAAGAATTCATGAAATATATATTTGATAAACCCGGCATTATTGTGTTACGGCCTACTCCTATTCCCGCAAAATAGGAAAGATTTTAGATTATTCCTCTCCGCAAAGATACCTCATTTTTTTCTTTTTTTAAGAGGCGATCCTAACGTTCCCTCTGTAGCCACCGCAAGGAGGTTTTTATATTTAGTAAAGTTTTTGGGAATGTCAAACAGCCCTGCATCAGGTTCAGTCTTTTTTATGTTGGAAAATGTTGTGGTATTGGTGCCGGATATGCCAAGGCGGGTGGTAAAATCAGCAACAATTTTAACAGGCAGGCCTTTAAGCTCCGGGGCTAGCCAGGTGGTGACGCTGGTGCGGGTGCCATTTGCAAACTTCATGGTGGCGAACATTTTTTTGCAGTCAAAACCATCAAATAGTTCTTGACCGAGAAACTCTTTTTTCTCGATTGTTGGTTTGCCATCGCGTTTTTTCATAATTGAGCCCATCATTTCGCGCACTTCATCAGGATCAACCTCAATAAAGGCATCCCGTTTTGGAAATACGAGGTAGGCTTTTTTCTGAAGGATGCGATACAGAATATAACAATCGAAAAGACGCACTCCTTCTTTTCCGGGGACCTCCAGACCGCTTTTTAAATCAACGCGCAATCCGCTGATTCCTTTCTTGTACACGGTGCCTTCAAGCAGCGCCTTATTTCTGCCTATGGCGGTTATATTATTGAAATCAGAAATAAATGATATATTCAAAGTTTCCCAGTTGAGATATTCAGTGAATTTATTCAGATCAATGCCTGCTGTCTCCAACGCTGTGCCGATCCCGGCCTTCTCCAGCGTTTTGCCCAGGTCGCCACGATCCAGGCTGAAACAGTTTGCTGCAATAATACCTATTGACACGGGAATTAAGAGAAAAATATTTTTCATGATAAAATTTATGTTGTTTACCCGTTATGGTTTATTATAATATACCCTAACAATAGGACATTGTTCAATATTAAAGCCCGCCACGCAATATTTTAAGAACGAAAAATAACAATCGCCTTGTCGATTACCATGAAGGTGAATTGTATATTCTCTCTTTTTGTTGTTTCATATGCTGCATTAGTCATAGCGATAACCGGTTATTTCCTCCCTCCCCAGACAGCCACCGCAGATGAACTTGGTTCTCAAATGATGTTTGATATATGGAAACATCGGACCGGCGAGGCAGATACCGGTCTTTTGACCGGCAGAGCTTCAAAACCAAAATCTGCAGAACCGCCCATGATAAGCGCATATATAAGGGGAAATATCTATTTTAATAAACAGCAAGGTGTGCTGCTGCCGGAGGACGAACTGGAAATAAAGCTGTTAAACGTCTCCCGGCAGGATGCTCCTGCCGCAGTCATCGCTACACAAAGTATCACGGCGCAACGCCAGGTGCCGGTGACATTTAAGATTTCCTACGATCCTGCTCACATCAACCCTGCACACAGGTATGCAGTTCAGGCGCGCTTTCTGCGCAAAGGCCGAGAGTGTTTTATCAATACAACGCCTTGCTATGTTATCACGCATGGACATACCAATAATGTCAATATTTTTCTTGAATGAATGCTGCCGAATGCTCGGTGCCCGCAAAACCGCTGACTGGCAACGGCAGCAGACACGTGTTCAGCCCTGCGCGTTGGACAAGTAACAGACGCTATGCGCACGACCTCGCTGTCTCTGTGAAAAAATACGTAATGCAGTACAGCGATTTGAGCTGACGGCACACATGCCGCCAGTCAAATAACTGAGATTTTTAACGTATTACCAACAACAACACAGGAGGGCTTACGATGAAACCGTATAGCGCAGAATTTTTTGGAACGTTTTGGCTGGTGTTGGGCGGCTGCGGCAGCGCGGTGCTGGCTGCAGCATTTCCGAATGTGGGCATTGGTCTGCTGGGGGTATCGCTTGCTTTTGGCTTGACCGTGCTGACCATGGCCTTTGCGATAGGCCATATATCAGGCTGTCATCTTAATCCAGCTGTTTCCGTGGGACTGTGGGCGGGTGGCCGTTTTCCAGCGGGTAAACTGTTGCCATACGTTGTGTCCCAGGTGCTGGGCGGGATATTAGCAGGCGGCGTTCTGTTCATTATAGCCAGCGGCAAAGCGGGGTTTGATGTAACCGCCGGTTTTGCCTGTAACGGCTATGGTGCCCATTCACCGGGCGGATATTCACTGCTGGCGGCGCTGGTCACCGAAGTGGTGATGACCATGATGTTCTTGATTGTCATTCTGGGATCAACCGACCATAAGGCGCCGCAGGGATGTGCGCCGATTGCTATTGGCCTGTGCCTTACCCTAATTCACCTGATCAGCATTCCGGTAACCAATACGTCGGTAAACCCGGCACGGAGCACCGGCGTTGCGCTTTTTGCCGGCGGCTGGGCGGTTGCGCAGTTGTGGCTGTTCTGGATTGCGCCGATTATTGGTGCATTACTGGGCGCGCTTGTGTACCGCTACATCAGAGGAAAAGAGGCCTGATTTTGTCTGATAATATGATTTAAACACGCGAACGAAGTATTGTTATCAAAGGGTTTTAAAATGCCTGCCGGGGCCATAGACGACACCGCACCCGCTTGCCTAAAATATTTTATATAACGGATGGTGCTTTGTTGCCGGACGTATCGATACAAATCTGCCTTGGTAGGCAAGCATAGCATCAATCGAAGCAATTGCCGGATAAATCCAAGGAGCAAAGCGCATGGGGCCATAAAGAATAAAATCAGCTCCCTGAAATATGCTCAGGGAATAGATTGCTGCCGCCGTTGCTTGAAATGCTGAATCCCCTTGGTTTTTAAGTTTTTCCCATTTGAATAAAGAATTTGCCGGCGCACAGCCAGCCGGGTAGCCAAACGCCTCTTTAATTTCATAGATTGCGCGGGCTGCCCAGCTTATGCTCGGCACGTCAAGAACGCCGGTATCTATGAGAATATGTTCAATGCCGGCTTTTTCTGCGGCAGGCAAAAGAACTTTTTGCAATAATCCAATACGGTCTTTTGGCAGCAGAGCTTTGGTACTGAATGCCAGGAGAATTGCGGTCTTAACCCCGCATTCTTTTATACACGCGAGTTCTTTTTCGGTGAAGTCTTCAGCAATGGAATTATAAACCAGCCGCGATATTATTGGTGTGCCGGCAAAATGTCTGAGTGCCTGTATGCGGGATTCTGGATATGGGGAATCTACCAGAATCGGCGCATCAGTATGTTCATATAAAAATTGAATATAGCTGATAAGTGCTTCGCCCGTGTCGCCAATGGGGTCTATAAAACGCGGGTTGCCCGTTGCAGCAGATAGTTCCGCTTCTGTATCAATTTGGGCTTTTGCCCGTTCACGGTTGAATATGCCTTTCGCCGGATCATAAACTATTTTATGCTTTCCAAAAAAAATGCTTCCAATGAGAACTGTCGGCCGTTGGCCTGGTTGCCCGCCGATTTCGACCGTGCCGATGCGATAAACGTGTTGGGGTTTTTTAAATGTGATCATGGTGGATTTTTCTTGAGCACACGTTAGTTTTTTTTCAGCCGTTCGTGTTCTGCTGCGGTTAGAATTGCGCGCAGCTCTCGCTCAATATCATCAGCGAGTGGCGCCGGCTGATGCGTGGTGAGGATCACTGCAGCACGTTCACGTGCCCGTGTCACAATGTTTTTAGCTCCATTCTTTAGCCAGGTTTCATATGGAAAACGATTGCACACATGGGGAAAAAAGTGTTCCTGCTTAAACCATTTTCGTGTGTGAGGATGTTTTAAATAATTTCCACGCGCTATGCCCATTTCATGAATAGCCTCAAGCGCAAGCGTTTCGTCCGTAACGGCAAAGCGATCCAGAAAGCGCCCCACCATGCCATATAAATCGTTGTCTATAACAAGCTGTTCCATGCAGAAAGATGATTCATTATGGATGCCGCCGCCGCCCGACATAAAATTAATTCCGGAAAGAGCCATTGCCAGAGCCTGCAATCCTTTCTCAAAACCGGTCTGTTCATCTGCTATCAGCGAAGAGCTCATGGGGAAGAGAGAAAAATTTTGTAAGCCCAGATATTGATTCACCTGAGCCTGTGCAACATGAAACAGCGCGACCTCGATGCTGCCCCAGGCAAGGTCTCCGACCTTCATGTCCAGCGGGGCTGTCTCAGTAAGACACAGCACACCGGTGCCGGGATACTGCGACTGAACAAGGACTACTCCGGCAAGCGCTTCGGCAGTCTGCTGGACTAAACTGCCCGCAAGAGTAACCGGCCCCGTACCTCCCATAGCGATCCCTGACCCGACGGTTACCGGATATCCTGCCTGTGCGTAGGTTAAAAGCGCATCGGTATCCCCCTTTGGGTATAAGAGTGGAGGCGTGCAGGAGGTGACGCCAATAATATCAACGCCAACGGTCTTTGCCATTTTAATAATCCATTTTGGACAATCTCTAAAGGCAGGGCCCACCGTAGTTTTTTCGGTCTTTCTGAAGGTTTCAGCAAATACCCATTCAGGGCTTATTTCAGCAGGTTTGTCGGTAAGCTCCGCAGTGAGTGTGAGCAGCACGTCTATATTTTCGAGCGCGTCTATAATTGTAATTATGTCGCTTACATCCTTTAAGGAAGGTTTTTTGCGTTGGCCGCTGTCTGGGTCAATAAGATAGGGCGCTGAATGTGAGGCAAAGTAAACGCGAGAACCATTAAACAAAAGGTTGTATGCGGGGTTTCTTGCCTTAACCGTAAATTCACGGGCGCACTTCTTTACAGCGGTTTCTACAATATGGGCAGGAAATCTGACACGCTGCTTTTGTGCATCAATATTGCACCCACATTCATGGAGCAGTCTGGTCATATTCTGATCTTCAAAATAAACCCCGGTTTTCTCCAAGACTTCGAGAGCTCCACAATAGATTTTTTTCACCTCCTCGTCTGATATAACCTTAAGCGGATAAACGACGTTTTTTATACCCATTGTTATGCCCCTGCAAAACCGTTCATCAGTTTTTTACCTTTTTCAACAGCCTCGCGCGCATCGCCGCCATATGCGTCCGCGCCGATCTCCTCAGCCCAGCGTTCCGTTACGGCCCCGCCACCCACCATTATTTTGACTGTTGAACGCACGCCTGCTGCCTCGAGCGCCCGTATAACCTGTTTTTGTTCTTCAACACTGGTCGTCAAAAGAGAAGAAAGACCGAGCAGGTCTGGCTTATGCACGGTAACCGCTTCAATAAACTTTTCGCGCGGCACATCTACCCCAAGATCAATCACAGAAAATCCTGCTGCCTTGAAAAGTGTTGAAACCAGCGTTTTTCCTATGTCGTGAATGTCTCCTGCAACAGTGCCAATGACTATGGTGCCCACCGATGACTTCACTGTTACCCCGCTGTGCTTCAGTGCCGCCTCTAAAATTTCTGCTGCTTCTCGCATCGCTTCGCTGCTTAATATTAGGTCAGGCAGAAAAATCTCGCCGTTGCCGAATAAATCACCGACCTGTTTGATGCCTTTAATCAGTCCTTCATTCATAGTTCGAAGCGGATCAATTTTTTTTTCTAAGGACTTTCGAGCAAAGTCTCGAGCAGCATTTATATCACCATTAATGATTGCCTGCTCAAGAGTTTGAATAACAATCTCTGTTTCCATAATAGCAACCTCCTATAAATTGTCCGAGGACTTAAACCGACCAGTCGGTTTAATATTAATAAAAAAAATTAACTTTGTTTTTTCATGCTGTTTATTATTCTATTAATCTGAAAGTCTTGTTGCTCAAAAATATCGAAGTCAACATTTATTGAAAAATAAGTAAAAAACACCCCCATTACTAATAAATAAAATACACGCGCAGTCTTTTCTATATCAATGTCCTGCTCAAAACTTCCAGAAATTACCCCGTCTTCAATAATATTTTTGAAGGTCGCCACAGAACTCTTATAGAAATCAGTCATAATGTCGCGAATTTCAGTATCACGGACCCCCATCGAAAGAAATTCTATACAAAATTTATAAAACTGTTCATCTTTTTTAAGAAATCTTCCCGCTTCAGTAACAAGCTTACGTAATCTGACATCAGCGGAATCGTGAGCATTCAGACACGACTTCATTTGCTCGAAATATTTGTTTACACGGTATTGGAACAACTCAAGAAAAAGTTGTTTTTTAGATTTGAAGTAATGAAACAACCCCCCCTTG
Source organism: uncultured Thermodesulfobacteriota bacterium (assembly GCA_964594075.1). Lineage (GTDB taxonomy): Bacteria > Desulfobacterota > WTBG01 > CAIYCZ01 > CAIYCZ01 > CAZQKW01. The sequence continues at coordinate 31,216 of CAZQKW010000012.1, read as the reverse complement.
CTCATGTGAGCTCTGGCAGCAATAGTTTCGCTGTTGGTTTTGTCAAAACCGGTTTCGTTGAAGCATTGCAATGCTGCCTCAAAGATTTGCTCTTTGCGTTTTTGCTTCTGATCCATATCTATACCCAATATCCATACCGACTGGTCGGTCTAATTATTAGTTATTCTTTATCTGTTGTCAAGAGATAAATTGCCAGGACTTTCCCCAAAATGTATCCAAGAAATTCAGGTAAACGGCGCAAGTACATAAAAACGGGAATGGATAGGGTATAATGGGGAACGTTAACACACAAGCGTCCGGCCTTTTTCCGAGCAACACAACCTTCTTTAAAAAAATCTGCCGAGCAGCGGATAATAGAGGTGTGCCACTAAGAAGTCAATGAGGGAAATATAAAAACGCTCTGAGAAGTAAGTTGGTATGACCTGCTTGTCAATGACCACTTTATCAGGGGTTACCTGCACGCGGGTAATATAGATTTCATTTGCAAGGCGTTCCTCGTCGTCAGTTTCAAGACCGTTGGATATGTAGGTGGTGCCGTCCAGCTTGGCATGGTGATAATCATGAATATGACCGGAAATAACATAATCAATGCGAAAGCGTTTTTTAAGAGCAAAAAACCGGGCATACCGTTTTAAGTCTGGTGTCGGGATACCATGGTCCCATTTAACAGGCGGACGGTGCATAAAGATAAAGGTCCAGCGCGCCGTTTGGTGATTCTCTTCAAGAACCTGTTTCAGGAATTGAAATTGCTGATCCAGTGATTTACCCAGCGAATTATCAATAAAAATGAACAGGCAGTTGCTCCACACAAAGGAGAACTGTTTGAGTTTGAAATAGCGCTCAAAAAGATCCGGGTCTTCTTTCCGATCGTGATTCCCCGGTATAACAAAGAGCGGCAGTTGCACATCGCTCTTTTTGATTTCATTGAGGATAAGTGCATAATGTCCCGGGTCTGCATGGCTTGACAAGTCGCCGGTTTGCACCGCAAAGGCGCAGCCATTTCGTGCTAAAGGCAAAACTCTTTTGCTCAGGATACCATAACCGGATTGAATATCGCCTATAACCAGAAAACTGAACGGGTTTTGCGGCGGCTCGCTCTGCATCCGGATAACATTGTCGCGATTATTGAGGCAGGAGATAGCGTCAAGACCCTGATGCGGGAAAACAAATCTTCCCAGATAGAAGCTGACCACGAGCGTTACGGCTGACAAAAGCAGGAGCCCGTATACCGAATAGCGAAGAATAGTTATCATGAATATTGGGTGCAGGAAGGCGACCGGTGTAGGGCTGGTTTCGGCTGACCGTTGGCCATAAGCTCTTCATAGAGCGCGCAGATGCTGTCAATCATTTTTGTCTCATCAAACAGCAATTCAGCGCGCCGGCGGCTGGCGTGTCCCAATTCCTGGGCCTTCTCGGGATTGTCGAGCAGCAGGCCAATGGCGCGGGATAGCGCCCGGGAATCTCCCGGAGGAACCAGCAGGCCGCTCTTGTCGTGTTCAATAGCCTCGGGAATCCCGCCGACGGTAGTGGCCACAATCGGCTTGCCGGCTGCCATTGCTTCCAGCAGCGACCTGCCAAGCCCTTCCGCTAAAGAGGGCAGAATAAAAACATCCAGCAGCGACAAGATGTCCGGAATGTCGCTTCTTCTTCCAGTCAGGAGAATGTGTTCTGACACCCCTAGACGTGCAGCATACTTTTTCAGCGCAGCAATTTTTTCTTTACTGGCGCCGCCGCCCACGACCAAACACTTGAGCGTTCTTCCTTCATCGACCAGAAGCTTGACTGCTTCAAAGAGATGTTTAAAACCTTTGCGTTCCGTTAGCCGGGCAACAATGCCAATTACCGCGCCCTGCTGCGGAAGATGGAATTCCTTGAGCAGATGCGGGTTTTTCCCCTGCGGCGTAAACTGGCGGAGATTTATAGCGGTGCGAATGGTAATCACCTGGGATGGATTGAGGCCGGACTGAATCATTACCTCCCGGATATGCTCAGAAATCGCTATGACACGGCTGGTGAGGGTGCCATACAGATAGCGGCTGAATGAACCGCCTTTGAGCGGCACATGATTGTGCTTGGTTCGCACCAGTGCCCTGACACCGGTTATTTTGCGGGCCACGGCACACAGAAGATGGTCCGGGTAGCCGTGGGCGTTTATCAGGTCAATATTCTCGCGGCGTAAAAAAAAAGCCAGCTTCATGAGCGACGGCAGAAAATAGTTCATCCTGAGGGGCAAGATTTCCAGCCCGCGCTCCCTGCCGCTTTGCTCAAGAAAGGATTTGGGCTGGCAGGCAAGTATTACCCGGTAGCCGCGGCTGCTCAGTTCCTGAGCCTCAAGCAGCGTCCGCATGGTTTGACCTGTAAGATGGCTTTGCTTGTCAATCTGAAGTATGGTCGGCACGTGCTCTGCTCCGCTGATCCTGGAAATAACTCAGAAATTTCTGGTAAATGCCCTTAAATGAGCGATGACTGCTTTTAGGCAATCTGGTTTTCTTGCAATTCTGGCAGACCGGCGGGAGGGCGCTGTAGTTACCGGTGCGGAAATGTTCTCGGATGCTGTTGAGCTGTTTGCAGTGAAAAAGTTCTCTGATGGTATTATTCTTTATATTACCCAGAACTACGCTGCGTGTCCAGTCGGAACAGCACAGAATTGCATCCCCGTTGTAAATGAAATAGGCGCAACGATTAAAGCGATAACACTGCTTGCGCTGTTCAAGGCCGAACGGGTGCAATTCAATGTCTTCTTCGATGTTTCCGCCTTTGTTTTCGTATGCTACGGTGGTCGCTTTAACGCCCCGCCTTCTCCAGTAGCGTTTGTATTTCCTGATTTCGTCTTCATTCTGTCCAACACTAACCATGGACAAAACCACCTTGGGCTTTTTTATGTTTCTTCGCTCCATGGTTTCAATAAGCCGGTCAATGCCCTCAAAAGTTCTCTGATAGTTGAGGCCCATGATTTGCTCATAGGTATCTCGAGTCAGCCCTTGGATGCTGATTTTGATCCGGTCAAGCCCTGCCTCAATTAGCCTATCAATAATTTTTTGCGTGAGCAGGGAGCCGTTTGAAGTGATGGTAATCTCGGTCCGGTCTCCGAGATGTTGTTTTGCATAAGCAATCCGTTCAGGCAGTTTTTTATCAAGTAACGGCTCATTCATGAGAAGTAGCGATATCCTCTTTGGTTGATACAAGGCTGCTTCATCAATGATCTTCTGATAGACCGCATCTTCCATAATCCCGTGAGAGACTTTATCAACAATGCGCGGATAGGCGCAAAAGAGGCAATGGGCGTTACAATAGGATATGGTCTGGATATGCAGACGCTCCGGAAAATCCGGAGGCGTTTCGTAGTTGACCGCCACTGTATCTATAATTCCTTTCGCAATGTTTTATACCCTGGGAAAAAGAGGCCGCTCTGTGTGCAGTTCTAATTAGCGGGAAAGGTTGAGGATCTTTTTCACCAGGCGGGTTATTTGCTTAGTACATTATCTATAATTTAAAGATGCGCGTGTGTCAACTGAAATACAATAAAACGCGGGGAGAAGGCCTAAGGTTAAGCAGCATAGTTTTGCCTTGCAGTAATTGCAGTGATTAAAATAGTCTAAAGCAAAAAGTTTGCTTTGATTAGATTAAACAATATGCTAAAAGACAAAACTGATTTAATAGCTTGCAAAAGTTAGATGCATTACAATAGCTGACTTTTAAAAGGAGAACAGTATGAGGACAAGGATTATAGGGATTGTTGTGGTTGGTATTTTTCTGAGTCTTGGCGTGACGCAGGCAAAGCTTAAGCCGAAAGAATATTCCGGGTTTCTCGTTGACTATTCACAGTTGAAGCCCGGCCCCAAAGGCGGCGTTGCAATGGTGTATAGAAAACAGGGCGTTGATTTCAAAAAATATAATAAAATCATGCTGGACCACGTGGTGTTTTATTTAAAAGATGATGCAGAAAATAAAGGCATTGACCCCGTGGAACTGGCAGAGCTTTCAGAAAAATTTCATAAATCAGCTATTGATGGGCTTGGCGCTTCATATCCGCTGGTTGATAAACCGGGCCCTGATGTCATGCGAATTCGGGTTGCCATAACAGATCTCGAACTGCCCGGTCACACAGCAGGCAGCATCAACACCATCCTGCCGGTCGGTTCTTCCATAAGCACGTTAAAGAAGAGATTGACTGGCAAAGGCCCTGCGGTCGGGGAAATCAGTATGGAGTTTGAGTTTCTTGATTCAGAGACAAACAAGCGCATTGCCGCAGGCGTTGACCGGAGAGAGGGCGGAAAGCAAGAAAGCATGAACAAACTGGCGACTGCAGAGGATGCCTTTAAATTCTGGGCTCAGCGGTTGCGCATCAGGTTAGATGAAATTCACGGAAAGTGATGCTCCCAGCGCACAGAGCGGTGCAGCCCGGCAATTAAAATTGTTATTTCATTCCGTGCTGACTCATCCCCGCCTATTTCGAATACTTTCGGGACGGGGCCTTCTCACCAGTACATACCGGTAAGAACCGTTACCCGGCAACTATATTTTGAAAGCAGGGCATGATGTAACCCTGCTTTCTTGGTTTGAGCATCTTCAGCTATTTTATGAGGCGTTTCAATCCAGCCAACATTAAAAAAATAATTGTGTTGTTTGGCTGAAAACAACCAGCGAAGTTTTCTCGCTACAATCCTTATGATTCCCACCATAAAAAATATTCATCTATAACATATTGAATTAATAACGGTTTTATGCCCCCATGAAATTTAGATGAGCGGGAATTAAGAGTGGTATGGTCGTTGCAATTAAGAAAATTTACATGCACGCGCGGGTGTTAAATTTCAAGGATATAAAAACTGTTTTTGTTTAGTAATTGTAAGGGGAAGAGAAGAGGACGTTTATTTAAAATGATACGAGTTTGTTATAACGAAAGTTGCCCAAGACCCCATCACATCTTTGGCTGTGTTTTTTATACCGCAACGTCGCGGTATTGTGATGATTGTAAACATAAGAGCCCGAAGCTATACCAGCAGTGCTCAATAAGAGAAGTTGACCCGCCGGCTGAAGACGCAACCCACGGTTTATGCCGGGATTGTGCTAAAATGGTTATTAAAAACATTAAGAAGAGTCCACATAATAAGGCTACCACTCAAAAAACGCAACACCACCAATTGGGATGAACCAGCCCGGACCTATGCCATCCCACAGCCCTTGTGCTCATACAGGCCAGTCATGTATCACCAGGGCGAGAAAAATAAAAAAAATAAAGGCTCTGCGGAAGCACCTGAAACGCCGCGGAAAAAATGGCAAACGTTTAATTTTTAAGAAGGAGCAAAAAATCATGAGAAGTAAAAAGGCAACAGGTATCCTAATGGCAATGGCGGTTTCAGCACTGATAGTGTTGATTGCTTCACCGATGGCGCAAGCCGGAACGGTAACCAGTACTGCACTTAATGATCCTGCAGCATTACAATGCGTAATTAGCGCCGTGATTTCAGATTTGGGAGCGATTTCAGCCTGCGGCGATGATGGCGCGTGCAAAGCAAATGAGGCAGTCTCGCTGGTGCTTGATGTGCTGCTCTGTATCAACCCGGAAAACAACAACATTGAGCTATTGTCGTGCATTCTGAGCCCGCTAACTAAACTGTCTCAAATAAATGACACGTGCGGAACTGACAGATGGTGCCGCATACAAAAAACTATTGCTGTTAGCGTTGAGTTTATGACCTGTTTGAAAAATTACCAGGTACCGACTAATTAACGTGTAAACTATTGAAAAATATGAATGGCGTATGCCTGTAGTTCTTGGCTGGCACCGCAGGCACACGTATCAATAAAAAAGCAGCGTATTTAAAACGCTGCTTTTTTATTGGGGATTTATGCGGAGGCTTAAAGATTGCAGGAAAACGAGCAGCCCGTGCACTTACAAATGACTTACGAGACAAGCCGCCGCTCAATTTTATTTGCGCTGTGTAGCAGAAACAATCGCGCCGGCTATCTCGCGGCTTAACGCTGCAACCGCTTTGCTTTGTGCTGCAACAAGCGCCCCAAAATCCTGACCCTCTGCTGGGACAGAAATCATGGACTTCTTTTCGGCAAGCGTTTTTTGTGCTTCTTCTTCAATGATTGACCAGCGCGCGTTCAATGTCACTGCATTCCCCGGTGCGCCATCAAACCTTATGACTTCAACTGCAACCCGATAGTCAATGTGTGGCGCGCCGGTCCACGGGAAAATAACGATGCGGTCGGTTGCAAGACGCTGCGAGAGGTTTTCTCCCAGCACGCGGGTAAAATTTTCTTTGAGGGGCTCTGCCCACCGCTCAAACTCGGCCAGTCTGATTTCGCCAGGATTGACCCGGGTGACAATCTGGGGCCGGTCTAAATAGTCGGGCATATCAACCGGGCCAACGCCAATGGAAAGGGTATTAAACGCCTGCTGTTGCGCCGCTGCTTCCTGCAACGGATGGAGCAGGTAGAATTTTGCCGGCCTGCTCCGGGTGCAAGCGGACGCGAATAGCGATGAAATACAAAGAGCTAAAATGACGGGATGCATACGATAGTGGTGTGTCATGTTAGTAACCCCCTTTATTCCTTTTTGCCGCGCAGCAAGGATTCTGGATTTCGTTCCAGGGTGTCTGTTAGTTGCCGCAGCGAACGCGCAGCAGCGGAAAGCTCTTCCAGAGTGGTCGCAAGCTGATAATTAACCGCTGATCCGGGTGCTGTTGCCCGTTGCAAATTCTTTAACGTTCCGGTGGATTCTTTTAAGGTTTCATTAAGATCCTTTGACAGTGCCGCGAGTCTGACGTCCAGATTCTGTACCAGTTTTTGAATGTTGCGCACCGTATTGTTTACGCCGCTTGCGATCGGCCCGATTTGCTCGTTGATTTTATCAGCAATTTGACTGACATCTTTTAGCGCAAGATTTATTGATTCCATGCTTTCGGCAAGTTTTGGGGAATTGACAGCCCGATCTATACCCTCAATGGCTGATGTCAGCTTATTCACCAGCTCATCAAGCGGCAGCTTTTCCACTTTTTTCAACATAACATCCAGACCTGATGAGATGGTCGGGATTTCCGGATAACTCTTATCATAACCGACCAGTCGCGCCGGTTTGTCAGGATAAAAATCAAGTTCAATCATAAGCAGGCCGGTTACCAGGCTTTGAAGCTGCAGTTTTCCCCGCAAACCGCGATCCACCAGACTTTTTATGTACCTATACTTTTCTGATTTTACCCACCCACGCTCATTTTCCCTGCGCAGGCTTTCGGGCTCAATCTCTACATAGACGGGAATTTTAAGACTCATATCTTCAGGATTGAAATATATATTGATATCGGTCACCGTGCCGATTTTAACCCCTTTGAACGTGACTGGCGCTCCCACATTCAAGCCATTCACAGAACCTTCAAAAAACAGGACAAATTTTGGCCGTTCGGTAAAAAATTTTCCCGAACCAAAAATAAGGATTCCGATGACCGCTAATGCGAGCGCCCCAACGACAAAGGCACCTATCATGGTTTTATTCACCTGTTTGCCCATATGCGATTCCCTTCGTGGACTAATTTTTACCGTGTGCGGGTTTTAAACCTTCTTCACCACGGGTGAGAAAGGCGCGAATTTTTGGGTTTTGCGATTCGGCACGCAATTTCTTCGGATGACCGCCGCCAAGCATGGTTTTTTCCTCGGCATCCAGATATACTGAGTTGTTGCCAATGGCAAAGATGCTTGCCAGTTCGTGTGTGACCACGACGATCGTTGATCCCAGGCTGTCCCGCAGCTCAAGTATCAAATCATCCAGCAGCCGTGCGCTTATGGGATCAAGTCCGGCCGAGGGCTCGTCGAAAAACAGGATATCCGGATCAAGCGCCATTGCCCGCGCAAGACCTGCTCGCTTGCGCATCCCACCGCTGATTTCTGAGGGATAATAATCTTCAAAACCAGCAAGTCCGACCAGAGAAAGCTTTAAAGAAACCAGGTCCTTTATTTCCGAAGGCCGTAACCGGGTATATTCTTTGAGAGGCAACGCGATATTTTCCGCGAGGGTCATGGAGCTCCAGAGCGCGCCGCTCTGATACAATACTCCGATCCTGCTCATGATCTGCTTGCGCACTTCAGGGGGGGCATCCCAGAAACTTAATGAACCGTAAAAAACTTTTCCCCGTGCCGGCGCCTTCAGCCCGATCAGATGACGCATGAGCGTGCTTTTGCCGCAGCCGCTGCCTCCCATGATGATAAAAATGTCGCCCCGGTTGATGGTGAATGTCAGGTTGCGCTGGAGCACAAAACTGCCGTAGGCCATCTCAAGGTTCTGGACAATTATATGCGGTTCCTGATTATTCATGGTTGGTTAAATGCCCAGCACATCACAGATGACGGTTATTACGGCAGTTGCTACAATGATGGACACGATACCGGTGACCACTGCCGAGGTTGTGGCGTTACCCACGGCAGAGGCGCTTCTGCCGCACTGCATGCCCCGCAGGCATCCGGCTAATGCCACCAACACGCCAAACACAACGCTGTGAAAAAGTCCGATCCACATAAAGGTGAGCGTGACAGCCCCCCGGGTCTGATTGAAGTATTCATGGACATTCAAGTCAAGCATACCCACGCCGACAATCATACCGCCCAAAATTCCCATGAGATCAGCGTACAGACAGAGCAGCGGCATCATCAGGGTAAGAGCTAACATGCGCGGCAACACCAGAAATTCCATCGGCGAAATGCCCATAGTTTCCAGCGCATCAATTTCTTCATTTACCTGCATAGTGCCCAGCTCGGCGGCAAATGCCGCCCCCATGCGTCCGGTCATAATAATGCCGGTCATGATGGCGCCCATAACCCGCACCATGGCAATGCCCACTAAATCTGCCACATAAATCTGCGCGCCAAACATCCTGAGCTGCACTGCTCCCACAAAGGCAAGGATAAGCCCCACCAGCAGGCTGATGAGCGAGACAATGGGCAGCGATTCTATGCCGCATGATTGGATGCTGGAAAGAAAATCAGAACGCTGAAACCGCGCAGCGCCCGTTAAAAATTTACAGAAGGCACAAAATGCGTCCCCAATAAACGCAAGCATGTCTCTGGTTCCCAGAGAGAAGTTGACCGCCTGCGCGCCAATGCGGGCAAGCAGCGGCTCTGGCATACTCTCTTTTCGGGCGCCGGTTCTTTCAGGAACAGCGGCAGCGAGCAGAACAAGTCGTTGCACACCATGCGGCAGGCCGTCCGTGAGGACTGCGATACCTGCCGTTTCGCCCAGCTTCAATACATTACGCAAGAAGGCGATAAGGCTGCTGTCCCAGCCGTCAATCCCGGCAGCATCAAAGGTAATTTTTTTTAGCTGTTTGTTGGTGCGGAGCCGGTTTTCAATATCATGAACCGAGGGCGGGCGGCTCGCGATTGTCCAATTTCCGGCGAGGCGCATGAGCAGTGTGTCTGGTGACGGCAGCTCACACTCCAGGTGCAGGGGCGATGAACTGACCTGGCTGGTTGACAGCGCTTGGTTATGTTCGGGTGCGGATGCTTTTGACGTTTTGAATGGCATTTAACTCACTTTATATCAGCGGTGCAATGAGCACAGCGGATTGCCCGCAGCGGAATGGCGGAGAGGCAGTAGGGGCACTCCTTAGTGTCCGGGGCAGGTGGCGGCGTCTCTTGCTTGAGTTTGTTGACCGCGCGGATAAGAACAAACACGGCACATGCCACAATGATAAAACTGATTATGGTATTGATAAAAAGTCCATAATTAATGGTGACCGCTCCGGCTGCTTTTGCCGCAGCCAGCGTTTCATATGCGCCCGGCGTTTTCCCCTCCTGGATAACCAGAAACAGATTGGAGAAATCAACTTTTCCCAATAGCAGGCCAATTGGCGGCATGATAATATCATCTACCAGCGATTTAACAATCGTGCCAAATGATGCGCCGATGATTATGCCCACCGCCATATCAACCACATTGCCGCGCATAATAAAATCTTTGAACTCTTTAAACATGGCTCCATCCTCTCAATTAGTGCTGTTAAAATCACCCTGTTTCAAATAATATGCGGCAGCACCAGTCAGCGTGAACACTTTGAAAAGAATGAAGAAGATTTTTACGTCCGCCGAAACGCACGCTGCCACTGTAGTCATTTTATACCATGCAAATGAGGATTATGAAACAGATAAAATTTTTCTGGATATTTTCCTGCATTAACGTTATATTTACCATAAATTATGGGCGTGTATATCATAAAAATTGGTTTAAATCCTGCCCTCAATTTTTTCTTTTTTGCTGCCTCGGTAATTTATTACCGTTTTTTCCTCATACTCATAAAACGGCTTACTTCAAGCACCATTGTGTGGATTTATGCGAGGAAACAATCTCAAAGTAACGTTTGAGATTGCTATGCTCTCGGACACAAGCTGAATTCCCTGTGCTGACAGCGGAGAATGATGTATGCGTTCAAATTTATTTCAATATTTAATGTCCAATATTGTTAAAATTAATGGCCGGTAATAAAAAATGAGAAAATTTTTGTCTGTTGATGCTGATCGGTGCACCGGATGTAGGCTCTGCGAACTTGCCTGCTCAATGAACAAACACAACACGTTTAACCCTAAAAAAGCTTTTATCAAAGTGCACTGTATCGGATTTCCTGAAGTGCCGGTGCCAATTTTTACGCGTCATTGCGATGCATGCGGGGGAAAACCGGTATGCCTTAGATATTGTCCGGTCGGCTGTATCAGTTTTAGCTCTGACAATCCCAAACGCGACTATGCAAAGATTGTTATTGCCGAACAGGTTGCAGAAAATTGGCTGCAAAAAGCCTGCGGCATAAAAGGAACAGATAAATAATGAACATAACGGTTAAATCATTTGCCAATATCAGGGATGTCGTCGGAACAAGCGAACTTGCTGTGGAGGTGAGCCCCGGGACATCGCTGGGCGGTTTGTTTGAAATACTTGGCAGACGGTATGGCGCGGCATTTGACCGTCAAATACGTGATCAAATAACTGGTGCGATTGTGCCGTTCTTGGTGCTGATTAATGACAAGACGTATCGTACGACGACCGACTTGGATGTTGCGCTTAACGACGGGGACACCGTTACAATCATGATACCCTTTGATGGAGGCTAAGCAGCGCTATGAACCGGAATGATTTTCGCTATAAAGGGTATGCCGGCAAACTGTTACGGGTGAATCTTACCGAAGGCACATGGCAGGATGAGCCGCTCACCAATGAACTTGCAGAACGTTACATCGGCGGAGCAGGTATGGCCGCCCGCATCCTTTACAATGAACTGCAGCCGGGCATTGAACCCTTCTCTTCTGAAAACAAGGTCATTTTCCTTACTGGTCCGGTTGAAGGCACCATGATACCAACGGCAAGCCGCATCGGTCTCTATGCAAAATCGCCCCTCACCAACTCCTTTTTTCACAGCTCTGCGGGAGGGCACTTTGCCCCCGAACTGAAATTTGCCGGCTATGACGGAATTATCTTTGAGGGTAGAGCCAGACAACCCGTATATTTGTTTATTGATGACGGCTATATTGAATTGCGGGACGCTTCGCGCTTCTGGGGTATGGATACGCACCGGGTGCAGCTTGAGCTGTTTGAAGAACTTGGTTCAGATGAGCTGCAGATAGCCGCCATTGGTCCGGCCGGTGAAAAACTGGTGCGATTTGCCTGTGTAATATGCGGCTGTCGTGCGCTGGGAAGAGGCGGGCTCGGAGCCGTGCTGGGGTCAAAGAATGTAAAGGCAGTTGCAGTCAGGGGACAGGGTTCAGTAGAGGTGCCCGATATGCGCAAAATGAAAGTATTTCTGGATGAAATATTCGCCCGTTTCTCAGCAAACCCGGCCACCTCCGAGATACTTCCCCGCTATGGCACACCGGTATTGGTGCATGCCAACAACTCTCTTGGCCTGCTTGGCTATAAAAACTGGCAGGATGAGTTTTTTCCTGCTGCCGAAGGACTGTCCGGAGACACCATGCGCAAAAAAATTGTTAAGCGCGACAAGTCCTGCTTTGCCTGCCCGGCACGCTGCGGCAAATTCAGCATCATTGGCGAAGGACCCTATGAAGGAGTGCGCAATGAAGGGCCTGAATACGAAGATATTTTCTCTTTAGGCTCCATGTGCGGCCATAATGACATAGAGGTGGTGGCTGCAGCGGAACGCCTCTGCGATGATCTGGGGGTTGATGCGATTGAAACAGGCGTCGCAATCGCGTTTGCCATGGAATGCTGTGAGCGCGGGTTGTTGCGCCGGGAGGATACTGACGGCATTGATCTCAAGTTTGGGCGTGCTGAGCTTATTGTTCCGCTGGTTGAAAAAATCGCCTTGCGCACGGGGAAGCTGGGCAATCTTCTTGCCGAAGGAGTGCGGCGCGCTTCAGAGATTCTTAGTAACGGTTCATATCATTTTGCAATGCATAATAAAGGGCTGTCTTTTGCAGGTCATTCTGCACGGGGCATGCCGGGGTTTGCGCTGGGTTATGCCACAGGACCGCGCGGAGGCAGTCATCACGATGGCCGTCCAACAGGGGAGCGAACCGGTCTGGTGCCACGGGAAACCATTGAAGGGAAGGGCGAATACACGGCGCGCATTAACCATTTGAATATCTTTACCGATTCGCTGATAGTCTGCCATTTGACCGAGAGCATCTGGGGGCCGTTGGATGTGGCAGACATTACCGTGAAATGTCTCAACGCTGCAACGGGCATGAATATGACGCTCGATGAAGCACGCACTGCTGCAGAGCGCATTTGGAACCTTATCCGGGCATTTGCCGTGCGGGAGGGGTACCGGCGCGAGCACGATTGTCTGCCGCCCCGTTTTATGGAAGAACCGATACCGTCCGGGCCTTCCAGCGGAATGGTTATTACCCGGCAGATGCTGGATAATCTGCTGGATCAGTACTATGAATTTCGCGGATGGGACAAGAAAACCGGCATTCCCACGCGGGATCGCTTAATACAGCTCGGGCTTGAAGATATAGCCCGCGACATGGATTGTTATCGCTGATTTTCTAAACTACCATTTATTCCGCTGGTGAGGGTGCATTTTATTAAATATTAAACGCACTATACAAAAAGAGGCTTTACGCCTCTTTTTGCACTTTCAAAAGCCAGTGTAACTTCAAAACAAAAAAAATAATTGCGCAAAAATAATTAGCATGCTATTTAATAGTATGCAAAGGATAAAAGTTAAGAGGTATAACATCATAAGTGATTCTCAAAACGCAACAACAGGAAAGGAGAATGGTTATGAAACGTCAGCTATCGCGGAAAAAAAGTTTTATACTCTTGATAGCACTCCTCTGTCTTGTCGGCAGCGCGAGTTTTGCCCAGGATGTTAAGCGCACGCAAACGCAGGAAGGACAGGAACTTCCTATTGAAGGCAACACCGTGAGCTTAGGGTTGAAAATTGCGCTGGTGCTGGGACTTAAAAACAACCTGGACATTGCATTTCAGAGCTATAATCCTCAGATTGCTGAAACCGGGATTATGCGCGCAGAGTCGGAATTTGACACGATGCTTAAAAGTGATTTTTCCAAAAATCGCGTGCGCCAGCAGGTAGGAAATGTTCTGGCCGGCGGCACCTCGCAGCCGATTACGGTTCAGGACCGTTATAACTGGAATACTTCTGTCCAGAAAAAATTCACTCCCGGGACTGCGGCCGAGTTAAAGCTGAATAATGAAAATTATAAAACAGACCTTTCCTTTCAAGGCCTGGTGCCCCAATACCGATCGGAATTAATTCTTTCTCTTACCCAGCCACTGCTCAAGGATTTTGGTATTGATATCAATACCAGCCTCATCAAGATTGCCAATCTCAATCAGCAGATGTCGGTCGAACAGTTTCGGGCAGCCGTGCAGGAAACGCTCTACCGAATAGAGCTATTTTACTGGAACCTCTATTTTCAGAATGAAGATTTAAAGAGCAAGGAAATATCCTTAAAGCTTGCCGAGGATCTGTTGCGGGAGATTAAAATAAAAATAGATGCGGGAACACTCGCGCCCATTGAAGTATACCAGGCTGAACAGAATGTGGCTGCCCGCAAAGAGGATATTATTGTGGCAAAACGGCGCGTGCAGGATGCAGAAGATTTTCTCAAGGCAGCCCTCAACCTGTATGAAAAGGAAAAATACTGGAATGTATCAATTGAACCATTGGACAAGCCTGATCTCACGCTGGTCCATCCCAACACGGAAGAATGCATAAAAGTTGCCCTGGAAAAACGACCGGATTTCATTAAGACACAGCTTGACCTGAAAGCGTCAAACATTCAGGTTAAATACACTAAAAACAAGACGCTGCCCCGTATTGATCTGGTCGGATCAATCGGCACCAGCGGGCTCGCCGGCCGGGCACGCGACACCAGCGGTGTATTTGGTCCTTTAACGGGTACGCAAAAGAACCCCTGGTTCGGCCACTGGGATGACGTGTATGATTCACTGGGCAGCCGAGATTATTACAGCTATTTAATCGGCCTCAAGCTCGAGATTCCCCTTGAGAACAAACTCGCCAAAAGCGATTATGCGCAGGCAAAACTCCAGCAAGCACAGGCAGTCACTGAAATCAAACTCAAAGAGGTCACCATTATTAACGAAGTGCGCGATGCAGTGCGCGAAATAGAGACAAACATTCAGCGGCTTGCCACGGCCCGCGCATTACTGAAGTCATCCCAAGAAACGCTTGACGCAGAAAAGAAAAAATTTGACGTCGGCATGTCCACCGAGCGCAACGTACTGGACTTTCAAGACCGGCTGCAGAAGGCCATGAGTAACATGGCGCTGACTGAGGCTGATTACAGCCGTTCCCTGACTAATCTCCTCAAAGTTCAAGGTATCCTTATTGAGGGCAAGGGCCTGTCCATGTAATAACCCTCACCGTCACTGATTGCGAGATAAAGTATGCAGATGGAAACAGAAAAAATAACAAATCAATTTACCTTCAATACCGTCGGCACCCTTATGGGGAAGATTCATCGGGCCATGAAGCGCTTCATGGAGGGGCAGATGAAAAATTTTAATATCACCCCGCCGCAGTTTGAAGTGCTGCTGACGCTCTGGGAAACGGATCGGCGCACCTTAAATGAACTGGGAAAATTGCTCGCACGCGATGGACCGACCATCACCGGCATCATTGACCGTTTGGAGAATAAGGGGCTGGTGCAGCGCAAACGTGATTCTGCCGATCGCAGATGCATCCGCGTGGAGCTGACCCCCAAGGCGCACGGACTGCGCGATGAAATGACCAGGCGACTGCAGAACTCGTTTAGCGACATTGCCGGTAACTTTTCTGAAATTGAAATGCGGCAACTGGAACACATACTGCAAAAAATGCTCATCAATATAGAACAGATTATTGTTCCGCGCATGCACAGTCGGATTCAATAGCCAGAACTGTACTGCGGGGACAAACAGGAGAGTTTATGAAAATAATAACGCGTTATACGCTGGTGTGCCTGGTGATTATGACAGCTGCGATAGCGACGGGTGGATGCAAGAATAAGAATAGTCAGGCATCAGGCACTGCACAGAAGGATGTCCGGGTATTTCCCGTGGAGGTGACCCGCGCGCTGTATGAGGATGTGCAGCATACGCTCGAGGCAGTGGGAAGCTTTTACCCGGAGGACGAAGTCAAGGTTGCAGCCGAGGTCGAAGGGATCATTCAAAAGCTGCACGTGGATGAAGGGGCGGTGGTAAAGAAAGGCGACCCGCTGCTTGACATTGACGATGAAAAATTTCGCCTTGAAGTAGAAGAAAGCGAGGCGATGTTAACCGAAGCCTTGCGCAAACTTGAGAACTCGCGGGCGACCCTTAACCGCATGACCAAGCTGTATAAGGAAGGGGTCATTGGACAGCAGAATTACGATGATGCCAAAACCCAGACCCTGCTGATTGAGGCAAATGTGGAAAATATAAAAGCCCGCCTCAACCGGTATAAAAAATCCCTCAAAGATACCCGGGTGATAGCGCCCATAGACGGCGTGGTCAGCGCGCGTATGATCTCCGTAGGTGAGTATGTCAAGGCGGGAACCGAACTGTTTAAAATCGTTGATTCAAACCCGTTGAAACTGGTGTTCACTCTTCCTGAGACCAATGCCGCAGAAATTAAAATTGGGCAGGGGGTGCAGGTGCAGTCCCGGGCGTTTCCCGACAAATCATTTAACGGCACGATATATTTCATAAATCCTAAAGTGGATCTGCAGACCCGCACTATAGAAATAAAAGCCTGGGTGGATAATCCCGAATATTTATTGAAGCCGGGTTTTTATGTCAATGTTAAAGCCCTGCTCGAAAAACGCACCTCGCTGGTGTTGCCCGAAAGTTCGGTTTTGGTGAGAGAAGGAAAAACCATGGTCATGTCTGTGGTGAACGACATGATACAGTATAAACAAGTCAGCGCCGGGGTGCGGTTTGACGGAAAAGTGGAAATCCTTGAGGGCATCACGCCGGAGGATATGGTGGTGCTCTCGGGCCGCAGTGAGATCAGCGAAGGAACGCGCGTGGAAGTAATTTCCCGCACCTCATAGGAGACCGTAACGATGTTTTTATCTGACGTATCAATCCGCAAACCGGTATTTGCCACCATGATGATTGCGGCAATTCTGGTGTTTGGCATTATAAGCCGGCAGCGCATGGGGGTGGAGCTCTACCCGAATGTTGATTTCCCCAATGTGAGCATTCTCACCACGCTTCAGGGCGCCAGCCCGGAAACCATGGAAACAGAGGTAACCGATTACATTGAAGACTCCATCAGTTCCGTGGAAGGCATCAAACATATCAATTCCTCGAGCATGCAAAGCTTCTCTCAAGTGCAGATAGAATTTGAATTGGAGCGGGATATTGACACTGCTGCCCAGGATGTCCGCGACAAAATTACCCTCGCGAACCGGTTGCTGCCCAAGGATATAGATCCCCCGGTTATCAACAAGGTGGATATATCGGCGCATCCCATCATCTGGCTTGCCGTCACCGGCAGTGTGCCGCGAAAGTATCTCGGGCAGGTTGCGGACGAGGTATTTAAGCCTCAGATTCAGACACTCCAGGGGGTCGGCTCGGTTATTATCGGCGGACTTCAGAAAAGAAAGATGCGCATATGGCTGGATGCCAAAAAAATGGAGGCCTATCACCTTACCGCCGACGATGTGGAAAAGGCATTGCTCAACAAAAATATTGAGCTACCGGGCGGCAGGATTGAAAGCGCCACCCGCGAGTTAAGCGTCAAAACGATGGGTGAGCTGCAGAGTGTAGAAGCTTTCAACCGTCTTATTATTGCCTACCGCAACGAGGCTCCTATCCGCCTGCAGGATATCGGTTTTGCCGAAGATGGCACCGAGGATATTCGGTCGGTGGGTCGCTTTCAGGGCATCAACTCCATGGGGCTGGGAGTGGTGCCGCGCGCTGGGGCGAATCATGTCGAAGTATGCAACCGAGTAAAAGCGACCATGGAGAAGCTGCAAAAAATTGCCCCGCCGGGCATTAATCTTGCCGTCGCATTTGACTCCTCTGAATTTATTAAAGACTCCATCGCCGATGTTCAAAAAGACCTGTTAATGGGTTCGCTGCTGGCAGCCCTGGTGGTATTTTTGTTTTTGCGCAATTACATGGGGACGGTCATTATAGGGCTTGCCATCCCGGTTTCCCTCATTGGCACGTTCAGCATTATCTATTTGCTGGGGTTTACCATAAACAGTATAACCATGCTTGCCCTGAGCCTCTGCACTGGTTTGGTGGTGGACGATGCGATTATCGTGCTGGAGAATATTTATCGCTATGGAGAAATGGGGAAAAACTCCAAATTGGCAGCCCACGAGGGAACAAACGAAATCAGTTTTGCGGCAATTGCCGCTACGCTGTCTATCGTCGCCATATTTCTTCCGGTGGCGTTTATCAGCGGTCTGATCGGCCGTTTTTATTTTCAGTTCGGCGTTACCGTATCTGCCGCTGTCCTTATTTCATTATTTATGGCGCTCACCCTCACCCCAATGCTCTGTTCACGATTTATGCGCGTGACCAAAAAACACGGCAGGTTATATGAAATGCTTGAGCAGGCATTTCGTATTACCGAACAGGCATATCGCAGAACTCTTGAAAAAGCACTCAACCATCGAATTCTGTTTTCTGTCGGTGCGGCAGTGATTTTTTTCATGAGTCTTGGGCTGTTTAAAATTCTTGGCACGGAACTGGTGCAGAAAGAGGATCGCGACGATTTTCTGGTGCGCCTTGAATTTCCCGTAGGGATATCCCTTCAGGAGGCTGACAAGAAGCTCCTGGCATGCGAACAAATTATCCGCGCTATGCCGGAACTGAAAAGCGTTTTTGCCCTGATTGGATCAGGCGGCGGTTTTCGCCAGGAAACCAACAAGGGCTTTATGTTTGTGCAGCTTACCAGCACGCGGGAACGGTCTCGTTCGCAGGAAGAAATCATGTCTTATCTGCGCCGGGAAATGAACCGCATACCAGGTGTCGCCGCGTATGTAGAAGATGTAACGATCATTGGTGGCGGCATGAGCGGCAGAAATGCGCCGCTGCAGTTTAAGATAAAGGGACCGGAATTAAGCGTGCTCCAGGAGCTTTCTTCGAAGATAATTGCCCAACTGCGCACCATTCCCGGCCTGGTGGGTGTCGGCTCGGACATGGAATTGACTAAGCCGGAAGTCCGGGTTTTTATAGACCGGGATAAAGCAGGTGACCTGGGTGTGGATGTCCGCAGCATAGCCGCTGCAATAAATACTCTCATAGGCGGCCGGGATATAAGCAAATTCAAGCAGGGCGGAAAAACCTATGATGTTAAAGTAAGACTTATTTCCGACCAGCGTTCGACTCTTGATGATATTAGCCGCCTGCTGGTTCGCACCCAAAGTGGCGAGTTGATCCGCCTGAGCAATGTGGTGCAGGTAAAAGAGGAGATAGGCCCTGATCTCATTAATCGTTATGATCGCCAGCGCAGCACGACCATTTACTCAAATCTTGAAGGGAAAACGCTGGGTGAAGCTGTTGATGCAACCAGGGACATTGTTGCCAAAACTTTACCGGCAGGGTATTCTATTGAGTTCTCAGGACAGGCAGAAACCATGGCAGAAACCATAAAATCAATTATTTTTGTTTTTGCGCTGACGACGATTATCACCTATATGGTGCTGGCGTCTCAGTTTGAAAGCTTTGTCCATCCCTTTACCATTATGCTTGCCGTGCCGCTGGGCATAACCGGCGCCTTGACCACGCTGTTTATAACCAGAAACACGATAAATATTATGAGCCTTATCGGCATCATCATGTTGCTGGGCTTGGTGATTAAAAACTCAATACTGCTGGTTGACTATACCAATGTGCTGCGGGCTACCGGGTTGAACAAGCGGGAGGCATTGCTTCAGGCAGGTCCGGTGAGACTGCGGCCGATTCTTATGACTGCTATTTCAACGGTTGCCGGTATTCTGCCTGTTGCGCTGGGTTTCGGTGCTGGTGGTGCGTCCCGCGCGCCGATGGGCATAGCGGTTGCTGGCGGCATGACCACCTCAACGCTGCTCACCCTGTATGTGGTGCCGGTGGTTTACAGTCTGATAGATGATGTTATGGTAATGGCGGGCAGTATGCTGAAACGCAAGATGGTAAAAGGTGCGGTAGAAACCGGTTCTGCTGAGTGATAGTGATTAATTGTCGGTCATTCGTCTTTGCAGATATGTAAAACAGCTGTTGTGGCAGAACGCTCCTGCCTCCTTATTTCGATGTTTCCAGTTTTTAACTATTCCTTTTTTCTGTTATCTCGCAGTCTGTCTTAATTTCCCTTCAACGATAATTTTTTGGAAAATCCCGATAAAAAAACTCTTGACATTAGTTTTATTTTGAATTATTAGATACTCTAACTATTAACTAAACTAACCATCAAGCATTTACCAAGAGCTTACCTGATCAATGTCCGATTATTTTGCCATTGCGCCGTAAAAAATATATGGAAGGGACAGCGTTAAAAAAGCTTAACTGGGACCACATAATTAATCGGACATTATCCGCATATAATGTCATCTCAAAAAGCATCAACCCTGCCAACCTGTACAAAATCGAACTCACCTCATCACAGATAAAAGTTCTCGCAACGTTTGCCGAGCGTGATTGCTACACCATGACTGAGCTGAGCCAACTGCTGTCCGTTACCCTGCCAACCATGACCGCCATGGTTGATCGTCTTATTCAGAATGGACTGGTGAAACGCCACCGGGATGAAAACGATCGACGGGTTGTGCTGGTGAAGCTCACTCCGGAAGGCAAAAAGGTCATAGATAACATCATGACCATTAGAAAGCAGGAGATTGAAAAGCTGTTTCAAGTTTTTTCACCCCAGGAAGTAGTGTTGTTTGTGGATTCGATTGAACATGTGGCGCAGCTTCTTAAGAAAGCCCGCACTACACAGGCATAGAAAGTCTGAAAATAAAAAAACAGAGATGTAAAGGAGCGCATATGGGTGAAGGGCAATTATTAACCAAAACATTACTAAATGATCTGGCATCCATAGTTGGTGCAGACAGGGTATTAACTGATCGTGACACCCTTGCCAAATACAGTCGCGATACCAGCCTGTTGCCGGAACGAATGCCGGATGTCGTGGTGCGGGTAACCAGCTCGGCGGAAGTCCAGCAAGTTGTGAAATATGCTAATATACACAACATCCCCGTGACCCCGCGCAGTTCCGGTGCCGGTTTCTACGGGGCAGGTATTCCGGAACAGGGCGGTATCATTCTGGATATGAGTCCAATGAAGCGCATTATGAAAGTTGATACGCGCAACAAATGGGCGCTCATTGAACCGGGAGTTACCTACGGCGAACTGCAGCAGCATCTTGCCGGTTATGGCATGCGAGCGCTTAATCCGCTGCTTCCCCACCGTGATAAATCAGTTATAACCAGCACGCTTGAGCGCGAGCCAAAGCTAACCCCCAAGCATCACCTTGATGAAACTATTCTTACTATGGAACTCGTGTTGCCCACGGGCGACCTGTTTCGCACCGGATCCATGGCGGTGCCGGCTTCAGCTCCTGAGAAGGTGCAGGAGGAAACGCACTCTGACCTCTGCAATTCTATGGGGCCGGGCATTGACTGGTATCGCCTCATCCCGGGAAGCCTGGGCACCTATGGGATTGTGACCGCCATGAATATTAAAATTGCCTATTTGCCCACGCAGCACAAGATAGTCTTTTTCGGCTTTAAACATCTGGAAGATGCGATAGCAGCATTTTATAAAATTGAACGCAAACAGATCGGCGATGACTGTTTCCTGCTTAACAGTCAATATCTGGCTGCGATTCTGGCCTCTGCGCCGGAGGACATTGCCTGTATCAGCGCAGTGCTGCCCCCGTTTGTGCTGATCCTGAATGTTACGGCGGGCGAATGGTTTCCCGAAGAAAAAATGGCCTATCAGCTTGAGGCTATTGCAGAGATTTCGCGCACTTACCTGCTGCAGCCTATGGAAAGCCTGCCCGGTGTTCAGGAGGCGGAACGAGTCATCGCCGAGAGACTGTATCAGCCATGGCTTGACGATACCTACTGGAAATTTCGGGTGCGGGGAGCGGCACAGGAGATTTTCTTTTTAACGCCCCTGAAACGGGCGCCGGAATTTTTTGCCCTAACGCGCCATATTGCCGCCGCGCATGACTATCCGGCGACTCAGATTGGCCTGTATCTTCAGCCCAAACAGTGGGGACGGGCGTTTCATATGGAACTGGGCTTTCCCTACAATCCCGAATCGCTTGCCGAGCGGCAGACTGTTGAGCGTCTGTATCTCGAGGCAAGCAGCGCGCTCATTAATCAGGGAGCATTTTTTTACCGCATATACGGTTCATGGGCAGACATGGTTTATTCGCGAACCGGCCAGTTGCACGCAACATTAAAAAAAATAAAGAGCATTCTTGATCCGCGCCATATTGTCAACCCTGGCAAACTGGGATTTTAAAGAAAAAATAATTTCTTCTCAATCTGCCCATAGTGTGGTATAAAAAAATAAGTATACTCATAATTTTAAACTTTTAATAAGGAGGTTACATCATGGCATTAGAGAAAATAGAGTATGATGCGAGTCATTGCCAGCGCTGCTCGACTTGCAAGTGGTCCCACATATGGGAAATCAAAAGCCACCGGTTTGCGCGCAACTGTCCCTCGCTCTGGTACGGCGTCTATGATGCATATGCCGCCCAGGGTAAAAATGACATTGTTACGGGCTTGCTCAAGGGAGAAATTGACTGGAACACCTCCCGCGACAAACTGCTTGAAATTATTTACCGCTGCCCGCTGTGCGCCGCCTGTGATATTAACTGCAAGCGCATAATGGACTTGGATATCATCGGTGTGCTTGACGCGCTGCGCGAGGAGGCATGTGAAAAAGGCTATGGGCCGCTTCCCCAGCACAAGGAATTCATTCAGAGCATCATGAACTATGACAACGTGTGGAAACAGCCGCGCACCCGCCGCGCCAACTGGGCAAAAAAGCTGGATGTTAAAGATCTCTCCAAAAAAGGGGAGAAAGCAGAGGTGCTGTATTACGTGGGCTGCACGTATGCCTATAAGCCGGGTATGGAAACCGTGCCGCAGGGCACCGCGCGCATTATGAAGAAAGCCGGGATTGATTTCGGCATTCTCGGCGCCAAAGAAGTATGCTGCGGCGGAATCGCCGATAATGTGGGCGACAAAAAGAGTTTTGAGGAAATTGCCGACAAGAATCTGAAAATGTTTGAGGAAGTGGGAGCGAAAACCATTGTCACCAACTGCCCGGGTTGTTTTATGACGTTTTCTGAAAAATATGCCCGCTATCTGAAAAAAGATACCAAAGACCTGCCGTATGTCGTAAAACACTCAACCGTCTATATTGATGAGCTTATCCAACAGGGCAAACTTACTTTTAAAAAGAACATTCCTCTGCGCGTCACCTATCATGACCCCTGCCATTTGGCGCGGCGCGGCGAACCATACAAGCACTGGGAAGGCAAGCGTATTCAATGGGGGCTTACCGATCCGCCGCGGGAACTTAATCGTGGCGTAAACGGCAACTACGAACAACCCCGCAATATTCTTAAAGCCATCCCGGGGGTAAATCTGGTGGAGATGGAGCGCATTAAAGAATATGCCTGGTGTTGCGGCAGCGGTGCCGGCTCAAAATCGGCATATCCGGACTTTGCCCTTGCCGTATCCAAGGAGCGCATCGAAGAGGCAGAAGCAACTGGCGCGAGCGCTATTGTTTCGGCATGTCCCTGGTGTGAAGCGAATTTGAGCGATGGCATTGATGCCAGCGGCTCCAAAATGAAAGTTCTTGACATTATAGATCTTGTGGAACAGGCGTTGGAAGGCTAAATAACCATCATTAACCATAGAGGAGGCCCCGATGGCTTTTTCAGAAATTGCCTACAAAGCTCTTCAGGATGTTCTGGGCGAAGACAATGTCACCTGTGATCCTGTGGTGTGCCAGTCATACTCGCGTGTTCAATGGCTCCCGCCCGGCGTCCTGCAGCGCGAACGCTGCGGCCTTGACATGCGACCCGCATGCGTGGCCATGCCCAACTCAACCGAGGAGGTGCAGGCGATTGTCAAGATCGCCAATCGCTATAAGTTTCCCTTTATCCCGCGGGGATCAGGGTTTACCTTCAGCGCATTTCCGACCATGGCGGGCACGCTGGTGATTGATCCCAAGCGGATGAACCGGATCATTGAGCTGGATGAGCAGGATATGTATGCGGTGATTGAGCCGTATGTGAGTTTTGTAGGCCTGCAGGCTGAAGCCATGAAGGTAGGGCTCACGGTCCCGACGCCGTTAGCTGGTGCCCATGTCTCGTGTCTGGCAAACTATTCCTGGCACGGCGCATATGGCAATAGCTGGCTTACGGGTATCGGCGCACAAAATCTGCTGGGCTTTGAGCTGGTGCTGCCCACGGGCGACATTGTGCGCAGCGGTTCGATGGCCTGTCCCGGGGCAGGCTATTTCTGGAATGACGGGCCGGGCCCGGACTTGCGCGGTTTCTTGCGCGGCGGCATGTTTGGGCACGCCGGCGGCATGGGCATGGTAACCAAAATTTCCTGCAAGCTGTGGCAATGGCCGGGACCCTCTGTCTGGCCAACTAAAGGAAACGCCAACGAGAAGACATCCTCGGGTTTCCCTACTGATCAATTCCGGTGGTATATGATTAAATTTCCCTATAGGTATCCTGAGGAAGAGGAAATGGAGCTGAAAAAGTCTGCGGAACTCTTCTATGAAATGGGAAAAGCTGAGATTGCCTGTGTTGCCACGCACCTTGCCAAACAGTTCCTTTACACGTATTCTTCGCAGACCAAGCAGGACCTGTTTGACAACATGAAAAACAACGTATTTCCCTGCGGCTTTGTGGTGGTAGGCCTGCAGGCAGTCACCTCTCTCAAGCAGCTTGAGTATGAGGAAAAGGTTTTAAAGGAGCTGGTTGCGAAAGTGGGCGGGCTTTTTGTTCAGGAGGATGAGCCAGCCTACAGAACCTGGATCGGACGCGTCGCCAATGAGTGGCTGCGGTTCGGTAATGCACAGCGTCTGGCGCGACCTTCAGACAATTTCAGCATCGGCTCATCAAATGTTGACTCCATAGACATGATTGTGTTTGACATCATGGAAGGCAATAAAGTTGAGCGCGAGCTTCTGGAGGGGCCCGAACACTTGGGCAAGGATTTTGTGCAGCCATTAAGCGTGCACGGCGGTTGGATCAGCCCTCAGGAATACGGCTACTGGTGCCTGATGACTACTGATGTGTTCCCGGAACAGGCTCCTGAACAGGCAAAGGAAGCTATTGAAATCATTGGCAGAGTCACCCGGAAGCAGGTTGAGAACAAGTCGTCGGCTGCGGTTATCCACCTGTTAGGGCCGTCCTATGAGATGCTGGGTCCAATGTTTGGGAATATTCATCTCATCATGAAAAAATTTAAAACTGAGTTTGATCCCTACAACCTTTCCAACCCCGGCTATGCCGTGCGGCCTGATGTGGTTTCGCCTGCCGAGTTGCAAAAGATGACCGGGGGACACTGATACTTTTTCTCTTGCTGTTTAGAATACCATTAGCACATTGCCCCCTTATACAAACCAAACCAGTATAAGGGGGTTATTTTTTTGCGCGTATTGAGCGGGACTTAACCCCCGGCACGTGTGCTAAATTTTATTTTTTCAATGAACAGTGCTGACAGCTTTTTAGTTGACCATGCTCCGTAAAATTAGGTATAAGGGCTTATCTTTTTAAATTAATAACCAACGCTGTTCTCAAGAATTTTTAAAAGGGGAGGAAAACGTATGAGCGATGCACATGATGCCAAAAAACAGGTAAAGAAATTTGCCGGAATAGAAATCCCGCCAGACCTCACCACCGGAAATTTTTTCTTTCTTTATTTCAACACGCTGGTCATGGGCATAATTATGGCGGTTCCTGCCATTGTTCAGCCCGCATTCTTAACGGATATTATTAAAATAGACCAGGCATTTGCCGGTTCTATTAACGGTCTGTTACAGAATATGAGCCAGATTGCCACGCTATTATTTGTGGCAATGATCGGGGTGCTCTCCGATAAAGTCGGCAGAAAGATACTGGCATTTGCCGGGTTTATTGTTGCTGCAGTATTTTTCTATCTTATGAGCCAGTCAAACGGCATCGCTGCAGGGTTAAATATCCCTGCGGGCCTTGCCTCGCCCATTTGTGCCCTGCTGAGCTTCTTTCCCAGCCGTGCCGCAGAGTTTGATGCCTTTTCCACGGGCCTGTTAGTAACCTATGTCACCCGGTTTATAATTGGTATTGGATTAATCCTGGCCTATCCCCAGTTTATCACTATGGTAGCCGACTATACCTATGAGAAGGACCGCGGGAAGGGCATGGCTATGAACGGCATCATGATGGGCATAGCTTCGCTGTTTGTCTTTGGGGCATTTGCACCCATTCTAAAAAAATCTGGCGTTATAAACCTCATGTATATTATTGCCCTCCTGTCGCTGTTTGGCGCGGTAACAACCTGGGTGTTTCTCAAAGATAGGATGCCGGAAGTAAAACAGAAAAAAACCGGACTTAAGGAGATTATCCCGGTGGTAATGAAAAGCCTGCCCTTGAAGGCAAGCTATCTGTGCTCCTTGATAACACGAGCTGACATTGTGGTGCTCAGCGCATTTTTGGTGACCTGGGGCGTTAAATATGGACAGCAGATACAAATGGCTTCAAAAGACGCAACCATGAAGGCATCAATTCCCATGATTATAATGGGCGTTTTTTCGCTGCTTGCATTTCCGGTCATCGGCATCTTGATTGACAAATGGGGACGCGTGCAGACCATCATTTTAGCCCTTTTTTCCGGCGGCGTCGGAATGATTATCCTGGCAATATGTCCGCACCCGTTCAGCGGTTTGGTTTATCTGGGCGTCGTCCTGTGTGCATTTGGCATGGCCGGTTCAATAGCCGGCGCCAATACGCTGGCAGCAGATGCGTCCCCTCCCGGCATGGTGGGCGGCATACTCGGCGGGTTGAATACGATGCAACCCATTGGTGTGTTGTTTTTCTTGGGGTTGGGAGGTTATTTGTTTGATAAATTAGGCCCTGGCTGGTCTTTTGCTCTTAAAGGTGCTGGAACACTCATTCTGGCAATATGGGTGTTCATGGTAAAGGGCGGTATTGCCGCAGCCTCGCAGGAAGCAGCAGCACAGGTTTCCTTTACCATGACGTGGACCGAAGGTGCAAAAAAGATGCTGGAGAAAGTGCCGACGGCGTTTCGGCAGGCTGCTGTTGATGGCACTGAACAGTATGCGCGGGACCACAACAATGCTGAAGTAACCGAAGAGGTTATGACTGCGTTCCGCAAAGAGCTGGGAATGTAGCATGAAATAGGCGATAAAAAAATATTTCACCGTCGCCGGTGTTTTCATTTTACACTTTTTACCCCTTGTGTTTGATTTTCTCAAGCGGTTTGCCTGAATTTTAGGGATAAATTTTGGGGAAGTCCTGATAAAACGGCAGGTGATAATTTTTCGTATATAACGCATCACGCAAAACGAGAAATTTGATATGGTGCTCATCGCCGGCTGTAACGGCCATGTTGGTAAAGAGATTGTGCGAAAGTGCATTGCCCGCAAAATTCCTGCGCGCTGCTTTGACCTGAAACCGCTGGAATTGCCAGGTGAAGACGTCTCAGGACTGGACAGTATGGTTGGCGACGTAACAAAACTGGATGATGTGCGAAAAGCGGTTAAAGGTGTTGATGTGGTGATGGATGTGATCGGCATGCGCGGTGAAACCAAAGAACTGACTCATGAAATGGTTGAGCACGGCGGCATGAAAAATATCATTCAGGCGGGAAAGGAACATCAGGTACGGCATATCATGTATACCAGCGTCATGGGTGTGGAGCCCAACTCTCCAGCCAGGTCCCTTTCTGCCAAATGGAACACCGAGCGGACGCTTATTTATTCAGGCATTACCTATACGATTTTCCGGCCGTCAGGTTACTTTGTGGACTTTGCCGAGTATTTTGCACCGCAGATTAAAGACAAGGGGTCTTTTATGGTTATTGGAGACGGGCAGACAAAACTCCAGCCGTTAGACCCTGCTGATCTTGCAGAGGCTTTTATCCAATCTATTGATAATGATAAAGCAAAAAATAGAATTTTTAAAATTGCCGGCCCTGAGACGTTTACGCTTGCAGAAATTGTCCAGTTGGTTGGCGCTGTTGTCGGGGTTCAGCCGAAATTAAAAAAAATGCCGTTCTGGCTTTTGAATGGTTTGTTTACTCTGATGGCTCTGGCAACCGGCAAAAAAGGCGGCAAAGATTTTCTGTACCGCATGAAGCGCGATAGCGTATGCACGCCGGAAGAGATGCAGCAGATAAAAGAAGTTTTCAACATAGAGTTTAAAAGACTTGAGCCGTGGCTGCGGGAGCGGGTTAAATCGAGTTGAAGATTTTGGGATATGCGAAAAGATACAGAAAAATTTATAGCCTCATCTGAATTTAATTTTCAAACAGAAGCCGCGATGTTTGAGTCGGGGAGATTTATGAAAATACAAAACTTGAATCCCCCACCTTGTAAGCGGGGATGAAAAGTTTTTTTGCAGAAGGCAATAGTGGTTATAATATATATGGAAAAGAAAGGTGCTTAGAAGAACAAGCCATGCAGTGTATGAAACGAAATATCATTTGGTTTGGGCACCGAGATATCGAAAGTGGATATTGAGAGGCGAAATACAGAAAAGAGCAAAAGAGATATTTCGAGAGATAGCAGAGCATCATGAATTTGAGATAGACACATTGGAGGTTGACCCGGATCATGGGCATATATTTCTGAGCTTTCCGCCACGATATAGCATTGCAAAGGTGGTGGGTATGCTGAAGGGGATAAGTGCGAGTGTAATATTCAAGGAATACCTTGAAGTCAAGAAAGAATTGTGGGGTGGAGAATTTTGGGAAGATGGATATTTTGCCCGCACAGTAGGAGATAAGGTTACCCAAGAGATGATAAAATATATTAAGCATCATTGAAACCCTAAAGCAAAGCAATTAAAGATGTTTTAAAATTTTTGATGCCCCGCCTTGTAGGCGGTGTAATTCACTGAACACACTAGTTGCAGAAGCTACTCAAAATATTCCTCCCAAAACACATAACCTTTTTTATCTCTTTAAGTTTGGTGAAGTTAATCTGCCAGGGATTTATTTGATTTCGTTGCAAAACTTAATAATATAAGCCCTTTTACTTTAACACAATGAAAGGCATTGAAATTATGTCAGCAACAATTAATGATCAACCTTGTAATCTGGATGAAACAAGAGATGTTCACCCTATTCTGAGAGCTAACCCTTTTTTGATTGAGGATGGTCTAAAATTAGTGAGAGGAGAAAAATATCTTTCAAATGAAGATCTCAAACGTATAGATTTGTTTTTTGAGGATAAAAACAAAACATCAACTTTCGTCGAAGTAAAATGGAGTGATGTGTCTGAAAACCAAATGCGCGAGTATAGACGGCTGATTGATCAACATTATCCCAAAAGTAGATTGCTCTGGTCTATCCCAGTAGATCTCGCCGCCAAGGCATCAATAGCGTCTAAATATAGAATTGAATTAAAATTCTTTGATAGAGGAAAAATATATCAAATAAAAGAAATACAAAACAAAGCAGAGAAATATCTTCAAGCAATGACGTCATTGCTAACATCCCAACTAAAAGTAACAATGCATGGTGAATCTATCGCGTTTGATAATCCTATTGTTGCTTGTTATTTTGAAGGAAGAGCAACAACAGATAGAGGGATGAAGAAATTGGGCTTAAAACAATCAAGTATAGGTAGACAACTTGATTTAATAAAGAATCTTACAAGGGGTCATATTGCTGACCACCATAAAGAAAAAATCCCACTTCTGATATGGGAAGTTTTTAAAGCCCCTTATTCGTATAAATCTGGCAGGTACTGGCGCATTATAGATGGAGGCTTTATTGATCTAATAAAAGAACACCAAGAACGTGATATAGAAAAACTGGTTTTGGCAATGTGGGAACTCACGAGTAAATATTATAATGAATATGCTACACCCGTGAGAACATTATGTGATATGGATATAAAAAAATATGATCTTTTTTCAATATTACTTTTTGTGTTGGCTGAAGAAAAAAACAAAGCAATTTTCTCGATAGATGAATTGATAAAATATATCATTAATGAATTTGAAATTAAAATAACACAACCCATCCCAAAGATTAGACATAGTATTCTTAACCAATGGATTGAGAATATCGTTTCTATAAAAGATTATGAAAATGATCTGGCAAAACGCTTGTTAGAAATATCCACGCTTAAAAGAATGTTAATACCAAAGATGGGAACAGTTGATATGTGGATTCTTACCCCTTCAAAGAAGACCGATAGATTTGTAGCCCAAAGACAGCCTTGCCAGATGCTAACTTTTAATAAAGATGCCAGACTTTTTATCGGTATTGAAGAATATCAGAAAAAGGGGGAATAAAAATGAATAATTG
Organism: uncultured Thermodesulfobacteriota bacterium; assembly: GCA_964594075.1. Classification (GTDB taxonomy): domain Bacteria; phylum Desulfobacterota; class WTBG01; order CAIYCZ01; family CAIYCZ01; genus CAZQKW01. The sequence continues at coordinate 1,249 of CAZQKW010000012.1, read as the reverse complement.
TAAAAACTGCAAAGGAGAGATGGGAATAGAAAATGTTGAGTTGATGAGGAAGGGGATGAGAACAACATGCCCTTTGCTATATGTCCTACCTAAAAAGGCGGAATCGATCCACAACACCTTTGTTGAAAGCATGAAAACAAAGCGATGGAATTTTGTATTAGTTAGCGGCGACAACGGTGACGGAAAATCTGTTTATATCAAATATCTTGAATATGTTGCTGATGAGATGGGATATCCGATAGTACATATAGAGATTAAAGATGATCAAATAGCACAGTATGGACCAGGCCCTTACTTTACTCTGCAGATATTTAATAATCTCCGACTGCCGGATGGACAAGTATTGTCGTGGAAAATACTACAAGACGAGAAAACCAGGAAGAAGGTACATCAAATATTAGAGAAGGATTTGGCTACATTTGAATTTTGGAGTCCAGCCCTTACTTCGGTATTATTACACGCGACCGATGATTCTAATGAAATTCTAAAAAAAATGGCTCTGTCATGGTTAAAAGGGGAACCGAAATATGCTACGGAACTCAGAGAGTTGGGAATATATGATAGAACAATGAAATCTCTATTAAATGTCCCAACGGACCGAGTTCTCTATTTGTTAAAAGAATTACTAAATAATTTAGGGCATCATGGATTAATAGTAAGTGTTGACGAGATAGAAAGAATAGCAGATTTAAATCGCCCAAAATCACTGCCGACTTTGTCAGTCTTAAGAGATATAATAAATATTTTAACCAGTAATGACTCAATGCCTACAAAGCGTGGTTTAACACAAGGACTTTTTGTAGTCTATGGTATTTCTACATTTTTCCTTGGATACAGCGGAGTAATAGAGCGATCTGGCGTGGACTTTGCGGCACAAGCTGATAGATGCAGCAGACCTAAAGTAACATTGATGGATGTACCGAGACTTGGAACAGTTTTAAAAGATTCAGCTTCTCAGATAGATATCAGTTTTGACTCCATAACAGATTTGGAAAACTTGGCTGAAAAGATAATAAACTGTTATGGACAAGTTATGAAAAAAACCGTTTCAACAGATCCGCAGAAGCTGGCAAGAGAATCATTTGATAAAGCAAATACCTTTTTAGCGAGGGCGAATGTTATGACGATGATAAAAGAATTGGATAAACTTTAAAATAATAAAAGAAAAGTAACAATGCTTCAAGCCTGAAAAATTACAGGACTTTCCCCAAAAAATTTAAGAATCAAAGAGGGGCAGTTGATTTTCATT